>NZ_JBWKOM010000002.1:439550-765671 GCF_059416085.1 Pseudomonas sp. GW821-FHT09E12 | reverse complement strand
TAGCGGAGTCAGGCACAGCAAAGCCAGGCACAACCTCCCCGCGAGGGCGGGTGAGTACATGTTCGGTCCCTCGAGACAGCTTGATATCAAAATAGTGGCGCGATGTTAATTTGCCATTATTTTGCCGTCAATCATCCGCCGGGCCGGCCGATAGGCGCCGGTCTTCTCCATGAATGCGGGCAGAAAATGGCAAACCCGCGGACTAGAGCCTTCGCCTAGGTCTCAAGGGGTGATAGGCACCTGTGTGGCAGCTCTGCAAAAAAAAGGGGCGATCAATGATCGCCCCCAAACGTGTTGCCACGAGAGAACCTATAAGGTCAGTTGCCGCCGCTCCTCCTCGGTCAACTGCTGGCGCGCCTGATCGCTCAGCGGCCCGGCGCCCAGCACTTGCACCGGGCTGTCCGGGTTGTAACCGGGGTTGGCCCGGCTGGCGCCATCCTGGGTCGGCGCCAGGCGCTCCTGGCCGAAACTCAGCACCTGCACGCTAAACACCGACGGCATGTTCTGCCGCGCCGCCGCCTGCTGCTGGCGCGCCACATCCTCGGCGGCCTGGGTCGCCGAAGACGCCGCCGAACTGGCCGACGTCAGGGCCCCGGTGTTGACCGACGCCACCACCGGAATCCCCGAGGACTTGCCCTGGGTCTGGATATTCGCGGCGTTGACCACTTGCAGGGCGAAGATATTGACGTTGCCCGAGACCCGGATCCCCGCCTCGCCGGCGTCGATGGTGCCCAAGGGCGCCAGCAGGTCGATATCCCCGGCGGGCACCTCGGCAATCGGCGCCAGGGTGGCGATCCCCGCCCCCGAGCTCGGCACGTTCGACGACAGCGTGACATTGCCCCAGTTGTCGTAGACCCGCTTGGGCGGGGTGTAGATCACGGTGGTCTTGGAACCACGTCCGGCGTTGATGTCGCCGGCGTTCGACCAGCCAAGGATCGACCCGCCAAAGGTGGTCATAACCCGGCTCTGCCCCAGCAGGATGCTGCCTTGGGAATACAACTGGATATCGCCGGCGCCCTGGGTGATGACCCCGGCGCTGGCCGGCGGCGCCTCGCCTTCGATGCCGAATACCTGCTGCCCGCCCGGGGTGAGCATCTGGATATCGCCGCCAAACAGGGTGTGTACGCCCGCGCCGCCATACATCGTGATGTCGCCGTCGTAAACGATCGGGTTACCCGCCACATCCTTGCTCGGCAGCAAGGCGGCAATCGCGTTGCGACTGCGCAGGAAGCTGCCGAAACGCGGGCCGTTGGCATCGTTGTATTCGCGGCCGCCCTCACGCAGTTCCTCGAAGTAGACGCGACGGGCGAAGACCCGCTGCTGCTCCGCCGGCAAGCTGGCAAAGTAGCCCCGCGCCTCGTCGCCGGAACCCTCGAAGGCAAAGTGCTCCTTGAGCCACTGCAACAATTGCGCTTCATAGGTCTTGGCGACTTTGCCCCGTTGCTCGGCCAGCGGCACGCCGGCCTCGGCCTGATTGCTCGGGTCCAGGTAGGGCGTGACGAACTTCAGGTAATCCAGGCCGGCGGCCCCAACCCCGGCCTGCATGACGATGCTGGCGCCAGGCCGCGAGTCGCCGGCCACCACCGGGCCGAGACTGCTCACCGAGGCCTTGTCCTGCATCAGGATATTGCGTCCGGCGCTGATCTCCAGCGTGCCGGGGCCGGCGACGTTGAAAGAGCTGAACAGCAGGTCGCGTCCGGCGGAAACGATGGAAATATCCCGAGGATCGTTATGGACGAACAGGTTGCCGCTGCTGGTGCCGCTACCGGACAGCCCCCCCAGGGAACTGGCGATGACGGTGGGGATCCCTGTCGGCTCGCCCAAAGCAGTTCCCGAGTTGACAATATCGCGCCCCGCCTTCATCCACACCGGCCCGGCCGCTTCGTACCAGGTTTGTCCAAGCCGTGAACCGGCGGTGAAGTTCAGTATTTCACCACTGCGCAACCCGACTATATCCCCGCCAACCGCATAAAAGCGCGCCGCGTCACGGCTGGCAAACTGATTGCTGGCGGTATTGGAACCAAAGGCAAACAGCGAAAACTCGGCCTTGGTGTTCGGGATCGTAATGCCGTCGCTGCTCAGATTAGTCACTATGGGGTTAGCTATGGGGTTATTAGGGTCCATACCCCAACCCGCGAATGCCGGAGTAAAAGGCGTGGGCATCGCGCTCAGAGAGGCTCCAGACTGGTTGATGGCATACCCGCCGGCATAAATCGAATCCCCGGCCAGCACTTCCAGGCGACCCTGGGTCGACGGCGCCAACAGCAACGAGTACTGCGAGTTGTTACTCGTACCCCCCAACGCCGAGCCGCCGATAAACACATCGCCACTGGCGGCAACTGCGCTCAATTGCGAAGGGAAGATGAATCGGCCATCGGTCGGCGAGCTGTTGCGGTTGCCAATAGGTTGACCGTTATTGCCTAGATCACCGGCCTGCACACTCGGGGTCAGATTGCCGCCCGCCGAAAACAGGTTGATCGCAGTGCTATCGGTCCACAGCGAGAACCAGCCATAGCCCCCCGCTCCATAAGAAGTACCGTCATAGGTGAATGCCGAGGCGTTTTCAGTAGACGTCCGCCCTGGGTCGCCCGTACCGGCCAGCACCAGGTCACCACGGGTGGCCAAGCTGGCCGTGGAGTCGCCGAGCATCAACACCATGCCCCCTGTCGCGGTGCCCAGGGACGCGTTGAACGGATCGTAGGCGCGGGTCTCCTTGCTGTCGTTGAACAGCGCGAGACTGCCATAGTTCAAGGCAATCCCCCCCAGGCTCGAGGCTTGCAGGCCGAGCGCGCCACGCAGGTTGCTCAAGACCCCGTTCAAGCTCAGGTTCTGCTGGGTGTAATCGGTGGAGACTGAATTGATGACCGATGCACTGGTGGTGGCCCGAGCCGATAATCCGGGGTTCAGATCACCACCCACGCGCACCTCCAGATCACCACCGCCGGTCAGCAGCAGTTCACCTGCCGGGGTCACTCGACCGCTGCTGCCCACCGCCAGCACCAGCCCCTGACTACGTGGCGAGGAAGCCGCATCCGGAGCGCCACGACGGCTGAGCAAGCCGGCATCACGGCCCACGTCCAACGTCAGATTGCCACCGCCCAAGGTGCCGATACCGGTAAAGCCCACCAGTATTGGCAGTTGCGCAATCAGGCTGCTATCGGGATTACCGGTATTCACTGCTCCACGACCATTCACATAAGTGCCGAAGTTGATCCACCAACTGGCCGGAATCGGCGTAACCCCGGCCGTATCACCAGTCCCCTGGCGCCAGAGCCAATTGCCCAGGTTGGAACTGGCCAATTGAGCGCGGGCGTTTTCGTTACGCGGGAGGGTGTAGCTACTGAACACATCGCCGGTCAGACTGCCACCGCTACGCAACAGCAGGTTGCCGCCCTGATCCGGGTACCAGGCCGCATACAGACTACCCGGGGCCTCGTTGACCAGGGCTTCGTAAGCGGCCGCCGCACTGCCCAGCACACTGTCATCGCTGCCCCGACTGCGCGGCTGATCGAAAGCGGCCTGCAGATCGCCGGCTCGTGCGGCCGTCGAAGCCCCGGCGGTATAGACCCCATATGACGACTGCATGGCCACATTACCCGCCGCCAGCAGGTCCAGATCCCCGGTACCGGTGCGTAGTACACTGAAGTTCTGGGTGACTGGCGTCACTCTGTTCACCGGGCCGACGATGACCTGCTCCGGCGTGCCGGGGATGGCTTCGCCCAACGAGGTACACAGGCCTTCTGCACACCAGGATTCATATTCCGCCAGAACCGGTGTTCCCTCGACAAAGCCAGGGTCGATCAACACCCCGAGGTCGTTCCACACATAGTTGAAGCGATTGCACATACCTTCGGCGCACCAGGACTCATCCGCCGGCGCGACCCGTGTGCCTTCGACGAAACTCGGGTCGATCAACACCCCCAGCTCGTTCCAGAACCAGGCCCCCGCCGGACGCTCCGGAGTTCCCGGAATAATAATGGTCTCGTGCCCCTCGAGGACCGCGTAATGGGTATCGGCCAAGGTCAGGTCGCCAGCCATCACCGGTTTGATCGCCCGGGTGTCGGCGGCCTGGGTATCGGCCCCCGACACCAGGCGCATCGACCAGGACAACGAGCCTTCCGGCAACAACGGAGCGACGGCCCAGTTACTGCCCTGGCGCCCGCCGGTCACTGTGCGCAGGGGCACCGAAATCACCCCGGACGGCAACTTGATATCGGTTTCCGACGGAATCAACGCGCCCACCTTGAGCGCCAGCGAGCCGGCCAGTTGCACGCCGTCCGGGTTGTTCGGGCCAAAGCTGTCGCGTCTCGGCAACGGCACCCCGGCCGGCCAGGTCATGGCGCCCAGCGAGGCCGCACGGGGCAGTCGCGTTCCAGCGTCCAGGGTCATGCCGCTGGCCAGGGTCACGGCCTCGCGGATCAGGGTGCCGGCGGCATACACCTGATTGCCGGCGCTGTCGCGCACCGCTGCTTGCAGCACGGTGCCGGCCAGCAGTTCCAGCGGGGCCTGCAGGGTCGCCTCGACCGGCAGCACGGTCCCCTGCGCCAGGCGTACCGGCTTGATCGGCAACGCGTAGTTGAGGGTCTTGCCGGGCGGGAACAGGCTGCCGTCAGCCAGCGTCACCCCCGGCCCCGGCACCACCACGTCGCCGCCAAAGGCTTGGCGACCGGGTGTCAGTACCCAGCCGGCATCGTCCGGGGTCGGCGGTGGCGGCGCGAAACCGTCGTTGATACTGCCGTAGATATCCAGGTTGCCACCGGCGCGAATCACCAGGTTGCCCGGTTCGCCGGAGCCGTACACCGCGGTTTTCTGCGCATGGGGATTGACGCTGGCATAGCGATAGCCGGAGAGGTCCAGGTCACCGCTGATCACCAGATCGCCCTGGGTGACGATCTCCAGCCCTGGGCGCAGGTGGAAGGCGTCGGCATAGCTGGCGTTGTTCAAACCGGCCAGCTTGCCGTTCATCAGGCCAGCATTGCCCAAGGCATTGTCGATAAAGCGCTGGCTGTCCTGATGCTTGGCGTCCAGGTAGGCCTGATCGATCACCTGGTACGGCCGACCGCTGGCGGCCGGCGCCGTGCCCTCGGGGGCATCGGTGTAACGGGCGGTACCGTTTACCGCGATGGAACGGGCCCCCAGGATGTTCAGCCGGCCACTGGCGTCGATGGCGATATCGCCCAGGGTCGGATCGTTGGCATCCAGGCGCGGGGCATTGAGCTCCAGCGTCCCGCGGGCCTGGCCGTCGTACTGGCCAGGCGCCGTACCGGCAGCGACCGAGGTGCCATGGCGCAGGTCGATGCGTGCGCCGTCGGCCAGGGTCAATTGGCCCTGGCCGGAGTTGAGTTCGACCAGCGCACGGTTCGGCGAATCGATGATCTTGCCGTAGCTGTCGACCCGCAGGGCCGTGCCGTGGACATCGAGCACCGAGCTGCCGGCCAGGGTCAGGCCCTGGCTGGCGGCCAGGCGGATGCTGCCGACCCGCTCGCCACTGGCGTCGATGCTGCCCAGCACCGTCAACTGGCCGTTGTCCACGGACACGTTGACTTCGCCGGCCTTGAGTTCGTTGCCGATGGTCAGGTCGCCGCGCTTGATCTGGAAGCTGCGGGCACCGAACACCTGGCCCTGGTTGAGGCGCTGGTTGAGCGCGGCGAAATCCCCCAGGGTCTGCGCGCGGATATCGACGCTGCCAGCCTTGTAGGGCACCAGGGTGCCGCCGGCGTCGTAATACCCGCTGCTGGCGCCGAGCAGCGCGCCTTGCAGATCCACCTGACCGCCGCCCTCGCCCACCGCCAGCACTTTCAGATTGCCACCGTGGTTGTTCTCTGCCGACAAGTCGATCCGCGATCCCGCCGCCTGGCGGATATCGCCCTCGCGGCTTTGCAGGATCACATCGCCGCCCCAGCTGTATTGGCTGACTTCGTTGAAGGTGACCTGGCGCCCGGCCAGGTCCAGATGTGCGCTGTCGGTCAGGTTCAAGGCATGCTCGGCATTGACCGTCAGCTTGCCGCTAGGCAGGACCACGGCGCTGTCCAGTTCGACGTTGTTACCGGCCAGCAACACTTCAGCGCCAAGGCTGTCGATGGCCGGCAAGGCCGCCTGCTGACCCGGCGCGCGGCTCAAACGCAGGTCGCCCCCCGCCGTGAGGCGATTGACCGAACCGGCCTCGCCGGTGAGCAACGGCGTGCTGATATTCAGGTTGCCGCCGCTGTAGGCGAAGCCCTTGCCGGCTTCATAGGCACCCTGGGACTGGTACACCGCCAGGCTGCCCTTATGGTTAGCGGTCAGGCGTTCGCTGGCGCTGAGATTGACGTTGGCAAAGCCCAGGGCCAGGCGGGCGTAGTCGGCCAAAGGATCGGGCTGAGTGTTGGGGCCATAGCCGAATTCGATGCGCCGGGCCCGGATTTCCAGGGTGCCGCTGCCGGCGCCGGCGCCGTTGGCAATCACCGCGGCGGGCGTACCGGCGACCCCGTTCCAGATCAAGTTACCGGTCTGGATCAACGCCACATCGCCGGCCGCGCCGGCGCCGTAGATCGCCGGGGTGCTGAGCATCAGGTTGTCGAGCATCGACTGGCCGTTGCTGTCCAGGGTGCTCAGGGTGGTGCTGCCGTAGAAATTCAATGACTGGCCGGCGGTCAACGACAGGGTTTCCAGCGCCGGCGCCCCACTGGCGATATCGCCGCGCAGCAAGCGGTTCATGACCTCCTGGTTGAGGGTCAGCCCCGACGGCAGTGCATTGCGCGCCTGGGCGGCGGCCAACGCCTCTGGACTGCCGACATTGATCCCACCGACCGCCAGCGCCAGGTGACGGGTGCCGTAACGCACCGCGTCGCCCAACCTGAAGGTGTTGGTGGTGGCGAAGGCAATGGTGCCTTGGGAGTACAGCGTGGTTTCGCCCTGGCAGGTAGCCTGTGCACAGTCCCCGATCAAGATACTGCCAGGCCCTCGGGAAATATCACCCTCGGTCGGCGCGAGCATTTGCAGCACACCGTTGGAGACGGCCAGCACACTGCGAAGTCCGGGTTGGTAGATGAAACCATCGGTGGAGTCGTAGGCCGCTTCGCCACGCCCCAGGGTGTTGATCGATGCGCCCTGCTCGATTTGAATCGCGCCACTGGGCAGGCCGGAAACGAGGAACACTTCAGGGGCCGACAAGGTCGCGCCCTGGCGCAACGTCACCGACTCGGCGGCACGGTTCGCATCGAAGCCAACAAAATTGCCGCCCTGGCCATACACCACGGTCGGCGCTCCGCCAATGCTCATGCGGGCCGTGCCAATGGCGTTCAGATCATCGGCATGGAACGCCACCCCGTTGCCGCTGGCAGTGGCCCCGGCCGGCAGAATCTCGATGGCGCTGCCGCTGGACATCACCTCCAGGCTCGCGCCAAAACCGCCTTCGGCCGCCGCCGAACGTGCTACCCCAGCGAACTCGAAACCGTTGGGAGAACCGTTCTGGCCGGCGATCAGGCTGACCCGCAAGGTTTTGCCATCGGCCTCCAGCGCCGCCCGAGGCACGCCCTGGCGCGCGGCATCGCTGCGCACGAAATCGGCATACGGGGTTTCGTTGTATTGCGAGTAACTGCGCAACACCGCAGCCGGGGTCAGGATCACCTGGTGGCTCAAGGCATTCTGAATCCCGGTCTGGGCGATGGACAGCCGGCCGGCGCTGGACCAGGAGCCGTTGCGCATGGCCGCGCCGCGGGTCAGCGCGGTGGCGCCGAATGGCGCGGCCAAGCCATTGATCTCGACCCGGAACGCCCCCGGCAGCAAGGCATAGGTCGACGGCAGCAAGGTGTAGGTGCCCGCCGGCAAACCGGGGACGCCCGCGTCGATGCTGATCTGCTGGCCCACCAAGGGCGTTGTCGCCCCCGCCTCGCCGCCGCTGGGCGCGACATTCGCCTGGACCCCGGGCACGATGGCATACACCGGATTGGTATCCAGCCCCGGCAAAGTAAAGCGGCCATCGGCGCCGAACTGCACCAAGGGGTTATAGCGCGCATCGGTCGAACCGCCGCGTCCGGAAACGAATGCCGCGCCCAGCAACTGGCCACCCCCGGAGAGGTCCAGTACCGCGCCCTGCGGCACCTCGATCGACTGCCCCAGCAACTGCGCGCCCACCACTAGGTTACCGCTGGAACTGGTGCCACCCACACCCAGCAAATCCACTTGCTGACCGTCGAAGCGCCAGGTCACACCGTCCACCGTGCCGCCATAGGGCAAGGTCAGGCCCGCGGCGCTGACCGACGTCAGGCTGCCCGGCAGCAGGCTGAGTTCCTTGGTATAGCGCAATATCCCCACCTGGGTGCCCAGGGAAATATTGCCCAGGGGCGCCCGCAGCACGCCGCCCTGCTCGATGACGGCCGCACCAAGGGTCAGTTTGCCGAACACCGAATAGGGTTGCGCCGGATTGGCGCTGCCGGTGCGCCCGATACTCAGGGTGCGGTCTGGATCGTAGTCCAGGCCATTGCCCCGATAACCCGCGAGCACCTGGGCCACCGCGCCGGTGGCCGGGTAGATCTGCGCCGCCGCCAGCCGCAGGTCGGCCTGGGTGCTCAGGTTGGTATTGCGCGTATTGACGGTGCTGGCCAGGAAGCGCAGGTCGCCCTGGCTGATCAGTTGCGTGTCGTCGAAGGCGCGGCGGTCTATGGCCTGGCTCAGGCCGCTGGCGGTGGTGTCATGGGCACCGATACTCACGCCATCGCGGATATCCAGTACGTTACCCGCCGTGACCAACAGGCTGCCCGTCGAAGCCTGGGTCGAAACTCCACCCTGCACTGTAGGGCGCATCGAGCGGTCAGGCGCATCCACCGCGCCGACACCCGCCAGGCGTACATAAGGCGCGGCCAGTTGCACCCGCGAACCGGTCGCGGCGCCATCGCTCAACGCCAGGGCACCGGCATACAACTGCAGGCTCTGCCCCAGAGACAGCGACAGCGTGCCGTCGAAACTGATCAGGCCGTTGCTGAGCAGCGACAGGTTATCGAAGCCCCCCTCCTGAACCTTCTCCATCCCCAGCCGGGCATGGCCATAGGCAAGACGGTCTTGCACGGCTTCGGGACCGACGCCGCCGGGCAGCAGGCTGTCGGCGCTGACCTGGCCAACCACCATCTCCCGCGCCTGGCGTACCCGCTGCGACGCATTGGTGCGGTAGAGCGGTGTCTCCAGCGCCACATTCAGTGAGCCGCCCGCCGCGCCGCTGCCACCAGCGTGGGCGCTGAAACTGCCGTCCAGGTACAAACCGTTGTTCGACGCCAGGGAAATACTGCCGCCGCCGCTGGCAATCGCCACCGGCCCTTGACCCGCCACATCGACCATGGCCTGGGCGCCGGAAGCCTCCAGGCGCGCGCCTTCACGCACCACCACGAATTGATTGGCCGCGCTGGCGATACCGGTCTGCGGATCGATTTGCCCGCCGATCACGATGCTGCCACCCGCGTCCACCTTCCCGTAGCGACGCCGCAGGGCATCGGTCGCGGTAGCCGCCCGCGCGGCGACATCGAGCACCGCCTGTTCCCCCACCCAGATCGAGCGGCCATGACCGGCGCTCTCGACGTCTTCGGCCACATCCGGCGCAACCGAGATACCGCTCAAGGTGATGGCGCCGCCCCAGGCATTCAATGCACCGTCCACGGTCAACTGACCGATGCTGCCCAAGGTGATCGACTGGCCCGGATCGACACTGATGGCCGATCCCTTACCCACCACCAGCTGGGTACTGGCCATGTCCGCCGCGCTCGAACGCAAGGTGCCGGCCCGCAGGTTGATGCTCGCGCCCTGGCGCTGGCCGAGTACGGATTTGATCGGATCTTCCTGGTAAAGCTCCGGTAGCCAGCGCTCCAGCACAGAGGTCAGGTCCGCGCCCGTTGCCATACTCCTGGCCTGATCGCCCAACAGATACACCGGTTGGGTCACCTCGACCTGTGCCCCGTCGGCCACCTTCAGACCCTGATTGCCGGTGATGTCATACGCGGCGAAGCCTTTGTCGAAGAACTGCGGGGCCAGCACCAGGGTGTCGGCAGCAGTGTCGGCGGCGCGTTCACCAATCAGCACCTTGCCGCTCTGCAGGCTCAAGGTGCCGCCACCGTTCACGCCATAGCCGCGCAACTCACCGTCCAAAGTGAGCGTACCGATAGCCGCCGCGCTGTTGGCATTGGCCGCCAGGGTGACATTGCCGCCCTTGCCGGCGCGGGTCTTGCCGTCGCTCATCAGCGCCGCGCCCGACGACACGTCGATCAGGCTGCCGCTCTCCAGTGCGACATCGGCGCTGCTGCGCAGCGAGACGCTGCCGCCATTGAGGTAAGGCAAGCGACTGCCATCGGCGGGATCCAGCAACAGGTTGCTCCACAGGCCGCTGGTGTCCAGCCGGACGCCACTGCCAACTGTCAGCGTCGCGCGCTTGCCCCCCGTCGCCGCCAGGGTAGTGTCGAGCTTGCCATTGCTGGTGATCTGCTGCAGCACATTGCCCAGGGCGAGACTGCCGCCATGGGCTGTCAGGTCGGCATCAACCTGCACCTGTGGCCCATACAGGGTGATATCGCCGCCGGAACTGACCTGCAGCGCACCGTCAACCAGAATGCTGCCGGTGGCGGCGACCTTGATGCTGCTGAGCTGGAAACCGTTGAGCTGCTCGGTGTCGAGCCACAAGGTGCCCTTGCGCTCATCGGGCAGAACAGTGTCCAGGTCCAGCCCATTGGCTATCGCCGCGGCCTGCCCCAGCACCACTTGCTTGACGGTATTGGCATCGGCACTCAGGGCGTACTGCAGGCTGGCGCTGTCCTTGACGTAGTAAGGCACATAGGCCCCCACCACCAACTGCCCGCCCCGGGCCACGGCGTTTTGTCCTTGCTGGTAGCCATCGAGCCCCGGGCGTGGGGCCTGAGTCTGGCGATCGCCCTGGAAGGTATCACCGACGATCTGCCCTTCGAGTACCGCATGGCGAGTGCTGACTTCCAGGCGGCCGGCGTCTCGACCCACGCTGTAGCCTTGCTCCAAGCGCTCGCGGGGGGCAATCAATGAGTTGTAGTGATACTCGGTCTGGCCCCAGCGCACGCTGTGCTCTTCGAAACCCTTGTAGAGCCCGCTGTAGAGAATGTCGCCCGGAGCCCTGGACAACTCGATCAGCCGGCCATCGGCGGTCCGCAGCCAGGTCTGCTGGATCATTCCGTCCTGCACGTCCAGGGTGCCGCCGGAGAGGTTGATCTGCGAACCCTGCTGAGTCACCACCTCATTGCCGCTCAGACGTACGCTGCCGCCCTGGGCCATCCATTCGCCGACGTTGTGCGGCTGGGTTCCCAGATAACCGCCCACCTCCAGCAAGCCGCCAGCGGTATACCAGCGATCCGTGGCGTAGCCGTTGGTCCCCGCCGGGACCAGCACCAGCTCGCGGGCATCGACCCAGACATCGTTGTTGTTGAGGTTCTTGCTGTCGCGGTTGACCGAGGCGTCACGCTGCTCGTTGCCCTGGATATTGACCTTGACGCTGTTGGACTCCATCGCCACCTTGACGCCCACCGCCCCTGACACATCGATCACCGCACCGTCGCGCACCAGGCTGCGCTGCCCGGCATTCACCGCGACCTGGCCGCCGGTGGCCAGGGTGATCGAACCGCTCTGGAAGTCCACGGTGCCGCCGCTGGCGATCTCCACCAGTGACTGGTCGCGACGATAGGTATCGGCCGGCGTCGCGTTGCCAGCCAGGTTCAAGGCTGGCGTCAGCAACCCGTCCCGCTGGCTGTCCAGGGCCGTGCTGCTGTCGATCAGGATCGCGCTGGTACTGCCCTCGCCCAGGGTGACCTTGGCGTCGCTGCCACGGGCATTCAGATGCAGGGTGCCGCGGGCGTCCACCGAGGTGCTGCTCAGGGCCAGGCCTTGTTGCAGCACCTCCTGGGCGCTCAGGGTGATGTCGCCGGTAGCCGCCTGGATCGAGCCGTGGTTGCTGACCTTGCCGATGCCCGAAGCGACGACCTCGTTGCCGCGGGTGGTCGAGGTCGGGTTGCCGTCGGTGCTGTAGCCTTTCTTGATCACAAAACTGTCGCCGGCCACCAGAGCGGTCTGGCCTCGCGGAGTATTGATGCTGCCCGCGTTATCCACTTCCTTGCCCAGCAACAGCACATAACCGCCGCTGGAGGTGGAAGAACCTGGCGTGTGGGTCTGGAGCAATGCGCCCTGCTCCACCAGCACCTTGCCAGCGGCGTCGCTGAACGTCGGCGCACTGTCGCTGGCGCTGAACAGCCCACGGTTGTTGAACTGCTCGTCGCTGATGGTGGTGGCCGCAGCCACCAGGTTGCGCACATTGATCTGGCTGCTGCCGCTGAACACCACGCCGTTACGGTTGAGGATCATCACCGTGCCGTCGGCCTTGAGCGCGCCCTGGATCTGGCTCGGCGAGGTGCTGTTGTTGACGCGGTTGAGCGCGGCCCAATCGGCGTTTTGCTGGAACTCGACGGTGGTGTCACGGCCGATATTGAAGGTTTCCCAGTTGAGAATCGCCTTGTCGGCGGTCTGCTTGATCGACACCAGCGCCTTGCCGTTGGCATCGGTCTGCACCGGCCCCTCGGCATTGACGAACAGCGGCTTGCCGTCGGCCCCGAGCAGCACATTCAGGCCATTGCCCCCCAGGCCGTTATGCACAGTCTGTGGAGCGCTCAGCGCCGCCGCGCGCCCGGCCGCTTGCGCGGCCTGCTGGGCGGCGATGGCGGCTACTGTGTTGTTGAGATTGCTCATCGAACGTTGCAGTTGATTGTTGACCCGCTGCTGTTGCGCCAGGGGCGGTGGCGTACCGGCCGGCTGCGCCACCGATGGACGCGCCGCGCCGGCGCCCTGGTTCGCGCCCATGGCCCCGAACCAGCCCGAACTGAAAGCCTGGGGCTGCGCCGCCTGGGCCGTGCCGGCAAGCATCAACAAGGCAATGGCATGTGCCAACGGCTTGAGTCGTAGCACCGGTTGCCCGGCGACAGCGGAGGCGTTGATGAGTCGGGAAACAGGTAGATTCGGCTCAGAGCGCATCACTTGCGAGTCCTTCTTACGGTTCGGGCGAATGGCGGGTGCAGCGGTCGACGCCAAACATTCGCGGGGTTACTGCTAAGGCGGTTATGGGCAGGCGCGACCGAACTCTTGTCATGCAAAGTTCATCTACGCGACAACAGGCGGAAACGAGAAAGCCGGCAATGGCCTGAGCCATTGCCGGCTGTTACGCGAACCCTGCCGAGGGCGGGGTATCAGGCCGGACGACCGATGCCGTTGCAGACGTTGGTGTTGCCGACACGCAGGGCGCTGGTGGTGTTGTAGAAGGTGTTGTGAACAGCGGACTGCCAGGCGGCCGACAGCGGGATGAAGGAGTGGCTCGACACCGTGGTGTTGTTGCCACCGGTGTAGTGGGTGTTGAGGAAGTTACGGATACGCAGGTTGTCACCGGCGTCCTTGTAGCACTGGCTGAAAATCAGGTTGGTGTAGCCAACGATTGGGTAGCCGGTGCTTGGGTTGGGGAAGGTCGGTACCCAATCCCGAGGGTTAGCTGGATCCTTGCCGCTGGCTGGGTTGGTAGGTGGCAACTCGGTATCCAGAGTGATTTGCACGTTGACTTGAGTTGGCAGGAAACCATTGACTGTGGCCACCTTGGCAGCATTGTTGAACTCGGCGAAGTCAGGGCTGACATAACCGATGGCGCCATTGGTGTTGGCCACGGTGGAAGCAATCGCGCCGCTACCGGAAACACCGACGTAGGTCGAGCCGGCTGGAGCATTGGTGGCCGGGTTGAAGCCCACGGCTGTGGCGAAGCTGTTGCTGGCGGCAGGTACCGAAGCAGGTTTCACAGCTTTCAGGTGAGTGGTGAAGATTTCGGTGGTGCCACTGCCGTCGGTGCGATAGACGACCGTGATAGGCAGGTTTGGACCGGCAACCCCGGCGAAGACGATTTGATTCCAGTTTGTGATCTTGCCCGAGAAGATATCGGCCAGTTGAGCACTGGTGAGGTTCAGCGTGGTTTGGCCAGCGACGTTGTAAGGCACGGTCACCGAAGTGGCTTCGGCCGGGATCTGAATCAAAGGACCGAAAGAGGCACGGCCCTTGTCGGCGCTGGCGTTGTAGGCGTTAAGTTCGGTCAGGCTCACGATTGAGTCGCTACCGGCGTAGTCGACGTTGATGCCAGCAGCCAGGTTGAACTTGGTGGAGTCATTGTTGAAGAAGGCCTGCTTGCCTGCGCCGCTGCCTACGCCGATGTAAGGGTTGAAGCCAGGAGTCGAGGAAGCCAGGATGCCGGTACCGGCGGTGGTGCCGTACAGGTTCTGTGGCAGAGTGGCACCGCCACCCACAACAGCCGCCATCGATTGGGCCGAAGCCAGAGCCGCTACGGCCAGGGAAGCTGCGATCATAGTGCGCTTAAACATGAAGAATCTCCTTTCGTCGTGTGTATACGGAGGTCAATGGTTCTTGCATGACGCCATGGCGCTCAGATCCTCTGCCCTGCTCTGAGAGCGTTGTGCGGGGTGAGGCCATGGGGAAGAAGTTCGCAGTTTCCGGTGACAGATAAAGGAAAAAACCTCGGGAGAAATGCCTTGATTTTCAAAAACTTTCTCGGGTGTTCGAGGGCCCTGGCGCGGGCTTTTCAGCGCAGCTGACAGCGAGGTGTCGCGGGGCCTTTTGCCAGCTCTTGGCCAGGCGCGGCGCGGGTCTTGGGTTGGGGGCGCTGGGGGTGGTTGTGCATGACAGAACGAGGAACCCGAGTTCGGCGGATTCGACGCTCGGGTGATGAATGGAGCACAGAAAAAAGTTGCCTGGGCTGACCCTTTCCCCTGTAGGAGCGAGCTTGCTCGCGATGGCCCTGAACCTTGACGCGGTTCTTCCCGAAACATCCCGCTGCCTTGAGTCTTTTTCGCGAGCGAGCTCGCTCCTACAGAAAAGCGAGCCCGCGATCGATGTCGTTACTGCACCAGCTGGTTGATCTCGATGATTGGCAGCAGCACCGCCATGACGATCACCAGCACCACCCCGCCCATGACCACGATCATCAGTGGTTCGAGCAAGGCGGTCATGCCCATGGCGCGGCGTTCGATGTCGCGGGACAGGGTTTGCGCGGCGCGTTCGAGCATGGGTGGCAGGGCGCCGGTTTTTTCGCCGCTGGCGATCAGGTGGATCAGCACCGGCGGGAAGACCTTCTCCACCCGCAGCGCAGCGGCCAGGTTGACGCCTTCGCGGACCTTGGCGGTGGCGTCGCTGACGCTCTGGCTCAGGCGGTCGTTGGACAGGGTCTGGCGCGCCGCTTCCAGGGCGCGCAGCAGCGGCACCCCGGCGCCGCCGAGGATCGCCAGGGTCGAGGCAAAGCGCGCGGTGTTCAGGCCCAGCACGAAGCGCCCGATCAGTGGCAGGCGCAGCACCCGGCTGTGCCAGTTCAAGCGGGCCTGGGGGTTGCGCAGGTACAGGCGCCAGCTCCAGAAGCCGCCGGCCAGCACGCCGAAACACAACCAGCCCCAGGCGCGGATGAAGTCACTGGCGTTGAGCATCGCCAGCGTCAGCCCCGGTAGGTCCTGGCGTGCCTGGGAGAAGGCGCTGACCACCTGCGGCACCACGTAGCTGAGCAGGAAGATCACGATGCCCACCGAGACCAGCCCGACCACGCCAGGGTAGATAAAGGCAGTGAGGATCTTGCCGCGCAGGGTGTTGCGCTCTTCGATGTAGTCGGCCAGGCGCTCCATGACCTGGGCCAGGTCGCCCGACTCTTCGCCAGCGGCGATCAGCGCCCGGTAGATGTCCGGGAAATCCCGCGGCCGCGCCGCCAGGGCTTCGGCCAGGCGCATGCCGCTGCGCACATCGGCGCGCACCGCGCTGAGGGTGTGGGCGATGTGCTTTTTTTCCGCTTGTTCGACCGTGGCACTCAGCGCCGCTTCCAGCGGCAGGCTGGCGCCCAGCAGGCTGGCCAGCTGGCGGGTGGCCCAGGCCAGGTCGTTGTCCGACAGCTTGGCGCTGAACAGGCTCCCGCCACCGGCCTTGGGTGTGTTGCTCTCGACCTGCACCATCAGCGCCGTCAGCCCACGGCTGCGCAGCACGCCGAAAGCAGCGCTCTGGCTGTCGGCTTCCAGGTGCCCGGACTCGATCTTGCCGAGGGCGTCGGCGGCTTCGTAGCGATAACGGTTCATCAGGCGTCCCGGGTTACGCGCAGGATTTCTTCAGGGGCGGTGGCGCCGCTGCGCACCCAGCGCTCGCCGTCCTCGCGCATGCTCAACATCCCGGCGCGCCGTGCGGCGGCGCGCAGCGCCTGTTCGTCGGCGCCCTGGTGGATCAGGCTGCGAATGTCATCGTCGATGCAGAACAGCTCGTGAATACCAGTGCGTCCGCTGTAGCCGACCTGGTTGCAGGCCGGGCAGCCCACCGGGCGCCAGGTGCCAGGGGCGGTCGGGTCTTCTTCCTTGCAGTGCGGGCACAGCCGTCGCACCAGGCGCTGGGCCAGCACCCCGAGCATCGACGAGGCCAGCAGGAACGGCTCGACGCCCATGTCGATCAGGCGGTTGACCGCCGACACCGCGTCGTTGGTGTGCAGCGTCGCCAGCACCAGGTGGCCGGTGAGCGAAGCCTGCACGGCGATCTGCGCGGTTTCCAGGTCGCGGATCTCGCCGATCATGATGATGTCCGGGTCCTGGCGCAGGATCGCGCGCAGGGCCAGGGCGAAGGTCATGTCGATCTTGGCGTTGACCTGGATCTGACTGATCCCCGGCAGGTCGTATTCCACCGGGTCTTCGACAGTGAGGATATTGCTGGTGCTGGCGTCCAGCCGCGCCAGGGCAGCGTAGAGGCTGGTGGTCTTGCCGCTGCCGGTGGGGCCGGTGACCAGCACGATGCCGTGGGGCTGGCGGATCAGGTGGTCGAGCTTGCCCAGCACCTGGGGGTCCATGCCTAAGGTTTCCAGTTGCAGGCGCCCGGCCTGTTTGTCCAGCAGACGCATCACCACCCTTTCGCCGTGCCCGGTGGGCACCGTGGACACGCGGATATCGATGGGCCGCCCGGCCACGCGCAAGGCGATGCGGCCGTCCTGGGGCAGGCGTTTTTCGGCGATGTCGAGCTGGGCCATGATCTTGATCCGCGACACCAGCGCGCCATGCAGGGCCTTGCGCGGCGAGACCACGTCGCGCAGCGTGCCGTCGACCCGGTAGCGCACCACCGAATGGCTTTCATAGGGCTCGATATGGATATCGCTGGCCTCGTCCCGCGCGGCCTGGGTCAGCAAGGCGTTGATCATGCGGATCACCGGCGCGCCGTCCTGGGTGTCCAGCAGGTCGGTGATTTCCGGGATGTCCTGCATCAGGCGGTCGAGGTCGACCTCGTTCTCGGCGGCGCCGACCACGGCGGCGGCACTGCCGGTGTCGGAATAGGCGCTGGCCAGCAGGCCGTCGAGTTCTTCGTCGCGCACCCGCTCCAGCCGCGCCGGGCCGAACTGGCGGCGCGCTTCGCTGATCGACCAGCCGGGGGTCGAGGGGCAGACCAGGAGTACGGCGCCCTCCTCGCCATGGCGCAGGAGGATGCGTTGGGATTTGGCCCAGGCGTAAGGGAGTTGGGGGTTCATGGGAGTAACTCCTGGGCTTGGCCATGGGCTTGGCCTTGACCGTGTACATATCCGTTACTGCGGTCACGGCGGCTGGCGGTTCCGCCCTTACGGCGGGGTCGGGGTACATATCCGTTGCTGCGGTAACGGCCACCTAGGGTTTCGCCCTTACGGCGAGTCACTTTGAAAAGCCCAAAGTAACCAAAGGCTCTTGCCCCCAGCGTCCGGTCCTCGCCAAGGCTCGGATTCCCTCGCTCCGGTCCTGCTCCGTGGGCCGCCGCCACAGGCCATCCATGGCCTGGGGCGGCTAACCCGGCATCCCTGCCGGGTTGCCCACTGCGCAGAACCTCCACTCGGCCTCCCGACGGGGCAAGAAAATCAAAAACAACGCGAGGCGACCTGCCGGTCGGCCTGTCTGAGAACACGTTCCCTGTAGCCGCTGCCGCAGGCTGCGATCGGCTGCGAAGCAGACGCAAAACCATGCGCCTCGATCTGCCTGATACATCGCGTCGTCTGGTTTGGCGTGCGCTGCGCGCCCGATCGCAGCCTGCGGCAGCGGCTACAAGAAGCGCGTACAACGCGCTTGGCTTTGGCTGTGGCTTTTGATCTTGCCTTTGATCCACCCGCCCCTTTCCCAGAGGCCGAACGCAGGCGTTGCGTAGGGGGTAGCGCGGCAGGGATGCCGCGCTAGCCGCCCCAGGCCATGGATGGCCTGTGGCGGCGTGCCCCCGGAGCAATGCAGGAGTGAGGGCATGCCGAGCCCTAGCGAGGCACCGAATGGAGGGGCGAGACCTTTTGGTTACTTTGGGCTGGGCCGGCATTCCGGCGTTTGCCAAAAGTGACCCGCCGTAAGGGCGGAACCGCCAGCGGCCGTTACCGCAGCAACAGATATGCCCCCCATCACCCAACGCACCAGACGCCGAGCGCATAAACGCAACAGGCGAACTCATTGCACCGGCACCGCTTTGATCCTCGCCCTCGGCGCTGGCGCAGGCGACGACACCGGCACAGCCCCCGGCACCCCCTGCTCCGCCGTCGGCAATTGCGGCGCCTGCATGTCCGGCATGGCCCAGCTGCGGTCCGGCTGCAGGCCGCCCTGGGCGCGGCGCATAAAGTCGTAGCGGTTGAGGGTGATGCTGCGCCCCGCGGCGCTGTCGCGAATGATGTAGGGCCGCAGGAACACCATCAGGTTGGTCTTGTTGGTCGAGCGGCTTTCGTTGCGAAACAGCGCGCCGATCCCGGGGATAGTCGACAGCCACGGCACCGCGTTGTTGCTCTGGCTGTAGCCGTCCTGCAGCAGTCCACCGAGGACCATGATCTGGCCGTCGTCGAGCAGGATGCTGGTGTCGATCGCGCGTTTGTTGGTCACGGTACCGGCCTGCACCGAGGCGCGCTGGTCGACGCTGCTGACCTCCTGATAGATGTCGAGCTTGACCGTCCCGCCCTCGGAAATCTGTGGCCGCACATTCAGCTTCAGGCCGACTTCCTCGCGCTGCACGGTCTGGAACGGGTTGTTGCTGTTGCCGCCACCGCCGGTGACGTAGCTGCCGGTGACGAAGGGAATGGTCTGGCCGACGAAGATGCTCGCCGCCTCGTTGTCCAGGGTCAGCAGGTTCGGGGTCGACAGCACGTTGTTCCCGCCCTTGCTCCTCAGGGCCCGGGCCAGCACCTTGAGGTCGAGGATCTTGCCGATCCCGGGGATGTCCACGGTGCCGTTGACCAGGCCGACGTTGAGGCCCTGGGGCAGCACATCGATGCTGGTCTTGCCGTTGAGGTTGAGGCCGCTGCCGCCGAGGTTGGCGCCGCCGATGACGCCGCTGCCGCCGAGATTGCCGGTCTGCCACTGCACGCCGAATTCGGCGGCGTCGTCTTCGTTGACTTCGACGATCAGGCTTTCGATCACCACCTGGGCGCGACGCTGGTCGAGCATGTCGATGACTTCGCGCAGGTTGCGGTACAGCGGTTCCGGCGCGGAAATCAGCAAGGTGTTGGTGGTGGCATCGGCCTGGATGGTCACGCCGCCGGCGCTGAAGGCGGTGTTCTGGTCGGAGGCCTGGGTGCCGCCCTGGCTGCTGCTGGAACTGCCGCCCTGGGCATAACCGCTGCCGGAGCTGGCGCCGCCGAGGCTGGAGCTGCCACTGGTGGAGCTGGTGCTGCCGCTCTGGCCGCTGCTGGAACTGCCGCCCTGGCTCATGCCGCCCATGCTGCCGAGCATGGCCCGCGCGTTGTCGCCGGTGCCGCTGTCGCTCTCGCCGGTGAGCAGGCCGCGCAGGGCCTGGGCCAGCTTGCCGGCCTGGGCGTTGCGCAGGTACACCACGTGCAGGTTGCTCGGGTTGCTCTGGGCGTTGTCCAGCTTGTAGATCAGGTTGCGCGCAAGCTCGGTGCGCTCGGGGCTGCCAGTGCGGATGATGATCGAGTTGGAACGCGGGTCGCCGACCACGCTGACCTTCTGGGTCGGGTCGGCGCCCTGGGTTTCCAGCAGCTCGGAGACCATGCCGGCGATGTCCACGGCGATGCCGTTCTGCACCGGCACCACATCGGTATCCAGGGCGCTGGGGATGTCGATGCCTTCGATGATCTGCGCCACCCGGGTGAGGTTCTCGGCGTAGTCGGTGATGACGATGCTGTTGTTGCCCGGGTAGGCGTTGATCGGGTTGTTCGGCGACACGATCGGGCGCAGCACCGGGATCAGGTTCACCGCGTTTTCGTATTGCAGGCGGAAGGTGCGGGTCAGCATGCCGTTGGCCGACGGTTTGCCGGCGTTGTAGATCGGCCCGCCGAGCAGCTTGGCGTCGGCTTCCGGCACCACCTGGGCCACGCCGCCGACGTCCACCACGCTGAAACCCTGCATGCGCAGGGCCGCCAGCAGCATGTCGTAGGCCTGGTGGGCCGGCACTTCGCCTTCGCTGACCAGGGTCAGGTTGCCCTTGACCCGCGGGTCCACCAGGAACTGCTGGCCGGTGGAACGCGCCAGCGCCCGGACCACGGCCTGGATATCGACATCGACGAAATTCAGGCGCACCGGCTGGTCGCCCAGAGGATTGCGCACCACCGTGCTGCTGGCGGCGGGAGCACCGGGGGCGCGTCCCGCACGGCTGATCGGATGCTGGAATTTGGGACGCTGGGTCTGTTGCGCCTGGGCCCGTTCCCGCTCGGCCACCACATCGCCGCCACTGCGATTGGTCTCGCCCAGGGGCCGCCCCAGTTCGCTGTCCACCAGCAACGGTGGCTGTGGCTCCTGGTTGTGACTGCACGCCGCCAGCGCCAGGGCCAGCGGCCCCAGCAGGAGCAAGGGCAACGCCTTGCGCGATTGGCGGGCGTAAAAAGAACCTGACCACTTCATGAAGCTTCCTTAGCGCCAAGCGCCTGATCCATGCGAACGGTTCCGGACAGTTTGCCTGCCGTGCCATCGATGTCGGCCGGCCCT
Source organism: Pseudomonas sp. GW821-FHT09E12 (assembly GCF_059416085.1). Taxonomy (NCBI): domain Bacteria; kingdom Pseudomonadati; phylum Pseudomonadota; class Gammaproteobacteria; order Pseudomonadales; family Pseudomonadaceae; genus Pseudomonas; species Pseudomonas sp. GW821-FHT09E12. The sequence goes on along the minus strand of NZ_JBWKOM010000002.1, from coordinate 744,717 downwards.
GCGCGTTGCAGGCGGGCCTCCACCACTTCCAGGGAAAACTGCCGGGGATTGCCTAGCAGCCAACCGACCACGGCATCCGCCGGGGCCTCTTGAAAACTCAAGTGCCAGGCCCGGGGCTCGCCCTCGCCCGCCAGCTGCAACTGGTACAGCCCCTGCAGGCCGGCGGCATCCAGGGTCTGGCGCAAGGACTGCTCCAGGCTCTGCCCTGTCTCACCGCCACGGGGCCCGCCGGCCTGGTGCAGCACCAGCTCCAGGGCTTCGGACTGGGAGCGCAGCTTGGGAAGCTCGGCCTGCCAGTAATCGATCTTGTTCAGCGCCGGCTCGATCAGCACCAGCCACACCAGCAAGCCGCCCAGCAGCGCCGCCGCGCCGGCCAGCAGGCGTTTCTCGCGCAGGGCCAGGCCGTTCCAGTACAGCTGTGCCTGGGCGGCCTGACGCTGCCAGCGTTGCCGGTAACGGCTGAGGTTCAGCTTATTCATCCTCGTCTTCCTCGCTGTCGTCGGCTTCCATCGGCACCGCGCCGGTCGCCATGCCTGTGGCGGCGCGCAGGGTCCAGCCCTGGTCGCCGGGGCTGGCTTCGAGCCCGGCCTGGGTCAGCAGGCCCTGCCAGCCGCTGTCGGGCGCAGGGACACGGGTGTCGCTGAGCAGGCTCAGCTGCAATTCGCCGTTCTGATAGTTCAAACGCTCGACCCCGCCGATCACGAAAGGCATGGCATTGCTGGCCTGCAGCACCAGGCTGTTGAAGCTGTGCGGAGCGTCGCCGCTGGCCCCGCTCTGGCGCGCCGCCAGTTGCTGACGCGCCTGTTGCAGGGGGTTGAGGATCACCGGCAATTCCGGGAACACCTGCTGCACCCGTTGGCTCATCTGCGCCTTGAGCTGCTGGCCCTGGGCCGCCTGGCGCGCGGCGTACAGGTTCAGGCCCAGGGTCCAGACCACCAGCGCCACCGCGCACAGCGCCGCGGCACGACCCCAGCCCTGCTGGCGAGCGCTGTTGTCCTGCACCCCGCCGTGCAGGCCCCAGTCGGGTGCCTGGCCGGTCCAGCGGCAGCTGTCCGGCAGTTGCTCCAGGGCCGCTGGCGGGGCCGCCTCGCCTATCCATTGCAACCCGGCGCCGTTGGCCAGCAACGCCTGCAAGGCATCTTCGGGTAGCGGTTGCACACTGCCCTGCCGCGGGCTATGGCGCAGCAACAGGTGCTGGTCTTGCAGGCAGGCGCTCAACTGGCCCGCCGCCGGCACCGGCAAGGCATAGGGCGCCGGGTACAGGCCGCGCAGTTTCAGGCCGGACTGCTCCAGCACCTGGCCGAGCCGCGCCAGCGCCTCGCGCGGCAACCAGCTGATGTGCACCTGGCCGTCGCTGTCGCGCGGGCTGTGGGCCACGTACAGGCTGTCGCTGTGGCCGAGAATCAGCGCCTGGGCGGCACAGGCCACCGCCGCGCTGACCTTGGCCGGGGCCAGGGCCGGTAGCTCGATACTCGCCAGCAGGCTGTCCTCGGGGTGCAGGAAACACTCCACCGCCGGCGCCTTGGGCATCTGCCCCAGTTGCATCAGGCTGGCTTCGCCGGCTTCCTTGACCTGGCCTTCCTTAGCCTGGAGCCGGGCAAAGCTCACCCGGCTCTCGGCCGTCAGTGTGTGCAAGGGCGGCAGGCTGACGCGCAAGCGGCTCATACGCCCACCCGCGACCAGATCACCCGGGGCATGTTGTCTTCGCTGCGGTGCAGCAAGGCCAGCAGCTTGACCCGGCGCCGCTCGCCACGGGCCTGGCCTTGCAGGCGGAACCATTCGCTGGTGATGCCGACCCGCACCGCGTCCGCCGGTACCTGCGGCATGCGCAGGCGGTTGATGAAGTCACCCTGGTTGATGAACCACTGGCCGCTGTCGCGCTCGGCGATCAGCGCCTTGGCCCGTGGCAGCGCCAGCCCCGGCACGGTCGCGGCGAGCACTTCGGCGCTGGCGGTGTTGCCGTTGACCCAGGTATTGGCCGGCAGGATGGTGACAAAGGGTTGCAAGCGCGCCAGCAGCTTTTCGTCGACGCCGTTCACCCCCAGCAAGTCGTCGAGACTGCGTAGCATCGGTTGCTTGGCCGGCAGCGGTTTGCGCGCGGCCTCGGGCGAAGTGTCGCGACCGCTCTGGAAACCGTTATTGACCGGCGCCGCCGTGCCTTCCGGGCTCAACTGCCGTGGGTAGGAAGCGATCACCCGCTGGCTGATGCGCTGGCCCAGGGTCGCGCTGACCCCGAGCAGCTCGCACAGGCGCTGGAAATTCTCTATCTGCAACGGGTCGAGGCGGTCGTTGGCCAGCAGGTTGCGCAGGTTGAACTTGCTCTGCTCGTCCTCCAGCCGCCCCTCGAACGGCCCGGCGCCGGGGCCTAGGGCCGCGAGCTGGATCGGCCGCGCCCAGTTCTGGTCGAGGCGGGTCAACACGTCGCGCTGGCGGTCTTCCCACAGGCGCTGGCGGCTGACTTCCATGCCGCCCTGCAACTGCCAGCTGCCCTGGACCCGCAGCTGCTCGCTTTCCAGCCCGCGGGTGAACAGGGTCTGGCGGGTCAGCATGCCGCCGGCGATCACCGCCACCACGGCGGCGATCAACAAGGCGCTGATAATGGCCATGCCACGCTGTTTCGCCGCTGTCGGCGAACGGGCTGTCATGGCGGCGCTTACAACTGCCAGGAGCCGATATCGGCATTCACGCCGTCACCGTCTGGCTGGCCGTCGGCCCCCAGGGAGAACACATCCACTTCGCCATTGGCCCCCGGGTTCAGGTAATGGTAAGGACGGCCCCAGGGGTCGTTGGGCAGGCGTTCCAGGTAGGAGCGCCAGTTGCTGTTCTTGGCATCCGCCGGGCGCTCCACCAGCACTTTCAGGCCCTGGTTCATGCTCGGGTAGGTGCCGTGGTCGAGGCGATAGAGCTTGAGGGCCTGCATCAGCCCGCCGATGTCCTGCTTGGCCGCGGTGGCCCGGGCCTGGTCCGGACGGTCGAGTACCTTGGGCACCACCATCGCGGCGAGGATCCCGAGAATGACCACCACCACCATGATCTCGATCAGGGTGAAACCGCCCTGTCCGCGTGGGCGGCGGGGCTGGAGGCGGGGCTGACAGCAGGATCCGGGGTGTGACGTGAAGCGCACGACATCCATCTCGACGTTCCTTGGCTTGATTTCGATTCGTCGGGCAGTGTTACAAGAAAATATGTCAGTGATATTGACGTTGCTCGGGAGCGTCCGTAGCCAATCGGTCAAATTTGCCATGTAGCCTGCAAGCCTCCATTTGCGCCACGAGACGTCCATGCCGGGGCCACGCCAGCCACTACTCAAACGACCCGCCGGACCGCCAGCCGCTGAACAGCGGGGTTTCACCCTGATCGAGGTGTTGGTGGCGCTGGCGATCATCGCCGTGGCCATGTCGGCGGCGATCCGCGTGGCCGGGTTGATGACCCAGAGCAATGGTTTGTTGCGGGATAAATCCATCGCCTTGCTGGCGGCCCAGTCGCGCCTGGCGGAACTGCGCCTGGAAGGCCGCCTGCCGCCCGGGACCAAAAACATCGAATGCGATCAGGGCCGGCTCAAGCTGCGCTGCGAACAGAACATCGCGCCCAGCCCCGACCCACGGCTGTCCCGGGTCAGCGTGCGGGTCCTCGACCGCAGCCGCGAGGCCCCGCCCCTGGCGCGCCTGGACACCCTGGTTGCGCGGACACCGAAAAACCCCAATCGCTAAGGAATAACCCTGTAGGAGCGAGCTTGCTCGCGATGGACGTTAACGATAATGCGTGTTGAGTGGATGAACGCGGCGTTCTCGGGTCCATCGCGAGCAAGCTCGCTCCTACAGGGGACTCCGCTAGGCATGGCCTGCGTAGCGCCGAAGGCTCCAGCGTGCAGCCACTTGTCGTACAGAGCCATCACTGCCGGGTCAGCACCGGCAGCGCCGGGCTTTCCGGCAACTTGCTGACATCCAGCCGCGAGCGCTCGCCGCCGCGCTCGATCACCACCCCGTCGCCCTCGATGGCCACCAGTTGCACGCCCTGGGCCAGGCGCTCGCCCACCAGGAAGCTGCGCGGCGGCGCGTCGTTGAGGCTGAGGATCGCTACCGCGCCGCGGGGGCTGGCCATCAGCCCGGTGACCTTGATGTCCAGCGCCAGCGGCTGGTTGGAAAACCACTGCTGCGCCGGGCTCTGCGCCTGGGCGGCCAGGGCTTGCGGCGGCGCCTGCGGGGTGCGTGACTCGGCGGGGGTCAGCAGCAGCGACGACCAGGTCGCCACCCCGGCCACGATCGCCAGCAGGGCCACGGACTGCACCAGCTGCGGCGGGGAAAATCGATGGACGAATGCCATGGCAAGGACCTCCTGTTTGTCCGTCTTCGCAGCCTAGCGCGAAATGGTCACGTTTTTATTTCACATTCGCCGGGCAGGATGAAAACCGACGCACAGGAGCGCGCCCCATGACCCCATCCCGACAACAGGGCTTCACCCTGATCGAGCTGATGGTGGTGCTGGTGATCATCGGGATCGCCAGCGCCGCCATCAGCCTGAGCATCCGCCCCGACCCGCTGCAGGGCCTGCGCAAAGATGCCGAGCGCCTGGCGCAGTTGCTCCAGGTGGCCCAGGCCGAGGCCCGCGTGGATGGCCGGCCCATCAGTTGGCGGGCGGATGCCAAGGGTTTCGCCTTCAGCCGGCCCAGCGACGACGGCCGCGGCCTCGACCAGTTCAAGGACGACCCGCAACTGCGCCCGCGGCCCTGGGAAAGCCCGACGATCAAAGTGCGCATCGAGCCCGGCCCGCGGCTGGTGCTCAACGCCGAATGGATAGACGCGCCGCTGCAGGTGCAACTGTCCGACGGCCGGCACAGCCTGACGGTGCAACGCACCGCCACAGGCGTGGTCCGGGTGGTGGCACAGCCATGAGGGCGCGGACCAACCAGCGCCAAGGCGGCTTTACTCTGATCGAGGTGATGGTGGCGATCCTGCTGATGGCGGTGGTCAGCGTGATCGCCTGGCGCGGGCTGGACAGCGTCAGCCGGGCCGACAGCCATTTGCAGGCCAGCAGCGAGCAGACCGAGGAACTGCTGCGCACCCTGCACCAGCTGGAACGGGACGTGGCGCTGCGGGCCAGTGTCGAACTGATGGAACCGGTGCCGGCCGGGGCCGATGCCGAAGCCGTCGATGTGCCGGCGGCCCTCACCGTGCGCAGCGCCGACAGCGGCACCTTCCGCCTGGATGTGATCCGCAGTTCGGCGACGCCCGGCGAGGGCCTGCAACGGGTGCGCTGGTGGCTCAAGGGCGACACCCTGTACCGCGCGGCGGCGCCGGCCCGCGATCGTTATCCGCTGCCCGCGCCGAAAAACGGCGTGGCGGTGCTGGAGCACGTCAGCGACTTGCAACTGCGGGTCTGGGATCGGGACAAGGGCTGGCGCCAGCTCAGCGGCAACCGCAAGGAAAACCCGCCAGGCCTGGAGATCCGCCTGGTGCGGCAGACGCCCCAGGGCGAGGAGCGTTATCGCCAGGTGCTGGGGCCGTTGGAATGATTGCCGCGTCGAGCTGGACGCCGCACCTGTAGCCGCTGCCGAGCGCAGCGAGGCTGCGATCGAGGACGAAGTCCTCGCCAAACCTGAGCACGCGGTTTGCCAGGAAAACTGGATTGCCCGGTTTACGACCGCTGCGCAGCCGATCGCAGCCTCGCTGCGCTCGGCAGCGGCTACAGAAACTCGCGCCCCCGTCGAAATGGAGGCTTGCCCGCGATCCAGGCCACGCGGGTTGCCTGAACGAACGCTATCGCGAGCAAGCTTCGCTCCTACAGATCCAGGTGGCAGGTCTCAGCTCAACAACACCACGCCGCCCGGCAATTCGGTGCACTTGGCGCCGTAGGCGTCACGGATCAGCAGCGCCACGCCGGCCAGCTGGTTGAGGTTGAAGCGCGCCTGCACCTTGCGCTTGCCCAGCTCGGCGTTGAGCAGCACCAGCATGCCCGGACGGTAGCGGTTGATCTCGTCGATCACCGTGTTGAGGGTGGCGTTGTCGAACACCAGCACCTGCTCGCGCCAGGCGATCACCGCCGTTGGGTCCACCGCCGTCGGCTCGCCGACCTGGCGGCTGTCGTAGGTCAGTTGGCGACCGCTGTCCAGGCGGATCAGCCGGCCGCCGACCTCGACCTGCAGCGCGCCATCGATGCAGGTCACGCAGACGCTGTGGTTGGTATTGCGCACATTGAAGCGTGCCTGGGAGGCGCTCAGCCAGCCGTTGCCGGCCTGGACCCGCACCGGCAGCGCACTTTGGCTCAACACCTCGACCTCGCCTTCGAGCAGTTCGATGCCCTGCCCGCCGTCGGCCAGTTCGCGCCGGCTGATACGGGTCTGGGTGTTGAGTTCCAGGCTCAGCCCGTCCTCCAGTTCGACCCGGCGCTGCTCGCCGACCTCGGTGCGGTAGTCGGCGCTCAGCCCGGCAAAACCGCCGGGCACCGAGACCCGCACCGCCACCAGGGCCACCGAGGCCGCCAGCGCTCCACCGAGAAAGGCCCGGCGGCCGAAGCGCCGCGGCTGCGCCTGTTGCTGGCAGCGTTCGGCGGCCGGCTTCAGGCTGTGCCACAGCAACTTGGCCTGCTCGAAGGCCTCGGCATGCTGCGGGCTCTGCGCGCACCACTGCTGCAAGGCCCGGGCGTCGGCCGCGGTGGCCCGCCCCGAGGTCAGCAGGAGCAGCCAGTCCTGGGCCTCGTTGCGCAGCCGGTGGTCCGGTGTCGCCCGAGAAGTGGAGATGCTAAAGATGTTCAAGCGTGCGGGTACTCACGGATTAATCGGGACCTTTAGTGACTAGGACGGTTTTCCGGCGCCGGGACCGAACCGCTGAATCACTTTTCTTTCAAGGCGCGAGGCGCAGTGGCCCAGGGCAGCCTTGATTTCCTTCTCGACCATCCGTGTCGAAATGCCGAAGCGCTGGGAGATTTCCAGGTGCGGCGCCTCCTCCAGGCGCGCAGCGATAAAGATCTTGCGGCGGCGCGCCGGCAGTTCGTAGAGCGCCTTGAGCAGCGATTGGATTTCCTTCTGCCCGTCCACCACCCGCGACGGGTCCAGGGCCTCGTCGCTGATCTGCAGCAGTTCCTCGACCTCGCTGCCGGTGAGTAGCCGGGCATCGGCCTCGCGGCGGTCGGCGGCGATGTTCAGGGCCATGCGATACAGGTAGGCATTGGGCTGGGCGAGGTTCGGCGGCTCTTCCATGCGGTCGACCCGCAGGTAGGTTTCGTGCAGCACATCGTTGGCCAGGTCCTCCGAGCCCAGGCGCCGGCGCAGACGTACCTTGAAGTCGTCGTAGGAGGTCAGGAACAACCTGACCATCGCACTGTGCCCGGTATTCTTCATGCCCCGGAGGCTCCCTGGCGTTGTCTGCAATCCATGCGTTTTCCTGCGCTGTCGGGTATCAGAAGCAAGGTCACTGGCTGGCGCAGCGAACTTGGCGCGGGTCGTTCGACCCAGGTCTCGCTCAGGCTCTGCACCAGCGCCTCGTCGCGCCGCAGATCGCCGGTGGTGGTGACCAGGCGGCTGTGCTCGATATGCCCGCCGCGGTCGATCCACAGTTGCAGCACCGCGCGATAACGCCCCGGCCGGGTCAGTTCCGAACGGCACAGGCCGGCCTCCACCGCGCGTTGCAGCGCACTGGCGAAACTGTCGCTGGCCCAGGCCCCGGCACCGCCGCCCGTCCCCTTGGGGGCAGGTGCATCGCTGAGCTGGGCGACTTGCAAGGTAAAGGCATCGGAACGGGCGTAACGGGCCATCAAACCACTTCCTGTCAGCAGGCGACTCAGGGCGTCCCGGGCGCTGTAGCGCCCCTGGACCCGTACCGAGCGACGCCCTCGGGTCAGCTCGCGGTCCACCAGCACCGCCATCCCGGTCGAGCGGCTGAACAGTTCCAGCGCTTCGGCCAGGTCTTGCGCGGCGATGTCCAGGTCCAGCAGCCGGTGCGAATCCACCATCGGCGGCGCGGGTTGCGCCGCCCGCAACCCGCCCGAGGCGGCCAGCGCCAACAGCAGCGCAAGCCCCCAGCGCGCGAACACCGCGTGAAAGAAAGACCGATACCCGACCTTTGCTCGGCGTCGCTGCACGGCTGACCTGTCCCTGAAAACCGTCATCCTGAGGCCAGTTTATGAACCTGATGTGACGGTGCCCGCAAAAAAACCATCACCTTTGCGCCACCCGCCTTGCTTTACACTCAAGGACCGCAACGGCCCCTCCCGGGCCCGCCAGGAGGCCCCCGATGAAACAGCTTCGCACCCTTGTCGCCAGCCTGATGCTCGGCGCCCTGCCGCTGGCCGGCCACGCCGCCACGCCCGTCGAAGCGCCCGCCGCCGCTCCCGGCAAAACGCCCACGGAGGGGTGTATCGATGTCAGCGTGGGTGGCTACAAGGCCCCGGACTACGGTTGCCTGAGCCAGCAGATGGGCAACAACCCCGACGGCGCCAAGGCCGAGCAGAAGAACCAGGAAGCCCTGCAGGTGCCGGTCCACAAGCGCCCGCCAAACCAGATGGGCCTGGCCACTCCGGCCGCCACCAGCACGCGGATGGGCAATACCTTCGGCACCTCGGTGAAGCCGCAGCGGCCTTGAGGTTGTGTGTTCGGGCCCTGTCGCGAGCAGCCGTTTGCCGAGCATTGGCTGGCGTGGATGGAAAAGGAATCCGGGCTAGACGCTGGGCTGTTGGCGGAACGCCACGGCCAGGCGGTTCCAGCAGTTGATCGCCGCCACCGCGACCGTCAGGTCGACCAGCTCGCGCTCGCTGAATTCGCCACGCACGGCCTGGAACAACGCATCCGGCACCGCGGATTCGGACAACAGGGTCACCGACTCGCTCCAGGCCAGCGCCGAGCGTTCCCGCGGGCTGAACAACGCCGAATCGCGCCACACGCCGAGGGCGTACAGGCGCCGCTCGCTCTCGCCGTTCTGGCGCGCCTGCACCGCGTGCATGTCGGCGCAGAACGCGCAGTGGTTGAGTTGCGAGACGCGGATCTTGACCAGCTCCAGCAGGGGTTTCTCGATGGACAGGTCGAAGCTTTGTGCCTCGAGCATCAACAAGCCCTTGAGGGCTTCCGGCGAGGCGCTGTAGTAATCCAGGCGGGGTTCCATCGGGAGTCACCCTGAGCGTGTGTTGGTGTTCCCCCAGCCTAAGGTCCGCGTCGGCCTGCCCCTATAGCCAATCCGGGGGTTTATCGGCAGTCCATCGGGCCGGGGTCGGCTCAAGACCGCCGAAGCCCTTCGGGCTTATCGTCCGAACGCGGCCCGAGCCTGCGGTAGCGGCTACACCGCCCGGTCCGAAGGCAGCGCCGAACCCTGTAGCCGCTGCCGAAGGCTGCGATCGCGGACGCAGTCCGCGCCAGGATGTCAGGCCAATCCCGATACCAGGCCGCTACACCAAACCCGGCCGGGCGGGTAATCTGGCGGGCACTGATCGTTTTGGAATGTCATCGATGGAACTGCATGTCGTCATCAACGGGCGCAAGGACCTGGCCGACCAGCTGTATCGGCAACTGCGCGACGCCATCGAGTGCGGGCGGCTGGCGGCGGGCGCGCAATTGCCGCCGAGCCGCCTGCTGGCCGAGCAACTGGGGATCTCGCGCAAGACGGTGTCGGACACCTACAGCCTGTTGACCTACGAGAACTTCCTGATCGGCCGGATCGGCCGCGGCACCTTCGTCAATGCCCGGCCGGTGAAGGCCGAACCCAAGCAGAGCGCCGCCGACCTGGCCTGCGCACAGAGCCTGGAAAAATGGCGGGAGCTGCCCTCGCCCCTGCGCCATCCGACTCTGGAAGGCACCTCGCGCTACGAGTTCATCGGCGGCGCCACCAGCCGCAATCAGTTCCCCCAGGAAGAGTGGCGACGCTGCACCCAGGACGCCCTGCGGCGGATCGCCCAGAGCGGCGGTTTCTACAGCCAGCCGGAAGGCCTGCCGGCGCTGCGCAATGCGATTGCCGGGCATGTCTCGTTCTCGCGCGGCGTGGTCTGCAGCGACGCCGACATCGTGGTCTGCAACGGCGCGCAACAAGCCCTGGACCTGATCGCCCGGGTGGTGCTCGAACCCGGCAGCCTGGTGGCCATGGAAGACCCCGGCTACACCCCGGCGCGCCTGCTGTTCAGTGCCCAGGGCGCGACGGTGATCGGCGTGCCGGTGGACGACCAGGGCATCCAGGTCGAGCGGATTCCCGATGGCGTACGGCTGATCTACGTCACCCCGTCCCATCAGTTCCCCCTGGGCATGCCCATGAGCCCGGCCCGCCGCGAGGCCTTGCTGGAGCGGGCGCGGGAGCTGGGGGCGATCGTCATCGAGGACGATTACGACAGCGACTTCCGCTACGAGGGGCGCCCCACCGATTCCCTGCAAAGCCTGGATAAGCGCGGCGTGGTGGCCTATGTCGGGACCTTCTCGAAGACCATGCTGCCGCAGCTGCGCCTGGGCTACGCGGTGCTGCCACCGGCGATCCTCGGCGCGGTGATCAAGGCCAAGCGCCTCACCGACTGCCACACCTCGACCCTGCCGCAATGGGCGCTGGCCAAGTTCATCGCCGAGGGTTACCTGCTCAAGCACATCCGCCGCTGCCACACGGTGTACGCCGGGCGCCGCGAGCGCATCCTGCAGCGCCTGAACGGCGACCTCTCGCCCTGGCTGCAGGCGGTGCCGTCCACCGCCGGCTTCCACATGGCGGCGCTGTGCAAGGTGCCGGTGAATATCCCGCTGTTGCTGGAGCTGGCGAAGAAGGTCGAGGTCGGGCTCTACCCGCTGCACGGCTTCTATTATCAGGAGCCGGCCAGGGACGGGCTGTTCATCGGCTTTGGCGCCATCGAGACCCTGGACATCGACCCGGCCCTGGACAAGGTGCGCGACATCCTGCAACAGATCGCCTGATTGGCCCCGGGCTTTTCCCGGGGATTGGTTATTTTTGTTGCAATCTTGCGGCCCTATTCTGAGCCTCCAGCAAACGCCGTGACTGCAACTGCGATCTTGAGATTCTGCACCTGCTCCGTCGGAGTGCCGCCCAAGCCGATCGCAGCCTGCGGCAACGGCTACAGGACTCGCGGAGGGTTCTAGATGTCCAGTCCAGCCATCAATATTGTGCAGATCAGGGCCGCCCAGGGCCGTTCGGAGGAGCTTGGCCAGCAGTTGACCACGCTTCTCGCCGCCCTGCGCGAGGCTCCCGGTTGCCTGGCGTACAGCGCCCAGTGCAACACAGCGGACTCGCACCGCTGGACCGTAAGCGGCCAGTGGCGCTCGGCGGCCGAGATGCAGGCGCATTTCCATCTGCCGGCGGCCCAGGGTTTCATCGACCTGCTGGCCAGCCGCCTGGCCTGCGCCCTCGACTTCGAACACTGAGGCATTGGTCTGCGCTTCTTTGCCGGGATTGGTTATAGGCCGGTCGCACCAGCGGGCTTACCTTGAGCCGACCCCTTTCGCACCGGAGAAACCGACCATGAAGACCCTCGCTGCCCTGACCTGCGCCCTCGCCGGCCTGACCCTGCTCACCGCCCTGGGCGCCGCTGCCCATGACCCGGAGTACGGCCAGGAAAAAACCAGGATCCTGCAGGAACATGCCCTGAACAACCTGCCGGGCAAGACCGCGCTGATGCTCACCGTCGACTACGCACCGGGCCAGGCCACGGTGCCGCACATGCACAAGGGCGCGGCCCTGGCCTATGTGCTCGAAGGCGAGATCACCTCGCGGGTCAACGACGAACCGGCCATCACCTACAAGGCAGGCCAATCCTGGTACGAACCGGCCGGCTCGCAGCACCCGGTGTCGGCCAACGCCAGCGCCAGCAAACCCGCCAGGCTGCTGGTGTTCATGCTCAAGGACGCCAAGGACGAAGTGCTGACGCCGCTGAAGCAGTAAGCGCCTGGCAGCAGATACTCCGTAGGAACGAGGCTTGCCCGCGATAACGTCAGTACAAACAGCACAAGGCCAAGCCGATAAAAAGGCGCCTGGCCGCTGCGCGGATCGCGAGCAAGCTTCGCTCCTACAGAAGCGGCTACAGCATTTCTTGAGGCCATGAAAAAAGCCCCGTATCTCGCGATACGGGGCTTTTTCATTTACCGCTCGATCAGGCCGCTACAAGGCCCGATTGACCGCTCATGGCCAGGTCCAGCAACTCGCGGTTGGCCACCGCGTACATGGCGTAGTCGGTGCCGCTGGCGGCACGGATTTCCACCAGCATCGCGCGCCAGCGCTCGACCATGCTCTGGTTCTGCTCAAGCCACAGGGCCACGCGGGCTTCCATGTCTTGCGGCGCGTCGGCCATTTGCAGGACCGAGATGGTGATCGCCCGCTGCTGCCAGTCCACGTCATCGCGGAAGGCTTCGCGTGCCTGGGCCTGCCAGTTGTTGGCCACCGGCAGATCGCTGATCTGCTGCAGGTACCACGGCAGGTCCAGGGCGCTGCCCACGGCGAAGTAGGCCTTGGCCACATCGGCGGCGTCGTGCCCGGTGACATCCGCGGCCTCGATGATCGGCAACAGGGTGTACAGGTGGGTGGTACCTGCCACCATGCGCGCCAACAGCTCAGGCACGCCGGCTTCGACGTAGGCGGTGTAGCGGGTCTGCCAGCCTTCGCGAGTCGGGCCTTCCAGCAGTTCGTCGAGCTTGAGGCCCAGCGCCGCCAAGTGCGGACCGAAGTGCGCGACGTCACGGGCGGCATCCTGCTCGTTGCGACGGCTGCGCAGGAACCAGCGGGTAGCACGACGACCAAGGCGCATCAGCTCGTCCATCAGCTCCAGCTGCACCTGAGCCGAGACCTGGTGGTCCAGGGCTTCGATCTGGCGGAACCAGTGCGGGAGATGGAAGATGTCACGCACGATCACATAGGCGCCCGCTACGTTGGCCGGGCTCATGCCAGTGGACTCCTTCAGGCGCTGCACGAAGGTGATGCCCATGTGGTTGACCAGGTCGTTGGCGATCTGGGTGCTGACGATCTCGCGCTTCAGGCGGTGGCGGCGCATGGCTTCGGCGAACTTGCTGACCAGGGTCGGCGGGAACGCGGTTTCCATGTCGCGGGTCAGGTAGTCGTCGTCCGGTACCAGGGAGTTGAGCAACTGCTCCTTGAGGTCGATCTTGCTGTAGGAGATCAGCACCGACAGTTCCGGACGGGTCAGCCCGTGGCCGGCGGCGACGCGCTCGTTGAGCTGCTCTTCCGACGGCAGGAACTCGATGGCGCGGTCCAGCTTGCCACGGCCTTCCAGGTCGCTCATCAGGCGCTTGTACTCGGCGATCCGCGCGAAGGCACGACGGGCCGCCAGGGACAGGGCCTGGGTCTGCTTGTAGTTGTTGCCCAACACCAGGCCACCGACTTCGTCGGTCATGCTCGCCAGCAACTGGTTACGCTGCTTGTCGGTCATGTCGCCGGCATGCACCACTTCGTTGAGCAGGATCTTGATGTTCACTTCATGGTCGGAGCAGTCCACGCCACCGGCGTTGTCGATGAAGTCGGTGTTGGAACCGCCGCCATTGAGGCCGAACTCCACACGACCCAGCTGGGTCATGCCGAGGTTGCCGCCCTCGCCCACCACCTTGCAGCGCAGCTCGTTGCCGTTGACCCGCAGCGCATCGTTGGCCTTGTCGCCGACATCGGCGTGGCTTTCGGTGCTGGCCTTGACGTAGGTACCGATACCGCCGTTCCACAACAGGTCCACCGGCGCCTTGAGCAAGGCGTTGAGCAGCTCGGTCGGGGTCAGCTTGTCGGCCTGGATGTCGAAGCGTTCTTTCATCTGCGGCGAAATGGCGATGCTCTTCGCGCTGCGCGAGAAGATGCCGCCGCCTTCGGACATGATGCTGGTGTCGTAGTCGCTCCAGGCCGAACGCGGCAGGTCGAACATGCGCTGGCGCTCGGCGAAGCTGGTGGCCGGGTCCGGATTCGGGTCGATGAAGATGTGCATATGGTTGAAGGCCGCGACCAGCTGCAGTTTGTCGGACATCAGCAAGCCGTTGCCGAACACGTCGCCGGCCATGTCGCCGACGCCCACCACTGTGATGCTGTCTTCCTGGACATTGATGCCGCGCTCGCGGAAGTGGCGCTGCACGCCGACCCACGCGCCCTTGGCGGTGATGCCCATTTTCTTGTGGTCGTAACCGGCGGAACCGCCGGAAGCGAACGCATCGCCCAGCCAGAAGCCATAGTCGATGGCGATGCCGTTGGCGATGTCGGAGAAGGTCGCGGTGCCCTTGTCCGCCGCCACCACCAGGTACGGGTCATCGTCGTCATGACGTACCACGTTGGCCGGCGGCACCAGGGCGCCGTCCTTCAGGTTGTCGGTGATGTCCAGCAGGCCGGAGATGAAGATGCGGTAGCAGGCGATGCCTTCGGCCGCGATCTCGTCCCGGCTGCCGCCCAATGGCAGGCGACGCGGCAGGAAGCCGCCCTTGGCGCCCACCGGCACGATCACCGAGTTCTTCACTTGCTGGGCTTTTACCAGGCCGAGGACTTCGGTACGGAAGTCTTCTTCGCGGTCGGACCAGCGCAGGCCGCCACGGGCAACGTTGCCGAAGCGCAGATGCACGCCTTCGACGCGCGGCGAGTAGACGAAGATCTCGAACTTCGGCACCGGCTTGGGCAGCTCGGGAATCAAGTGCGGGTTGAACTTGAAGCTGAAGTACGACTTGTTATGGCCGTTGGCGTCGGTCTGGTAGAAGTTGGTCCGCAGGGTGGCCTTGATCAGGTCCAGGTAGCGACGCAGGATGCGGTCTTCGTTGAGCACTTGGACATCGTCCAGGGCGCTGAGGATCGCGTGCTCCAGGCGTTGCTGCTTGTCTTCCAGGTCATCGCTGCCGAGCTTGCGCGCCAGGTAGAAGCGGGTCTTGAACAACCGGGTCAGCTCGCGGGCAATATCGGTGTGGTTGTTCAGGGTGCTGGCGATGTAGCCCAGGTCGAAGCCCAGGCGGATCTGCTTCAGGTAACGGGCGTAGGCACGCAGCAGCGCGACGTCGCGCCATGGCAGGCCGGCGGTCAGCACCAGGCGGTTGAACGCGTCGTTCTCGGCATCGCCACGCACGATGTGGACGAAGGCGTCCTGCAGGGTGTCGTTGAGCTGCTGGATATCCAGGTTCAGGCCTTCGGCCGCGGTGAAGGCGAAGTCGTGGATCCAGAACTCACGGCCGCTGGCGTGACGCAGGCGATACGGGAACTCGCCGAGCACGCGCAGGCCGAGGTTTTCCAGGATCGGCAGCACGTCGGACAGCGCCAATGGGGTATCGGCGTGATACAGCTTGCAGTGCAGCAGCGGCTGGCTGGTGGATTGGGTCAGCGGCTGGTAGAAGCTCATCACCAGCGGGTTGGCCTCGGACAGGCTCAGCAGGTGCTGCATGTCGACCACCGCCGAATGCGCGGCGAAGCGCTCGCGGTAGCCGGCCGGGAAGCCTTTCGGGAAGTCGGCCAGGACATTGGTGCCGTGGGCTTCGCCGAAGCTTTCGACAGTCAGCGCAGCGTAGTCGTCCTGCCAGCTGCGGCAGGCCTGCACCACTTCTTTTTCCAGCAGCAGCGGGTCGATGTCGATGCGGTTCTTCGGGTCGACCCGCAGGATCAGTTGCACGCGCGCCAGCACGGACTCGGAGAAGAAGGTCCAGAACTCGCAGTCGGTGGCCTTCAGGCGATCCATCAGCACCTGCTGGATCTTCTGCCGCACTTCGGTGGAATAGATGTCGCGCGGCACATAGGCCAGGCAGTAGCAGAAACGACCGTACGGGTCCTTGCGCAGGAACACGCGGATCTTGTTGCGTTCCTGGATCTGCACGATCGACATCACGGTGTTGAACAGCTCGTCGACCGGGGTCTGGAACAGGTCGTCGCGCGGCAGCACCTCGAGGACCTGGGCCAGTTCCTTGCCCAGGTGCGCCTTGGCCTGGAAGCCGGAGCGCTGTTCGATGATTTCCACCTTGCGGCGGATATAAGGAATCACCCGCACGCTTTCGCCGTACACCGACGAGGTGTACAGGCCCATGAAGCGGCATTCCTTGAGTACGTTGCCATCGGCATCGATCTGGCGGATCGACACGTAGTCCGGGTAGGCCGGACGGTGTACACGGCTTGGGTGCGCGGCCTTGGCGAACGACAGCGGCGTCGGTTCGCGCAGGTAGTTCACGGCGTAGTCTTCGATGCGCAGGTCGTCGACGGTAAGGCCGGCGCGCAGCAGCTTGGTCAGGCCGAGGAAGGAGTCCTGGTCGTACTCGATATGGCCACCGTGGTGGTCCTCGCGCACCACGAACTCTTCGTAGCCAAGGAAGGTGAAGTGGTTGCCCACCAGCCATTCCAGGAAGCTCTTGATCTCGCCCTTTTCATCGGCGTCGATCTCGAACTGGCTGTTGCCGATGCCATCGATCAGTTCCTGGACCTTGGCTTTCATCGGCTCGAAATCGGCCACGGCGACGCGCACCTCGCCAAGCACCTGCTCCAGTTCCTTGCTCAGGACATTGAGCTCGGCGGTGTTGGCGCAGCGGTCGATCTCCAGGTACATCAGCGATTCTTGCAGGATGCCTTCGCCCTGGGTGCCCTTGGGCAGGATTTCCAGCAGCTCGTTCTTGCTCCCGCGACGCACGCTCAGCACGGTGGTCTGCAGGGTGTGGATGCTGTAGCCGCGACGGTTCAGCTCGGTGCGGACCGAGTCCACCAGGAACGGCAGGTCATGGTGCAGCACTTCGACCGCGGTGTGGGTCGACTGCCAGCCATGACGTTCGTAATCGGGGTTGTAGACGCGCACTTGCGGTTGCGCGTGGTCGAAGCGCTCAAGCAGGCGCCAGGCAGAAAGGGTGCAGCCCGCCAGGTCGGACAAGCGACGCTGGGTGAGTTCGTCCAGAGAAATGATGCCGAAGAATTGTTCAGCGAACAGCGCCACTTGTGGCAGTGCCTGTTCACTGATGTGCTGCGCCAGTGCCGCTTGCAGTTGGTGCTGGAAGTCGGCCTTGCTGGCTGCGGTGAAGAACGCCATCTGTGGTACTCCGCTTGGGCTTGTTATTGAGTAAAGCGTCGCATGCAATCCCCTTGCGGGGGTGTCGGTCATCCTGCTCCTGGATCTCGGGCAGAGGTCGCAGGATGACAGGGTGGTGAAGCTGTACGAGACGCTCAGGTCACATTCACCGTTCCCGGATGGGCATCTGCAAAAACGACTGCCACGGTGCGCCGGGCAATGCCTTTACAGGTGCTCATCCGTTGCGCAGCTTAACGAGTGCGGCAAGCGCGCTGCTTGCGGTGCTGCGACATATTCGGTCATTGGCAGGCAACTGGCGGGCCAAGCCTTGAACAACACTAGCAGCCGCCGGACAAAACGGCGGCCGCGCCGAGGCTTTACGGGACTGTCGTGCCAGAAACGGCCCGCGCCGGGAACCCACTCTCTGACACACAAAGCAGCAGAAATTCCCCCGGGCTGGCAGAATTGCACTTTGTTCGCCCCGCTCCCCACCGGAGCCAGCCCCAGGACTCGCCCCATGCAAATGACCACCGCCCACCTGATCGCCAACCCGTGCGACGACGAAGAAGACAACATGGCCATGCTCTGCTGCCACAGCAACCAGGGCGAGATGTTCCTGATGACCCGCTACCCGGACGAGGACGAACTGGAGATCACCCTGGACGGCGAACCCTCGACCCTGGACGGGGTGAAAGTCACCCTGGGCCCGACCCGCCTGCTGATCGAAATCGCCGCGGCCGACGCCGACGCGCTCAATGGCAGCGATCACCTGGAGATCCGCCACAACACCGCGGCGGCGGACCTGGCGGAAGTCGAGGAAACCCTGCGCAACATCCTCAAGGGCACCGGCACCTATATCAGCGAGCTTTGATTTTACGAACTCTGCGATTTTACGAGCTCTGATTTTACGAGCTTTGATTTTACGAGCTTTGATCGACGGGCTTTGTTTCAACCCGCTTTGAGCAAGCGACTGGTTTCTTGACAAGAAACCGGCGCCCCGGCATTGTCTGACAACCTGACTTACGAGCCCCCTCCTCCATGCTTCAGCTCCAGCGCCCCGACACCCTGGTCGAACGAGTGGTCAACGCGATCCGCAAGGAGATCGACGCCGGCCGCCTGACCGCCGAATCGCGCCTGCCGACCGAACAGCAATTGACCGAGCAACTGAACGTCAGCCGCTCGGTGGTGCGCGAGGCCGTGGCGCAACTCAAGGCCGACGGCATCCTGGTCAGCCGCCGCGGGCTGGGCTCGTTCATTTCGCAGAATCCCAACGGCAGCGTGTTCCGTTTTCCCAGCCAGAAGGGCCGCAAGCCCGACCTGGTGCAGATGTTCGAAATGCGCCTGTGGATCGAGACCCAGGCCGCCTCCATCGCCGCCCAGCGCCGCGACGACGCCGACCTGCAACGCATGCGCAGCGCCCTGCAGGAGATGCACGACCAGCGCAGCGATCTGGCCGCGGCCGCCCTGGCCGACGTGGAGTTCCACCGGGCCATCGCCGACGCCAGCAAGAACCACTACTTCGTCGCCTTCCATGATTTTCTCCGTGGCCAACTGGCCGAAGCGCGGCGCACCGCCTGGGAAAACTCGGCGGCCCATTCGGTCGGCGGTTCCGCCGATGCCGGCCGCGAACACCAGGCGCTGTACGAAGCCATCGCCGCCGGTGACCGGCAGCAGGCCGCCGCCTGCGCCGAAGCGCACCTGCGGGCCGCGGCCAAACGCTTGAAAATCGACCTGCCGAGTATCGATTAACCCCCTGTAATCACTGCCTGACGGACGCTGCCGCGCGGCGTCTTTTGTTTGCTTAGCTTTGTCTGACAACCTGATGATCAGACCCGAACAAGAATAACCAAGGTGACATCTGCATGATCTACGACTACTGCATCATCGGCGGCGGCATCGTTGGCCTCGCCACCGCCATGGCGCTGCTCGAACGCCAGCCCGGCGCCTCGCTGCTGATCCTGGAAAAGGAAAACCTCCTGGCCCGGCACCAGACCGGCCACAACAGCGGGGTGATCCACGCCGGCATCTACTACGCCCCGGGCAGCCTCAAGGCCGACCTGTGCAAGCGCGGCGCCCAGGCGACCAAGGATTTCTGCACCCAGCACGGGATCAGGTTCGAGGTCTGCGGCAAGCTGTTGGTGGCCTCCACGCCGCTGGAAGTCGAGCGCATGCATGCCTTGTACGAGCGCTCGCAGCAGAACGGCCTGAAGGTCGAACGGCTGGATGCGCAAGAGCTGCAGCGGCGCGAACCGAACATCGTCGGCCTCGGCGGCCTGTTCCTCGATGCCACCGGCATCGTCGACTACAAGCAGGTGTGCGAAGCCATGGCCCGGGTCATCCAGAAGGCCGGCGGCGAAGTGCAGCTGCAAACCACGGTGCGCGCCATCGTCGAAAGCGCCGACAAGGTCACCATCAGCAGCGACGACAAGGTCTGGAGCGCCCGCCAGCTGGTGGCCTGCGCCGGCCTGCAATCGGATCGCCTGGCGGCCCTGGCCGGGGTCAGGATCGACCACCAGATCATCCCGTTCCGCGGCGAGTACTTCCGCCTGCCGGCGGCGAAGAACGCCATCGTCAATCACCTGATCTACCCGATTCCCGACCCGGAGCTGCCGTTTCTCGGCGTGCACCTGACCCGGATGATCGACGGCAGCGTCACGGTCGGGCCCAACGCCGTGCTCGGCCTGGGCCGGGAAAACTATCGCAAGTTCTCCATCAACTGGCGCGACGTGGCCGAGTACGCAACCTTCCCCGGTTTCTGGAAAACCATCTGGAACAACCTCGGTTCCGGCACCACGGAAATGAAGAACTCGCTGTTCAAGCGCGGCTACCTGGAGCAGTGCCGCAAATACTGCCCGTCCCTGGAAGTCGCCGACCTGCTGCCGTATGAGGCCGGGATTCGCGCCCAGGCGGTGATGCGCGACGGCACCCTGGTGCACGACTTCCTGTTCGCCGAAACCCCGCGCATGGTCCACGTCTGCAATGCCCCCTCGCCGGCCGCGACCTCGGCCATCCCCATCGGCCAGATGATTGCCGAGAGAATTCTCAACGCCCGTTGATCCCCGCTGCACGGGTGCCCGGCGCCCGCATGAAAATAACTACAAACAACAAGGAATCCTCAGATGTCAGTCCATGAGGCGGCCCCGGCCGCATGCGAAACGCCGCAACAAAAACAAAAACGCCTGCGCAAGGTCGCGGCGGCGACCATCTTCGGCTCGATGCTGGAGTGGTACGACTTCTATCTGTACGCCACCATGGCGGCCATCGTCTTCTCGAAAATCTTCTTCGACCCCAGCAACCCGAAAGTCGCCTCGCTGCTGGCGTTCTCCACCTTTGCCATCGGTTTTATCGCCCGCCCCTTCGGCGGCGTGCTGTTCGGCTATTTGGGCGACCGGTTCGGGCGCAAGCAGGTGCTGGTCATCACCTTTTGCATGATGGGTGTGTGCACCACGCTGATCGGCCTGATTCCCAGCTATGCCTCGATCGGCATCTGGGCGCCGATCATCCTGGTGCTGGTG
Organism: Pseudomonas sp. GW821-FHT09E12; assembly: GCF_059416085.1. Classification (NCBI taxonomy): domain Bacteria; kingdom Pseudomonadati; phylum Pseudomonadota; class Gammaproteobacteria; order Pseudomonadales; family Pseudomonadaceae; genus Pseudomonas; species Pseudomonas sp. GW821-FHT09E12. Next base: position 724,297 of record NZ_JBWKOM010000002.1, on the reverse strand, counting down.
CGGATCATCCAGGGCCTGGGCGCCGGCGCCGAACTGTCCGGGGCGGCGGTGACCTCCTATGAGCACGCCAGCGAAGGCAAGCGCGGCAGCCAGGGGGCCTGGCCGGCGCTGGGCCTGAACCTGGGCCTGCTGCTGTCGTCGCTGACCGTCTACCTGCTGACCATGAACGGCAACGACTTCCTGCTCTCCGGCGGCTGGCGCATTCCGTTCGTCTGCAGCATCGCCCTGGTCGGCGTCGGCCTGTGGGTGCGGCGCAGCATTCCGGAAACCCCGCAGTTCGAGAAGCTGGACAAGGCGCAGGAAAAGCACAGCGCCAAGGCCCAGGCCTCGCCCCTCAAGCTGCTGTTCAAGAACGACCTCAAGGGCCTGGCCGTGGTGCTGTTCGTGGCCATCGGCTACAACGCCCTGAGCTACATTTTCAAGACCTTCTCCCTGGCCTACCTGACCCAGTACAAAGGCGTCGAGGCCCATGTCACTTCGCTGTCGGTGACCATCGCCAGCCTGGTGGCGATAGTCGCCGTGCCCTGCTTCGGCTGGCTCTGCGACAAGTGGAGCAGCAAGAAGGTGCTGATGCTCGGCGGCCTGTGCTCGGTGCTGTTCGCCTATCCGTTCCTGAGCCTGCTCAATACCGGCGAGCCGCTGATGATCTACCTGGCCATCGCCATCGGCACCGGGGTATTGGCGCCAATGATGTTCGCGCCCCAGGGCTCGTTCCTCAGCCGCCAGTTCCCGACCCAGACCCGCTCTTCCGGCTTCGGTACCGGCCGTGAAATCGGCACCGCCATCGCCGGCGGCCTGGTGCCCCTGGGCGGGCTGGCCCTGGTGGCCAACTCGGCCACTCACTCGACCGACGGGGTGGCGCTGATCCTGGCGGTCTCGGCGGTGATGGTGGTGGTCTTCGCCCTGTGCGACCAGGGCCGCAAGCACTCCAGCTTCAAGAACTGAGCACCCGCCACTGACGCGCTGTGAGGGCGGCGCGTCAGGCACCCGCCGCCATCCCCTTGCGCCGATCCTCACAATAGGTCGCAGCCTTGCGGACGATTACCGGTTATTTACAGAAATTTGCCAGGTGCCGTTAGTCGCCGGGGGCCCGGATGGATTAAAGTAACGCCCCCAGCCCTGGCGTTATTCGAACGCCCTCGGTCACCCTCTGCAGGAACAGTCATCGATGGAACATCGTGAAGCGCTACTCGCGCTGCGAACCTTTCTTTCAACGCAGATTCTCGGCCAGGAAAAACTCATCGAGCGCTTGCTCATCGCCCTGCTCGCCGACGGCCACATGCTGGTCGAGGGCGCCCCGGGCCTGGCCAAGACCAAGGCCATCAAAGAGTTGGCCGAAGGCATCGAAGCGCAGTTCCATCGCATCCAGTTCACCCCCGACCTGCTACCGGCCGACATCACCGGCACCGAAATCTATCGCCCGGAAACCGGTAGCTTCGTGTTCCAGCAAGGGCCGATCTTCCACAACCTGGTGCTGGCCGACGAAATCAACCGCGCCCCGGCCAAGGTCCAGTCGGCCTTGCTCGAAGCCATGGGCGAGCGCCAGGTCAGCGTCGGCCGCAGCACTTATGAGCTGTCGCCGCTGTTCCTGGTGATGGCCACGCAGAACCCCATCGAGCAGGAAGGCACCTACCCGCTGCCCGAAGCCCAGCTCGACCGTTTCCTGATGCACGTGAAGATCGGCTTCCCCGACGCCGCCGTCGAGCGGCGCATCCTGCAACAGGCCCGTGGCGAAGCACTGAACGGCGAAACCAAGCCCGAGCGCCGCATCAGCCAGCAGGCGATCTTCGCCGCGCGCAAGGAAATCCTCGGCCTGTACATGGCCGACGCCGTGGAGGAATACCTGGTGCAGTTGGTGATGGCTACCCGCACCCCGGCCAAGTTCGACCCGGAGATGGCCGAATGGATCGCCTATGGCGCCAGCCCGCGCGGTTCCATCGCCCTCGATCGCTGCGCCCGGGCCCACGCCTGGCTGGCCGGGCGCGACTTCGTCAGCCCCGAGGACATCCAGGCGGTGCTGTTCGACGTGTTGCGCCACCGCATCATTCTGTCCTTCGAAGCAGAAGCCGCCGGCATCGACCAGGACCGAGTGGTCCAGCGGATTCTCGACGTCGTAGCCGTCGCTTGACCCCGATGAACGCCAGCCCTGTCGATGCCCCGGGCATCCGCGTCAGCCTCGCCGAGCTGATCGAGATGCGCCATCGCGTGCGCGAAGTGCAGCTGTTTTCCACGCCGAGCCAGCGCAGCCCGCTGGTCGGCCTGCACCACTCCAAGCTGCGCGGCCGTGGCGTCGACTTCGACCAGGTGCGGGTCTACCAGGCCGGCGACGACGTGCGCAGCATCGACTGGCGCGTCACCGCGCGCACCCAGGAACCGCACACCAAGCTGTTCCACGAAGAGCGCGAACGGCCGATCTTCATCATGGTCGAGCAGAGCCGGCGGCTGTTCTTCGGTTCCGGGCTGATGTTCAAGTCGGTGCTCGCCGCCCAGGCCGCGAGCCTGATCGGCTGGGCCGCCCTGGGCCACAACGATCGGGTCGGCGGCCTGGTGTTCGGCGACGACGAGCACTACGAGATCAAGCCGCGGCGCAGCAAACAGAGCCTGCTGCAACTGCTCAACCGCCTGGTGCGGGTCAACCAGTCGCTGCACAGCGAAACCGAACCCGAGCGCGACGCCCTCGGCACCGCCCTTCGCCGTGGCCGCGAAGTGCTGCGCCCGGGCAGCCTGGTGATCGTGATCTGCGACGAGCGTGCCCTGAGCGACGCCGCCGAACAGCAACTGAGCCTGCTGTCGCGCCACTGCGACCTGCTGCTGATGCCGCTGTCCGACCCGCTGGACCACGCCCTGCCCGCCGCCGGCCTGCTGCGTTTCGCCGAACGCGGCGCGCAGCTGGAGCTGGACACCCTCAACTATGAACTGCGCCAGGCCTATCGGGCGCAGAGCGAAGCGCGCATCGCCCGTTGGGAACTGCTGGCGCAGAAGCTGCGGGTGCTGCTGATGCCCCTGAGCACCCAGAGCGAAATGGTCGAGCAACTGCGCGAGTACCTGAACCCGCAACGCCCGGGGAAAGCCCGATGAGCAGCCTCGAGCAACTGCAACCCTTGATCGCCCCGCCCGCCATCGGCCTGTGGCCGCCGGCACCGGGCTGGTGGCTGTTGCTGGTGTTGCTGCCGCTGCTCGGCTTCGGCCTGTGGCGGCTCAAGCGCTTCTGGCCGCGCCAACGCGCCCTGCCCCGCGCCGAACAGCCGCTGGACCCGCTGCGCCTGGCCGCCCTCGCCGAACTGGCGCTGCTGCCCAAGCCCTACGACGGCGCGCCCGCCGGCGCCTGGCTGCAACAACTCAATGGCTTGCTCAAGCGTCTGTGCCGCAACCATTACCCCTACAGCCAGAGCCATACCCTCAACGGCCGCAAATGGCTGGCGTTCCTCGACAACCGCTGCCCGGCGGCCGGCCTCACGCGCTGGATGGTCCTGGTGGAAGGCGCCTACAAGCCCGAGTGCAAGCTCGACGACAAGGCCATCGCCGGCCTGACCCAGGCGGTGGAAATCTGGATTCGCAAACATGTTTGAATTCTCCTGGCCGTGGATCTTCGCCCTGCTGCCGCTGCCCTGGCTGCTGCGGGTGCTGCTGCCGGTGGCCGACAGCGGCGAACCGGCACTAAAAGTCAGCTTCCTCAGCGACCTGGAAGGCCTGGCCAAGCGCCGCGCCCGAGCCAACCTGCCGACCTGGCGCCAGCAGGCTCCGTTCATTCTGTTGTGGCTGTTGCTGCTGGTGGCCGCCGCCCGCCCGCAATGGCTGGGCGAACCGCTGCCGGTGGCCGCCAGCGGTCGCGACCTGCTGGTGGCGGTGGATGTCTCCGGCTCCATGGACTTCCCCGACATGCAATGGCAGGACGAAGACGTCAGCCGCCTGAACCTGGTCCAGCACCTGCTCGGCGACTTCCTGGAAAGCCGCGAAGGCGACCGCGTCGGCCTGATCCTGTTCGGCAGCAAGGCCTACCTGCAGGCGCCGCTGACCTTCGACCGGCACACCGTGCGCGTCTGGCTGGACGAAGCGAAGATCGGCATCGCCGGCAAGAACACCGCCATCGGCGACGCCATCGGCCTGGCGCTCAAGCGCCTGCGCCAGCGTCCGGCGCAGAGCCGGGTGCTGATCCTGGTCACCGACGGCGCCAACAACGGCGGTGAAATCGACCCGCTGACCGCCGCCCGCCTGGCCGCCGAAGAAGGCGTGAAGATCTACCCGATCGGCATCGGCGCCGACCCGGAGCAAAGCGGCACCCTGGGTTTCCTCGGCCTCAACCCGAGCCTGGACCTCGACGAACCGGCCCTCAAGGCCATCGCCGAAGCCACTGGCGGGCGCTATTTCCGCGCCCGCGACAGCCAGGAGCTGCAAGCGATCAAGGACACCCTCGATCAACTGGAACCGGTGACCCAGCAGCCGACCCAGGCCCGTTCGGCGCAAGCGCTGTACAGCTGGCCACTGGCCGCGGCGCTGCTGTTGAGCATGCTGCTGGTGGTGCGCGAGCGCTGGCCGGACCATCCGCTGCAACGCTTCTTCACCCGCGAGCGCTTTCTGCAACCTTTGCCAGACTGGCGCGAACGGCTCAAACGCCTGCGCCTGCGGAGGCGTCGATGAGCGCACCGTTCTGGGCCGAACTCTGGCCCCACTGGTTCCGTCCCTGGTGGCTGCTGCTGTTGCCGCTGCTCGGCTGGCTGCTGTGGCAGTTGTGGCATCGGCAGAAACGCGCTGGCCGTTGGCAGATGATCCTGCCGCCGGCCTTTCACGCCGCCCTGCTCAGCGGCGGCAACGGCCGCGAAAGCAAACTGCCGTGGATCGCCCTCGGCCTGGCCTGGATCCTCGCCGTGCTGGCCCTGCTCGGCCCCGGCTGGCAGCGGGTCGAACAGACCAGCCAGAAACCGGCCGACCCGCTGGTGGTGCTGCTGGAACTGACCCCGGAAATGCTCGCCGGCGACGTCCCGCCCAATCGCCTGGAACAGGCCCGGCGCAAGCTGCTGGACCTGTTGCAGGTACGCAGCGATGCGCAGACGGCAATCGTGGTCTACGCCGGCAGCGCCCACACCCTGGTGCCGCTGTCGGACGACCTGGCCACCAGCCGCAACCTGCTGGAAGCCCTCAAGCCGTCGATCATGCCCCAGCCCGGCCATCGCGCCGACCTAGCCCTGCAAAAAGCCTTGAAGCTGCTGGACCAGGGCGCACTGGGCCAGGGCCGGATCCTGCTGATCGGCTCGTCGCTGAGCGAGCAGGAACGCCAAGGCATCCGCCAGGCCCTCGGTGGCCAGGCGCCGCAGCTGTTGATGCTCGGGATCGGCAGCCGCCAGGGCTCGCCGGTGGCCCAGGAAGACGGCAGCTTTCTCAAGGACGAACAGGGGGCGATCCTCATGTCGCGCCTCGACGGTCCAAGCCTGAAGCGCTTCATCGGCGAAATGGGCGGCCGCTATCGCCCGGCGCGCCTGGACGATAACGACCTGCGCGGCCTGGGCCTGCTCAGCGGCCCGCAGAACCTGCGCAGCGACGGCCAGACCCTGCGCCTGGACACCTGGGCCGACCAGGGTTACTGGCTGCTCCTGCCGCTGTTGCTGCTGGCCGCCTGCGCCGGGCGCCGCGGCTGGCTGTTCTGCCTGCCGCTGCTGCTGTTCGCCGTGCCGCAGCCCAGCTACGCCTTCGAGTTCAACGACCTGTGGCTGCGCCCCGACCAGCAGGGCCAGCGCCTGCTGGAACAGAAGCGGCCCGGCGAGGCGGCGCAGCATTTCGAGGACCCGCAGTGGCAAGGGGTGGCGCTGTACGAGGCCGGCAACTACGCCGCTGCCGCTCAGCGCTTTGCCGAAGGCAACGACGCCCGCGCCCACTACAATCGTGGCAACGCCCTGGCCAGGAGCGGCGAGCTGGAAGCCGCGCTGGATGCCTACGAGCAGGCCCTGGAACTGCAACCGGAGCTTGCCGCCGCGCAAAAGAACAAGGCCCTGGTCGAGCGCCTGCTGCAGGAAACCGAGCCCGCGCCGCCAGAAGAGCCGGCCAAGGGCGAAAGCCAGGACAACGACGAAACCCGCCAGCCGCCGCAAGCCGGCGCGGCGACCCAGGCACCGGTCACCCCGGGCCAGCAGCCGCCGGAGAACAGCCACCCCACCAGCGCCGACGAGTCGACGGACGACGAGGTCGCCACCCCGGGCAACGATACGGTTCCCGGCAGCGAACTGGGCGACGAACAGACCACCACGCCGCCGCTGCGCGATGCCCAGGACAATTTCGACGGCGAACACCGTCAGGCATTGGAACAATGGCTGCGGCAGATTCCAGACGATCCGGGCGAACTGCTGCGCCGCAAGTTCTGGTACGAACAGCAACAACATCAGGATCAGGGAAAAATTCGATGACCCGCTTCACCGCCCTCTTACTCACGCTTGTACTGACACTCGGCGCCTTTGCCGCCCGGGCCGAGGGGCTGGTCGCCAGTGTCGACCGCAGCCGCGTGAACTCCGGGGAAACCGTCGAGCTGACCCTGGAGTCCAACAATGTCACGCTGTTCGGCAAACCCGACCTGACCCCGCTGCAAGCGCAGTTCGAGGTCCAGGGCACGCGCCAGGTCAACCAGTTGACCAGCCTCAACGGCGACAACCAAGCCATCACCCGCTGGATCATCACCCTGCTGCCCAGGACCACCGGCACCGTGGTGATCCCGCCCCTGCAACTGGGCGACGTACAGAGCCAGCCGATCACCCTGCAGGTGCTGCAAAGCGCAAGTCGCAGCGACAGCGCGCCGCTGGAGCCGGTGTTCATCGACGCCAGCCTCGACCAGGACAGCGTCTACGTGCAGGCCCAGGCGGTGCTGACCCTGCACATCTATCACTCGGTGTCGCTGTACGACGACAGTAGCCTGACGCCGCTGCAGATCGACGACGCGCGGGTCGAACAGCTCGGCGAATCGCGCACCTATGAAAAAGTCATCAACGGCGTGCGCCACGGCGTGATCGAGATTCGCTACGCGATCTTCCCCCAGCACAGCGGCGTGCTGGACATTCCGGAGCTGACCTTCAGCGCCACCCTGGCCGACACTGCCAGCACCCAGGACCCGGTGCCCCAGGGCCTGAAGCCGGGCAAGCTGATGCACGTGAGCTCGGCGCAGATGCCGCTGACGGTCAAGGCCAAGCCGGCCGAATACCCGGCCGACGCGCCCTGGCTGCCGGCCCGCAGCCTGAGCCTGGGGGAAAGCTGGAACCCCGAGCCGGACCACAGCCAGGTCGGCGACTCGCTGACCCGCAGCCTGACCCTCAAGGCCGAGGGCCTGTCCAGCTCGCAGCTGCCACCCTTGCCGGTGACCGAAGCCAACGGCCTGCGCAGCTACCCGGACCAGCCGCAACTGAGCAATCAAGTCAGCGACCGCGGGCTGATCGGCAGCCGCGAAGACAGCCAGGCCCTGGTGCCGAACCGCAGCGGCAGCATCGACCTGCCGGCGCTGGAGGTGGTCTGGTGGAACACCCATGAGGACCACCTGGAACGCAGCAGCCTGCCGGCGCGCACCCTGCAGGTGGCGAACAACCCGAGCCTGGTGGTGGACACCCCGGCCGGTGCGACGCCATCTGGCGCCGGTGGCGACAGCGGCACGCTGTGGGCCTGGAAACTCAGCACCCTGCTGCTCGCCTGCACCACCCTGCTCGGCTTCGGCCTCTGGTGGCGCGCGCGCTGGCAACCGGCAATCCTGCGCGCTGTGCAGGCCGGCCCCAACCCGCGCACCCTGCTCGACGACCTCAAGCGCGCCTGCCTGGCCAACGACCCGCAAGCCACCCGCCAGGCCCTGGACGCCTGGGCCCGCCAGCAACCGGAAACCCTGGCCGACATGGCCGCCCGCTTCGTGCCCCTGTCCGACGCCCTGGACGGCCTCAACGGCGCGCTCTACAGCGAAACCGGCCACTACTGGCAAGGCGAAGAACTGTGGCGCGCGATCCGCACCATCCCGATCGCCGAACACGTCCAGACCCCGCTGGCCGACACCAGCAGCCTGCCGCCGCTGTATCCGAAATAATCGAGAAAACCCGGCAACCGTCCGAGCCGATTCCCACCTCCATTTCAGAATTTTCCCCTTCCTCAGCACGGGCCGAGAGTGAGCTAATTCCCGCTCTCCCCCGTCGAGGCAGGCCACGAATCTTGATCATCACCTCCAGTGCCCGATTTCTGCTTGTCACCCATTTGAAGGGCAGCGCACTCCAGCCAACCGACCTCCTGCGAGAGCGGCTGAGCTCGATTCTCGACCGAGAGCTGAACGCGAATTGCCAGTTGTTGTTTTGCAATGTCGAGCAGACGGAGCTGGGTTGGCTGATCCAGTCGAGCCAGCCTTATCCTGTGTTAGATGCCAACCTGTCCCGACTGGCCTTAGCCGACTGCCTGACACTGCGCACTACCGGATTGCGCCTGGAGCGCTTCGAACTGTTCGAGCAATATGAACAACGTGGGCTGGGCGCCACGTGGCGGGAGTGCAGGAATCTGCTTGAAAGGATGTATCTACTACTGCTGGCGCGGGTGTGAGCGATATCAGCCAAGCTTGGCGACGGACAATCCAGATTTCGCTGAACGTCTGCTTCCGGCCAAAAACAGCCGCTCACAAGCGACCATCTCCCACAAAAGCTGACGGTGGAACCAAGCAAAAATCATCCAAGAACGCCGGCGCTTTGGGAAAAAATACTTAAAACATGAACGTAGGTATGACTGGAATGAGCGACAGTCGGAAACTCCAGCGGCGGCTGATTAGATCATCCGGAAGGTCAATGTCGAAGTCCTCTTGTAGCTGAAGGCACTTTTCCGGATTGGCCTTAGCCCCGCCAGCGGAAGTGGTATCCAATTGCGGTAGAGGGCTGGCGGCACAGACTAAACCACTGAGCACCGCACCGCAAAGTGTCAAGCTTGATCGAATCCTTGTTGATTGCATCTATGCACTCCGCTTCACCAAGCGTACTGAAGGCGCAGGGTCCAAGTGTTCACGTCCGGAGAGCCAGTACGTTCTGAAACGGTATCCGAGTAGGCGATCAAGCCACCAAACTGCGGCGACAGCATGAAGCCAACACTGGCGCCGAACAGACCGTTTTCCTGTTTGTTGTCCTGCCAGTCGCCATTGATTTTGGTTTCGCCGCCGCGGTTGTATGTGGCGTCCAAAGAGGCCCACAGCGCGCGGTTGATGGTGTAGCTGTAGTGGGTTTCGATGCCATAAAGCGGTTTTTGCTCAAGCTTGCCATCGCCGTGGTAGTCGTTGTTGTCGCCGTACATCGACACGTAGGTGTTGAACTCAAGCCAGGTCGGGCCGATGGGCGTGCCGAAGGCGATTTCCGGTTTGAACGCCCAACGGTTGGAACCGATGTTGATGATCCGGTCCTTATCGTAGTCCCCGGTGGGTGCGGTGATCCACAAGGCGCCGGTGAGGAAGGTCTCTGGAGTCCAGTTGGCGAACTCTTCCTTGGTCAGCGCCGGGCCACCGAACAGGTTGTGCACCAGAACGAACTGGGTGTCAGCCATGCCACCGTTGTGCTTGGTGCCGTCGAAGAACTGCGCGTTATCGAACGACGCGGAGATGTCGGCATAGGGTTGCAGAATCTGGATCGCACTATTGCGCCCGTCGACGGCAAACGAGCGAGCATAACGAGCGATATACAGATCGGCATTCAGCGACAAGCCATCAATGGGCAACGAGGTATCTATTGGGGTGTTGGTGTCGATCCGGCTGTAATATCCGAACACCATGTTCAGGTCAGTTGGCAGGTTTTGCCAGTCTCGCGCATTGTCTGCGAAACCGAGCATGGGTGTCAGCGTCAGGATGACGGCGGTGAAACGGCCTAGTCTTGAAAGTGAACCCATTGTGTAGCTCCGTATGAAGGTGAGCCGGCCTTGAGTTAAAGATGTTCAGGCGGACAGCACCGAAATTTTCATTCGACATTGGTGATTTCTTGCTATGGCGGTTAGCGACCGCAACAGGCCATAAACGGGCCTTTCAGTTCCAGCAAGTATTGTTATTTTCCAAAAGTGACGTTGATACCAGCGAACAGTGTGAACTGCGGGAGACCATCGCCTTTACGCTCAACAGTCCACTGCGGCTCAATGAAAGCGTTGAGAATATTACTCCCTGACTTCCACGCCTTACCCAAGCCCAACCCCACTGGAATGTAATGGGAGTCGTTCTTCAAATCGAAGGTCCAGGTTCCGGTCGAGCGCAGATACCAGCCCTTTTCCAGGTTGTGAATGATGAAAGGCTGGAAAGTGGCTGACTCCACGTGTGGACGGTCATGATCACCGGCGAACGAACTCTGGTATTGAACGAGCGCTCCAAGCAACCCGCGAGGCGAGGAGTCGATCGCAATGGCAGATAGGCCGGCCTGCCATTTGCCTGTACCTAATTCGTCCTGTTCGGCGGTAGGCGCAGTGATTTGGGGTCCTACGCCCAACTGCACTCCTTCAGTCTTGAGCAGGAAAATATCGAACACGTTAAGGTCGCCAATGCCGGTGCTGTAGCCATCATGTGGGTCTGGACGCGTGCTAACGGGAAGCGTGAAGCGCAAGAGTTGTGGAACGCCTATGAAATCATTTGGAGCCATAGGCAGCGCACCTCGCAGCAACGCATCATTAGTGTGAACGTTGGTATCGAAGAGCTTGGGCGTGTAGTAATCCTGAAAGTTAAGGCCAGGTGCCAAATTCAATGGGTTGTTGCTTTTATTGGCTGTATCCGCGTTGTCCGCCTGTACGCTTACCGCAAGCGGAGCCAACGTTGATATCAATGTCGCTTGCGCAAGAAGACGTCTGATCATGAGCTTTTCCCAGTAAATACAGCTGATAACAATCAACTATGCGCTGACGATTACAGGCCTCTGATTGATTTCACCCCGATACCTCTGCACCGATAAATTGGGAAGACCTGTGAGGTTGGAGGCTGATGCTCACTCTCAGTTGAAAGCGATGATCAAAGGTCTAGTCTCAGACCAACAGGCTGTTCGCGTTACCCTCCTTGCTCGCAGGGCAACGCGAATGTGTTCCTATTGTTTAACCAGGTCACTTGGCTTCCAGCTCTGGTCAAAGAACGCCTGCTTCGGCCCATACAGCCGCACGATCACCAAAAAGCCTTTTTCCGGTACGGTCTTGATCCAGTTCTTGCCCTTGCCCGGAGAGTTCGGGCCGAAGTAAATATCGGTGGAGCCGTCGCTGTTCTGCGCCGGTTTATCCATCTGATTGAGGGACGGGAACGGCTGGCCGTTGTCCAGACCTGACGCGGTCAGGTTGTCGTAGGCGGTGACCGACCAGAACAATGCCGCCGGTACATTTGCCGGGAGGTTGAGCTTGTAGGTCTGGGCGCCGTCGAGGAACCTGCCCTCGGCGTCGCGGGTGGTGGCGGGATACTTGGCGCCGGCGCCGACCATGTTCATGACCATGCCCGGGCTGTCCGAGTAGGCCGAAGTGAAGAACGCCACACGCTGCTCAAGATTGGTGAAGCTGCCACTGGACTGAAACTCGGTGTTCTCCCCGGCGAACGTGTTCACGTACTGACGATCCTTGTAGTACAGGCCGCCCGGCTCTTTCAGCAGTAAATGACTGGTCACCACCTTGCTCATCTTGAACGCGGTGCGCGCTGCTTCATCCAGCAACTTGCGCCGCTCGGCATCCGGGGCGAAGGGTTTGCCCTTCTCGATGCCCAGGGTGTGCAGGAAACCGCGCATGTCCATGTCCGCCGGGTCTACTGCTTCGGCGTCGATGAAGCGCGACAGCATATCGAAGTAGCGACCGTCCTCGGGGAACAGCATGTTGATCGGTGCGCCAGTGGCGTCGGGGAATTGCATCGGCAGGGCCGAGTCCTTCTTGCCCAACGGATAGATCTTCGTACGCTCGACTTCGGCCACCGGCACGCTGAGGTCTTTCGGGTCCTTGAAAAAGGTGCGCCAGAATAGAAACACGTTGTTGCTGCGCGATCGATAGACATACCCCTCGGTGGGTTCCGGCCCTTTGTAATCTGGGGGCAACAGCACATAGGTACCGCCCTTGCCCTTGTCAGGGCCGGCCAGGCCAACGTCACCGCGCCAGGTTTTGCCGTCGATGGTCGGGCCAACGATCGGGCGCTGAAAGAAGTCATCGAACATGCCTTGCACACCGGGCGGAGCTTCAACCACCAGTGGGCCGTACTTCTGCAAATCCAGATAACTCATGGCATAGACAAGGTCGGAGTTCGGCGTCGTCACCAGCGTCTTGGCATTGATGCGCTTTTTCCAGGTCGGCAGGATGTTGTAGCCAGCGCCGAATTGCTTCTCCGAGGCTTCCTTCATCGACCAGATGTTGATCGCCGGCAAAGCCCACAGATACGACTGCACGGCGCGCTGGAACACCAGCTCATCGATCAGGCTGCGTGCAGCCGCTTCGGTCGGGAAGCCCTTTTCGAAAGGCTGGTTCGCCAGTTCCTCATAGCGTGTCGCGGCATCGGCCAGGCCGTTCAGGGAAATGGCTACGGCCAAGGCCGTCAGTGTGGTGCGCAAACGGTTCATCGGCTGTCCTTATGAACGCAGTTGGAAGATCGGTTCAGTTGACCTTGACTACCGCCGGTGGCGTCCACTGGCCATTCATCGCGGCCGCTTCCGGCCAGTAGGCGCGAACGTAGAGCGAGAAGTCAGCGCCTTTAGGCGCGGGAAGCCAGTTGTTTTCCTTGTCAGCGCCCGGCGAATCACTCTGCACGTAAAGCGTCAGCGAGCCATCGGAGTTGGTCTTGAGCGACTTGTTCTTGGTGCCGAGCGAATAGCGCCCCAACGGGTTTTCGGCGAAGAAATGCTGTTGGTTGTATAGCGTCAGCGACCAGAAGCCCTTGACCGGCGGCAGCGCGCCTTTGGGGAAGGTCACGCTGTAGCGCTGGGCGCCGTTGAGCCGGATGCCAGACTCGTCCAGATCCTGGTAGAAATACTTGGTCTCGATCTGTTTGTTGACGAAGATGTTCGATCGGGCGACCGCCGTACGTAGGAAGTAATCGGTGCCAAACGCCGCGCCGTTGCTGATGGTGCTCCAGTGGTGCGGCAACTGTTGGCCGTAGTTGCGGAACTGCAGCAGCGGTTTGACCACCTCACTGTCAGCCTTCTGCGCTTCGTCGATCATGGCTTTTTTCAGCTTGGGATCGCGTTGGGCAATTTGTGCCAGCACCGACAATTGTGCATAGAGCGCCTCCTCTCCCGGAAGCGGTTTGGCGTCCTTGAGAATCGCCGGCAGTTCATCGAAGAACTTTTCCGGAAGCACCCAGCGGGTCTCCTCGTCACCCGACGCCTCGGCAGGGAATTTCGGCGACTGGCTCCAGTCACGCTGCTTGAGTTTGCCGTCGTACTTGGACAGCGGGTACATATCGATGCCCGACAGATAGTGCTGAATGGCCTTGCGATCTTCGGCAGTATCGTCCTGAAACACTCGCGGAATCACGAAACCGGTATTGCTCTTTGCGCGAAACACCTGGGTGATGCCTTCCGGCACTTTGCCGTTCCAGTCCGGCCCCACCAACAGATAGAAGCCAGGTTTGGTGCCGTACATCTTGCCCAGCTCGGCGAAACTGTCGGAACGCAAGTCCACCAATTGATACACCCAGAAACGCTCGCCGAAGTCCGGCACCTGAATCACCACCGGCTCGATATCCAGCGCAATGCTGCCCGCACCATAGACCACGTCCTGGTTCGGACAGGCTACCAGCCGCTCACCGGGGGAAATGTAATCGGTGAGCATCGACAGATGATTGATCGGCGCTACGGGCACTATGCCACCCATCAGGCCCGGCTCCGGCAGATCTTTGAACTTCTGCCGCCGGTTGAAGATATTGGCCATCGGCCAACCCCAGAAATACGCCTCCCGCGCCATCATCCGTACGTAAGTTTCGGTCACCTTCACATCGGCTTCGGGCCTAGAAACTTGCGCCACCAAAGAGGTCTGTGCCTGTACGGCCACTGCGCCGAGCAATACTGCAGTGGCGAGCAGGCCGCTGACGAATAAAGGCGCTTTGTTCATACGGAAGCTTCCTTGCTTGGGCGGTTTCTCGGAGAGCGAATCTTCTGACTAAAGATTGACCGTTAGAAAAACTAGCAGAGGAACCGGGATCAGCCAGAAAAAGGCATGAGACATTACAATTATATTTCCATTTCTGATAACCGCTTCTGAGCGGGACTTATCTATTAAAGGCTGCTCTCTTGCCTTCTGAATGGCAGCCGATAGTTGCCCTTGACGAATGACTACCTCAAGTCAAAAGCACCCTCTTCTACAGACTCCATCCACGCATCCAACCAAACCCCACACCCGATTTACCATTAAACTCTCCCCCCTCACGCCGCTCTCCTCTTCCCTGCGGCTCACCTGATTGTTTGCGGAGTTTGCCTTGCGTCTGTTTCACACCTCCGACTGGCACCTGGGGCAGAACCTCCATGGCCAGGAGCGCGATTTCGAGCATGCCTGCTTTCTTGAATGGCTGTTGCGCCAGCTGGCGCTGCACAGCCCTGATGTGCTGCTGATTGCTGGCGATATCTTCGACACGGTCAACCCGCCGGTCAAAGCCCAGGAGCGGCTGTACGACTTTATTGTCAGCGCCCATGAACAGCAGCCCGGCCTGACCATTGTGATGATCGCCGGCAACCATGACTCGGGTTCGCGCATCGAGTTGCCGGCGCCTTTGATGCGGCGTCTGCGTACCCATGCCCTGGGCCGGGTGCTGTGGCTGGACGATGGGCAGTTGGACAGCGAGCGTCTGTTGCTGCCGTTGCCGGATGCCAGCGGCGCGATTGCCGGCTGGTGCCTGGCGCTGCCGTTCCTGCGGCCGGCGGAAGTCACCGGGCCGCACCTGGGCGACGATTACCTGCGGGGCATCGGCCAGGTGCATGAGTGGCTGATCGCCGCGGCCAACGCCAAGCGTCAGCCGGGCCAGGCGCTGGTCGCCATCAGCCACGCGCACATGGCCGGCGGTTCGGTCTCGGAAGACTCCGAGCGCAGCCTGATCATCGGCAACGCCGAGGCCCTCCCCGCCAGCCTGTTCGGCCCGAGCATCAGCTACGTGGCCCTGGGGCATCTGCACAAGCCGCAGAAGGTCAATGGCGAGGAGCGCATCCGCTACAGCGGCTCGCCGATCCCACTGTCGTTCTCCGAGATCGGCTACCAGCACCAGATCCTCGATATCCAGCTCGACGGCGAGACCCTGGTCAGCGTCGAACCACGGCTGATCCCGCGGGCGGTCAACCTGCAACGCCTGGGCCCGGCGCCGCTGGCGGAGATCCTGCTGCAACTGGCCGAGTTGCCGGACATCGACCTGCTGGCCGAAGAACAGCGCCAGCCCTGGCTGGAAGTGCGGGTGCGCCTGGACGAGCCGCAGCCGGACCTGCGCCAGCAAGTGGAAAGCGCCCTGCAGGGCAAGGCCGTGCGCCTGGTGCGGATTGCCGCCGAATACGCCGGCCATGGCGGCCGCGAGGGCGACGACGGCGCCGCGCAACTGGTGGAGCTGGACCAGCTCAGCCCACAGGACCTGTTCAGCCGCGCCTGGCTGGACAGCTACGGCAGCGAGGTGGACGAACAGACCCTCAAGGACTTTGCGCAACTGCTCCAGGAAGTGCAGCACGAGGAGGAGCAGCCATGAAGATTCTTGCCATCCGCCTAAAGAACCTGGCCTCCCTGGCCGGCCCCTTTGAAATCGACTTCACCGCCGAGCCCCTGGCCAGCGCCGGGCTGTTCGCCATTACCGGGCCCACCGGCGCCGGCAAGAGCACCCTGCTCGACGCCCTGTGCCTGGCGCTGTTCGGCACGGTGCCGCGGCTGAACAATATCGGCCGCGAAACCAAGGTGCCGGAGGTCGACAGCGAAATGCTCACCAGCGACCCGCGCACCCTGCTGCGCCGTGGCACCGGCAGCGGCTACGCCGAGGTCGACTTCGTCGGTATCGACGGCCATCGCTACCGCGCCCGCTGGGAAACCAACCGCGCCCGGGACAAGGCCAACGGCAAGCTGCAGGCCAGTAAGCAGAGCCTGCACGATCTGGACAGCAATCAACTGTTGGCCAGCCAGAAGCGCGACTACGAACAACTGATCGAAGCCAAGCTGGGGCTCAACTTCGAGCAGTTCACCCGCGCGGTGATGCTGGCCCAGAGCGAGTTCAGCGCCTTTCTCAAGGCCGACGACAAGGAACGCAGCGAGCTGCTGGAAAAGCTCACCAACACCTCGATCTACAGCCAGCTCGGGCGGCGCGCCTACAGCAAGAGCAAGGACGCCGAGGAACAGCACAAGACCCTCAAGGCCCAGGCCAGCGGCATCACCCCGCTGGAGCCCGAGGCGCGGGCCGAACTGGACCAGCGCTTCGACGCCGCCCAGCAGCAGCTCAAGGCCCAGCAGGCGCAGCTCAAGCAGTTGGAGCTGCAACACGCCTGGCTCAAGGAGTTGCAGCAGTTGCAAGACCAGCAACAGAGCGCCGCCGAGCAACTGCAACAGGCACAAACAGCCTGGGAAGGCCTGGCCAGCGAACGGACCCGGCTGACCCGCCTGGAGCAGCTGGCGCCGCAACGCCATCAGTTCGCCCGGCAGGTGGAACTGAACCAGCAACTGACGCCGCTGCGCGAACAGATCCAGCAACAGCGTCAGCAACAAGGCGCAGAGCAACAACGCCAAAGCGAACTGGAGCAACAACTGAGCACGGCCCAGGCCGCGTTGCTCGCCGCCCAGGAACAGCAAAACACCAGCGCGCCGCTGCTGCGCGAGGCCTTTGCCGAGCAAAGCACCCTCGCCCATCTGGGCAAGACCTGCGGTGAAGCCGGCGAACTCAAGGACAAGCTGCAACAGGCCAGCGAACAAGGCCAGCAGGCGATCCAGGCCATGCTCGAACAGCAGCGCCTGGTGGGCGAACGCTTGCAGCGGATTGCCGAACAGTTGGAACACAGCGCCCATCTGACGCCGCTGAGCGATGCCTGGAACGCCTACCGCGATCGCCTGCAACAGCTGATGCTGGCTGGCAACCGGCTGAACAAGGGCCAGGAAGAACTGCCCGGCCTGCAACAACGGGCCGCCAGCGCCGCGCAGCAACTGGCCGCGCAACGCGATGAGCTGCAAGTGCTGTATAGCGAAGCCGGCGCCGAGCCCCACGCGGTGGCCGAACAGTTGCAGATCCTCAGTGACCTGCTGCAAGACAACCGCAAGCAACAGCGCGCCTTCGAAGAACTGGCGCGGCTGTGGGCCAGCCAACAGGAACTGGACAAACGCGGCGCGGAACTGGCGGACAAGCAGCAGGCCGCGGCGCGCGAGCGCGAAGAGCTGAACCGGATCGGCCTGCAGAGCAAGGCAGAACTCACGGTCGCCGAACAGACCCTGACGGTGACCCAACAACTGCTGGAACGCCAGCGCCTGGCGCGCAGTGCCAGTGTCGAAGAGCTGCGCGAACAGTTGCAGGACGATCAGCCCTGCCCGGTCTGCGGCAGCCACGAGCATCCCTACCATCAGCCCGAGGCGCTGTTGCAGAGCCTGGGACGCCACGACGAAAGCGAAGAAGCCAACGCGCGCAAGGCGGTGGATGAACTCAAGGAGAAACTCGCCGAGCTGCGCAGCCAGGTCGGCGGCCTGATCGCCCAGCAGAAGGAATTCCTCCAGCAACAGGAGCAGCTGGCAAGCCAGCAGCAGGCCCTGGCGCCAAGTATCGAAGCCCATCCGTTGTCGGCAGCGCTGCTCGACCAGGACGCCGGCAAGCGCGATGCCTGGCTGAACCAGCAACTGAGCCAGTTGAACCAGAGCATCCAGCAGGACGAACAGCGCCAAGGCGCCCTGCTGAAACTGCAAAAGGACGCCGGGCGCCTGCAACAGCAACTGCAAGCAGCGATCGAAGCCAGCCACGAGGCCACGCACCACCTGACCCAACAGCAACAACAGCTGGGCGCGGACCGCCAGCGCCTGGAAGAAGAGCTGTCGGCCTTCGCCACCCTGCTGCCGGCCGATACCCTCGAAGCCCTGCGCAACGACCCGGCCGCGACGTTCATGCAGATCGACCAGCAGGTCATGCAGCGCCTGGAGCAGCTCGACCAGCAGAAGGAAGAAGCGCAAGAGCAGCAACAGCGCCAGCTGGCCCTGGACAAGGAACAGGACCGCCAGCAGACCCGCGCGCAGCAACTGCAAGCCGCCCAGGAACAATTCAATACCCTGGCCGAGCAACAGCAAGCAGCCCGCCGCAAGCTCGCACAACTGCTGGGCGAACACAGCAGTGCCGAGCAGTGGCAGCAGCATCTGGAACAGGCCGTGGAACAGGCGCGCGCCGCCGAGGTGCTGGCCAACCAGCAGTTGCAGGAAGTCCGCCGCCTGCTGGTGCAGCTGGGCGCGGAACTGCAAGGCAAGGAGGAACGCCTACTGGCCCTGGAAGCCGAGCAGCAGGAACTGGGCAGCAAGATCGCCGACTGGCGCCAGCAGCACCCGGAGCTGGACGACGGCGCGCTGGAGCAACTGCTCAGCCTCGACGACCAGCAGGTCGCCGCGCTGCGCCAGCAGTTGCAAGAGCGCGAAAAGGCGGTGGAACAGGCCAGGGTCCTGGTCACCGAACGCGAGCAGCGCCTGCACAGCCATCAGGCCCAGCACGACGGCCAGCTCGACGCCGAACAACTGGCCGGCGCCCTCGGCGAGCTGCACAACCAGCTGGCCGCCAGCGAACAGCTGAGCGCCGAACTGCGCGCCCAGCAGACCGAGGACCAGCGTCGGCAAGACGCCAACCAGGCGCTGGGCGAGCAGATCGCCCAGGCCTACAGCGAATGGCAGCGCTGGGCGCGGCTCAATGCCTTGATCGGCTCGGCCAGCGGCGACACCTTCCGCAAGATCGCCCAGGCCTACAACCTCGATCTGCTGGTGCATCACGCCAACGCGCAACTGCGCCAGCTGGTGCGGCGCTATCGCCTCAAGCGCGGCGGCAGCATGCTCGGCCTGCTGGTGATGGACACGGAAATGGGCGATGAACTGCGCTCGGTGCATTCGCTGTCCGGCGGCGAGACCTTCCTGGTGTCCCTGGCGCTGGCCCTGGGCCTGGCGTCCATGGCTTCCAGCACGCTGAAGATCGAATCGCTGTTTATCGACGAAGGCTTCGGCAGCCTCGATCCGGAATCCCTGCAACTGGCGATGGACGCCCTCGACGGCTTGCAGGCCCAGGGGCGCAAGGTGGCGGTGATTTCCCACGTGCAGGAAATGCACGAGCGGATTCCGGTGCAGATCCAGGTACGGCGCCAGGGCAACGGCCTGAGTACCCTGGAGGTGAAATGAATACGTTGTATTCGTTCCGCCGTTGCCCCTACGCCATGCGTGCGCGCCTCGCGCTGCGCTACAGCGGGGTGCCGCTGGAGATAGTCGAGGTCAGCCTCAAGGCCAAGCCGGCGGCGATGCTGGCGCTGTCGCCCAAGGGCACGGTACCGGTGCTCAATGTTGACGGCCGGGTGATCGACGAAAGCCTGGACATCATGCGCTGGGCCCTGGCCCAGCACGATCCGCAGGATTGGCTCTTGAAGGACGATGGACCGGCACAGCACCGGATCGACGCGCTGATCGCGGAAAACGACCAGGTGTTCAAGCAGCACCTCAATCGCTACAAATACGCCGAGCGTTATCCCGAGCAGCCGATGGAGCATTACCGCGGCCAGGGAGAAGTATTTCTACAGCAGTTGGATGGACTGTTGAGCCAGCACGATTACCTGCTGGCGGACCACCCAAGCCTGGCGGACATGGCCCTGGCGCCATTCGTGCGGCAATTCGCCCATGTCGATCGCGAGTGGTTTGCGCAGACGCCTTACCCGCATTTGCAGCGCTGGTTGCAGCGGTTCCTGGAGTCGGAGCTGTTTGTCGCGGTCATGGCCAAGGCCTGAACTTGCCCTCCCTTCTTTTGTAGGAGCGAAGCTTGCTCGCGAAAAAACACAACGATAACGCGGTGTGACGGATACATCGCCGCTGCGCGGCTATCGCGAGCAAGCTTCGCTCCTACAGAAGATTGTGTTGTTTCGAGAGTTGCATTCAGGCCAGCACACTGCACATCCGCAACGCCGAGCAATCGACGCTGAACGGGCCGAAGAACGCGGCCTTGGGTTTGGCTGGCGGGTTGCCGGCCAACAGGCCCAGGGCCTTGGCGGTTTCGATGTTGTGGGCGATGTTGTGATTGCATTCGATGGCCCGGGCCAGCGAGCCCGCCGAGCCCTGCCCGATCCCCAGCAAGGACGCGCCATTGGTCATGAACGCCAGGACGGCAATGACCCAGAACCTGCGTCCTTTCATAGCAGCGCCACTCCCGCATCCGCAGGGTGTTCGGCGGCTTGCGCGCGGTGCTCGAACTGGATGGCCGGGTAAGCGACCTGGATCGGCGGTTGCACTGCCGACGGGGTCTGGACCGAGAGGCTGACCAGGAGGACCATGGCCAGGTACAGGCCAATGGCGACATAGGCGCCGCGCTTGGCAGAGGTGAGAATCGAGTGGGCCATGGTGGTCTCCGTGGGCATATTTGCGTGCCCACAGAATCCGTTAAAAGCGCCCGCCGCAGAAACCACCTCGATGCATAGTCACCATCAGTTGGATTGATCGTGAATCCGCGGCCAATCAATCCTCAAGCAGGGTCAGCATGCGCTCGCGGGAGGTTTCCGGCTCGCCTTCGACGGGCTGGGCAGCCGAGAGAATCGGGGTGGAATAAAGAAACAGAAGAACCACTGCCAGACGCATCGCCATGCTGTCGATCCTTGGGAAGGAGGAGTCAATTAATTAGCGTCAAATTTAAACATATGGCGATATGACATTACCAAGCTAATTTGCCTGGCATGAGGGAAAATGTCGCATACAGGTGATGCAGGAGCGACATCACTGCCGGTCCGCTGGATGAACGAGTCCATCCAGGGAAGCCAGTGACTTCGCTCCTGCATACCTGGGCGTTGCGGGGAATTTCAGTGTTGGATCTTGTGATCCAGCGCGGCGTAGAAGTTGGCGCTCTGTTGCAGGTATTTCTGGGTGTAGGTGTTGGTCGCGGATTTTTTCTCGCTGATTTCCACGTTGGCGCTGGCTGGCAGGGCCACGGTAGCGGAGATGGCGGAAGCGGCGATCACGGAGAAGAGATTGAAGTTCATTGGGTAACCCTCGTATGCAGTCGGCTTGTTTGCCCGGAAGCCTTGATGCGCCGGGCCGTGAAGCAAAACTACGCCCGAGGGTTGGCGGGTTGAAATCTTTTCCAGCAGTAGCAGATATCAGCGTCATTAATAGAAAGGCTCAGGCCCCGTCAACCGGGGCCTGTGGCTTATTGACGCACCAGGAACTTGATATCGCTGGGTGAATCGAACGGCAATTTCTGCACGGTCTTGCCGAGGAAACCGGTCTTGGCGTCGCGCTCGATCACCACGATTTCGTTGCTCTTCTGGTTGCCGATCAGCACGTACTTGTTGCTCGGATCGAGGCTGAACTCACGAGGGTGATCGCCCTCCACCGAACGGCGCTGGATCTCCTTGAGCTGGCCGGTGGCTTCGTCGATGGCGAACACCAGCAACTGATTGGCCGTGCCGCGGTTGCTCACGTACAGGTACTTGCCGTCTTTCGAGGCATGCAGCGCGCCCGCCGCCTTCTTGTCCTTGCCACCACTGGTCAAGTCGAGGATCTGTTTCTGGCTCAGCTTGCCGTCCTGGTAATCGAACATCACCACCTGGGCGCTCATTTCCAGGGTCAGGTAGGCGTGCTTGCCATCGGCGCTGAACAGCAGGTGGCGTGGGCCGCTGCCCGGCGGCAGCTCGACGAACGCCGGCTCGGCCGCGGTCAGGGGGCGTTCGGCGTTGGCCTTGGGGTCGTAGCGGTAGACGAAGATCTTGTCCGCGCCCAGGTCGCTGGCGAACACGAACTGGCCGTCCGGCGACGACACCACCGAATGCACGTGGGCCGCCACCTGGCGCTCGGGGTTGACCCGGCTGCCTGGGTGGCTGCTGAGCTGGACCACCGGCGACAGCTTGCCATCGGCGCTGACCGGCACAACCGCGAGGCTGCCACCCGGATCTTCGACCACCGAATAGTTGCTGACGAACAGGTAGCGGCCATCGCCGCTCAGGCTGGAATGCGTCGGCTCGTTGCCCAGGCTCTGCACCTGGTTGATCGGGCTCAGCTTGTGGCCCTTGGCTTCGATGCCGAAGCTGCTGACCCGGCCGATCGGGTCGGCTTGCCCCGGCCCGTTCTCGTTGACCACGAACAGCTGTTTCTGGTCCTTGGACAGGGTCAGCCAGGACGGGTTGGCGCTCTTGACCACCTGCAGCGGCTTGGCGTCGATCTTGCCGGTGCGGCCATCGAACTTGAGGCGGTAGATGCCTTCGCTCTGGCCCTGGGTGTAGGAACCGACCAGCAGTTCCTGGGTCTCGACCGGCGCGGCCTGCACGGCCATGGCGCCGACACTGCCAGCCATCAGCAGTGGCCAGAAGTTACGCATCCTCATGTTCATCCTCCTCATCGTTACGGGCACTGAAAGCACTCATGCACACCAGGCGGTGCTCACCGGAATCGCCGACGATGGTCCAGCTCTGCAGGGTATCGTCGAAGGTCGCGGCGTTGACCTGGGCCAGGCTGAAACTCCAGCGCTTGGCCACGCGGCCGTCCATGCATTCGATCAGCAGCTGTTGGTCGTCAAGGGTGAAGTCGAAGGCATGCAGCCCATCGATTTCCAGCATGTCGCAGGCTTGGAGGGCAGTCAGCAAAGTGTCTGTAGCGGCAGTCATGGTCGTCAGTCAGCAATGGAAAGCGGCCATGATAGCGGGTCCGGCGCGGCGCGGCTGTAGTGGCATTGCAAAGTTCGCGCGCCCCATTGCTACAAACCCTGTAGCCGCTGGCGAAGCCTGCGCCAGGGCCGAAGGCCCTCCTGGGCCCGGAAGACCGCTGCGACCGTGCCGATCGATCGCAGCCTCGCGGGCTCGGCAGCGGCTACAGGCCATGGAGGCGGGCAATAAAAAACCGCGACCTGGGTCGCGGTTTTGGTTGACGCCTCGAAGCTTAGTGGGCGAACAGCGAGTTGCCCTTCTGCCCCGCCAGTTTCTCCGGCTTGATCAGGAACCGCGCCAGCGCCGGCAGCAGCCACAGCGCGCCGAACATGTTCCACAGGAGCATGAAGGTCAGCATCAGGCCCATGTCGGCCTGGAACTTGATGGCCGAGAAGATCCAGGTAGCCACGCCGATGGCCAGGCACAGGCCGGTGAACAGCACCGCCTTGCCGGTGGATTTCAGGGTCTGGTAGTAGGCCTCCTGCAACGGCAGGCCGGCACGCAGGAAGCTTTCCAGGCGGCTGTAGATGTAGATCCCGTAGTCCACGCCGATCCCCACCCCGAGCGCCACCACCGGCAAGGTCGCGACCTTGACGCCGATGCCCATGAACGCCATCAGCGCGTTACCCAGCACCGAAGTCAGCACCAGCGGCAAGACGATACACAGGGTCGCCGCCCAGGAGCGAAAGGTGATCATGCACATCACCGCCACGCAGATGTACACCAGCACCAGGATGGTCAGTTCCGAGCGCTTGATCACTTCGTTGGTGGCCGCCTCGATCCCGGCGTTACCCGCCGCCAGCAGGAACTCCAGGCCCTCCTTGTTGTGCTCCTTGGCGAACTCCTGCACCGCATGCACCGCGCGGTCGAGGGTCTCGGCCTTGTGGTCGTTGAGGAAGATCAGCACCGGCGCCAGCGAGCAGTTGTTGTTGTACAGGCCGTCGGCCCGGGCGATGGAGTTGTTCAGCACATCCGGGTTGCGCGACAGGGTTTCCCATTTCAGGTTGCCCTCGTTCATGCCCTTGATCATCTGCTTGGACACGGTCACCAGGGAAATCGCCGACTGCACGCCCTCGGTGTTCTGCATCTTCCACATCAGCTCGTCGATCGGCGCCATGGCTTCATAGCGCGAGCAGCCTTCGGAGGCGGTCTTGACCATCACCACCAGCACGTCGGAACTGGTGGAGTAGTTGTTGATGATGAAGTTGTTGTCCTTGTTGTAGCGCGAGTCCGGACGCAGTTCCGGCGCGCCCTGGTCGAGGTCGCCGATCTTCAGGTTCTGGCTGTACCAGAGGCCGCCACCGAAGGCCAGCAGGGCCAGGAAGATCGACACCGGGGCGACTTTCGGGCTGGCGAAGTTAGACAACAGGCGCCAGAACGGATGCTCGCGGGTGGCGTCCTTCTTGCTGCGCTCGATCGCACGCTTGCTGATGCCGACATAGGAAATCGCCACCGGCAGCAGGATCAGGTTGGTGAACACGATCACCGCCACGCCGATGGACGCGCCGATAGCCAGTTCGCGAATCACCCCGATGTCGATGATCAACAGGGTGATGAAGCCCACGGCGTCAGCGAGGATCGCGATCATCCCTGGCAGGAACAGCTGGCGGAAGGTGCGCCGGGCCGCGGTCAGGGCGTTGTCGGCACCGCTGGATTGCAGGGCGATACCGTTGATTTTCTGCACGCCGTGGGAAATGCCGATGGCGAAGATCAGGAACGGCACCAGCATCGAATAAGGGTCGAGGCCAAAGCCCACGGCGTGCATCAGGCCCAGCTGCCAGACCACCGCCACCAGGGTGGTGATGAGCACGGCGATGGTGCTGCGGATGCACCAGGTGAACCAGTACAGCAGCACCAGGGTGATCAGGAAGGCGACGCCAAAGAACATCACCACCATGATCAGCCCGTCGATCAGGTCGCCGACCTTCTTGGCGAAACCGACGATATGAATCTTCACATTGGGGTTCTGCGCCTCGAACTTGTCGCGGATCTTTTCCTCAAGCTCGTGGGAGAACTTCTGGTAGTCCAGGGCCAGCAGCTTGCCCTGGTCCTCCGGGTCCGGGTAGGACTCCAGCAGCGGGATGTCGACGATGCTCGACTTGAAATCGTTGGCCACCAGGCGCCCGACCTGGCCCGACTTGAGCACGTTGTTGCGCAGCAGGTCGAGGCTGTCGGCCGAGCCGTTGTAGCTCTGCGGGATCACTTCGCCGCCGGCGAAGCCTTCCTCCGTCACTTCGGTCCAGCGCACGCTGGGGCTCCACAGCGACTTGAGGCCCGAGCGGTCGACGCCGGAGATGTAGAACACCTCGTCGTGGATCTGCCGCAGCGTCTCCATGTACTCCTTGGTGAAGATGTCGCCGTCCTTGGCTTCCACCGAGATGCGCACGGTATTGCCCAGGTTCGCCAGGTCATTGCGATGCTCCATCATCTTCTCGATGAAGGGATGCTCGAGCGGGATCATTTTTTCGAAGCTGGTGGACGGTTTGATCAGCGTGGCCTGCCAGAACAGGAAAACGCTGACCAGCAGGCAGATGACGATCACTGCCGGGCGGTTGTTGAAAATCAGACGCTCGAGAAACGTCGCCTTGTCGGTTTGATGACTGCTCATGGAAGTGTTCCCGCCTTCTTATTATTGGCCCGGCTTGCTTGCCCTGATTATTTTCCGAGATCGGCGCCATTCGCCGAGGTCGAGCGCACACCGCCCTGCCCCGCCAGAATCAGGTTGCCATTGCCGGCTGCGGTCACCGCTGCCAGGGAGATCCGGTCCGGACGGTTGTAGACGCTGAAGGTCAAGCCGTTGTCGGTGCTGCGCACCACGCTGCCGCCGTTGCCGACGATCACCAACGAGCCGTCGTCCAGCAGCGTGGCGCCGGACAGGCCGAACTCCAGGCTGCCGCGGGCCGCCTTGAGCTCGACCTGCTCCCAGGTGCTGCCGAAATCGGTAGAGCGATAGAGGTTGCCGCGCAAGCCGTAAGCCAGCAGCGTGGCGGGCTGGGCGGTGCCGATCACGCCGAAGAACGAACCTTCATAAGGGCCTTCGAGGCGTTCCCAGGTCTGCCCCCAGTCGGCGGAGCGGAACATGCTGCCCTGCTCGCCGACGATGAACAGGCCGGAATCCTTCACCGCGGCGATGGCGTTGAGGTGGTATTGGTCTTCGTTGTCCAGGCGGTCGCTGGCGTCTTCCCAGTGCTTGCCGCCGTCGGTGGTGGCCAGCAGCGCGCCGTAGGCACCCACGGCAAAACCGTTGAGGGTGTCCTGGAACCACAGGTCCAGCAGCGGCGCTTCGCGCTTGAGGTCTTCGAATTGCTTGGTCCAGGTCAGGCCGCCGTCTTCGCTGGCGAGCACCTGGGCATCGTGGCCGACGGCCCAGCCGTGCTGGGCATCGACGAAATACACCGCGGTCAGCAGCTGCCGGGTCGGTACCTTGGCCTGGGTCCAGGTCTGGCCCTGGTCGTCGGAATAGAGAATGTGCCCGCGATCGCCAACGGCGACCAGGCGCGAACCGGCATGCACGACATCGAGCATCAGGCCCTTGCTGGCCTTGGCCGATTCGGTGGAGTAGACAGTGTCCGCCGCGGACGCAGCAGCCTGGACCGGGGCCGGCAACAGGGCGACCCCCAACAGCGAGAGCGCTGTAGCCAGCAACGCAAATCTGCGCAAGGCCGGCGGGCGGCAGGAACTCACACCCATGACAGGCTCACTCATAGACCTTTCCCCCATTTATTATTGTTAGGTCGTTCAACCTTTACAGGGCGCCGTTCGGGGCATGGGATCCAGGACACCGTCCTGAAACCTGCAATCTAGAGCCCCTTCGGAAGCTGACCTATCCTATCGGGCTTTAGAAACGTCTGACAATCGACGCCACGTTATCTTTTGTTAACCACCGTACCCTGCCTGGAACCTGACTGCTCAGTCGATACTGAGGCAACGTACGAAGCGTAGCTGAGGCTGGAACACCAACGCCGCGGACTGCGCCCCTCGATCCCCAAGCATCTGCAGCCGATAGCCGCGCAAAGACTGATTCAGGCCATGGGCCGCGCCCCTTGGCTTGGCTATGATTGAGCTGCGTGGTCTGCAAGCCGGACTTCAGGAGTGAGCCATGATTGCCATACGCGAGGCGTGGAAAGCCGGATTGCTGGGACGCGCGCACTGGGCCCGCAACCTGGTGTCCGGGGTGATTGTCGGCGTGGTGGCGCTGCCGTTGGCCATGGCCTTCGCCATCGCCTCCGGGGTCAAGCCTGAACAGGGGATCTACACCGCCATCGTCGGTGGCCTGCTGGTGTCGCTGTTCGGCGGCAGCCGCTTGCAGATCGCCGGGCCCACCGGAGCCTTTATCGTGATTCTGGCCGGGGTCACCGCCAAGTACGGGGTCGACGGCCTGCAACTGGCGACCATGATGGCCGGGATCATCCTGTTCCTGCTGGGCATCAGTCGCCTGGGGGCCCTGATCAAGTTCATCCCGGACCCGGTGATACTCGGCTTTACCGCCGGGATCGGGGTGATCATCTGGGTCAGCCAGTGGAAGGATTTCTTCGGCCTGCCCGCCGTCGGCGGCGAGCACTTTCACCAGAAGCTCTGGCACCTGTTGCAGGCCCTGCCCGACCTGCACCTGGCCACCACCCTGCTGGCCCTGCTCAGCCTGGCATTGTTGTGGGGCGTGCCCAGGGTCGCGCAGCTCAAACGCCTGCCCGCGCCCCTGGTCGCCATGACCCTGGCCACGGCCCTGCAGTCACTGTTCCAATTCGACGGCGTGGCCACCATCGGCAGTGCCTTCGGCGGCATTCCCCAGGGCTTGCCGGCGCTGCAGTTGCCCGAGATCAGCCTGCCCCGGGTGCTGGATCTGATCGGCCCGGCCTTCGCCATCGCCATGCTCGGCGCCATCGAATCGCTGCTCTCGGCGGTGGTGGCCGACGGCATGGCCGGCACCCGCCACGACTCCAACCAGGAACTGATCGGCCAGGGCATCGCCAACCTGGCCACGCCGCTGTTCGGCGGATTCGCCGCCACCGGCGCGATTGCCCGCACCGCGACCAATATCCGCAACGGCGGCAGCAGCCCGCTGGCGGGCATCGTCCACGCGCTGGTCCTGGTGCTGATCATCCTGTTTCTCGCGCCGCTGGCGGCCAATATCCCGCTGTGCGCCCTGGCCGCGATCCTGTTCGTGGTGGCCTACAACATGAGCGAGCTGCACCACTTCAAGCGCATGGTGCAACGGGCGCCCCGGGCGGACGTGGCGATTCTGCTGGCCACCTTTACCCTCACGGTGTTCAGCGACCTGGTGATCGCGGTGAATATCGGGGTGATTCTGGCGATGCTGCATTTCCTGCGGCGCATGGCCTCCTCGGTGGAGGTGCAACAGGTGGTGGAACAGGACCTGCAACACGAGCTGCACGGTAACGGCCAGTTGCATCTGCCACCGGGCGTGCTGATCTACACCATCGAGGGGCCGCTGTTCTTTGGTGCCGCGGAGACTTTCGAACGAGCGCTGGCCCAGACCCACAGCGACCCGCGGGTGCTGATCGTTCGCCTGAGACACGTGCCTTTCATGGACATCACGGGCTTGCAGATGCTGGAGGAAGTGATTGGCCAGCTGCATAAACGCGCGATTGTGGTGAAGCTGTGCGAAGCCAACCTCAAGGTCCACACCAAGCTTGAGCGGGTCGGCATCCTGCACGCCATCGGCGCGCAGAACTATCACCCTGACCTGAGCAGCGCCCTGACCACCACCCTGTAGCCGCTGCCGCAGGCTGCGAACGGCCCGCAGGGACGCAAGAGGCTGGACGGGAGATGTCAGGCAAGCCCCTGCGGGGCTTTTCGCAGGCTCGGCAGCGGCTACAGCTGTCGAGCCTACATAGGCCCAAGCCCGGGGTCAGGCGAGGCTTTTGCTCACGACCTCAAAGACATCGCTGGACAGCTCGCCGGAAGCACGAATGCGCTCCAGCTCGCCTTTCATCAGCGCCTGGCGGGCGCTGTCGTATTTGCGCCAGCGGGTCAGCGGCGCCAGTTGCCGCGAGGCGATCTGCGGGTTGAAGCCGTTGAGCTGGATCACCAGGTCGGCCAGGAAGCGATAGCCGGAGCCGTCCGCGGCGTGGAAGTTGATCAGGTTCTGGCCGGCGAAGGCGCCGATCAGCGCGCGCACCTTGTTCGGGTTCTTGATGTTGAACGCCGGGTGCTGCATCAAGGCCTTGACCCGCTCCAGCCCGCCCGGCAGCGTGCTGCCGGCCTGGACGCTGAACCACTGGTCCATGACCAGGGCGTTGTCCTTGAAGTGCTCGGCGAACACCGCCAGGGCCTTGGCCTTCTCGGCCTCGAACGGCGAGTTGACCAGCACCGCCAGCGCGGTCAGGCGCTCGGTCATGTTGTCGGCGGCGTCGAACTGTTCGATGGCGGCCGCCAGCACTTGCGGCTTCTCGGTGAGCATCAGGTACGACAGCGCGATGTTTTGCAGGGCGCGGCGAGCGAAGTGCTCGGACTCGGCCACATAGGCGGTGGCCTTGGAGACCTCGCGATTGGCCTGGTAACGCTTCCACAATGCATCGAACAGGCGGTCGGCCAATTGCTGCCGGGCGAACTCGCGCGCCACGTGAATGGCCTCGACATCCGCCACTTCGCTGATCTCGGTCAGGTAGGCCTCGCCCGGCAGCGAAAGCATTTCCGCGACCATGGCCTGGTCCAGGCTGTCATCGGCCAGCAGCGTGCCCAGCGCGGTGACCAGACGCTGGTCCAGCACCAGCGCCTGGCCCTGCTGATGCTGGGCAATCAGGTCTTGCAGCACCTGCACCGCCAGTTGCTGGCCGGCGTCCCAACGGTTGAAACCGTCGCTGTCGTGCTGCATGAGGAACATCAGCTGGTCGCGGTTGTACGGGAAGCTCAGCTTCACCGGCGCCGAGAAGCCGCGGAGCAAGGACGGCAGTGGCTGTTCGGCGATGTCGACGAAGGTGAAGGTCTGCTCGGCTTCGGTCACCGAGATCACCCGCGAAGTGCCTTGCGCGGCGGCTTCGCCAGCCAGACGCAGGGCAATCGCCGCGCCCTGGGAGTCCAGCAGGCCCAGCTCGACCGGAATCACGAACGGCAGTTTTTCCACCTTGTCCGGGGTTTGCGGGCAGCTCTGGCGGAAGGTCAGGCTGTAGGTCTTCGCCGCCGCGTCATAGGCCTCGCTGACCGCCAGGCGTGGGGTGCCGGCCTGGCTGTACCAGCGCTTGAACTGGCCCAGGTCGATGCCGTTGGCGTCTTCCATGGCCTTGACGAAATCGTCGCAGGTCACGGCCTGGCCGTCGTGGCGTTCGAAGTACAGGTCGCTGCCCTTGCGGAAGCCTTCGGCGCCCACCAGGGTGCGGATCATGCCGACCACTTCCGAACCCTTCTCGTACACGGTCAGGGTGTAGAAGTTGGAGATCTCGATAAAGCTTTCCGGGCGCACGGCGTGGGCCATGGGGCCGGCGTCTTCGGCGAACTGGTGGGTGCGCAGGTAGGCCACGTCCTGGATGCGCTTGACCGTGCGCGAGTTCATGTCCGAGGAGAAGCCGGCATCGCGGAATACCGTGAAGCCTTCCTTGAGCGACAGCTGGAACCAGTCGCGGCAGGTCACGCGGTTGCCCGACCAGTTGTGGAAGTATTCGTGGGCGACGATCGCCTCGACCCGCTGGTGCGCGGCGTCGGTGGCGGTTTCGGCGCGGGCCAGCACGGCGCTGGAGTTGAAGATGTTGAGGCCCTTGTTCTCCATGGCGCCCATGTTGAAGTCGTTGACCGCGACGATCATGAAGATGTCCAGGTCGTACTCACGGCCGTAGGTCTGTTCGTCCCAGCGCATGGACTTCTTCAGGCTGGTCATGGCGTGCTGGCACTTGTCGATGTTTTCCGGCTCGACGTAGATGCGCAGCGCGACTTCGCGCTGGTTCATGGTGGTGAAGCTGTCCTCGACGCACCACAAATCGCCCGCCACCAGGGCGAACAGGTAGGCCGGTTTCATGAACGGGTCTTCCCAGGTCGCCCAGTGCCGGCCGTCTTCGCCCGGCCCGCTGGCGATCGGGTTGCCGTTGGACAACAGCACCGGATAGCTGTGCTGCTCGGCCACCACGGTGGTGGTGAACTTGCTCATCACATCCGGGCGGTCGAGGTAGTAGGTGATCTTGCGAAAGCCCTCGGCCTCGCACTGGGTGCAGAACATGCCGCCGGACTTGTACAGGCCTTCCAGGGCGGTGTTGCTTTCCGGGTGGATCTTGACGCTGGTGTCGACGGTGAAGGATTCACTGGTCGGCTGCAGGGTCAGGTGGTTGGCGCTCAGCTGGTAATCCGCGGCTGTCAGCTCGCGATCGCCCAGGGACACCGACAGCAGCTCCAGCTGCTGGCCGTCGAGCACCAGCGGCGGCAGGCCAGCGCCATGCGCCGGGTTACGGCGCATCACCAGTTGCGCATGGACCAGGCTGTGGTCCTCGAACAACTCGAAGGTCAGGTGCGTTTCGTCGATCAGGTACTCGGGTGCCTGATAGTCCTTCAGGTAAATCATCTTCGGTTGTTCGGTGCGCATGCGGCGAATCCTTCTACTGATGCACGGCGAGCTGGTAGGCCGTGTATTTACGAATGTTGATCACGCCGGTATCGAAGATCAGGTATTGGCCCTTGATCCCCAACAGCGTGCCTTCGGCAATCGGGTTCTTGTCCAGGTTGAAGCTGACGATCTTGGCCGGGTACTGCTTGACCGGGTAGCGGATCTCGATCGGCTCGACATCGCTGACCGGTTGGATCGCCTGCAGGCCGAAGCGTTCCTGCAAGGCGCGCAGGCCCTCGGCGCAGGAAGCGAACAGCTGGTCGCGCACTTGCGCCAGGTCCACCGCCTCGGCGTCACCCTTGAGCAAGGCGCGCCAGTTGGTCTTGTCGGCCACCTGGGTGCGGAACAGGTCCTCGACGAAACCGGACTGCTGGCGGGTCGCCACGCGCATGATCGGCAGCGCCTGGCTGGCGCCCTGGTCGAGCCAGCGGGTCGGCAGCTGGGTGGCGCGGGTGATGCCGACCTTGATCCCCGACGAGTTGGCCAGGTACACCACGTGGTCGGTCATGCAGAACCGCTCGCCCCAGGACGGCTCGCGGCAGGTACCGGCGTCGTAGTGGCAGCGTTCCGGGCTCATGATGCAGATATCGCACTGGGCCAGCTTGGTCATGCACGGGTAACAGTAACCCTGGCTGAAGCTGGTCTTGGTCTTGCGCCCGCAATGGGTGCAGTGGATCGCCCCCAGGTATTCCAGGCGCACGGTGCTGCCGATCAATGGGTTGACCGGCACCTCGGTGTCGCCAAGGCGAAAGGCATACTGCACGTCCGCCCCGTCCAGGCGCGCCGACATTTTACTGATGGAGCCACGGCCGATCTCGATCAATGGATGGCATCCGACTTGAACAGGATGTTCGGCACTTCGATCGACTTCGACGCACACTCTTGCGGGCCCATGTAGCCGGTGCGCTGCTCTTCGGGCAGGTTCTGCATTTCCCAGGCGATCATCGCCTGCAGGGACAGCTCGCGCTGCTCGGCGGTGAGCTTGCGGCCATCGGACCATTTGCCGATCTCTACCGCCAGCTTCAGGCTCTGGTAGATGTCCGGGGTGATGTTTTCAATCATTTCAACAAACGACGACATAAGCGGTCTCCAGCATTAGAGGGCCAGTTTACGGCGACTGTACAAGCCGCCCAACAAACCTGTGAGGCATCCGACGAGCAACCCACCGACGTGGGCGGCGTTGGCGATTTCACCGAAGCCGATCACCGAGATCAGCCCCGACAGACAGATCAGCAACCACACCAGCATCATCGCCAGGACTCCTCGAGGCAGGCGATAGGCCGGGTTGGGCGACAGCAACTGATAGATCCAGCAATGCCCGAGCAGGCCGTACAGCACGCCGGACAAGCCGCCGAACAGGCTCGGCCCGCTGAACAGGTATTGCGCGTAGTTCGACACCAGGCTGAACAGCAACGTCAGGCCCAGCAGGTTGATGCTGCCCTGGCGCTGTTCGATGCGCCGCCCCAGCTCCCAGTACCACATGCCGTTCATGGCGATGTGCAGGAAGCCGAAGTGGATCAGCATCGGCGTGACCAGGCGCCACCACTGCCCCGCCGCCAGGCTGTCGGCCAGGGGCGTGAACTGGATGTAGTCGCCAACCACGCGAAATTCCAGGAAGGTCAGCCAGCGCAGGGTGCCGAGGTTTTCGCCAAGCAGGGTCAGGGCTCCGACGATCAGGCTCAGCAGCAGGATCAGCGCGGTGGCCGGGCTACGGCGCAATTGCTCGACGAACCCCGGCCGGCGCATGGCGGCGCCGGCCTCGGGGATGTCCAGTTGCTGCTCGGGGTCGCCCGCCGGAAAACGCTCGTACAACGAACGCACATCCTCGCTGATGGCGTCCGGCACCCAGAGCACCTGCTCCCCCGCTTCCTCGCTGACCCGGTGCGGCACCTGCATGCGCTGCAACAACTTGACGAAGCCACTCAGGTCCACATTCAACGGCAGACGCAATACTGCAACAGCACTCATGGCAAGGACTCCTCCGGCCGCTCGACATAGACCCAGACGAATTTATCCGGGTCCAGGCGGGTTTCCTGGTCCAGGCGGTAAGCCACCAGCTTGCCGTAGAGCACCGCGCTGTAATCCAGGCAGGCCAGGTTCGAGCGAATCGGCGCCGGTTTGCCGCTGCGCCAGTAATGACCGACGAACAGCAACGGCTCATCGACGCCGTAGCGCAGCAGGTTGTTTTTCTCCGCCGAGGACAGCGGCGTGCGGGCCACCGGCTCGGGCAGCGCGTCGGGCTGGAACACGATGTCGCCGTAGGTCTGCGGGTCGTCTTCCCAGAACTTGGTGCGGAAGAACGAACGGGTCAGGCCATCGCCGCTGGTCATGGTCAAGCCATGGGGCAGACGCATGTCGGTGCCGCGCAGCAGGCGGTCGAACACGTTATTGGCGAAACTGCCGGGGATCGCCGAGGCCTGAAGGAAGTGCTCGTCGATGCAGCCATCGGGGTATTGCGCCCGCAGCGGCTCGATCAGGCCGGCGTCCCAACAGGCATGCACCACGCGAAAACGCCCGGCGTCGACGAACAGCGGCATCTTGTAGAACCAGGCGAGGAAATCGTGCCAGTCGTTGGGGTACTGCTCGAATTGCGCCAGGGTCTCGTTGATCAGGCGGGCATGGCGCGGCGTGTGTTCGCGCACGAAGTGCTTGCCGCCGCCGGGCGCTGCCGGGGTGACCCAGCCCAGGGCGTTGAACTCATGGTTACCCATGACGCACAGCGCCTGGCCGGCCTCGACCATGTCGTGGACGATGTGCAAGGCTTCGCGGATCCGTGGGCCGCGGTCGATGATGTCGCCGAGGAACACCGCCATGCGCGACGAATGCCGCCAGACGCCGCCCTGCTTGCGATAACCGAGCTTGTCCAGCAGGTGCTCAAGGGTCAGGGCGCAACCGTGCACGTCACCGATCAGGTCGTAGCTACGCGCGGGATCGAGCATCAGTCGCCTCCACCACCCAGTCGACTGCCCCAGCCGAGCTTGGTCCGGCAGACCTCGTAATAGTTGTGGTCCAGCGGGTGGATCAGGCGCAGTTTCTGGGCCTTCTTGCTGACGGTGATGGTGTCACCGGGGGCACAGGTGAAATGGTTCTGCCCGTCGCAGGAAACCTGCGGGTAGATCTGCATATCCTTGGACACGACGATTTTCAGCTCGCTGTTGCCATCGACCACGATCGGCCTTCCCGACAAGGTATGGGGGTACATCGGCACAATCACAATGGCGTCGAGCTTGGGATGCATGATCGGCCCGCCGGCGGACAAGGCGTAGGCGGTGGAGCCGGTCGGCGTGGCGACGATCAGGCCGTCGGCCTTCTGGCTGCAGACGAACTGACCGTCGATGTAGATCTCGAACTCGATCATCCGCGTCGACTTGCCCGGGTGCAGCACCACATCGTTGAGCGCATCGCCCTGGCCGATGGCTTCGGCGTGGCGCCGTACTTCGGCCTGCAGCAGGAAGCGGTTTTCCACCAGGTAGTGGCCATCGAGGACCTCGGCGACCTTGACTTCCAGCTCGTCCGGACGAATGTCGGTGAGGAAGCCCAGGCTGCCGCGGTTGATCCCCAGCACCGGAATGTTGTGGCGCGCCAGGGCACGGGCCGCGCCCAGCAGGCTGCCGTCGCCGCCGACCACGATCACCATGTCGCAGACTTCGCCCAGCAGCTTGCGCGAGGAGGTCTGCAGGCCGTGGCCGGGCAGGACTTCGGCGATGGTGTCTTCGAGGATCACATGCAGGTGGCGGGCGAGCAGAAACTTTTTCAGTCGGCGAACTGTGTCCAGCACCTGCGAACTGCCCAGGCGACCGATAATGCCGATATTGCGAAATTGCTCCATGGGGCTCCTGCAGGGGTTCTGGGACGGGCAAAGCAGAGATTATGGGCGAAAGCCGGCCATAGACAAAATCCTTTCAGCCTCGACGTTAGGCGCTATGCTCGCAGAATGATCCTGTTTCCCGGCTTGCTCGACCTCCCCCGCCAGTTGCGCCACCCCGAAGTGCGCGACCTGGCCTGGGTCATCCTCGCGCCGCCGATGCTCGACGAGACCCCCTGGCCGCAGCGCCATCCACTGGCCGGCAGCGACTGGGTGCAGGCGCCGCAGCTGCTGGCGCACTGGCTGCGCCAGCTGGACCAGGACGGCCGTGCCCTGCGCCGCTGGCTGACCCTCGGGCCGACCAAGCGCCTGGGGCTCTACTACGAACGCCTGTGGCAATTTGCCGTACAGCACGCGCCCGGTGTCGAGCTGCTGGCGGCCAACCTGCCGATCCGCCGCGCCGGCCACACCCTGGGCGAACTGGACATGCTGCTGCGCGACCGCGACGGCATTCACCACCTGGAACTGGCGATCAAGCTCTACCTCGGCCCGCAATCGGGCAACGGCGCGGACACCGCGTTATGGCTGGGCCCCGGCTGCCACGACCGCCTGGACCGCAAGCTGGCGCACCTGAACGAACACCAGTTGCCGATCTCCGCCCGGGCCGACAGCCTGGAGGTGCTGGCGGCCATGGATATCCAGGACTTCAGCGCCCACCTGTGGCTCGGCGGCTACCTGCTCTACCCCTGGCCCGGCACCACGCAACCGCCCCGCGGCGCCCACCCGCAGCACCTGCGCGGGCGTTGGCTGCATCAGCGCGACTGGCCGGCCTTTATCGATCAAAGCCCGCCCGGGCGCTGGCAACCCTTGCCGCGCCAGGCCTGGCTGGCGCCAGCGTCCTACCCGGCGGAACAAACCTGGAGCGCCCCACGGCTGCAAGCCTGGCTGGAGGAACTCGACCCGCACGCTCCGGCGCAATTGCTGGTGCGCCTGACGGAAAACCGCGCCGGCGATTGGGAAGAAGCCGAACGCCTGTTCCTGGTGGCGGACCTCTGGCCGAATGTGCCGGGGACGGGTTGAGCCGCCCTCAGAACGTCAGTCCCCTCACATCACCGACAAGCGCACGGCCAGCGCCGCCAGGGTCACCAGCAGCACCGGCAGGGTCAGCACGATGCCGACCTTGAAGTAGCGGCCCCAGCCGATATGAATGTTCTTGCGCTCCAGCACATGCAGCCAGAGCAAGGTGGCCAGGCTGCCGATCGGGGTGATCTTCGGCCCCAGGTCGCTGCCGATCACGTTGGCGTAGATCATCGCGTCCTTGACCAGGCCGCTGGCCTGGCTGGCGTCGATGGACAGCGCGCCGATCAACACCGTCGGCAGGTTGTTCATGATCGATGACAAGACCGCGGTCAGCAGCCCCGTGCCCATGGCCGCGCCCCAGATGCCGTAGTCGGCGAAGCGGTCGAGCCAGCCGGCCAGGTGCGTGGTCAGCCCGGCATTGCGCAGGCCATACACCACCAGGTACATGCCGAGGGAGAAGATCACGATCTGCCACGGCGCTTCCTTGAGCACCTTGCGCGTGGAAATCTTGTGGCCCCTGGCCGCGATGCCCAGCAGCAGGGCCGCGCACACCGCCGAAATCGCGCTGATGGGAATGCCCAGCGGCTCCAGGGCAAAACACCCCAGCAGCAGGATGACCAGCACCCACCAGCCGGCGATAAAGGTGGCCTTGTCGTGGATCGCGCTGGCCGGCTGTGCCAGCTCTTCGGGGTCGTAGGCCTGCGGAATGTCGCGGCGGAAGAACCACAGCAACACCGCCAGGGTCGCCGCCACGCTGACCAGGTTCACCGGCAGCATCACCGCGGCGTACTGGTTGAAGCCGATGTTGAAGAAGTCCGCGGAAACGATGTTCACCAGGTTCGACACCACCAGCGGCAGGCTCGCGGTATCGGCGATAAACCCGGCGCCCATGACGAACGCCAGGGTCGCGGCCCGGGAGAAGCGCAACGCCAGCAGCATGGAAATCACGATCGGAGTAAGAATCAGCGCCGCCCCGTCGTTGGCGAACAGCGCCGACACCAGCGCCCCCAGCAACACCATGAAGGCAAACAGCTTGCGTCCGCTGCCCTGCCCCCAGCGCGCCACATGCAAGGCGGCCCAGGCGAAAAACCCGGCCTCGTCGAGCAGCAGGCTGATGATGATCAAGGCGACGAAGGTGCCGGTGGCGTTCCAGATGATCTGCCAGACCACCGGGATATCCGTCAACTGCACCACCCCGAACAGCAACGCCAGCACCGCGCCGAACACCGCGCTCCAGCCCACGCCGAGGCCCTTGGGCTGCCAGATCACCAGGGTAATGGTCAGCAGGAAAATCAATGAAGCAGTCAGCATGCCAGGCAGCCTTGAACAGAAAGTGAGGTAAAGGGGGAATTCAGCAGCAGCGCACGGGGCGATCGGCCATGGTCTGCAGGCGTTGCAGGTCAGCCTGCAGCCAGGGGCTGTTGGCCTGCAGGGTGTCCTGCAGCAGGGTGGTCACCCAGGGGGCCAACTGCGGGTGCAGCCGGTAATAGATCCATTGCCCCTGGCGGCGGTCGGCCAGCAGGCCGCAGCTGCGCAACAGCGCCAGGTGCCGGGAGATCTTCGGCTGGCTCTGCCCCAGGGCGGAGGTCAGCTCGCAGACACACAACTCGCCTTCGCGGGTCACGAGCAAGGCGATGCGGCTGCGGGTTTCGTCGGCAAGCGCCTTGAACAGCTCGGCGGGATTGAGAGAGTCGGACACCAGGGCCACTCCAGGCATTTGGAGCGGCGAATATATGAATATTCAGATATGCGGTAAAGCGCTTTTACCATGGCAAGCGGAATATCCATCACCCGCGGGAGCCGGTTGGCCGGCTCCCGCGGTAACAGGATCAGAGCTTTTTATGCTGCTCGACCCACTGGGCGTAGGCATTGATGAAGTTCTGCAGGAACGGCTTGACCGACTCGGACAGCTTGCCCGCCTCGTCGAAGGCCGAACCGGCGCCGCTCAGGTAGGCTTCCGGCTGCTGCATGCATGGCACATTGAGGAACACCAGGGACTGGCGCAGATGATGGTTGGCGCCAAAACCGCCGATGGCGCCCGGGGATGCGCTGATCACTGCCCCCGGCTTGCCGCTCCAGGCGCTCTTGCCGTAGGGGCGCGACCCCACGTCGATGGCGTTTTTCATCGGCGCGGGAACCGAGCGGTTGTATTCCGGAGTGACGAACAGCACGGCGTCGGCTGCACTCACCTGTTCACGGAAAGTCCTGTAGGCTGCCGGTGGATCCACATCGATGTCTTCGTTGTAAAGCGGCAGATCGCCGATCTCGACAATCTTCAGCCGCAGGTTGGCCGGCGCCAGTTCCGCCAGGGCCAGCGCCACTTTCCGGTTGATCGAGGCCTTTCTCAGGCTGCCCACCAGCACTGCAATCGTGTAGACGTTGCTCATAGCGAATTCCCGACTTCTGGTTGAGGAGGCTGGTAGTTATAGATGATCCACCCCGCCCACAGCCACCCGTCAAAGGAAGTTCCGTGAGCTTTTCCAGGCTTCACGCTGCTGTACGCCAACTGCAATCAGGGCCGCGGACTATTTTTTTTCCGCCGCTAAACTTAGTTCGCCCAGGCACGGTCTACAGGACCGCAAATTGAGTGTTTTATCTCCAGAGGCTCTAAAGATGGCAGCAGTACTCGTCGGACAATTTCATGCAAGGGACGCGGAAGGCCGTGTCTATTCGGTGCATGAGTTCCAGGAATCCACCCCCTCGCCAGAGGGCATCGCCGGCTCGGAGCCTGTCACCACCTATCGCCTGGCCATTGGCGATCGCGTCAACAAAATGGACGACAACCAGTTTCTCCTCGTGCAGTCGGGCATCACCCTCATTCGCGAACCCGAGACCATCCTTCCTTCATAACGTACCGTTATGAGCAGAAGTCATAGGCGCGGACATGGGTTAGGATTCAGTGTGAATCCCCCACCGGCTGGACATGGACTTCAAGCATGCGTTTACGTCATATCGAAGTGATTCAGGCGCTCCTGCAAACCGGACACCTGGGCACGGCCGCCGAGCTGCTGCAATTGCCGGTGGCCGAGGTGGAAACGATCCTGCGCGACGCCGAAAGCCAATCGGGCTTCATGCTCTTCGCCAGTGTTCGCGGACGCCTGCAAGCCACCCGCGAGGCCCGCGAGCTACAGCCGGCGATCGCCACCCTGTATGACGCCTTCGAACCGGTGCAACGCCTGGCCGACAGCCTGAAGCAATACCAGGCGCCGCCCTTGCGCATCATCGGCACCCCGCCCCTGGCCCAGCAGCTGTTGCCGCAGAGTATCGCCGCCCTGCGCCGGCGCTTTCCCGACACCCCGTGCCACCTCGCCAGCCAGGCCACCCGCGACATGGTCAAGAGCCTGTTGCTGCGCGAAGGCGATCTGGGCCTGAGCCTGCACAACCCCGATCACCCCGATATCCAGTGCGTGGCCCTGGCCCAGGGCAAGCTGCAATTGCTGGCGCCCCACGGCTGGCTGCAACCTAAGCAGAAGTACATTTCCCTGCAGGACCTGGCGGGCCAGGCCATGGTCGGCCTCGAAGGCCAGGACCCGCTGAGCGTGGCCCTGGACAGCAAGCTGCAGAACCTGCGCCCGAGCCCGACCATCCACACCCGGGTGCAAACCCACCAGATGATGCGCAGCATGGTCGAGGCCGGCGAAGGCCTGGCGATTGTCGACCCCTTCACCGCCCTCGGGGCGCGCGAAGGCGGGCTGGACGTCTGCCCGCTGTCGCCACCGATCCCGGTCACCCTCTATGCGCTGATCCGCGGCGGCAGTCCATCCTCGCCAACCCTGGAAGCGCTGCTGGAAACCCTCACGGAAAAGGCTGAAGGGATGCTGGCCGGCTAGGCCCCGGCTTGCCGCGCCAGCTCGTCGTTGAACAGCCGATACCAGAAAATCGCCACCTCGGCCGTGGTCGGATCGATCCCGCGGTAACGCAAGTGATCGATGCCGCCGACCACATAACCGCAGCGCTCGTACAAGCGGCAGGCCCCCAGGTTGTTGTTCTGGGTCTCGAGCATGATGCCCGGCAGTTTTTTCTTGCGGCTCCAGAACTGCGCCACGTCCAGCAAGGCCTTGGCCACCCCGTGGCGTCGCGCCGGCGCATGCACCGCCAACTCGTCGATATGGGCGTAGCCGTTCCAGTTGGTGCTGACCACCACATGGCCGACCGGTTCGTCGTCCAGGTAGGCCATGAACACCGCGCTATCCGCGGCATCGCGATAGCTGCTGAACTCTTCGGGGTCGATGCCGTAGCACTTGCGGTACGGGGTAATGGGGTGCAACGGCCACTTGGCCACCACCTGCTCGCTCTGTGCCTGGGCATAGGCGCTGACTTCGAAGCTGAAATCGCTGCCCCAGACATACGCGGCGAAACCGTCGTCGGCAACGCGCACCGACAGGCCGGGGTACTTGGGATTGATCATTGGCTGCATAGCGGGAAACGTCCTCAAACCTTGATGCAATCGACGGTGTACTGCCGCCCATTGCCTTCGTCTTCATGCTGCAATCCATGCACATCCGCGACAAAGCCGGGAAAGCTGCTATCGAACGTACGGGCGAAAGCCAGGTAATCGATGATCGAGCGGGTCGACTCGGTGAAGCGCTCGCCCGGCATGATCAGGGGAATACCCGGCGGGTACGGCACCAGCATCACCGCCGCCACCCGCCCGGCGAGGGCATCGATGGACACGGCCTCGACCTCGCCCCGCACCAACTGATCGTAGGCGTCGGCGGGCTTCATCGCCACCTCCGGCAGCACGGTGTACATGCGCTTGAGGTGCTTGGCCGTGGCATTGCTGCGGTAGCAGGCATGCAACTGATCGCACAGATCGTGCAGGCCCATGCCCTGGTAGCGCGCCATGTCCTGCTGGGCGATGCTCGGCAGGCAGGCGGCGAGGCTGACGTTGGCGTCGTAGTTGCGCTTGAACTCCAGCAACTCGGTCAGCAGGGTGCTCCACTTGCCTTTGGTGATGCCCATGGAAAACAGCACCAGGAACGAATACAGGCCGGTCTTTTCCACCACCAGGCCGCGCTCCCAGAGAAACTTGCTGACCACCGCCGCCGGGATCCCGCGCTCGCTCAAGGCACCGCCGGCGGTAA
The DNA here is from genome assembly GCF_059416085.1 of Pseudomonas sp. GW821-FHT09E12. NCBI lineage: Bacteria > Pseudomonadati > Pseudomonadota > Gammaproteobacteria > Pseudomonadales > Pseudomonadaceae > Pseudomonas > Pseudomonas sp. GW821-FHT09E12. The sequence goes on along the minus strand of NZ_JBWKOM010000002.1, from coordinate 683,026 downwards.
GCCCGGGCATCACCAGGGTAACCTTGATCGGGTCCAGCAGCACATAGTCGTCGGTCACCCCGGCGAACCCGTGCCACTCGCCTTCCGGCTCCAGCAGCCAGTCCGCGGTGCTGACCCGGTCGATGCCTTCCACCCGCTCCGGTTGCCAGATGGAAAACCACCAGTCGTCCGCGGCGATGTGCTGGCGCAGGTTGGCCAGGGCCCGGCGAAAGCTCAGGGCCTCGTCGAACATTTCCTGCAGCAGCGAGCGCCCCGCCGGCCCCTCCATCATCGCCGAGGCCACGTCCAGCGAGGCGATGATGCTGTACTGCGGCGAGGTGGAGATGTGCATCATGAAGGCTTCGTTGAAGCGGTCGCGGTCCAGCTGCCGGGCGCCGCCGTCCTGCACATGGATCATCGAGGCCTGGCTGAAGGCCGCCAGCAGCTTGTGGGTGGAATGGGTGGTGAACACCAGCGGGCTGTCGGCGCTGCGCGAGGTGCCCATGCCGTAACGCCCCTCGAAGAACTCATGGAAGGCCGCGTAGGCGTACCAGGCCTCGTCGAAATGCAGCACCTCGACGCTGTTGCCCAGGCTCTGCTTGATCAGCTCGGCGTTGTAGCAAAGGCCGTCGTAGGTCGAGTTGGTGACCACCGCCAGCTTGACCTTGGGCGGCCGCCCCTGGGTCAGCGGGTTGGCGTCGATCTTGGCCTGGATCGACTCGCGGCTGAATTCGCTCAGGGGGATCGGGCCGATGATCCCCAGCTCGTTGCGCTCCGGACAGAGGAACAGCGGGATGGCGCCGGTCATGATGATCGAGTGCAGCACCGACTTGTGGCAGTTGCGATCCACCAGCACCAGGTCATCGCGACCGACCATGGAGTGCCAGACGATCTTGTTGGCGGTCGAGGTGCCGTTGATCACGAAGAAGGTGTGGTCGGCGCCGAAATTGCGCGCAGCCCGCGCCTCGGCTTCCGCCAGGGGCCCGGTGTGATCGAGCAGCGAACCCAGCTCCGGGACCGACACCGACAGGTCCGAACGCAGGGTGTTTTCGCCGAAGAACTGGTGGAACGCCTGGCCCACCGGGCTTTTGCGATAGGCCACGCCACCGCCGTGCCCCGGGGTGTGCCAGGAATAGTTGGAGTCCGCCGTGTGCTGCACCAGCGCCTTGAAGAATGGCGGCAACAGGCCATCGAGGTAATTGCGCGCCGCCCGCGCCACCTGGCGCGCCAGGAACGGCACCGTGTCTTCGAACAGGTAAAGAATGCCGCGCAGCTGATTGAGTTCGCTCATGGCGTCGGCCGGGGCATTTTCCAGGGTCACCTGCTCGCCCAGGGCGAAGATCGGCAGGTTCGGCGCGCGCACCCGGGCCAGACGGATCAGCTCCACCATGTTCTGCAGCAAGTGGGTGTTTTCCCCGGCGCCTTCGGCGGCGATCAGCATGCAGGCCAGGCCGTGATGGGTCGAGGCCACCAGGCGCCCTTCGGCGTAGTCCACCGCGGAAAAGATGCTGAAGCCTTCCTGCTCCAGCTCCCTGGCGATCCCCCGCACCCGGTCGCCGGCGACGGTGTCGGCCTTGATGTCGCGATGCACGATAAGGACGGGGAATTTCAGGTCTTTGTACATGGCACCAGGCATCCTGAGGCGGCGGACAAGGGTCCGCCAATCACCTCAGGGTAGAAGCTCGGGGGCCGGCGCGGAACCCCGTCAACGACCTCCTGTAACAAAAGGTCGCCCACGAACAACTACTGCTGCTGGGCCTTGGCTTCGGCCAGCTGGGTCCAGAGCGCCGGGGCACCGGCGGATTTGGCGATGATCTCGAGACGCACCTGGTGCTCGACCAGTTCGGCTTCGCTGGCACGAATGACCCGCCCGCGCTGGCGATCCGCCGACAGACGCCGGATTTCGCTGGCACTGTTGCCCGAACCTTCGCTGCCGTTGCCGTCCGAAGCGTTGCCGGCCAGGGACAGGCTGGTCTGGCCACCGGTCATGGTCAGGTAGACGTCGGCGAGAATCTCCGAGTCGAGCAAGGCGCCGTGCAGTTCACGGCCGGAGTTGTCGACGTCATAGCGCTTGCACAAGGCATCGAGGCTGTTGCGCTGGCCGGGGTGGCGTTCCCGGGCCATCAACAGGGTGTCGAGGATGGTGCAGTGCTGGGTGATGTCGGCGCGGTCGTGGCGGCCCATCAGGGCGAATTCGTTGTTGATGAAGCCAACGTCGAACGCCGCGTTGTGGATGATCAGCTGCGCGCCCTGGATGAACTCGAAGAACTCGTCGGCGACTTCGGCGAAGCGCGGCTTGCCCACCAGGAACTCGTTGGTGATGCCGTGGACGCCGATCGCGCCCTCGTCGCTCTCGCGATCCGGCTGCAGGTAGACGTGGAAATGCCGACCGGTCAGGCGCCGTCCCATCAACTCGACGCAACCGATTTCAATGATCCGGTGGCCGTCGGTCACCGGCATGCCGGTGGTTTCGGTATCGAGTACAACAGATCTGTTGGCCATCAGGGGTCAATTCTCAACGGTGGAAGTCTTTCAAGGCGCGGGATTTTAGCACGCTCTCGCGGCATGGCACGCATGGCGGATTCTCCTGGCCCCGGCGTGCGCAGTTTTTAACAATCATTCGCAAAGCTCATGCAGTTCGCCTCACAGGGGCTTGTTAGGGTGCCCGACCATATTTTCAGCGGACCTCGCCCCGTTATGACCCCCAGCAAAACCCGCCTGAGCTTGCTGCTCTGCGCCTGCCTGTTCGCCGACATCGGCCAGGCCACCAGCCTGGTGATCAGCACCGACATCACCATGAGCCTGGCCTTGAGCACAACCGAAGGCAGTTCGAAAGCCACCAGTTCCTTCAAGGACGACAAACTCGTGCTGGCCGCCAGGACCGATGCCGCGGCCTTTGTCGCCAGCGCCGGCGAGATCCGCGGCGCCCAGCTGGAAGCAGCCATGCGGCACATTCGCCAGACGCTCGGCAACCCAGGGTACTCCGACCTGCAACTGGCCAGCGCCATCCTCACCCTTTGACCGTCCCGGAACAGGATCACTAATTCACCCCGCGCATTACGCGCTTCTTTAACTGAGCGAGGTCATTGCGCTACCGTACGGCCCACTCAGGCGGGCGGGGGCTGGCACCCGGCCTTGCGCTCATTTCCAGGAAACCGCCCTCCCATGCTCGAGACTCGACAGATGCTCCCACTGCTGCTGGCCGCGGCCTTCATCAGTGGCTGTTCTTCCCTTCCGGCAACCGACAGCGACGCCGGGCCACGGCCGCTGATCGTCGCCCATCGCGCTGGCGCTGCGGACTTTCCCGAGAACACCCTGCTGGCCATCGACAACGCCCTGCGCAACGGCGTCGACATGCTCTGGCTGACGGTGCAACTGAGCCGCGACGGCGTGCCGGTGCTGTATCGACCGGCGGACCTGAGCGCCAATACCCCGGCCTCCGGCGCGGTCAGCGAGAAAACCCTGGCGCAGTTGCAAACACTGAATGCCGGCTGGAACTTCAAACAGACCGCGGCCGATGGCCAGGTGACCTTTCCCTATCGCTCCCAGGCGGTGACCATCCCCTCATTGCAACAGGCGCTGGCAGCGATCCCCGGCTCGGTGCCGGTCATTCTCGATATGAAGGCCCTGCCCGCCGCGCCCCAGGCCAAGGCGGTCGCCCAGGTGCTGGAGCAACTGCATGCCTGGAACCGGGTGCTGATCTACTCCACCGATGCCAGCTACCAGCAGGCGTTCGCGCACTATCCGCAGGCGCGGCTGTTCGAATCCCGGGACAACACCCGGGATCGCCTGGCCAGCGTCGCCCTGGCCCACAGCTGCACGGCGCCGCCGGCGCCAGACAGTTGGGTGGCCTTCGAGTACCGGCGCCCGGTGCAGCTGGTCGAGGCCTTCACCCTGGGCGAGGCCCGCTCCAAGGTCGATGCCCGGCTGTGGACGCCTGCCGCGGTGGATTGCTTCCAGTCCCGGGGCAAGGTGCGGATGCTGGCGATCGGGATCAATACGGCCGAGGATTACCAGGCGGCCGCCTGCCTGAAGATGGACGCGGTGCTGGTGGATTCGCCCCGCGCGATGCGGGAAGTGAAGCAGCGGCTCGAACGGCCGCTGCGCTGCAACTGACTACAAGCTCAACGCATCAGGCCTGCTTGTAACCGCGCACCTCGTCGACGCCGCGGTTGGCCAGTTGGTCGGCCCGTTCGTTGCCGTGGTGGCCGGTATGGCCGCGCACCCATTTCCAGGTGACCTGGTGACGGTTGACCTGCTCATCGAGCTGCTGCCACAGGTCGGCGTTTTTCACCGGCTCCTTGGCCGCGGTTTTCCAACCGCGCTTTTTCCAGTTGGCCATCCACTCGTTGATGCCCTTCATCACGTACTGCGAGTCGGTGACCAGCACCACCTGGCACTCGCGCTTGAGCTCTTCCAGACCGCGGATCGCCGCCATCAGCTCCATGCGGTTGTTGGTGGTGTTGGCCTCGCCGCCCCAGAGTTCCTTCTCCACGCCCTTGAACACCAGCAGTGCGCCCCAGCCTCCCGGGCCAGGATTGCCCTTGCAGGCGCCGTCGGTGAAGATTTCTACGCTATCGCTCATGCCAGACTTCCAATCGAAAATACCTGTGGCTTGCCGATCGTCGATCGACAACGCCCAAGCCGGGCAGGTTCGGCCCGGCTGAATTAAAGAGGGGGTTCGCTGTGCCGGCGGTTGACCTTGGCCATCGGCAGCGGCACCAGCTTGCCCATCGGCTCGCGGCGTACCTGGCGCACCGGGCGCAGGCCGACCACTATCTTGCGCGCCACCAGCAGGTAGAAGCCGCCGCCGGACAGTTGCCAGTCGCCGGCCTTGCGCTCCCAGCCGGCCAACCGAGCCTGCCAGGCCGCCGAGGCAAGCGGCGGACGATAGCACCCGAAGCGGCGTTTCTCCAGCGCGAAGCCCAGCAGGTTCAACCAGTCGGCGACCCGCGACGGGGAAATGCAGCGCGCCTTGCGCAAGGCGTCATGGGCGAACGCATGCCGCAGGCCCCAGCTGCTCCAGGGATTGATACCGAGGATCAACAGATGCCCGCCCGGTCGCACGGCGCTGGCGGCTTCGCGCAGCAGGCCGTGGGGCGACAGGCAGAAATCCAGGCCGTGCTGCAGCACCACCACATCGGCAGCATGCTCGCTGAGCGGCCAGGCCTGCTCCTCGCAGACGATCTCGACACCGGGCAGCGGCGCGCCCAGGCGGACATTGCGCTGCACCTGGGGCGCCGCCGGCGGGGTTTGCGCCGACGGGCCGTAATGCACCAGGTAGCCGCCGAAGAAGCGCCCCAGCTCGTCGTCGAGCATGCGCCGTTCTTCATCCAGCAGAAATTGCCCCAGTGGCCCGGACAGCCACTCACGGGCGGCACTGATCAGGGCCAGCCAGTCAGGATCGGCCTGAGCGAACGCTTTATCGGTCATTGCATTCTCCAACCCGCCAAGAAGTTCTAAGATGCGCCAATGTTTTCCGCTTGGCGACTCCAACGATGATACAGATCAGTGCCCTGCCCGCGTTCACCGATAACTACATCTGGTTGTTACAGGACCACAGCCATCAGCGTTGCGCAGTGGTCGACCCGGGTGACGCCGCACCGGTGCAGGCCTGGCTCGCCGAGCATCCGGGCTGGGTGCTGAGCGATATCCTGGTGACCCATCACCACCACGACCATGTCGGCGGTGTCGAACAGCTGAAAAAAACCAGCGGCGCCAAGGTCTGGGGCCCGGCCAACGAAAATATCCCGGGGCGCGACGTGGCCCTGAACGACAACGACCGGGCCAGCATCCTTGGCTGGGACTTCGACGTCTACGCGGTGCCCGGGCACACCCTGGGGCATATTGCCTACTACCATCACGGCCTGCTGTTTTGCGGCGACACCCTGTTCGCCGCCGGTTGCGGGCGCCTGTTCGAGGGCACGCCGGAGCAAATGCACCATTCGCTGAGCCGCCTGGCCGCGTTGCCCGCGGACACCCTGGTGTACTGCACTCACGAATACACCTTGAGCAACCTGCGTTTTGCCCAGGCGGTGGAACCGGATAACCCGGACATCGCCGAGCGCCTGCGCAAAGTCAGCGAACTGCGGGAAAACGGCCGCATGACCCTGCCCTCCACCCTGGCCCTGGAAAAGCTCACCAATCCTTTCCTGCGTACCGGTGAAACATCCGTTAAACAAAAAGCGGACGAACGGAATGGCCTCGATAACCGGGCCCAGAGTGCGGTTTTTGCTGCCTTGCGGGCTTGGAAAGATAAGTTCTAAGCAGGTTGCGGGTTGGTACGAAAATTCTGAATGGTTGACCGCACCGGGTGCGCTTTCTAGAATCGCCCGACATTTTTGCCCGGAACTTACTTCCAGCCAATGTCGTCATCTATTCGTAAATCCATCAATTCAGACGCATTGACGCGGTTGGCTCAAGCCATCGCGGTGGCTGTGTCCGCCACCCTGGCGGGCTGCCAAAGCACGAGCCACGTCCCGCAAACCGACGCTTCGCACACCCAGAATTTCAACGCCCGCATCAAGCAGAAACCCATCTGGCTGAATGAAAAACCCAGCCCGCAATTGCCCCAGGACGTCTGGGAGCGCATGCGCGAAGGTTTCCAGTTGCAGGAAGGCATCGGCGTCAACCCGCGCATCGAACAGCAGCGCCTGTGGTTCGCCAGCAACCCCTCGTTTCTCGAGAATGCCAGCGAACGCGGCAGCCTCTATATCCACTACATCGTCGAACGCCTTGAAGAACGCAACATGCCGCTGGAGCTGGCCCTGCTGCCAGTGATCGAGAGCGCCTACAACCCGATGGCCTATTCCCGGGCCGACGCGGTGGGCCTCTGGCAGTTCATCCCGTCCACCGGTCGTTCCTTCAACCTGCGCCAGACCCGCTTCTACGATGGCCGTCGCGACATCACCGCCTCGACCACCGCGGCCATGGATTACCTGACCCGCCTGCATGACATGTTCAACGGCGACTGGCTGCTGGCCCTGGCGGCCTACAACGCCGGCGAAGGCACGGTCAGCCGGGCCATCGAGCGCAACGAGAAGCTCGGCCTGCCCACCGACTACTGGAACCTGCCGCTGCCGTCGGAAACCCAGGCCTACGTGCCCAAGCTGCTGGCCCTGTCCCAGGTGGTGCTGGCGCCGGAAGCCTATGGCGTGAACCTGAACCCGATCGCCAACGAACCCTACTTCCAGGTCGTCGAGATCAACCAGCGCATGGACCTGTCCAAGGTCGCCGCGGTGGCCAATATCGACGAAGACGAGCTGTTCCAGCTCAACCCGGCCTTCAAGCAGCGCACCACCATCGACGGTCCCCAGCATCTGCTGGTGCCGACGTCCAAGGCGCAACTGCTGAGCGCCAGCCTGTCGACCATGAAACCCGAAGAGCTGATCAGCCAGCGTTCGTTCAAGCCGGTGTTCGAGGGTGCCGACAGTCGCGAAATGGCCCAGGCCAAGCGCAACTATCGGGTCAAGCGTGGCGATAACCTGTCGCAGATCGCCAAGGCCAACAAGGTCGACGTCAAGGACCTGCAACGCTGGAACAAGCTCAGCGGCAAGCAACTCAAGGTCGGCCAGACCCTGGTCATGCAGGACACTCGGGCCAAGGCCAGCAGCAAGACCAGCGCCAAGGCTTCCGGCAAGAAGACCCTGGTCGCCAGCGCCGACAAGAAGTCGACCCAGTACAAGGTCAAGCAAGGCGATTCGCTGTACATGGTGGCCAAGCGCTTCAACGTCGAGATGCAACACCTCAAGCGCTGGAATCCCCGCGCCGGCCAGGCCCTCAAGCCAGGCCAAATGCTGACCGTCTACCTGCCTCACTGATCCCCCAGAGCCCTATCTGTAGCCGCTGCTGCAGGCTGCGATAGGGCCGCAGGCCCTCCTGCGACAGGACGATCGCCGCGACCGTACCGGTCGATCGCAGCCTTCGGCAGCGGCTACGGATTGCGCTGTATCCAGCGGCGACAAGCAAATGTCGTGACCAGCCCGGGGCGGCCTTTTTCCTGTCGATACAAGCTGTTACTGTACGGAGCACAAAGCCCAAGCCGCCTGGATCGGATCTCTGACTTGATGCGTCCCCTCCTCCTGTCCCTAATCAGTCTGGCCTTGAGCTTTCCCGCAAGCGCAACGATCACTGAAAGTCATGGTTACGCGCAGTTCGGCACGCTCAAGTACCCCGCCAAATTCACCCATTTCGACTGGGTCAATCCCGCCGCGCCCAAAGGCGGGACCTTGCGGGTCATGGCGTTTGGCACCTTCGACACCCTCAACCCCTACACCTTCAAGGGCAGCAGCCCGGTTTCCACGCCCAACTTCCTGCAATACGGGGTCAACGAGCTGAACGAGCCGCTGATGGTCGGCACCGGCCAGTACGCGCCGTCCGGCGACGAGCCGACTTCCAGCTACGGCCTGATCGCCCGCTCCGTCGAATACAGCGAAGACCGCAGCTGGGTGGTGTTCAACCTGCGCCCCGAGGCGCGCTTCCACGATGGCCAGCCGATCACCGCCTACGATGTGGCGTTTTCCTATCGGCTGCTGCTCAAGGAAGGCCACCCGCAATACCGCACCAACCTGCAGGAAGTGCAGCGGGTGGACATCCTCGGCCCGCAGCGCATTCGTTTTGTCTTCAAGCGCTCCGGCAACCCGCTGCTGATCCTGCGCCTGGGCGAACTGCCGGTGCTGCCGCAGCACTATTGGAAAGATCGCGACTTCAAGGCCACCACCTTCGAGCCGCCTCTGGGCAGCGGCCCCTACCGCATCACCCGGGTGCAACCGGGGCGCTCGCTGCTGTTCGAGCGGGTCAAGGACTACTGGGGCAAGGACCTGCCGGTCAATCGCGGCTTCAACAATTTCAACAAGGTCGCGGTGGAGTTCTACCGCGACAGCGACGTCGCCTTCGAAGCCTTCAAGGCCGGCGAGTTCGACATCTACATCGAACACCAGGCGAAGAACTGGGCCAACGGCTACAACTTCCCCGCGGTCAATCGCGGCGACATCATCAAGGCCCAGGTGGCGCACCAGATCCCGACCCAGACCCAGGGCCTGTTCATGAACAGCCGCCGGGCGATCTTCGCCGAGCGCAAGGTGCGCGAAGCCCTGGGCCTGATGTTCGATTTCGAGTGGACCAACCGCACCCTGTTCAGCGGCGCCTACAAGCGCGCGACCAGCTACTACCCCAACAGCGAGTTCTCCGCCACGGGCCTGCCGGTCGGCCATGAATGGCTGCTGCTCTCGCCCTACCGCGAGCAGTTGCCCGCCAGCCTGTTCACCCAGCCCTTCAGCCTGCCGCAGACCGACGGCCGCGGCATCCCGCGGGCGACCCTGCGCCGGGCCCTGGGCCTGCTCGCCGAAGCCGGTTGGAAGCTCAACGGCCAGCGCCTGCTCGACAGCAACGGGCAGCCGCTGCGCTTCGAGCTGCTGTTGGTCAACCCGAACCTGGAACGGATCCTCCAGCCCTACGTCGAGAACCTGGCCAGCATCGGCATCGACGCACGCCTGCGCACCGTGGACCGGGCGCAGTACAAGCAGCGCCTGGACCAGTTCGATTTCGACATGATCCTCATGACCCTGAACCAGACCCTCAGCCCGGGCCTGGAGCAATGGCAGTACTTCCACTCCAGCCAGGTCGGGGTCAAGGGCAGCAAGAACTATGCGGGCATCGACAATCCCATCGTCGATCACCTGCTGGAACGCCTGCTCGCCGCGCAGAGCCGCGACGAGCAACTGGCCGCCGGTCGGGCCCTGGATCGGGTGCTGCTGTGGCAGCACTACATCATCCCCAACTGGTACCTCAACTATCATCGCCTGGCGTACCGCAACCGGTTCGCCTTCGTCACCACGCCGCCCTACCAACTGGGCCTGAGCGCCTGGTGGCTGAAGTCTCTGGAGAAAGCCCAATGATGCCCCTGCGTGCCCTGCTCCCGTGGGCCGGCGGCGTGCTGCTGACGGGGATCGCCTGCCTCGCCCAGGCCACCCCGCAACACGCCCTGACCCTGTACAACGAACCGCCGAAGTACCCGGCGAACTTCAAGCACTTCGCCTACGTCAACCCGGACGCGCCCAAGGGCGGCACCTTCCGCGAGTCCGGCTTCGGCGGCTTCGACAGCCTCAACCCGTTCATCAACAAAGGCGTGCCGGCGGACAATATCGGCCTGATCTACGACACCCTGATGCGCCAGAGCCTGGACGAACCCTTCACCGAATACGGCCTGATCGCCGGACAGATCGAGAAAGCCCCGGACAACAGCTGGGTGCGTTTCTACCTGCGCCCCGAGGCGCGCTTCCACGACGGCCATCCGATCCGCGCCGAAGACGTGGTGTTCAGCTTCCAGACCCTGATGCAGGCCGGCGCGCCGATGTACCGCGGCTACTACGCCGATGTCGAGGACGTGATCGCCGAAGACCCGCTCAAGGTGCTGTTCAAGTTCAAGCACACCAACAATCGCGAGCTGCCGCTGATTCTCGGGCAGCTGTCGATACTGCCCAAGCACTGGTGGGAACACCGCGACTTTTCCAAGGGCAACCTGGAAATCCCCCTCGGCAGCGGCCCGTACAAGGTGGTCGAGGTCAAGGCCGGACGCTCGGTGCGTTATGAGCGGGTCAAGGATTACTGGGGCAAGGACCTGCCGATCAACCGCGGCCAGTTCAACTTCGACGTCATGGCCACCGACTATTACCGCGACAACACCGTGGCCCTGGAAGCCCTCAAGGCCGGCCAGTTCGACTACTGGCTGGAGACCAGCGCGAAAAACTGGGCCAACGCCTACAACATCCCGGCCGTAGCCGAAGGCCGGCTGATCAAGGAACAGATCCCCAACGGCAACCCCACCGGCATGCAGGGCTTCGTCTACAACATCCGCCGCCCGCTGTTCCAGGATGTGCGAGTGCGCAAGGCCCTGAGCCTGCTGCTGGACTTCGAATGGACCAACAAGCAACTGTTCAACGGCGCCTACACCCGCACCCGCAGCTACTTCGAGAACTCGGAAATGGCCGCCACCGGCTTGCCCGACGCCGACGAACTGCAGATTCTCGAACCGCTGCGCGGCAAGATCCCCGACCAGGTCTTCACTGAAGCCTTCCAGCCCTCGGTGTGCGATGGCAGCGGCATGATCCGCGCCCAGCAGCGCCATGCCTACCAGCTGCTGCAGGAAGCCGGCTGGCGCATCGTCGACGACAAGATGGTCGACGCCCAGGGCAAGCCGGTGGTGATCGAGTTCCTGCTGGCCCAGACCGAGTTCGAGCGCGTGCTGCTGCCGTTCAAGCGCAACCTCGCGGATCTCGGGATCGACCTGGTGATCCGCCGGGTCGACGTTTCCCAGTACATCAACCGCCTGCGCTCGCGGGACTTCGACATGGTGGTCGGCGGCTTCCCGCAATCGAGTTCGCCGGGCAACGAGCAGCGCGAATACTGGAAGTCCTCCAGCGCCGACAACCCCGGCAGCCGCAACTTCATCGGCCTCAAGGACCCGACCATCGACGCCCTGGTGGAAGACCTGATCAACGCCGACTCGCGCAAGAGCCTGGTGGCCCATGCCCGCGCCCTCGACCGGGTGCTGCAATGGGGCTACTACGTGATTCCCAACTGGCACATCAAGACCTGGCGCGTGGCCTATTGGGATCACATAGGCCACCCGAGCGTCTCGCCCAAGTACGACGTCGGCATCCAGACCTGGTGGATCAAGCCCGACGCCAAGCCGGCCGTGACCCCGGACACCCACTCGCAGGCCGCCCCCGACGGCGTGGAGCAATAAGATGCTGGCCTACATTCTGCGGCGACTGCTGCTGATCATCCCCACGCTGTTCGGCATCCTGCTGATCAACTTCGTGATCATCCAGGCCGCGCCCGGCGGCCCGGTGGAACAGATGATCGCCAAGCTCGAGGGTTTCGAAGGCGCCACCAGCCGGATCGCCGGCGGCGGCGCCGAAGTCTCGGTGGCCGGGTCCAGCTACCGCGGGGCCCAGGGCCTGGACCCGGCCCTGGTCAAGGAAATCGAGAAGATGTACGGCTTCGACAAGTCGGCGCCGGAACGCCTGTGGATCATGATCAAGAACTACGCGACCCTGGATTTCGGCGACAGCTTCTTTCGCGACGCCAAGGTGGTCGACCTGATCCGCGAAAAGCTCCCGGTGTCGATCTCCCTGGGGCTGTGGAGCACCCTGATCATGTACCTGGTGTCGATCCCCCTGGGGATCGCCAAGGCCACCCGCCACGGTAGCCACTTCGACGTCTGGACCAGCTCGGCGATCATCGTCGGCTACGCAATCCCGGCGTTCCTGTTCGCCATCCTGCTGATCGTGATGTTCGCCGGCGGCAGTTATTTCGACTGGTTCCCGCTGCGCGGCCTGACCTCGAACAACTTCGACCAGCTGAGCTGGGGCGGCAAGATCCTCGACTACTTCTGGCACCTGGCGCTGCCGGTGACCGCCCTGGTGATCGGCAACTTCGCCACCATGACCCTGCTGACCAAGAACAGCTTCCTCGACGAGATCAACAAGCAGTATGTGGTCACCGCCCGGGCCAAGGGCCTGACCAGGCGCCGCGTGCTGTACGGCCATGTGTTCCGCAACGCCATGCTGCTGGTGATCGCCGGTTTCCCCTCGGCCTTCATCGGCATCTTCTTTACCGGATCCTTGCTGGTGGAGGTGATCTTCTCCCTCGACGGCCTGGGCCTGATGAGCTTCGAGGCGGCGATCAACCGCGATTACCCGGTGGTGTTCGGCACCCTGTTCATCTTCACCCTGCTGGGGCTGGTGGTGAAACTGATCGGCGACCTGACCTACACCCTGGTCGACCCACGCATCGACTTCGAAAGCCGGGAGCATTGAGATGAACCTGTCCCCCCTCAATCGCCGGCGCTTCGAACTGTTCAAGGCCAACAAGCGCGGCTGGTGGTCGCTGTGGCTGTTCCTGGTGCTGTTCGGCCTGAGCCTGGGCGCCGAGCTGATCGCCAACGACAAGCCGCTGGTGGTGCACTATGACGACGGCTGGTACTTCCCGGCGCTCAAGCGCTACCCGGAAACCACCTTCGGCGGCGAGTTCCCCCTGGAGGCCAACTACAAGAGCCCGTACATCCGCGAACTGCTGGCGGCCAAGGACGCCTGGGTGCTGTGGGCGCCGATCCCGTTCAGCTACCAGAGCATCAACTACGACCTGAAAGTCCCGGCCCCCGCGCCGCCCTCGGCGGACAACCTGCTGGGCACCGACGACCAGGGCCGCGATGTGCTGGCGCGAGTGATCTACGGCTTCCGGGTCTCGGTGCTGTTCGCCCTGACCCTGACCGTGCTCAGTTCGATCATCGGCGTCATCGCCGGGGCGCTGCAGGGCTTCTATGGCGGCTGGGTCGACCTGGCCGGGCAGCGCTTCCTGGAGATCTGGTCCGGGCTGCCGGTGCTCTACCTGTTGATCATCCTCGCCAGCTTCGTGCAGCCGAACTTCTGGTGGCTGCTGGGGATCATGCTGCTGTTCTCCTGGATGAGCCTGGTGGACGTGGTGCGCGCCGAGTTCCTGCGCGGGCGCAACCTGGAATACGTGCGCGCCGCCCGCGCCCTGGGCATGCAGAACGGCGCGATCATGTTCCGCCATATCCTGCCCAACGCCATGGTCTCGACCATGACCTTCATGCCGTTCATTCTCACCGGCGCCATCGGCACCCTGACCGCCCTCGACTTCCTCGGCTTCGGCCTGCCCCCCGGCGCGCCGTCCCTGGGCGAACTGGTGGCCCAGGGCAAATCCAACCTGCAGGCACCCTGGCTGGGCATCAGCGCCTTTGCCGTGCTGGCGATCATGTTGAGCCTGCTGGTATTTATCGGCGAGTCCGCTCGCGATGCCTTCGACCCGAGGAAATGAAATGAATCAGGACAATCTGATCGAAGTCCGCGACCTCGCCGTCGAATTTGGCGTCGGCGAGCACACGCAACGGGTGGTCGAGGGCATCAGCTTCGACATCAAGCGCGGCGAAACCCTGGCCCTGGTGGGAGAAAGCGGTTCCGGCAAGTCGGTGACCGCGCACTCGATCCTGCGCCTCTTGCCCTATCCGCTGGCCCGCCATCCGTCCGGGACCATCCAGTACGCCGGCCAGGATTTGCTGACCCAGAAAGAAAAAACCATCCGGCATATTCGCGGCAACCGCATCGCCATGATCTTCCAGGAGCCGATGACCTCGCTCAACCCGCTGCACAGCATCGAGAAGCAGATCAACGAGGTGCTGGGCCTGCACAAGGGCCTGATCGGCAAGGTCGCCACCCGGCGCACCCTGGAGCTGCTGGAGCTGGTGGGCATCCCCGAGCCGCACAAGCGCCTCAAGGCCCTGCCCCACGAGCTGTCCGGCGGCCAGCGGCAACGGGTGATGATCGCCATGGCCCTGGCCAACGAGCCGGAACTGCTGATCGCTGACGAGCCGACCACCGCCCTCGACGTCACCGTGCAACTGAAAATCCTCGAACTGCTCAAGGAGCTGCAAGCGCGCCTGGGCATGGCCTTGCTGCTGATCAGCCACGACCTCAACCTGGTCCGGCGCATCGCTCACCGCGTCTGCGTGATGCAGCGCGGCTGCATCGTCGAACAGGCATCCTGCGAAGAGCTGTTCCGCGCGCCGCAGCATCCCTACACCCGCGAACTGCTGGCGGCCGAGCCCAGCGGCAAGCCGGCGAGCAATGTGGTCGGCCCGCCGCTGTTGCAGGTCGAGGACCTGAAGGTCTGGTTCCCGATCAAGAAAGGCCTGCTGCGCCACACCGTCGACCATGTGAAGGCGGTGGACGGCATCAACTTCAGCCTGCCCCAGGGCCAGACCCTGGGCATCGTCGGCGAAAGCGGCTCGGGCAAATCCACCCTGGGCCTGGCGATCCTGCGCCTGATCGCCAGCAAGGGCGCCATTCGCTTCGAAGGCCAGCAACTGGACGGCCTGTCGCAACAGCAGGTGCGGCCGTTGCGCCGGGAGATGCAGGTAGTGTTCCAGGACCCCTTCGGCAGCCTCAGCCCGCGCATGTGCGTGAGCCAGATCGTCGGCGAAGGCCTGCGCATCCACAAGATCGGCAGCGCCGCCGAGCAGGAACAGGCAATCATCGAAGCACTCAAGGAAGTGGGGCTGGACCCGGAAACCCGGCACCGCTACCCCCACGAGTTCTCCGGCGGCCAGCGCCAGCGCATCGCCATCGCCCGCGCCCTGGTGCTCAAGCCGGCGCTGATCCTGCTGGATGAGCCGACCTCGGCCCTCGACCGCACCGTGCAGCGCCAGGTGGTGGAGCTGCTGCGCAAGCTGCAGGCCAAGTACAACCTGACCTACCTGTTCATCAGTCACGACCTGGCGGTGGTCAAGGCCCTGAGCCACCAGTTGATGGTGGTCAAGCATGGCCAGGTGGTGGAACAGGGCGACGCGCAAGATATCTTCGCCGCGCCGCAGCATCCCTACACCCGGCAGTTGCTGGAGGCCGCGTTCCTGGTGCCGGCCAGCGAGGCATGAGCGCTCGCTGGCCTGCTGTACCGGCCGGCGAGCGCGGATGCAGCAGTGACCGGCAGGCACCTCACGGCCGCAACCACCTGGGCCAGGTATCGGCTGCCTAGGCGACGCAGATGCCCGGTACCGCGACCTTCTGGAACAGATGCGGGGAAGCGACCGCCGAGGACGGATAGTGCGAAAGCTTGGCCCTGAACTCCGGATGCACGAAGGCCGCCCGGAAATGCGCGTTGGACTCCCAGACCGCGTAATTGAGATAGGTCGGGCTTTCGCCGATGGCGCGATGCAGCTGGGTGGAAATGAACCCCGGCTGTTGCTTCATAAAACTGGCATCGTCTTGCCAGGCCTGCAGGAAGGTCGGCTCGTCGGCCTGGTCCAGGGTGAAGACGTTGATCAGGATGACCGGCGCGGCTTCGAGCGTAATCTGGCGATCGATCGGAAAGGCGGGGTCCATAGGGCGAATGAGAGACATGGCAGGCTCCAGGTGTGAGGGCTGAATTCGCAATCAAATTGCTATATTGACATCATGATGTCAATATCCCTGAAGAATCATTTTGTCTGGATAACGACGTTATGCACGAACCTGAACCCACCCCCGCCGGGGCTGCCCTGACCGACTTCATTCTGAGTATGTTCCGGGCCAGCAACCTGACGCTGGCCTGGGGCGACCGGATAGTCGCCCCCCTCGGGCTGACCAGCGCCCGCTGGCAGATTCTGGGCGCGATCGTGGCGGCAGAGCGCCCGCAGCCGGTCGCCTGGCTCGCTCGGGACCTGGAGGCCAACCGACAGAATGTCCAGCGCATCGTCAACGATCTGGAGAAGGAAGGACTGGTGACCTTCCAGCCCAACCCGCATCACCGGCGCGCGCAGCTCGTGACGCTGACAGACAAGGGTACGGCAGCCTTCAATGAGGCCATCCGCCTGTACACCCCGCTGGTCAACGATTTGTCGGCCGGACTTGAAGTTGAAGACATTCAAACGGCCCTGCGCGTGATCACCGAGTTGCGAAACAGGCTCCAAGGGCAGGCTGGCACCGAGCAATAACCCGCCGTATTGCGTCTCGGCCCAACATTCACGCCTTGAACAGCGGCCCGCGGCCCGGTCTGCTCATGGTCTGGTCGGCGTTCGCCAGCAAGGTTTCCACATCGGCCGGCCGGGCCGGATCGAACTCGATCTGGCCGATGCTGAAGCAGATGTCGTAAATGCACTGCTGGGTGGCGGTGCGCTCGTCGAGGATGGCCTGCAGGCGGGTGATGATCGCCAGCTTTTCCATCCGTTCCGAGCCGGTCAGCAGCACCGCGAAACGCTGGTACTCCAGATGCCCGACCACGTCGCTTTCGCGAAAGGCGATGCGCAGGCCGTCGGCGAAGGTCTTGAGCGCCGCCTCGCCTTCTTCCGACCCATAAGCGCGGGCGATACGGTAGATATCGTCAAGATCGAACAGCAGCAAGGTCGCCGGGCAGTTCAGGTCCTTGCAGGCCTGCAGCGCATCGCCGGCCAGCACCGCAAAGCCGTGCGAGTTGGGCAGCAGGGTCAGTTTATCGAGGTTGGCTACCTGCACCGCGGCCAGCTCCTGCTCGGCCCGACGGTTCTGATCGCGCAACAGTTGCCGGGACGGGTCGTCCGCCTCCGGGGCTGGCACCTGGTTCGGTGCCTGGACAGGCTTGTCTGGGGAAAACATCGCACACTCCATTGGCGGGTATCACCTATAGAGCTTAGTTGCCGAGGCCTGCGACTGCCCCGCAACCAGCCCTCGCTGGGGGCCCCAGGCGTCAACTTCCGACCGCCGGGCAGGGTCCGCCCGCCTCGGCCCAGAGCTTGAACTGGCTGACGAACATGTCGTGGGGCACCGGTACCGGCGCGCGGTTGCCACCGGGGTTCCAGCCCCAGAGCACCAGCTTGTCTTCGCTGACATGCTTGATCAGCGCGGCAAAGTCGCGGTCGCCGTTGCTGGCCTTGTCCTTGATCATCTGGCACAGGCGGTCGGCCGGCAGGCCAATCCAGGCCATCTTGTGCGCCGCCGGCGGCAGGCTCCAGTGCGGCGCCCCCGGTGGCATGTGCGGGCCATAGCTGGCTGGCGGGTTGCTTGCGCCATGGCAGGTGGCGCACGGCAGCCCTGCCGCGCCCTTGCCGTCCAGGCCACGGACCACGGCCATGGCGTGGGGCGTGCCAGCGTCGAACTGCAAGGGCGCATCCCCGGGAATATGGCAATTCTGGCAGCGCGGGCTCTGGAACACCTTCTGCACCGTCGCGAACGCCGCCAGCGCCGGGTCATCGGCGGCGAACAGGTCCGAGGCATAACCGCCCAGGCCGACCAGGATCAGCGAGCCGAGGAACAGGTGGCGTTTCATCTCACACCCCCGCCAGTTGCAGCGGCAGCTCGCGCAGGCGCTGGCCGGTCAGGGCGAACACCGCGTTGGCCACCGCCGGCGTCGTGGGCGGCACGCCTGCCTCGCCGATACCGCCGGGTTTCTCGCTGCTGGCGACTATGTGCACCTCGACCTCGGGCATCTCGTTCAGGCGCAACACCTGGAAGTCGTGATAGTTGGACTGCACCACCCGGCCGTCCTTGAAGGAAATGCGGCTGTGCAGGGCCATGCCCAGGCCGAAGGTGATGCCCGACTCCATCTGCGCGGCGATGCTTTGCGGGTTCACCGCGATGCCGCAATCCACCGCACAGACCACGCGGTGCACGCGAATCCGCTCGGCCTCCTGGGACACCTCGGCCACCTGCGCCACATAGCTGCCGAAGGACTCGTGCACCGCCACGCCCAGGGCATGGCCATTGGGCACGGGCTTGCCCCAGCCGGCCTTCTCCACCGCCAGGTTGAGCACGCCCAGGTGCCGTGGGTGATCCTTGAGCAGGGTGCGGCGGTACTCCACCGGATCCTTGCCCACCGCGGCGGCCATCTCGTCGATCAACGACTCGACGACGAACGCGGTATGGGTATGGCCCACGGAACGCATCCACAGCACGGTGATGCCGGTCATCGGCGAATGCAGGTCGACCCGGTGGTTCGGCGTGCCCTTCAGGTAAGGCCCGTCCGCCAGGCCCTCGACCGAGGTGTTGTCGATGCCATTCTTGACGAAGCTGGCCTCGAACGAGGTGCCGGCCATGATCGACTGCCCCACCAGCACATGCTGCCAGGCCAGCGGCAGGCCCTGGGCATCCAGGCCGACCTGCGCCTGATGCAGGAACGCCGAACGGAAGTAGCCGCCGCGCACGTCGTCCTCCCGCGACCAGACGGTTTTCACCGGGGCCGCGGCGGCCTTGGCCACCGCCACCGCCTCGCTGACGAAGTCCGAGGTGGGATTGGCCCGGCGGCCGAAACCGCCGCCCAGAAATTGCGTGTGGATCTGCACCTGTTCCGGCTTGAGCCCGGTGATCTTCGCCGCGACCATCTGGTCCAGGGTCTGGAACTGGGTGCCGGTCCAGATCTCGCACTTGTCGGCGCCGATGCGCACCGTGCAGTTGAGCGGCTCCATCGGCGCATGGGCCAGGTACGGCACGCTGTATTCGGCCTTGATCACCTGCGTCGCCTTGGCCATGGTCCCGGCCGCATCGCCGGCCTCGGCGGCCTTGGTCCCGGGGGTCAGCGCCAGTTTGCGAAAGCTCTGCATCAGGCTTTCGCTGCTCATGTTGGCGTTCGGCCCCAGGTCCCATTCGGCCTTGAGCGCATCGCGCCCCTGCTTGGCCGCCCAGTAATGCTCGGCGACCACCGCCACGCCCGTGGGCACCTGGAGCACCTTGAGCACCCCGGGCACCGCCAGCGCCGCCTGGGGATCGAACGACTTGAGCGTGCCGCCGAACACCGGCGAACGCAGGACCACGGCGGTCAGCAGGCCGTCGAAATACATGTCCATGCCGAATTGCGCGCGGCCGGTGATTTTCTCCGGGGTGTCCAGGCGCTGGGTCGGCTTGCCGATCAGCCGCCAGTCCTTGGCCTCCTTCAAGCGCAACGAGGCCGGGTCTGGCACCGGCAGCTGCCCGGCGTCGTTGGCCAGGTCGCCGTAGCTCAGGCGCTGGTCGCCGGCCACCACCCAGCCCTGCTCGGTGTGCAGGGTCGAGGGCGCCACCTGCAGGCGCTTGGCCGCCGCCTCGATCAGCATCTGCCGGGCCGCAGCGCCGGCCTGGCGATAGCGGTCGAACTCCATCCAGGTCGAGGTCGAGCCGCCGGTGATCTGCATCCCGCCGAACGCCGGCAAGCCATACACCGCGGCGGCCGGCGCGTGCTCGACGCGAATCTTCGACCAGTCGGCATCCAGCTCCTCGGCGATCAGCATCGACAGCCCGGTCCAAATGCCCTGGCCCATTTCCGAATGGCCGAGCACCACGGTGACCACTCCATCCGGGGCAATACGCAAGAACGCATTGGGCACGAACGCTTCGCTCGCCGCCCGGGCAAAACGATTGGCTCCCGGGATGACGAACGCCACCACCAGCCCGCCGCCGAGCAGCGCACCCCCTTTGAGAAACCCACGACGCGACGCAGTGATCATGCCTTGCCCCTCTTAATGCCGACTCAGCCGATTTCAGCGGCGCGTTTGACCGCCGCGCGGATCCTGGGGTAGGTGCCGCAGCGGCAGATATTGCCGGACAACGCCTGGTCGATATCGCTGTCGGTGGGCGACGGGATCTTCGCCAGCAAGGCCGCGGCCGACATGATCTGCCCCGACTGGCAGTAACCGCACTGCACCACGTCCAGCTCGGCCCAGGCGCGCTGCACCGGGTGCGAGCCGTCCGCCGACAGGCCTTCGATGGTGAGGATTTTCTGCCCGTTGGCCACTGTCGCGGCCGGGATCACGCAGGAACGCAGCGGCGCGCCGTCGACATGCACGGTGCAGGCGCCGCATTGCGCCATGCCGCAGCCGAACTTGGTGCCGGTCAGGTGCGCCACATCGCGCAGTACCCAGAGCAGCGGCATGTCCGCGGGCACCTCGAGTTGCTGGTCCTTGCCATTGATATTGAATGTCAGCATGCGCAACGCCTCAGGCCGAGGGGGGACAGGATTCACGGGATCCTGGAGCGGCGTCGCTTTGGCCGAAGGCCTACGCGCGCCGCGAGGTTTTCCATACAGCTAAGCGCAGTTTGCCGAACAGGCGGGATTCTGCGACCACCGGTCATGCACCCGTCGCCCCCGGATGAAGGGCGGTGAGTTGTCGATCTACGGCAACCCCGGACGACTATCGGCTGACTACGCTTGCTCAAGCGTGGACCACCTGCCGAGGAGAACCGTCATGTCGCTCATTCATCGCATCACCCCCTGCCTGTGGTTCGACCACCAGGCCGAAGCCGCCGCCCAGTTCTACTGTTCGATCTTCGAGCACTCGCGCATCACCGCCCTCACCCACTACGGCAAGGCCGGCTTCGAGTTCCACGGCCGCCCCGAAGGCTCGGTGATGACCGTGTCCTTCGAGCTCGACGGGCAGACCTTCACCGGCCTCAACGGCGGCCCGGTGTTCCAGTTCAACGAAGCGGTCTCGCTGCAGGTCAACTGCCAGAACCAGGGCGAAATCGATCATTTCTGGAGCGCCCTGTCCTACGGCGGCGCGCCCGAGGCCCAGCAGTGCGGCTGGCTCAAGGACAAGTTCGGGCTGTCCTGGCAGATCGTGCCTTGCGCGCTCAACCACTGGATGACCGACCCCGACACGGCCAAGTCGCAGCGGGTGATGCAGGCCCTGCTGCAGATGAAAAAACTCGATATCGCCGCGCTGGAACGAGCCTTCGCCGGCGAGAGCTAATACACTCGGTGGCCGACGCTTGCCGATGGGATGCCTTTGATGAAGCCGAGCTTGAGCCATAGCCTCGATACCGCCCCGCAGTTCTGGCGCGATGCGGCGCTGCCCTTTATCGAGGCCCGCTCGATCGCCGACGGGCGCAAGGTCTGTTACGCCCGGCATGCCCACGAGCATTTCTCTATCGGCGCCATCACCGCCGGGCACAGCACCTACCTGCACGAGCAGGCGCAATTTCGCATCGGCGCCGGCACCGTGGTGCTGATGAACCCCGGCGAAGTGCACGCCTGCAACCCTATCGACGACCAGCCCTGGTCGTATCTCATGCTCTATGTCGATACCTCCTGGCTGACCGATCTGCAGCATCAACTCGGCTTCAGCCAGGACCTGGGCTTTCGCGCCTTTTCCACGCCCCACAGCGACGACCCCGAACTCTATGCCGGGCTCAACCATTTGTATGAGGTGCTGGTGGACGAACAGGCCGAGACGCTGCACAAGCACAGCGCCGCAGTCGCGTTTTTCAGCGACCTGCAGCAGCGCCTGAACCCGGTAAGCCGACCGCCGCGCGAGAGCAACCAGAAACTGCAACGGGCCGCCGACTACATTCGCCAACACTGCACCCGTTCGCTGAAGCTCGAGGAAATCTGCCAGGCCGCCGAGCTGTCGCCGTCCTACCTGATCCGCGCCTTCAAGCAGCACTACGGCATGACGCCCCACGCCTTCGTGGTCAACCAGCGGGTGCAGTTCGCCCAGTCCCGGTTGCGTGACGGCGAGCCGATCGCCGATGTGGCCCTGGAAGCCGGCTTCGCCGACCAGGCGCATTTCCAGCGAGCCTTCAAGCAGCATCTGGCGGCGACGCCGGGGCAGTATCGCGGGTGATTGGCAGACCTGACGCCCTCATCGCGAGCAAGCTCGCTCCTACAGAGGACGCGATCTCTGTAGGAGCGAGCTTGCTCGCGATAAAGCCAACGCCGATTCAAGGCAACAACAGATACACCGCGCTCGCCGCCAGCAGCGCCGCCATGCTGCGGTTGAACAGGCGCATGCCCTTCGGGTTGCTCAGGTACTGGCGCAAAAAAGTCCCGGCGTAGGCCCAGCAGGCAATCGACAGGTAGCAGATCACGAAGTACACCAGGGCGAACTGCCACACCAGCAGCGCCTCGCCATTGGCGGCGAACGCGCCCATGCCGGCGACGCAGGCCAGCCAGGCCTTGGGGTTGAGCCATTGCATGATCGCGCCATACAGGGCCGACGGCGCCTTGGCCTTGTCGTCGCTGCTCAGCCGGCCATCATCCATCGCCAGCTTCCAAGCCATGAACAGCAGGAAGGCCACCCCGAACAGCTGGATGCCGCGGGTCAGGAACGGCCATAGCCGCAACAGCTCATGCAAACCCAGGCCGATCAGCACCAGCAACAGGACAAAGCCCAGGGTCGCGCCACCGACATGCCGCAGGCTGGCGCGAAAGCCGAACTGCGCGCCGGAACTCAGGGCCACGATATTGACCGGGCCGGGGGTAATCGAAGAGGCTAGCGCGAAGGCCGCCATGGAAAACACTACGCTCATCACACACCTTCAAAGGATCAATCGGAGAGTCCGGTGACCAAGGTAAGTGCGCAGGCCGCCCCCTGTATTGAAGAAAAACACCCCCCTCGCGTACGGACGAATCCTATGCCCGATGCTCCCTCCTCCACGACCACCTTCACCGCCCGCCTGCTGTTGCGGGCGCCGACCGCCGCTGACCTGGACATCACCCAACTGATCCACGGCGACCCGCGGACCCAGCGCTACAACCCGGCCGGCCCCGACAGTCGCGACAGCTGCCGGCAACGGCTGCAGGGCTGGATAGAACATTGGCGGGAACAGGGTTTCGGCTATTGGGTGGTCTGCGACCGCGCCCAACCCGAGTGTGTGCTGGGATTCGGCGGCGTCATGCACAGCCGCTTCGGCGAGCGCAGCGGGCTGAACCTGTACTTTCGCTTCGCCGTCGAGGCCTGGGGCCAGGGGTACGCCAGCGAAATGGCCGACGCCGCGCTGCACCTGGCATTCCGCATGCTGGGCAAGGAACAGGTGATCGGCCTGGTACGGCCCGACAACCTGCCGTCGCGTCGCGCCCTGGAACGCCTGGGCCTGACCCGCGACGGCGAACTGGACGACTTCCCCGGCCTGGCCCCCAGCCTGCTGTACAGCCTCAGCGCCGAATGCTACTTCGCGGCCAAGGCCACCTCGCCCACCGACACCGTGCGGAGCCTGGAACCATGAGCCAGATCGAACTGCACCCGGTCCAGCGCGACGAGCTGGAATGCCTGGAAAACCTGATGCAGTTCTACCTGTACGAACTCAGCGAATGGCTGCCGATCAAGCTCGGCCGCCACGGCCTGTACGCCATCCAGCCGCAGGCCGAATCCTGGCGCCAGCCCGGCACCCGCCCCTGGCTGCTGCGGGTCGACGGCGAGCTGGCGGGCTTTGCCATCGTCGACAAGCAGGTGCACTTTGCCGAGGTGCAGTACAACCTCGCCTACTTCTTCGTGGCCCGGCGCTTTCGCGGTCGCGGCATCGGCCGGCAGGTGGTGACGCGACTGCTGGAACAGCTGCCCGGGCACTGGCAGATCTTCCACATCGATGACAACCGGCCGGCCCGGGATTTCTGGGCCCGGGTCATTCCCACGCTCGTCGGCGACGCCTACAGCTGTCATCCAATCACGGCAGACGGCTACCCCTGCACCCTGTATAAATTCCACACCCCGACATCGCCCGGGCAATGATCGAGGCCCGGAAAGCCTCGCCCAGCACCCAGGCACCGGCATGCCCCCCTGAGCCACGGCAGTCGGCTGATTAACGCAAAATGCCGCTCCAGAGCCTTGCGACCGTTGTTTCGCCGAGCGAAAAAAATATCACGCGTGAGTCATTGAGTCGTAACAAAATCCCCTGTAATGTTCTCACGCGTGATACGTGCACAACGGAGTCACCCCATGAAAAAGACCCTCCCGGCCAGGCAGCCTGCTGACCTACCGGCTTCCTCAGAGAGTCGACAAGGAGAGCGCTCGAAACCTTCCAGCAGTAAGGCCTCCAGCAACAAGGCCCCCAGCAAGGCTTCCGCCAAGAAGCCGTCGAGCTTCTACATGAAGCAGATGCGCGCGGGCCTGAGTGCCGCTGGTTATGTGAAACACGAAACCTGGGTACTTCCGGAAAACCGGAGCGTGCTCAAGCACATTGAGAAGAAGCTGCGCCAACCCCTGATCGGCGGCGCACCGGTATTGGAGAATGACATGATCGCAGGTGAGAACTGGACCATCGACCGCCTCTTCGGCGCCTTGCAGGCCCTGGACGAAGTGACCTCGAACGAAATCGGCCTGAGCCTGATTCAAGGCGCCGAGCCAAGCATCAAGCTGGAAATGCACGACTTCGGCGGCCTGCCGATCTACATCGCGGTGGTCGGCGAGCAGATCATCGTCGACACCGTGCTGGTGGACCTGGAGTCGATCAACGACGTTGCCCGCTTCAATGACGCGGTGCTGCGCAGCCGGGAGATGTTCCCCCTCTCCTCGATCGGCATCGAGTCCATGCCCAACGGCCAGACTGTCTACAACATGTTCGGCGCCCTGAGCGCCAGTTCGAACCTGACCAACGTGGTGACCGAGGTCAAGACCCTGGTGGACAACGTCCAACGCGCCACCGAAGCCTTCGAAAGCTTCTTCAACTGATTGCCGAGAATCCGGAGTACACCTACATGACTCAGTCCATCTGGAACAAACTGTTCACTGCCCTGCGCGGCGGCGCCAACGAAGTCGGCGAAAGCATCGCCGACCAGCAGGCCCTGCGCATCCTCGACCAGGAAATCCGCGACGCCGACAACGCCCTGTCCAACGCCAAGCGCGAGCTGGTCACCATCATGGCCAAGCACAAGCTGTCCACTGAGCGGGTCAGCGAATTCACCGCGAAGATCGCCGACCTGGAATCCAAGGCCCTCGCCTCGCTGCAGGCCAACCGCGAAGACCTGGCCCTGGAAGTCGCCGAAGCCATCTCGACCCTGACCACCGGCCTGGAAGCGGAGCAGAAGCAAGCCAGCGAATTCGGCGCCTACGCCGAGAATATGCGCAAGGACATCGGCAAGGCCGAAGCGCGCATCCGCAGCCTGCGCCAACAAGTGGACATGGCCAAGGCCCGGGAGAGCGTGCAGAAAGCCCAGGTCAGTGCCTCGATCGCCAGCGGCGGCGCCAACGGCAAGCTGGAAACCGCAGTCAACACCCTGAACCGCCTGCAAGCCAAGCAAGACCAGCGCGCGGCGGAAATGGAAGCCCAGGAGCAACTGGCCGATGCGAGCAACGGCAACGACCTGGAACGCCGCCTGCGCGAAGCCAACATCGTGCCGGACCAGGGCAGCGCCAATGCCATCCTCGAGCGCCTGAAAAAGCAGAAGTCGGTCGAGTAAACAGCGCTGTTGCACCACTCAATCTGTAGGAGCGCAGCTTGCTCGCGATGGTCGTTAACGATGTCGCGTACTGCCTGGATGAGCTCGGCGCCCTCCAGTCCATCGCGAGCAAGCTGCGCGCCTACAGTGAATCGCCTGTGTTTTTTTCGGCCTCCTGGAGGGCCTCGATGGCCGTTGCAAATGGTTTCAAGACCCTAGCGGGCCTGGCCCTGGTAATGATCGCCGTACAGGTGCTCAACAGCCTGAGCGGCTACAGCCTGAATCTCTTCGGCCTGATCCCGCGCACCTTGCAGGGTTTGCCGGGGATACTCGCCTCGCCCTTTCTCCACGGCTCCTTTACCCACCTGACCGCCAACCTGGTGCCCTTCCTGATCCTCGGCGCCATGGTGATCGCCGAAGGCCAGCGGCGCTTCGTGGTGGTCAGCCTGATCATCATCCTGCTCGGCGGCGCGCTGGTCTGGCTGTTCGGCTTCAGGGGCATCCACGTCGGCGCCAGCGCCTGGGTCTTCGGCCTGTGGGCCTACATCCTCACCCGCGCCTGGCTGTTGCGCAGCTGGAGCAGCCTGCTGGCCGCCGCGGTGACGATGTTTCTGTATTCCGGCCTGGTCCTGGGGTTCCTGCCACGGGCCGGGGTGTCCTTCGAAGGGCACATCTTTGGCGCCTTCGCGGGGTTTATCGCAGCAAAAGTGCTTTTATCCGGCGCCAAGCCGATGTCTAATGCCGCGCGGCAATGAGCCATGCCTTGCCCGGGCACGGCACGCTGCATCACGGATAGATCTGCTCATCAGGAAATCAGGGATTCGATGTCGATTTTCATCTTGCTTCGGGTATACGCGGCCACCTTCTTCCAGCGCTTCGGCTGGATGGGCCTGGCCATCGCGCTCGGCGTGCATGCCGCGACCTCCTATCTCGGCCTGGTGGCCTTGGGCGAGCAGCACCTCACCGCGCCCGCGACCTTCATCTATTTCTATTTCACCACCACCCTGACCGTGGGTTATGGCGACCTGTCGCCGCAATCCGCCGCCGGCCGGGTGTTCGTCGCCGTGTGGGTGATGCTCGGCGGCATCGCGCTGCTGACCGCGGCCATCGGCAAGACCACCAGCAGCGTTATGGACCTATGGAGAAAAGGCATGAAAGGCAAAGGCGACTTCACCGGCCAGACCGGGCATACCGTGCTGGTCGGCTGGGAAGGCGCGTCCAGCGAGCGGGTGATCGAATTGCTGCTGCAGGACGAAACCTCCAACGACAACCTGATCGTCATCTGCGACGCCAGCCTCGACGAGAACCCGATGCAGGGCAAGGCCGCCTTCGTCAAGGGCGAAAGCCTGTCGTCCGCGGCCCTGCTGTTGCGTGCCGGGGTGCCCGGCGCCGAACGGGTGCTGGTGCGCACCAGCTCCGACGACCTGACCCTGGCCAGCGTGCTGGCGATCAACCAGCTGCGCCCCAGCGGCCACGTGGTCGCCCACTTCAACGACAGCGAAATCGCCACCCTGGCCGCCTCCTACGCACCGAAGCTGGAGTGCACCTCGAGCATGGCCATCGAGATGCTGGTGCGCTCCTCCCAGGACCCGGGCTCCTCGGTGGTGATCAACGAACTGCTGTGCGTCGGCCAGGGCGCCACCCAATACGTCATGCGCCTGCCCGAGACTTACGAAGGCCGTTTCGCCGAGCTCTACGTACACCTCAAGGAACGCTACAACGCCACCCTGATCGGCTACCGCGCCCGCGGCGCACAACACCCGCAGATCAACCCGCACAGCGATACGCGGATCCAGGGCGGCGAACTCTTCTACATCGCTTCCAGCCGCCTCAAGGACATCGACAATGGGATGGTTTAAACGCTTTCTGGGGCTCCAGGCCCCGGCCACCACAAGCTCGAGTTTCGCCACCGGCCCACTGGGCCTGAGCATGGGCGCGGGCATCCGCTTCGATGCCAGCCTCAAGCTGCTGCTCGCCGACAACAGCCGCGTAGCGATTCCCGGCGACCAGGCGGTCTACAGCGAAGGCCAGGTAGACCTGGGCCAGTCCGAATGGCTGTCGCGCTACTACCTGGACGACGAGGACTACTGGCTGCAGGTGCACACCAGCGGGGGCATCGACGGCCAGGTCAAATCGATCATCCTGTTCAACTACCTGAGCAACCAGGCCGTCAACAGCGAAGCCGAGCTGCGGCGCCTGGCCGGCCCGAACAGCCTGATCGGCCAGCCCACCTACAGCCTCGACGGCGTCGAGTACCTGCGCGAATGGGGCACCGAAGCCGGACAGACCGAGCTGGTGCCGCTGCGCGAGCAGGTGTCCAAGCCGGACGAGACCTTCGCCTTCGAAAGCCACTCGATGCTCTATGCCCGCGACACCGGCCTGACCAATCGCCGTGAGTTCCTGCTGTTTTCCGTGGAGCAATACGCCGACGGCAGCGTCAGCCTGGTGACCTCACTGGGCATTTCCCTATACATGACCGACCTGCAAACCCTCTGACAAGGACCAGAACCCATGCTTGAAGCCCTTTCCATCTCCCTGAACAAATTCGCCGTGGTCGGTTTCCTGACCTACATCCTCGGCGCGGCCGTGCTGTTCGCCCTGTTCCAGTTCGTCTACACCCGCCTGACGCCGCACAAGGAATTCCAGCTGATCCGCGAGGGCAACGTCTCCGCCGCCATCGCCCTGGGCGGCGCCATCATCGGTTTCGCCATCCCGGCGAGCAACGTCATCGCCTACTCCATCAGCCTGCTGGACTTCGCCGTCTGGGCGCTGATCGCCGCCGTGGTGCAACTGCTGGCGTTCCTGATGACCAGCCTGGTGCTCAAGGGCACTTCGCAGCGCATCCGCAACGGCGAAATTGCCGCCGGCATCTATGTCGCCGCCGTGGCCATCAGCGTCGGCCTGCTCAACGCCGCCTGCATGACCCCTTCGCAGAACTGATCGACCGCACGGAGCCCTCGATGAAACGAAGCCAATACGTTCAGCTCTCCCTAGCCGCCTCGGTGGCCCTGGCGATCTCGGGCTGCAACTCGGAGCCGGAGACCCTCGCGGTCCAGCAGAAATTCAACTTCCAGTCGGTGCAGGAATGCGTGGACGGCAAGATCGCCGTGGACGTCTGCTCCGATGCCTATATCAAGGCCATGGCGGAGCACCGCGCCCAGGCGCCGGTCTACGACAACCAGGCCGATTGCGATGCCGACTTCGTCGAAAACTGGTGCCAGGTGGATTCCAGCGGCAAGTTCGTGCCCAAGCTCGGCGGCTTTGAAATCAACGCCCAGGGCGCCTTCACCCGCGAACAGCTGGCGGCAGCCGGGGTCAGCCCCGAGGCTGGCCGCAGCTCGTCGTTCAGCAGCAATGACAGCGGCCTGCTCACCGGCCTGCTGATCGGCAACCTGCTCAGCGGTGGCAACCGCAACTATTATTCCGAGCCGGTCTACCGCTATCGCGACGACCGCGGCAGCTACGCCAACTCGACGCTCAACCAGCGCATCGCCAGCGGCTCGACCTTCTCCAAGTCGCGCCAGGCGCAGTCGGGCAGCGGTTTCCGGACCACCACCCGGCCGATGTCCGTGTCCTCCTCTACCTCCCGCGGCGGCTTCGGCAGCCAGGCCAGCGCCCGCAGCGGCTGGGGCGGCTCCAGCTCCTCGAGCTGGAGTTCGGGACGCTCGAGCAGCTAAGGAGGCGCGCCATGAAGAAGATCCTCTGCAACGAACGCCCGGACTGGCGACAGACCGCGCAAAAGCTCGGCTTCCTGTTCCACACCATCGACGGCGAAGCCTACTGGGACGAAAGCGCCTACTACCAGTTCAGCCTCAAGCAGATCGAGGACGACCTGGAAGACCCGACCACCGAGATCCATGAGATGTGCATGGACCTGGTGGACCGGGTGGTGCGCAGCGAGGCCCTGCTCGATCGCCTGAGCATCCCGCCGGCCTTCTACGACATGATCCGCACTTCATGGCTCGAGGGTCACCCGCACCTCTACGGCCGCCTGG
Source organism: Pseudomonas sp. GW821-FHT09E12 (assembly GCF_059416085.1). Classification (NCBI taxonomy): domain Bacteria; kingdom Pseudomonadati; phylum Pseudomonadota; class Gammaproteobacteria; order Pseudomonadales; family Pseudomonadaceae; genus Pseudomonas; species Pseudomonas sp. GW821-FHT09E12. Next base: position 653,459 of record NZ_JBWKOM010000002.1, on the reverse strand, counting down.
ATTTTTCCTACGACGGCCAGGGCCCGGCCAAGCTGCTGGAGCTCAACTACGACACCCCCACCAGCCTCTATGAAACCGCGGCGTTCCAATGGGGCTGGCTGGAGCAGAACATCGAGCGCGGCCTGCTGCCGCGGCATGCCGACCAGTTCAACAGCATCGACACCCGGCTGCACCAGGCTTTCGCCCAGCTGGGGATCAAGCGCCCGTTCTATTTCGCCTCGATGAAGGATTCGGTGGAGGACCGCGCCACCACCGACTACCTGCGCCTGATCGCGGAAAAGGCCGGCATCGAGTCGCGGCATATCGACGTGGAAGACATCGGCCTCACCGCCGAAGGCCGCTTCGTCGATCTGCAGGACCGCTGGATCCCGCACCTGTTCAAGCTGCACGCCTGGGAGTTCATCTTCCACGAACCCTTCGGCGCGGCGATCGCCGCCAGCGACACGCAGTTCTTCGAGCCGGCGTGGAAATCCATCCTCTCCAACAAGGGCATCCTGCCGCTGCTCTGGGAAGCCCACCCGGGCCACCCGAACCTGCTGGAAACCCACCTGGACCCGCACCCGCAACGCGAGGTGCCCAAGGGCTGGGTACGCAAGCCGTTCTTTTCCCGCGAAGGCGCCAACATCGAGTTGCGCACCCCGCAGGACGAGGTGGTCAAGGAAGACGGCCCCTACACCGACGCGCCCTACATCCTGCAGTCCTTCGCCCCGCTGCCGCGCTTTGGCGACAGCTACACCCTGATCGGCTCCTGGGTCATCGGCGACCAGGCCGCCGGCATCGGCGTGCGTGAAGACGACAGCCTGATCACCAAGGACTCCAGCCGCTTCCTGCCGCACCTGATCCTCGACTGATATATCCGCCGGGGCGCGCAATGCGCCTCGGCCTGTTTCTCAACGGCTACAGCACAACAACTATCTCCAGCATTGTTATGGCCGTCATTCAGAACTGCCTTATATAACTTGCCCATCATTTATCTGAGTTCCGCTACAGACCTTGCTTAAAGCTGAACGAACATATGATTCGTGGCAATTTAATCTTGACTTGACAGGTGGCCCTGAGTAAATTGCGCGGGCCGGCCAAACCGGCCTTTTTTCAACTCACAAAAGAAGCCAATGGACACAGTATCTAGACGCTGTCTGGTCGATGCGCTTGCGCAGGGCTGGGCACTTAACCCAGAACATGACGGGACTCGACTTTTCGGTCGGGTGAGCTGCGCTAGAGCTTGACGCTCCTTCGTAACTTGCCTTCACCGGAGCCAGTCCGGTCGCGAGGCAACTGTTATGAACTTCAAATCCACTGTAATGCCCGGCGTACGCGCCTTTGCATCGACCATGCGGGTCAAGCCCTGCGCTGAGCGCGCAGCCGTTTCCCGGGTCGGTACCCTGTATTCCACCCCCTCCTCGCAAACCCGGCCGCGGGCCAACTGGCGCGTCTGCCCGGTCACCTGCCGGCTCCAGCAACGCTGGAGTTTCGACGACAGCCAGGACCCTCAGAGTCGGAGCCTGGCCGGCCTCCTCATGCAGGCCGGCCTGCTGCTGAGCCTGTCCCGGGACTCGCACTTCTAGTTCAACCGAAGGCACTTTCAAGTCCTTCCTTAACGTTTTCCCTAATAAGGAATTCGGCAACTTCCTATTGCCTGCTTACAACTAAAAGTTGGTGGTAATTGTTATGGACGAAGCCAGTAGTAGGTTCGTCGCCTGTTCATGTTCATTGAATAGGCGGCGAACGTTAAAACCAATAAAACGCAACTACCTGAATCGATCGCTTACTTGCGGCTCGACATACGTTCGCTCGTCTTTGAATAGGTGAGTGGTCTGTGTGTCGTGCCGCAAGCCTGCGGCAGGAGCACACGTAATGACTACGGTAAAAACCCGCACCTCCTCCTCGCAAAACTCCACCCGCGACGACACCCGGCTGTCGATGCGCGCCGCCCGCGAAGCGCAGAACAGCCTTGGCGTGACCCTGGACAACGTCAAGTCGAACGCCAACGGCCTGACCGAGCTCGACGCCGAAGGCCGCCTGCAGCGCGACGGCTTCAACGAAGTGGCCCACGACCGGCCGCCTCATGCCCTGGTGCAATTGCTGCAAGCCTTCAACAACCCGTTCATCTATGTGCTGATGACGCTGACCGCCATCAGCTTCTTCACCGACTTCTGGCTGCCCCTGCAAGCCGGCGAGGAAACCGACCTGACCGGGGTGATCATCGTCCTGGTCATGGTCCTGGCCAGCGGCCTGATGCGTTTCTGGCAGGAATACCGTTCGGCCAAGGCCGCCGAGGCGCTCAAAGCCATGGTGCGGACCACCGCCACCGTGCTGCGGCGCGAGCAGATGGGCATGAAAGCCGCGCTGCGCGAAGTGCCGATGCGCGACCTGGTGGTCGGCGACATCGTGCAGCTGTCGGCCGGCGACATGATCCCCGCCGATATCCGCCTGATCGAATCCCGCGACCTGTTCATCAGCCAGGCGGTGCTGACCGGCGAGGCGCTGCCGGTGGAGAAGTACGACACCCTGGGCGCGGTGCAGGAGAAATCCGCCCATCGCACAGCGGCGGCTGACCAGCAGGACCTGCTCGATCTGCCGAACATCTGCTTCATGGGCACCAACGTGGTCAGCGGTACCGCCACCGCGGTGGTAGTGGCCACCGGCGCGCGCACCTACTTCGGCTCCCTGGCACGCTCCATCGTCGGCTCGCGGACCCAGACCGCCTTCGACCGCGGGGTGAACAGCGTCAGCTGGCTGCTGATCCGCTTCATGCTGGTGATGGTGCCGGTAGTGCTGCTGATCAACGGCTTCACCAAGGGTGACTGGGCCGAAGCCTTCATGTTCGCCCTGGCGGTGGCCGTCGGCCTGACCCCGGAAATGCTGCCGATGATCGTCAGCGCCAACCTGGCCAAGGGTGCCGCGGCCATGGCCAAGCGCAAGGTGGTGGTCAAGCGCCTCAACGCGATCCAGAACTTCGGCGCCATGGACGTGCTGTGCACCGACAAGACCGGCACCCTGACCCAGGACCGGATCATCCTCGAGCACCACGTCGATATCAGCGGCAGCCGCTGCGACCAGGTGCTGCAACTGGCCTGGCTCAACAGCTATCACCAGAGCGGCATGAAGAACCTGATGGACCGCGCGGTGGTGAGCTACGCCGAAAACAACCCGAAGTTCAGCGCGCCCGATGCCTGGAGCAAGGTCGATGAACTGCCGTTCGATTTCGTCCGCCGACGCCTCTCGGTGATCCTCGCCGACGCCAGCGGCCATCACCTGCTGGTGTGCAAGGGCGCGGTCGAGGAAATGCTCGACACCGCCACCCGGGTGCGCCAGGACGGCGTCACCGTGGCCCTCGACGCCGGGCGCCGGGCGGCGCTGCTGGAGCTGGCCGAGGAATACAACCGCGACGGTTTCCGCGTGCTGCTGGTCGGCACCCGTGACCTGGCGCCGGGGCAGACCCGCCAGCAATACAGCGCCAGCGACGAGCGCGAGTTGATCATCGAAGGCTTCCTGACCTTCCTCGATCCGCCCAAGGAGACCGCCGGCCCGGCCATCGCCGCGCTGCGCGAGAACGGCGTGACGGTGAAGGTGCTGACCGGCGACAACCCGATCGTCACCGCGAAGATCTGCCGCGAGGTCGGCCTGGAAGTCGGCCAGCCGCTGCTCGGACGGGATATCGAGCACATGGACGACGCGGTACTCGCGCGCCTGGTGGAAGAGCGCACGGTATTCGCCAAGCTCACCCCGCTGCAGAAATCCCGGGTGCTCAAGGCCCTGCAGGCCAACGGGCACACCGTGGGCTTCCTCGGCGACGGCATCAACGACGCCCCGGCGCTGCGCGACGCCGACGTCGGTATCTCGGTGGACAGCGGCACTGACATCGCCAAGGAATCGGCGGACATCATCCTCCTGGAAAAGAGCCTGATGGTGCTCGAAGAAGGTGTGATCAAGGGCCGCGAGACCTTCGGCAACATCATGAAGTACCTGAACATGACCGCCAGTTCCAACTTCGGCAACGTGTTCTCGGTGCTGGTGGCCAGTGCGTTCATTCCGTTCCTGCCGATGCTGGCGATCCACCTGCTGCTGCAGAACCTGATGTACGACATCTCCCAGCTGTCGCTGCCGTGGGACAAGATGGACAAGGAATTCCTGCGCAAGCCGCGCAAGTGGGACGCCAAGAACATCGGGCGCTTCATGCTGTGGATCGGGCCGACCTCGTCGATCTTCGACATCACCACCTACGCCCTGATGTGGTTCGTGTTCGCCGCCAACAGCGTGGAAATGGCCGCCCTGTTCCAGTCCGGCTGGTTCATCGAAGGCCTGCTCTCGCAGACCCTGGTGGTGCACATGCTGCGGACCCAGAAGATCCCGTTCATCCAGAGCACCGCGGCGCTGCCGGTGATGCTGATGACCGGCCTGGTGATGGCCCTGGGTATCTACGTGCCGTTCTCGCCGCTGGGTGCAATGGTCGGCCTGGTACCGCTGCCGTGGGAATACTTCCCTTGGCTGGTCGGCACCCTGCTGTGCTACTGCGTCGTCGCCCAGACCATGAAGACCCTCTATATCCGTCGCTTCAAGCAATGGTTCTGAGGGCCTGACGGTCCGCTTTGCTGCCATCGCGAGCAAGCTCGCTCCTACAGAACACCCCCCCTTGTAGGAGCGAGCTTGCTCGCGATAGCCGCAAGGCGGCGCTACCCCAGGCACCGCCCATCCAGGTATCGCAAACACCGGGCCCCGCCCAAGTGGAGCACCCAGAATGAAACCGATCATCGAGCTGCTGTCATCGGCCGAACGCGCCTTGCGCGCGCTGCTGGTGATCGTCCTGGAGCGGATCGCCACCCTACTGACCAAGGCCAGCGTGCGGCTATATGCCCGGGGCCTGCTGAGCGGGGTCGAGATCCGCCTGCTGCTGGGCTTTGCCAGCGCCCTTCATCGCCGCTGCATCCGCCTGCTGCGATCCGCCAAGCCATGAAACACACAAGGGAGAGTCCTCATGTCGGGAACTACTCTGCTGATCAACCTCGCTGGCTCCATCGCCCTGCTGCTGTGGGGCACCCAGATGATTTCCTCGGCGCTGCTGCGCGGCTTCGGCACCCAGCTGCGCCAGTGGCTGGGGCAGCACCTGAACAACCGCTGGATGGCCCTGCTGTCCGGCATCGCCATCACCGGGGTCCTGCAAAGCAGCACCGCGGTGAGCCTGATGGCCAGCTCCTTTACCGCCACCGGCACCCTGGGCCTGGCCCCCGCGCTGGCGGTGATGCTCGGGGCCAATATCGGCTCGACCCTGGTGGTGCAACTGCTCAGCGTCGATATCTCGATCCTCACGCCGCTGGTGCTGCTGGCGGGCTTTATCGTGTTCCGCCTGCGCGACGACTCGCGTTTTGAAAGCCTCGGCTGCGCGCTGATCGGCCTGGGGCTGATGCTGCTGGCCCTGCGCATGCTCGGCGGCACCCTGGGCGAAGTGGAAGGCACGCCGGTGTTCGCCGCGCTGATGCGTGGCCTCGACGGCGACCTGCTGATCGCCCTGCTGGCGGCGGCGCTGCTGACCTGGCTGTGCCATTCCAGCGTCGCCGTGGTGCTGCTGGTGGCGTCCCTGGCCGCCACCGGGCTGCTGTCGTCGGTGACCGCCATGGCCCTGGTGCTGGGGATCAATATCGGCGGCGCCCTGCCGTCGCTGTTCAACGCCGATTCCAGCGTCGCCCGGCGCCTGCCCCTGGGCAATCTGCTGGTGCGCCTGTGCGGTGTCGCCGTGCTGCTGCCGTGCCTGCCCTGGATCGCCCAGAGCGCGCCGGTCGCCGCCCTCGATGCCAGCCTGCAAGTGGTGTACCTGCACAGCCTGTTCAACCTGGTGCTGGCCCTGCTGTTCATCGGCCTGACCGGGCCCATGGCGACGCTGCTCAGCCGCCTGCTGCCGGAGCCGCCGCGCGACGTCGACCCAGGCATGCCGCACTACCTGGACGAAGCCGGCCTGGCGGTGGCCAATATCGGCCTGTCCAACGCCGCCCGCGAGGCCCTGCGCCTGGCCGACATGCTGTCGCTGATGCTCGACCGGGTGCTGCGCCTGTTCCAGGCCTCGACCCCGGCCGGTGCCGATGAGGTGCGCCGCATCGACCAGTCGCTGGACCTGCTCAGCGCCGCGATCCGCGCCTACCTGGCGGACATCGGCCAGGACGGCATCAGCGACCAGGACGCCGACCGTGCCCAGGAAATCCTGCTGTTCGTGATCAACCTGGAACACGCCGGCGACATCCTCTCCAGCAGCCTGACCCAACTGGCGGCGCGCCGGCTGCGGCGCGGCGAGCAGTTCTCGGTGTTCGAGCTGGACTGCATCGAGCCCTTGCACCAGGCCGTGGTCGACAGCCTGAGCCTGGCGATCACCGTGTTCCTGCGCGAAGACCTGGCCAACGCCCACCAACTGGTGAACCGCAAGGAACTGGTCAGGCGGCTGGAAGCCGACGCCAGCCGCGAGCACTTTCGCAGCCTGCGCGAAGACCGCACGGCCTGGGCCGAGTCCGGCGACATTTTCCAGCGGGTGCTGCGCGACTACCGGCGCGTGCACCACCACATCGCGGCCCTGGCCTATCCGGCGCTGGAGCGGGCCGGCGAGCGCGACCTGGATAACGCCGAACTGGGCGAAATGCTGCTGGACAACCCGTTGAGCATCCAGCCGACGGCGCAGGAGACCGCACGATGCGTGTCCTGATCTGCGCCGGGCGCCACTGCGCCGACGTCCAGCTGTGCCGGCGGGTGCTCGACGCCTTTCAGCGCCTGCATGAAGTGCAGGTGCTGATCCACGGCGGCAACCAGTTCCTCGGCGCAGAAATAGAAGACTGGGGCCGGGAAATCGGCGCCGACATCGTGCGTTACCCGGCCAACTGGCAACTGCACGGCAAGCTCGCCGAACGCCTGCGCAACGCCTTCATGTTGCGCGACAGCCGGCCCGACATGGTGATCGCCCTGCCCGGCGGCGACGACACCGAAGAGCTGGTGGCCCTGGCCAGGGCCGCGGGCATCCAGACCCTGTCAGTGAGCGACTGGCAATGACCCTTTTCCCCACTCGACCACGCAGCGGCCCACACAGCGCGGCCGCTGCCCATGCCTTAGCGAGAACTGACATGTCCAAATACAGCCCTTCGCGCCACAACCGCTTCGCCAGCCTCACCCGCGACCTGCCCCCGGCGAAACGGCGCATGCTGCGGCGCAACCTGATGTTCATCACCATCACCCTGAGCCTGATCGGCCTGCTGACCCTGGTCGCCAAGGCCAACGCCGCGGGCGGCGCCTATGTGGTGGACGACGGCGCGATCAACGCCCCGGGAGAATGCAACCTGGATATCTGGTACCAGAGCCTGCGTCACCAGGGTTCCAACCATGGCGCGGTGATCTCCCCGGCCTGCACCTTCGCCGGCCTGCCCTGGCTGCAGGTGGGTGCCGCCATCGAGCGCAACCGTGAGGACGGCCACGGCGAAACCCAGCTGAGCCCGCAACTCAAGGCGCAACTGTGGAACCGCGAAGACCTGGGCCTGCAGCTGGCGCTGGCGACGTCCGCGCATTTCGCCCTCAACCGCAACCACTCGTTCGACGGTGGCGACATCAGTCTGCCCCTGACTTATCAGCCCCTGGACAGCCTGCGCCTGAACCTCAACGCCGGCTGGGCCCACGCCTATGATGACGGCCAGCAGAACCACCACTGGACCTGGGGCGGCGGCTTCGAATACGACCTGGGCGAACGCCTGACCCTGGTCGCCGAGCGTTACGGCCAGCGCGGCGGCGAGCAGGCCTGGCAAGCCGGGCCACGGCTGCACCTGGGGGCGAACCTGGACCTCGACCTGGTGCTCGGTGGCCAGTTGAACGAAGGCCGCGACCGCTGGCTGACCAGCGGCGCGACCTTGAGGTTCTAGAGGCTGTTTCAGAAAGGTCACGCCGGGACAACGCGGTGTGCCTGACACACCGCCTCGCGAGCAAGCTGCGCTCCTACAGGATCGGCGCCTGCCGCGAGTCCGCGCTCGCCGCAACGCCTGTAGGAGCCAGCTTGCTGGCGATAGGCGCAGCGCGCCGGCAGGTCAGACTAATGCAGACTCAGCGGATATCGCTGCGCCGATACAGGCTCAGGCCCAGCGCCAGCACCGCGAGCATGCCAGCGCAGCTGCGGTTGATCCACAGCATCGCCCGCGCGGAGAAGGTGCGCATGGCATAGCGCCCGCCAAAGGCGTAGGTCGCCATCATCACGCAATTGATCGCCGTGCTGACCAGCGCCAGGATCAGGTACTGCTGCGCCACCGGCTGGTCGGGGCGCACGAACTGCGGCAGGAAGGCCGAGAAAAACAGCAACCCCTTGGGGTTCGACAACCCCACCAGCAATGAGCGCATGAATGCCCCGCGCCCGCTGCTGGCAGCGCCGCTGCTCTGCGCGGCCAGCGCCGTTGTCGGCGCCTTCCACAGCACCCACGCCAGGTACAACAGGTACGCCGCGCCGCCCCACTTGACGATGGAAAACAGCTGCTCGGAGGCTTGCAGCAACGCCCCCAGGCCGCAGCCCACCGCACCGATCAGCAGCAGGTCGGACAGCATCGCGCCAGCCATGCCGCAACCGGCGATGCGCATGCCATGGGTGGCACCGTTATTGAGAGCCAGCAGCATCGACGGCCCCGGGGTCATCATCACCGCGCTGACGGTGACGACGTACAAAAACAATGTGGTGGCGTCCATCCGAACCCTCCGTAAAACCACAGGTACAACAGGTCGGCCAGCATACACCAGGCGCTTTCAGCCCGGCAGCGAAGCGCCCCAGTCCGCCACCTGGCGGGCGCTGATGCTGACGCCGCCGCACACCACGATCACCACGTCCCGCGCCGCGGCGATGGCCGGGTGATCGAGGTAGGCCACCGCCAGCGAGACGCCGCAGGCCGGCTCCACCAATTGCCGCAGATCGTCGGCATAACGCACCACGCCGAGGATCGCCTCGGCATCCGACAACACCAGCGACTGATAGGGAAAACCCTGGATCTGCTGCAACGGCCAGGCCGCCACCTGGGCCGCGCCGAGGGAACTGGCGACGGTGTCGATCTTCGCCAGTTTGACCGGATGCCCGGCCGCCAGCCCCGCAGCAAAGGAAGCGCTGCCGGTGGTTTCGCAGGTGATGATCCGGCAGTCCTGGCGCTGGTGGTGCAGCAGGCCGGTGAGGATGCCGGCCAACAAGCCTCCGCCACCCACCGACGCCACTATCGTGTCGACCTGCGGACAGTCTTCGAGGATTTCATCGACCATGCTGCTGTGCCCTTGCCACAGCACCGGGTGGTCGAAGGCCGGCACGTATTCGCTGTCGGCAGCGCTGCTCAGTTGCAGCGCGCGCTCGTTGGCTTCATCCCAGACCTGGCCATGCACCAGCACCTCGGCGCCGGTCCGGGCGATGCGTTCGCGGGTGGTTTGCGCGGTGGTCTGCGGCACCACGATGCAGGCTTGCAGGCCAAGGCTGGCCGCCGCCATCGCCGTGGCCAGCCCGGCATTGCCGCCGGACGGACAGACCACGCGGCGCTTGCCCTGCCGCGCCGCCTGGGTACAGAGCAGGCCCAGGCCGCGCATCTTGAACGAGCCGCCGGGCTGCAGGTTTTCCAGTTTGAGCCAGATGCGCCGGGTGGCCGTGGACAACCCGGGATGCAGGATCAGGGGGGTGCGGATATGCAGCATCATGGGCTCCTTGGACGAAGACGGGCGTCTTGCAACCATAGATGCTCAGGCTAGCCTATGCCGCCTCCCCCAGGCCGCTCGCCGGTCAGCGAATCGGCGGTATGCGGATATCGCCTTGGCGGCACTGGGTGCGCACGCCCTTGCCACAGGCGCCGAACCCCAGGTTCTTGTCCAGGCAGACCCGCACTTCGGAGAGTTCCGGGCCGCTGCACAACACCGCTACGCCCTTCTCCGGAATGCCCGGGTTGGCTTGGCGGAACAACTGCTCGATCTCCCGGGCCTCGAAGTAATGCACGGTGGTCGAAGGTTCCAGCACCTCGGGAATCTTCACCTTGCCCAGGGCCTGGTCGGAGGTCTCCAGGTAGCCCATGGCGCCCAGTCCGCTGCAGGTGCCGTGCTTGCTCCATTCGTGCTCCATCAGCTTGGCGGTGGGAAACAGGGTCAGGCCCTTGGCCCGCTCTTCGGCGTTCAGCTGCGTCAAGGGCGGGCAGGACTGCGGCCAGCCGCCCTTGGCGTATTGCGGCCACAGGCCATGCAGGACAAAACCGTAGCCCTTGCCGGAGCACTGCTCGTTTTCCGGATGGGTCAGGCAAAAGGTCGGCGACCAGGACAGCGACAGCAGGTAGTAGTCGAACACCCCGGCGACCGAGTCGCGCTGCTGTCGCGCCTCTCGTGCCTGGCTGACCCCGACGGTGCAGATCATCAGCGCGGCCAGTGCCGCGGTTGCGAACAGTTTTCTCATAGACCCTCTCCTTGGGATGGGGCAGTGAATGAACGGCCCCGTAGTGACCTGGCCGGTAGCGGCCAGACACTCTTCTTGGCACGGGGCTGTTGCAGGAAGATGACAGGCCGGCTTCTCCAGGGAAGAAGCCAGTCGATACTAGCGAAGCGTTGTAGCAGACAGATCGGGTTGGCGCCATGGCCGACAGATTACGAACCGGTCATGGACTCGCGGTGAATACTAGCCTCTGTAGGAGCGAAGCGTCGTATCAGGCACACCGCGTTACCCCAATCGCCGGCAATCGAGCGTCGACCGGCCGCTCCTACAGAAGCATCTGCGGGGTGAACGAAATAACGACCATCGGCGCCAAGTGCGCAAGATCGTTCAAGCCATTTCCGTCGCGGGCTGGCACAGTCGGTTCCCGTTCCTTGATTGCAGGCTGTCATGTCCAGCGTTCTTCTTCCCCGCACCGCGTTCCTGCGCGGCGCCGTTGCCATCCTGCCGCTGTCCCTGGCCACCGCGCCCTGGGGGCTGCTGGCGGGTTCCATGGCCATCGAGGCCAATCTCACGCCCCTGCAAGGCCAAGGCTTGTCGAGCATCGTCTTCGCCGGCGCCGCGCAACTGGTGGCGATCGGCATGCTCAAGGGCGGCGCGGGGATTTTCTCGATCCTGCTCACCACCCTGCTGCTGACCTCCCAGCACCTGCTGTACGGCATGAGCATGCGTTCGGTGATTGCGCCGCTGCCGGGGCGCTGGCGGGTCGGCCTGGGGTTCCTGCTCACCGATGAGTTGTTCGCCCTGACCAGCCAGCACGACAAGCAGCAGTTCGACCGCTGGTACGCCCTCGGCGTGGGCCTGACCTTCTACATCGCCTGGAACCTGTTCACCCTGGCCGGCATCGTCCTCGGACGCGCCATTCCCGGGCTCGAACACCTGGGCCTGGACTTCTCCATCGCCGCGACCTTTATCGCCCTGATCACGCCGCTGGTGCGCAACGTGCCGACCGTGGTCTGCGTGGCCGTGTCGCTGTTCTGCTCGGTGCTGTTCAGTTACTGGCAATGGGGCTCGGCCCTGGTGCTGTCGGGCCTGCTGGGCATGACCGCGGGTTTTCTCTGCAACAAGTTCTACCGGGAGCGCACATGATGGTCTGGGCAGTGATTTTCGGCATGGGCTTGCTGGTATTTCTCAACCGCTATGTGTTTCTCGAACCGCGCCTGCCGGTACGCCTGAGCAGCAACGCCCGGCAGTTCCTCGGTTTCGCCGTACCGGGCATGCTCACCGCGATCTGCGGGCCGATCGTGTTCATGCCCGAGCACCAGCTGAACCTGGCCTACGACAACCCGTACCTGATCAGCTCGCTGGTGGCCATCGTGCTGGTGATCTACACCCGCAACACCCTGGTCAGCATGCTGCTGAGCATGGCGTTCTTTTTCCTGCTGCGCTGGTGGTTGTAGGGGCTGGAAAAAATGGCTAACGCGGGATGTCCTGCAGAGAACGGTAGACCGGCAAGCCCAATTGCTCGCCCATGGCGACCAGGGCATCGGCACGGGCGCAGGCCCCGCCGACGCGCAGCAGCGCGTCGCAACGCTGCAACTGATGTCGCGCACGCGCCTGGAACTCATCGAGAGCGCTCGAACCGCCCGCCGCCAACCCCAGCCACTGGCCGAACACGGGGCTGTGCCCGGCCTCGAACAACTGCGCGGCCCAGTCATCCAGGCTGGCGACCTGCTGCGCCAGCGCCGTCGCATCGTCGGTTGCCGAGTACCGGGGCGCGGCCACCAGGATCGTCAGCCGACGCGGCGGCATCAGGCGCAGTTCCAGGTATTGCAGGAGCATGATGGTCTTGCCGTCGACGATCTCGCCGCTGCGCACCATGTCCAGCGCCTGCTGGTAACCCAGCTCCAGCACCTCGATGTCCTCGCCCTCTTCCTCCAGGCCGCCACCGTCGCCGATGCGGTCGTCGGGAGAGTATTCGCCAATGAAAAAGTGGATGCGCTCAGTGACCGAGCCGGGGCTCATGAAGGCTTCATAGACCTTCTCCACCGCGCCAACGCGGTAGCCGGTTTCCTCTTCGGCTTCCAGGCGGATGCGCTCCTCCGGGCTGGCATTGTCCAGCAGGCCGGCGGCGGTCTCGATCAGGTAGCCGCTGTGGTCGTTGACGTAGGTCGGCATGCGGAACTGGCGGATCAGCAGCACCGTGCGCCGCTCGCGGTTGTACAGCAGGATGGTGGCGCCATTGCCGCGGTCGTAGACCTCGCGGGTCTGCGCCTGCCAGCTGCCGTCGCGGCGCTGCAGGTCGAAGCTGTATTTCTTCAACAGGTACCAGTTGTCGGAGAGCATCTCCTCGGCGGTGATACGCACGGGTGCGGCTTGCATGGTCTTCCCCCTTGGCAATGGGCCGACATTCAACACGAGTGATGCGCCAGATGTCGATCCCAACCCAGGTCGAACGTTGACAGGCACCGGCCTGAACCAGCGCACAGCCCGGGCAGAAACGACAACGCCCCTCATGGGAGGGGCGTTGGCGATGACGCGTTAAGTTCGCTTACACCTGGATCAGGTTGGCGATCTTCACGTCCGGATCGACATCGGCTTCATAGTCGACGCCGTCGATCTCGAAGCCGAACAGGCGCAGGAATTCCTGCTTGTAGCCGGTGAAGTCGGTCAGCTGGTAGAGGTTTTCGCTGGTGACTTCATCCCACAGCTGCTTCACGCGGTCCTGGACGGCAGGTTCCAGTTCCTTGTAGTCGGCACGCAGGCGGCCTTCCTGGTCGATGATCGGGTTCGGGTTGTACAGGCTGTCCTTGTACAGACCGTAGACCTGTTCGATGCAACCTTCGTGACTGCCCTGCTCTTTCATGACCTTGAACAGCAGCGACAGGTACAGCGGCATGATCGGGATCGCCGAGCTGGCCTGGGTCACCACGGCCTTGAGCACCGATACCCGCGCGTCGCCGCCCAGGTCCGACAGTTCCTTGCGGATGCCGATGACTTTCTGGTCCAGGTCCTTCTTGGCTTCGCCGATGGAACCGTTCCAGTAGATGTCGTGGGTCAGCTTCTCGCCCAGGTAGGTGAAGGCGGTGGTTTTAGCGCCTTCGGCCAGGACGCCGGCTTCGTGCAGCGCGTCGATCCACATCTGCCAGTCTTCGCCGCCCATCACGGCCACGGTGCCGTCGATTTCTTCCTGGGTGGCTGGCTGCAGGGTGGTTTCCTTAACGATTTCCTTGTCGGTGTCGACACCGCGCAGGGTCACCGATTTGCCCAGCGGCTTGAGGGTCGAGCTCAGGACTTCGCCGGTTTTCGGGTGGGTACGGCGCGGAGCGGCCAGGCTGTAGACCACCAGGTCGATCTTGCCCAGGTCGCGCTTGATGGTTTCGATGGTCTGGCGCTTGACTTCGTCGGAGAAGGCGTCGCCGTTGATGCTCTTGGCGTACAGGCCTTTTTCTTCGGCGAACTTGTGGAAGGCCGCGGTGTTGTACCAGCCGGCGGTGCCGAGCTTGCCGTCAACGCTGCCGCGCTCGAAGAACACACCCAGGGTGTTGGCGCCGCAACCGAAGGCGGCGGTGATACGTGCGGCCAGGCCGTAGCCGGTGGAAGCGCCGAGCACCAGTACGTTCTTTGGCCCAGCGTCGATGGTGCCTTGTTCGGTGACGTAGTCGATCTGTTGCTTGACGTTGGCTTCGCAACCGACCGGGTGGGTCGTCACACAGATAAAGCCGCGAACGCGGGGTTTGATGACCATACACAATCTCCCAATTTCAATATGCCAAGAGCCAATACGGGCTGCAGCAGCGTCACTTGTTCAAGTCGTAGACGCTCGGAACGTCCTCGCGTCACGCCTTGGGTTTTCAATGAGTGCAGATTTGCCCGCCAGCATAAGTTCATTCCGGGGTTTGGGCCAGAAAACGCTGAGATTGCTCCATGACCTGTACAGCCTGGGAAAAGCGGCGGTCATTTGTTCAAGCGGTGGGCATCGTAGGCATCCAGGGCCTGATAGGCGGTATAGGTCGCCTGCGCCGCGACCAGACCGGCCAGGCCGAAGGTGGGCACCAGGCCGAACCGGCCAAAGCCCTGGGGAATCGGAATGGCCTTGGCGATGGCATCCGCCAGCACTTCCCCCGCCACCGTGGTCGGCGCCATGCCGTGACCGCCAAACCCCACGGCATGCCACACGCCGTTGTCATCCTGGCCGATCTGCGCCATCTGCTGGCGGCCGTAGCTCATCAGCCCACCCCAGGAATACTCGATCTCGACGTCGGCCAGTTGCGGGTAGACCGTGATCAGGTCGGCTTTGAGCAAGCCGGCGATCGCCTGCGGGCCACGATTGAGGATGGAAATACGCCCACCCCAGAGAATCCGGCTGTCCGCCAGTGGGCGGTAATAGTCGAAGGCAAAGCGGGTGTCGTAAATGGCCGACTCGCAGTTGATCGCCTCCCGCAAACGCTCGCCCAGGGGCTCGGTCGCCACCACATAGGTGGCAATCGGCAGCGTCGCCCGCTCCACCGGCCGGTACAGCCCACGGGCGTAACCACCCGCGGCGAACACCACCTGTTCGGCCAGGACTTCGCCGCCCGCGGTCTTGACCAGGTACTTGCCGCCCTGCTGCTCGATCGCCAGGGCCGCCGAGTGCTCATGGATATCGATGCCATGCCCCGCCACAGCCGCCGCCACGCCATAGACATACTTGAGCGGGTGGAAGTGAAAGGCATTGCTCTCGAACAAGGCGCCGAAATAGCGCTCGGTCTTGAGCTTTTCGCGCAACTCGCCCGGCGCCACATACTGCCAGTCGACGCCGTAGACCTCCTTCATCAGTTGCCGAGGCTTTTCCAGGCGCGCCGGATCGTTGAACCAGTTGGCCAGCAGCACGCCCCTGTCGGTCAGGTCGCACTGGATGCCGTATTGCCGGACGCGCTGGCGAATCAGCTCGACCGCGTCGATGGTCAGCCGGTAGAGCCGCCGCGCTTCCTCCCGGCCCAGGGTCTTGAGCAGCTCGGCATTGCCCAGGCAGTAGCCGCCGAATACAAAACCGCCGTTGCGCCCCGAGGCGCCGTGCCCCACGGTGTGGGACTCCAGCACCACCACGTCGGTCACCCCGCGTTCGGCCAAACCCAGCGCCGTGGAAAGCCCGGCCAGCCCGCCGCCCAGAATGCACACCCGGGTCTCCACCCGGCCGCCGAGCGCCGGATAAGCGGTCTTTTCAACCGTGGCTTGGTAATAACTTTCGAGAAAATCCTGACTCATCACTTGGCTCCGACCTGGGTCATTCGCACAGGAAGACCCGCATTCTCATTCATAGCCGATTCCGCTGGCAGGTAACGTTCGGACTTGCTGCGAATCATCGAAAAGCTCATGTCATCGAACCGGACGAACCTGGAGCCACTGATGACTTTGTGCGCCAGCCAGATCGCCAGGAACAGCACCAGGCCAATATAGGTGGCGGTCAGCCCGGCCCAATCGATCGAGTCGCCGAGCAGGGCTTGATAGTTCTGCCCCAGGGTGACGAACAGGCACAGGACAAAGGCGAAAATCGGCCCGAACGGAAAGAACCGCGACACATAAGGCAGATTGCCCAGGTCGTTGCCCTGGCGCACATAACCGCGACGAAACCGATAGTGGCTGACCGCAATGCCCAGCCAGGCGATAAAACCGAGCATGCCCGAGGTGTTGAGCAACCAGTTATAGATCTGCCCCGGGCTGAAGATGAAGGTCAGGAAGCACAAGGCCGCCACCGTGGCCGTGGCCAGCAACGCCCACCGCGGGGTGCCGGATGCGCTCAAACGGGCGAAGATCGCCGGCGCCTTGCCCTCCAGGGCCAGGCTGTAGAGCATCCGCGAGGAGGCGTACATGCCGGAGTTCCCGGCGGACAGCACCGAGGTCAGGATCACCGCGTTCATCACCGCGGCCGCGCCGAGCATGTCGGCCCGTTCGAAGATCAGGGTGAAGGGGCTGACACGGATATCGGACACCCCATTCCTCAACAGGCTCGGGTCGTTGTAAGGAATCAACAGGCCGATGATCAGGATGGTCAGCACGTAGAACAGCAGGATCCGCCAGAAGATCTGCCGCACCGCGCGCGGCACGTTTTTCCCGGGGTCCCGGGTCTCGCCGGCGGCGATGCCGACGAACTCGGTGCCCTGGAACGAAAACCCCACGATCATCGCCACCCCGACCAGGGCCCCCAGGCCGCCGACAATCGGCGCATCGCCAATCAACCAGAGCCTGGGGCCGGCATTTTCGCCGCCGCTGAGAATGCCGAACAACATCAGAATGCCCACCGTGATAAACAGCAGGATAGTGATGACTTTAATCAGGGCGAACCAATATTCGGACTCACCGAACAAACGCACCGAGGCCATATTAAGTGCGGTGATGATCAATAGAAAACCCGCACTCCAGATATACCCCGGCACCTCCGGAAACCAATAAGCCATGATGATCTGCGCGGCCACCAGATCGACCGCAATGGTCACCGCCCAGGCATACCAGTAGTTCCATCCCAGGGCGAAGCCGAAACTTTCATCGACATACTTCGAGGCATAAGTCGAGAACGAACCGGTGACCGGCATGCAGGACGCCAGTTCACCGAGGCTGGTCATCAGGAAGAACACCATGGCGCCGATGACCACAAAGGCCAGCAGCGCGCCGCCCGGCCCGGACTGGGCAATGGTCGAGCCCGAGGCGACGAACAGCCCGGTACCGATGCTGCCGCCAATGGCGATCATGCTCAGGTGCCGGGGCGTCAGGGTTCTTTTCAGTCCGCCGGCGGTTTTCTCGCTGTGAAAATCGCCGGTCAGGTCGCACGCACCCGGCACTTTTGTGGAGTCTGTCATGGATCACCTTTTTATTATATTTAAGCCACCGATGAGTTAACTCACGCGGTATGGCAGTGTCCCTGGAGTGTTTTTCCTCCCCACTAAAGCCCACAAAAATACCGCTGACAAATGATTTTCCCGAATCACATCAGTCCCATACGGAATACGCCAACAGTTACAAAACCCAATAATCAGAAACACTAAACACCCACAACTAAACATCTAACAAACCGTCAGGTTTAATTGGTTTTCGACGGCATAAAACAGAAAATCCTTACACACTAACAACTTGACTTAAAGAACAGAGTGTTTGAATGCCCACGCCCATGCCTGGCACCGGGCAATGCCCGCAGCGGCCTTGGAAAGAAGGAAAAGAGAGGGTCGTGCACAGGCCCGTCGCGGTCCACTTCGCGTCCGCCTGGAGCGCGGCGCTGCCCCCCCCATCGACCGGCCGGCTAACTCTGCCAGCCCACAAACCACTGCCCGAACGCCCGGGCCGGCAATGGCGAGGAAAACAGCTGGCCCTGCCCCACGTCATAGCCCCGCGCCTGCAGGATGTCGCGCTGCGCGGGGTGTTCGATGCCCTCGGCGATCACCCGCAGGGACAGGCCCTTGCCGATGCCGATGACCGCCTCGCTCAAGGCGCGGCAGGAGGCGTCGTGCTCCAGCTCCTCGACGAAGCTCTGGTCCAGCTTCAGCTCGTTGATCGGCAAGCGCCGCAGATAGCCCAGGCTGGAATAGCCGGCGCCAAAGTGATCGATGGCCAGGCGCACGCCCAGGGTATGCAGGTCCTGGAGGGTCTGTTCGGTGGTCGGGCTGCTGCACAGGAAAACGCCCTCCGTGACCTCCACGCACAGGTCCGCCGGCTGCAGGCCGCAACGCTGCAACTGGCGGGCGATCAGGGCCGCCAGGTTGAGGTTATGGAAGTTGATCGGCGACAGGTTGACCGAGATGGACGGCACCCTGATGCCCGATCGACGCCAGCGCGCCAGTTGCTCGCAGGCTTCGCACAGCACCCACTGGCTGAGGTAGTTGATCAACCCGCACTCCTCGGCCAGCGCGATGAATTGCGCGGGCGGGATAGTGCCCAGGCTTGGATGCTCCCAGCGCGCCAGCGCCTCGACCCCGACCAGGCCGTTGCTGTGCAAGTCGATCTGCGGTTGATAGACCAGATGCAAGCCGTCGCTGGTCAGGGCCTGGCGCAGCGCCGTCTCCAGCTGCAGGCGCTGCTGGGCGAGCTGGTCCATCTCCTCGAGGAAGAACCTGAAACCGCCGCGCTCGGTACGCTTGGCCTGGTACATGGCGATATCGGCGCAATGCAGCAGGCTTTCCATATCCTGGCCGTCGCTGGGGTACAGGCTGACGCCGACACTGGCCGAAGGCACCACGGCGGTCCCGGCAATATCGGCCGGGGCGCCCAGGGTCGGCATCAGGCGTTCGAGAAAGGTCGTGACCCGGGTGGCGTTCATCCGGGGCAGCACCAGCACGAACTCGTCGCTCGACAGCCGGCCGACGATGTCCGACTCGCGCAGCACGCTGCGCAGCCGTTGCGCCATGAGCTGCAGCAGCTCGTCGCCCGAGGCATGCCCCAGGGCCTCGTTGACCTGTTTGAAGCGGTCCAGGTCGACATACAACACCGCCAGTTCGCCCTGCTCCAGGTCCACCTCGGCAATGCTGCGGTTGGCCTCGGCCAGCAGGGAACTGCGATTGGGCAAGCCGGTCAGGGCATCGGACAAGGCCATGTGGCGGATCGACTGGCGCGCCTCCTCGCGCTCCAGGGCCAGCATGCACAGGTGGGTCCCGGTCATGATCAGATGGGCATGGGTGGTATCGGGCTTGCGGCTCTCGCGAAAGTACAGGGCAAAGGTCGCGCGCACCCTGCCGGCGCTGTTGCGCAGCGGGATCGACCAACAGGCCCGCACCCCGGCCTGCCGCGCCAGCAAACGGTAATCGGCCCACAGCGGATCGGTCTCGATATCGGTGACCAGCACCGGCTCGCCACGAAAGGCCGCGGTGCCGCAGGAGCCGGCGGCGGGCCCGATCGGCAGCCCCTCCATGGCTTGGGAGTAGTCGGCCGGCAGGCCGGGACTGGCCAACGGGTGCAGCAACCCCTGCGGGTCCACGCCGAGGATCGAGACGATGACCTCCGGCGCCAGGCGCTCGATTTCCTGACACAGCAGGGTCAACACGCGCTCCACGGGCTGCTCTTGCAACAAGGCGCCGATGACCTTGTCCTGCAGCACTTCGGGCAGCCTGGAACGGGTGATGTCGGTGAACACGATGACGATGTTGCCGATCCGCCCGCCGGCGTCGAACACCGGCGCCGAGCAGACCTGCACCCACAGCCGCTGGCCGTTGCGCTTGCTGACCAGGCCGCAGGCTTCATGGGGCTGGCCACTGAGGATGCTCTCCAGTTGCAGCTCGTCGGCCCGGGCCTGCCCCGGGGTATCGGTGACGAAGAACATCTGCGGCGAGCGCTCCAGCAATTCCTCGCGGGAATACCCCAGCAAGCGCACCAGCCCGTCGTTGATGTAGATCAGCCGGCCGTCGGCGTCGACGATGCAGGTGGCCGAGCTACTGGCATTGACCGACATCGACAGCAAGCGCTGCTCGATATCCTTGAGCCGCGTCTGGGTCACGTCCTTGAAAAAGGCGGCATAGAGAATGCGCCCCTGCAGGGTGATTTTCGAGATTGCCATCGCGCCCCAGCGCTCTTCGCCATCCTTGCGCGTGATGCACACATCGCGGCTGGTGCCGATGATCTTGTTGACCCCGGTCTCGCCGTCGTTCCGCGAGCGGATGGGGATCGGCACCAGGGTGCTGACATCACTGCCCAGCACTTCGCACCGTGGACAGCCCCAGAAGCGTTCGGCCGCCGCGTTGAAGAACACCACCTGGTTGCGATCGTCGATGATCACCACGGCATCGTTGGCCTGTTCCAGGGTCTGCACGAAAAAGTCCGCCGCCTCTTCTCCGGTCGTTGACCCGACGCTCATATCCATGGCCGCCACTGCATGCATGCCCTCACTGTCATCGTCCCTGATCACCGTGAAGCGCCATTAACCGCCCTCGAACTGGAGGGGCCCGTCCTCGAAGCAACACCCGACACGGCTCAGCAAGGCTGAGAAATACGTTTTTACCCGGGCGAGCAGGACATCAGGCCATCGGCATGGACATGGATCTTTTAGGCCATCGACCTGAAATTAGAGAATAGCCGCGAAGTGGCCGGCCCATGGAAAACCGTGCGATCCGCGCCAAACCTCGGCAACGCCAGGTAGCCCGGGCGTCTGTCCATCGGCAACAGCCCCGTCCGTCGCCCCGGGTGGCAACTTCATCTCTGGCCGGTTCGCCACTTGCGTTGCCCGATACGCTTGGCTTCTCATGGCGCCCCTGAGCAGCACGCGAACCTGCATGGTTCTTTTCAGGTTCTTCAACCCAGGGCAACAGGAGTGGCGGTGAATAAATTCTCGGACATGAGCACCTTCGTCGCGGTCGTCGAGGCGGCCAGTTTTTCCGAAGCCGGGCGACGCCTGGGGACCACCAAGTCGCTGGTCAGCCAACGCATGCAGCAGCTGGAAAAGCGCCTGGGCGTGGTATTGCTGACCCGTGGCCGGCCGCTGAAGCTGACCGAGGCCGGCCAGCTGTTCTACGCCGATTGCACACGCATCCTGCTGGACCTGGCGCGCGCCGAAGAGTCGGTGCAGGACCACCAGGCCAGCCTCGGCGGCACCCTGCGCCTGGCGGCGCCGATGGCCTTCACCCCACGCTACCTGGCGCCGCTGCTGGCGCGCTTCGCCCTGCAATACCCGCAACTGTGCGTCGACATGGAAGCCCATGACCGGGTGGCCAACCTGCAGGATGGCCATTTCGACGTCGCCATCCGCCTGGGCAACCTCCACGACTCTTGCCTGGTGGCGCGGCCGCTGACCGAGAACCGCCACCTGATCTGCGCCAGCCCCGACTACCTGGCGCGCCAGGGCACTCCCGAGCACCCCGGCGACCTGCAGCGGCACGACGGGCTGGTCTACTACAACCGCGAACCCAACGGCATGTGGAGCCTGCCCATGGACGGCGCGCAGCACTCGTTCCGCGTCCGGGTGCGCATGCGTACCGACTCCGGGCACCAGTTGCTCGAAGGCGCGCTGGCCGGCCTGGGACTGGCGATCCTGCCAACCTTCCTGGCGGCCGACGCCCTGCTCGACGGCAGGCTGGTGTCGGTGCTGGACGACTATGCGCCGTCCGGCGGGCAGATCTCGGCGGTGTACCTCAAGACCCTGAAAACCCCGCCCAAGGTCCAGGCGCTGATTCAATTTCTCGGCGAGGAAATCGGTCGCCCGGCGCC
This sequence comes from Pseudomonas sp. GW821-FHT09E12, assembly GCF_059416085.1. NCBI lineage: Bacteria > Pseudomonadati > Pseudomonadota > Gammaproteobacteria > Pseudomonadales > Pseudomonadaceae > Pseudomonas > Pseudomonas sp. GW821-FHT09E12. Next base: position 631,915 of record NZ_JBWKOM010000002.1, on the reverse strand, counting down.
CTGGGACGCGGCTTTGATCGCTCGCGGGCTGCTGCCGAGCGGCTCCAGCACCTGACTGCGCGGGGCCCGTTACCTGGTCAAGTAATACTGAACGAGCGGTTCACTTTAGAGTGGCTGTCGCTCAACCCGGGCGCACCTTAGCCTCAGCTTCCATCTGACAGGCATTCGCCTGCTATGGGAGATGAGCAATGAGTCACCACCAACCAGAAAACCCTTCGCGCCGCAAACTGCTGGCCCAGACAGTCGCCGGCTCGGCGACCCTGGCCATCGGCTCCATGCTGGGCGCCGGCCCCGCTTTCGCGGCAGCCCCGCAAGGCGCCAACGGCAAGCGCGACGGCAGTGCCGGCAACCCGGTGGACGTGCTGATCATCGGCGGCGGTTCGGCCGGCGCGGTCATGGCCCGGCGCCTGAGCGAACGCCGCGAGCGCAACGTGCTGCTGCTCGAAGCCGGCCACATCTACGGCACCCGCGACTACCCGAAAGTCATCGCCAGCAGCGACAGCGTCGGCGGCGATGCCGGCAGCGACTGGGGCTACCAGACCTTGCCCGGCTATATCGGCCACCCGATCCATGCGATTCGCGGCAAGGTGCTGGGCGGCAGCTCGGCGGTCAACGGCGCGGTGGCGATCCGCGCGCGCAAGCAGGACCTGGTCAACTGGAACCTGCCCGGCTGGTCCTATGAAGAATTGCTGCCGTCGTTCAAGAAGCTGGAAAAACGCAACACCGGCAGCAACCAGCTGCACGGTCACGACGGCCCCCTGCCGGTGCACCAGCTGACCCGCAATGACATCAGCCCCATGCAGCGGGCCTTCGTCGACGCCACCGTCGCCAACGGTTTCCGCGTGATCGACGACTTCGACGGCGCCGACGCCAACGGTGTTGGTCCCTACCCGATGAACATCGTCGACGGCGTGCGGGTCAACACCGGCATCGCCTACCTCGACAATGCCGTGCGGGCCCGCGGCAACCTGCAGATCCGCGGCGACGTGCTGGTGGACAAGGTGCTGTTCGACGGCCGCCGCGCCACCGGCGTGCGCCTGGCCAGCGGCGAAGTCATCCATGCGAACGAAGTCATACTCTCGGCCGGCACCTACGGCAGCGCGGCGATCCTGCTGCGCTCCGGCATTGGCCCGCGCGAGCACCTGGCGTCGCTGTCGATCCCCCTGGTCGCCGCCCTGCCCGTCGGCCAGCGGCTCAAGGATCACCCCTTCTACTACAACGCCTACGCCGCCCGCCCCGAGCTGATCGGCAAGCAGTCCCCAGTGATCGGCGCCAAGCTCTGGACCCACAGCTCCACGGCGAAAAATGGCGACCTCGACCTGCACATCACCGCCACCCACCTGTTCCCCCACGACCAGAGCCCGACCAAGGTCGGTTTTGTCCTCGCCGTGGCCCTGACCCGCCCACTGTCGGTGGGCAGCCTGAAACTGGCCAGCCGCGACCCGGCGCAAGCGCCGCTGATCGATCTCAACTTCCTGGCCCGGGCCGAGGACCGCGCCCGCCTGCTGGAAGGGGTGAAACTGGCGCGCAAGATCGGCCAGACCGCGCCGCTCAAGGACCTGATCCACTCGGAACTGAACCCGGGCGCCCAGGCCACCAGCGACCAGCAGATCGAGCAGTCGATGCTGGCCACCCTCGACACCTACCACCACCCGACTTCCACCGCACCGATGGGCCAGGCCGGCGACCCCGGCGCCGTGGTCGACCTGGAAGGCCGGGTCCACGGCGTGCAGGGCCTGCGGGTGGTCGATGCGTCGATCTTCCCGGACGCCATTTCGGTCGCCACCAATATCACCACCATCGCCACCGCCGAATACATCGCGCGTCGCTACAGCTAATGTGGAGAACACTGCCATGACCATGCAAAACACCCTTGCCCAACACTGGATCGACGGCGCCTGGGTCGATTCGACCGAACACCGCGAATCCATCGACCCGGCCACCTCCCGGGTCATCGGCCACTACGCCGATGGCGGCGGCGCCGAGGCCGATGCGGCCATCGCTGCGGCCGTGCGCGCCTTCAACAGTGGCTGGAGCGACGACAGCGCGTTGCGCGCCCGGGTCCTCGACGAGCTGGCCGCCGCCTTCGAGCGCAACAGCGAGACGCTGATCGAGCAACTGGCGCTGGAGAACGGCAAGATCAAGCCCGAAGCCCGCTTCGAAGTCAGCATGGTGCCCTCCAAGCTGCGCTACTACGCGGCGCTAACCCGCACCGAACGCGGCCACAGCGGCACCCCGCGCCCCGACGTGCTGTCCATCGTGCTGCGCGAGCCGATGGGCGTGGCCGGCATCATCGTGCCGTGGAACTCGCCGGTGGTGCTGATGGTGCGCTCGCTGGCACCGGCCCTGGCCGCCGGCGCCACGGTGGTGATCAAGATGCCGGCGCAGACCGCGCAGACCAATGCCCTGCTGGCCAGGGTCATGTCCGAGGCGCCTTCCCTGCCGCGCGGGGTGATCAACCTGTTCACCGAGTCCGGCGGCGAAGGCTCGCGCCGGCTGATCGCCTCGCCCCAGGTGCCGGTCATCAGCTTCACCGGTTCCTCCGCCACTGGCCGCGCGATTTCCGCGGTGGGTGCGCAGTCGCTCAAGCGCTTCGGCCTGGAGCTGGGCGGCAAGACCCCGCACCTGGTGTTCGACGACGCCGACCTCGAGGCCGCCCTGCCGCTCCTGGAAAAAGCCCTGACCGTGTTCGCCGGGCAGTTCTGCATGACCGGCTCGCGGCTGCTGGTGCAGCGCGGCATCGCCGAGCAGTTGCGCGAGCGCCTGGCGGCACGCCTGCAAGCGGTGCGGGTCGGCCCGGCGTCCGACCCGCGCAGCGACATGGGCCCCTTGATCGACAAGGCCAACGTGCAGCGGGTTGATCAAACGGTTGAAGCGGCAATTGCCGCCGGTGCCAAGGTCATAGTGCGCGGCGGCCCCATCACCGAAGGCGAGCTGGCCAACGGCGCCTTCTACCGCCCGACCCTGCTGCAAGTCAGCGACTCGAAGCTGGATATCGTGCAGAAGGAAACCTTCGGCCCGGTGCTGACCCTGCAAGTCTTCGATACGGAAGCCGAAGCCGTGGCCCTGGCCAACGACAGCGAATACGGCCTGGCGGCCGCCATCTGGACCCGCGACACCAAGCGCTCGCTGCGCGTGGCGCGCAAGGTGCAGGCCGGCACCGTGTGGATCAACGACTGGGCCAAGGTCTACGACGAATTCGAGGAAGGCGGTTATCGCCAGTCCGGCCTGGGCCGCCTGAACGGCGTCGCGGCCATCGACGATTTCATCGAATACAAACACATCAGCCTGTCGACCGCCGAGGCCTAGGCCCGGCTGAGTCGAAGCGCGACGTACCTGTTTATCCTTAAAGAGGCTACATCAGCATGAAAGGCAAAATCGTACTCGAGGAACACATCAGCACCGAGCTGAACAACAGCCTGTGGGATGCTTCCGGCGAAGCCACGCGCAATGGCCGGGCCTATATGGCGGATGTGGAAAAACGCCTGCTGGACAGCGACCAGCGCATCGCCGATATGGACCGCAATGGCATCGACCTCGCCATCCTGTCCCTCACCTCCCCCGGCGCCCAGTCGCTGCTCGATCCGCGCCAGGCCATCGCCTTCGCGCAACGCACCAACGAGCAGATCACCGAGCAGTTCGTCGCCCGCCACCCGCAACGCTTCAAGGCCTTCGCCACGGTGGCCCTGCAATCGCCCAGGGCCGCGGCGGACGAACTGGAACGTGCGGTAAAGGATTACGGCATGGTGGGGGCACTGATCAACGGCTACACCAACATCGGCAACGCCGATACCGCGCAGTACCTGGACGAACCGCCGGTATGGGAATTCTGGGAGCGGGTCGCGGCGCTCAACGTGCCGGTCTACCTGCACCCGCGCGAACCGCTGCCAAGCCAACGGCGGATCTACGAGGGTTACCCATCCCTGGTCGGCTCGGCCTGGGGCTTCGCCCATGAAACCGCCACCCACGCGATCCGCCTGATGCTCAGTGGCCTGTTCGACCGTTACCCCAACCTGACCCTCATCCTCGGCCACCTGGCCGAAGGCCTGCCGCTGATGCTGCCGCGCCTGGAACACCGCCTGCACATGCAACGCGAAGGCGAAGGCCTGGGCAACGCGAAAAAACCGATCAGCCACTACTTCAGCCACAACTTCTACCTGACCACCGCCGGCCACTTCCACACCAAGGGCCTGCTGGATTCCATCAGCGAAATCGGTGTCGATCGCGTGCTGTTTTCGGCGGATTACCCGTATGAAAGCATGGCCACGGCGAGTAACTGGTTTGATCAGGCGCTGATCAGTGAGAACGATAGGGAGAAGATTGGGCGGGGGAATGCGCGGAGGTTGTTTGGGTTGGAGTGACAAAAAATGGGGGGGCGGGTATTTGGGTGAGGTGCTTGGGACCTGGGTATCCGTGCTTTTTGAGTCGTCCCTTCTCTGTCTGTCAGTGCACTTCTGTGCATGGATGGAGCCTGCCTCGAAGCCCGTCTGAAAATGGGGTAGTTAGCCATTTCAGCTAATGGTCGAAGTGAAAGCTCGTGAATGGATGTTATCGGTTGAATCCACAGCCAAGAGAAGACCTTAAAGGCGTACTGATTACTAGTACTTCCTGAATATCATGGGGATAAGACTGATCAATAAAGTGTCAAGCAAAGACGTTTACTCCAACTCAATTTGTGGTCCGTAGGCAATTGCGTCAACTAGTCTTAGCGCCTTTCGGGCTGCAGTTTTTGCAGGAGCGAGCTCTTCATGTCGGAGTATCTGCACCAGCATACTGCGATCTTCAGGATCCGTTGCTGCTTCAGCAAGTAATCTGGACCAATATCGCCGAGCCTCCAAGCTCTCTGACCCAACAACGGCAGCAAATGCTTGCCCTCCATGAATGTCGCCGTCAGCAACTCTACGTATAGCGACTTCGGCATCGGCGATCGCGGCCCGCTCTGTTCCCCTGTTTCGCTCTATAGCCGCTACAAGGCTTTCCCGCGAGCGCTCCGACCTTGAATATGCGGCTCTAGTGAAGATCGCCAGCTCCGCGGTAGGAGCAAGCAGTTGACGCCCACGTAGAGCTTCAAAAGCTTCCATTGTTGATACTTGACGCTGGAGAAACGGATTACGTCTCGCTACATCAAATGCCCGGCGGATCTGGCCAACTAACTGCCCTTGGTCCTCTACTAAGGAAACGATGAACCAAAACGGCCGTTCTGTGCCTTGCTGAGAGAGAGCCGTGGCGACAAACGGCCAAACATCTTGAGCGGTCAGCACTTGTCGCCTTAAAACTTGCCGAATCTGTTCAGGTCCAAGAACGCATAAATCGAGTAAGAAACCTTCAGGAGGAAGATCTAGAGTTCCCGCATCAAGCCGACCATTGGCATTTCCAACATCAGCAGCAAACTGGTCTGCAATATCTCCGAAAGCACGGCGTAAATGGTGTGGAGCAATCGGTAAGGCATCAACATCTTGCGGGCGAACGACAACAGGCAACCCATGCCCTCCGGCGTTTAGACGTTGGAAGCGCACAGGGTCGGCACGCTCCAAAGTCCCCAGCAACAGATTAATGTCCTCAGCTGATGGCGCCATTACGGACCTATCGAAAGCGTCCAACCACTCAGGTGCTTCGGCAGGTACCTCAGGAAGTACTAGAAACAGCGCCCTCAGTAACTCGGTTCGTTCACTAGGAGTATCAGCCTCCCGAAACTTTCTTGCTAAATCATCGACGAGCACGTTCCGATCCAGAATTTCCTCTGAGGGTTGAGGAGCGCGCTCAAGGTAAGGTCTAACCCGTGCTGACTCCGCGAGAAGTCGAAGAAAACTAAACACTTTGTGTGCTTGTACAAGCGCTACTGCCCTTGACGGCCCTCTGCCCGCGTGAAACCCCGCGGCCCTCTGGCCGAAAAGCAGTGACAAACCTTCGGTCGCTTGGGCGAGCTGTTCGCGATGTCTGACTGGGTTTTCTAAACCGACTGTCAGGAACGAAGCTCTGGGAACAGGAGCTCTTAATATGTCTCGAACATCACTAAGTACGGCCCGAGCACTTTTGAATTGCGTTGGCGAGAGCATAAGTGCCTCGTCTCCACGAACCTGCACCAAAATGGCTCCTAACGCCTGTTCTGCAGCAGCTCCAACAAGCCCTACAGGAGCTGCGAATTGCGCACAGTCAACACGAAGGGCTCCACGACTGGGCATACCTAGACCAATAAATGCGAGAGCCAAAGCCTCTTGACTAGCTTCAAGTAAACGAACGGTGCTTTTCCTTAAGTACTGTGGCATCGCACTTCCCTATCGGTCGACATCTATGAAACCTCTATGGATCATAGCTGGATATACCGAAGTAGATGGCTGATGTGCACTCCCCTCTATCAAGTCAACATTATCCTAAATCAAAGCATCATGACCTACCGGCCACTTCAAATTGATGCCCTCCATTGAGGCGGTAATCGACCATGAGCAGGTGTTAATCAATCTCTGCTTTCCACTGATACCTGGCCCTCACACAAAGGGTTCTTCTGGCTACAGTTGTTCCTAAGCAGCAATCTTTCATTTTTACTGGGCGATCTCGGGAGCACCAAGCATATTGATAAAAAGCCAGCCATTAACAAAACAACCATATATCAATATCATCTTTTTAGGCACAACATCCGACTATCCCTCGCTAGGGGTGGTCTAGAATCAACAATCTGAAGCGCAGAAGGTGGAGAGCACTCCAGAAGATCCAGGAAAACCAGATAGTGCATCTTCTTGTGAGGATTTTGAGTGATGAGATAAAATCCCCCAGTAAAACCCTCACAAGCGGGATTTCTACCGTCGATTAGTTAGTCAGCTTTTATCATTTATCATCATAGACTCTTTGCACTTTAGGTTTTTTATATTCCATCTGCAAGCGGTCATCTATATCATTATCCGCTTAGCATCTTACCCCTAAGACACCCCTCGTATTCGTAGCTACGATAGCAAGCGATCACTTGTACGTGTCAGCTACTCGCAGTTGATTAAAGAGGAGACCTGTGCGAGCTTCAATTTCTTCGATGGAGGTCTGCGAATATGCGCCAAAGTAGATTTCATCGGTAATTGGCCCGTGCTTTCGTATTTCGTCTGACTGGTCGAGCACAAAGCCTGCGGCTTGAAGTCGATCTTGCTCAACCCAAGCCACTATCTTCCAAAACCTGGAAGGAACACGTATCCCCTTGAGCCGATTTGACTCCGGTACTGAAGCCTTCAATTCGTAGAAATACTTGTCCTCTACATCGAAAATCGGTCCAGCGAAATAACTCACACGATTCCCTTCTTCAAGGTGCCGGGTGATAAGGTCTTCGAGGTCTCCCCATTCGACATTGTTGAAGTTGGCAATCATTGGGGTTGCGTTTGTAATAACAAACGAGTGTTGGTCGGCAAGGGATAACGTTTTCTCATTATCCCCTTGCACCGCATCCTCGCGTTTGAACAGATGTCCTCTCTGTATGGCGGTGCTAAATATCGAGTCGTCAGGTTGATGCTGATCGTCAAGTCTGGGGTCAAATGTCCAGCTAGGTCTCTTGGGCATTGCTCCTTGCATTACCTTTTTCCACAGTAACGAGCCATTCACGTTTCCTGCTGCATAGATTGCCGTGCGCCGTTGTGCGTGCATGACAACCGAGTAATTCAGGTACTTCAGCACGTACTCGTCTAGATCCCGCAGTCTCGCTACCTCCTTGATCACCTCATGTGATAGTTCGGGTAAACCCACCTCAAATCCTTCGCCGAGAAAACCTGATTGATAGCCTGCTGCACCATTGAACATGTCTGGTTTACGGCGAATAAGTTTCTCTTGAGTATCACTCAGGTCTGAAGCTAATGGTCCAGGAGTGATCAGGGGGGCTGTAGACTTGTCCACAGGGCCGAGCTTAGGATCTTGAGATACAGCCAATATTCGATTCAGAGCAGCTTGCGCATGAGTGGAGGTTTCATTATCGAGTACTGCTTTCTGCCTTAGAGATGCATAAATACGGCTCACTCTTGTACCTTCATTTGTCACATAAGCAATGCTGCTTTTCGCATCGCCATCACGGGCTGGCGTACCGTCCAGGCGCATAACTCTGATCTTGCCGTTGACAGCCTTCATCAAAGGAACGCCGCCTCTATGCAACGCCACAACAAACCACTCATCAGTGAAAACCGGCGCTCCGGATGAACCCTTCAGTGTGTCAGAGCCATAGAACAGTGAGTTTAGCTTTCCCGACTTATCCAACACATCTTTTGGCGGCTCCATGAAATAGTTATCGCGAAGGGCAATTTTCTTTTCTTGGCCAAGAGGGTGTTGAATTATATTTGCTGCCTGCCTGCGATTCGGATCGAGCTTTCCTGTCTGTTCAAACATCCGAAGGAAGCCATACTGCGAAAGCTCCTCACCTTGCGAAGTCGTTGGGCTGACAGCAACAAAACAGTAATCCAATTCCTTATCCGCGATATAAAGCTCTGATGGCTGAAGGTCAAATAGTTTCGGAGACTTAGGTTTTCCATCAAGTCCATCCTCCATATCAAAGGCTACAAAGGAAGTAGCTGCAAAATCCTCAGAAGGTAGAACATGATGATTCGTAAGTAACAGGCCCGGAGCTACAAGAAACCCTGTCGCGTCTCCCTCCGCATCCACATATCCGCGCACCGTTATTTTTCCAACGGCTCGGGCAGCCAGGAGCGCTACATGAAGGAATCGAATCGGGCGCAGGTCGTTGTCGCCAAAAGAAACCTCGTTGCGTGCATCGGCGACGTCCAAGAACTGTGGCAGTTCTGGTGGAATATCTATGCCCGGCTCAAGCTTTGTCAGATTCTCCTTTAGAACATTAGCGATTACGCTGAGGCGATCAGTTGCTGATGTAAATAGATTGGCATTGCGCAAGCCAAGTTTTAGTCGCTCAACAGCAACAATAGACGTTGGGGCTTCAGCTTGTGCCTCAACGAACTCTTTGTAACGCTCTGCTGCCATCTTAAGGTCCACCAGCGTGACGTCCATGTGCAAACCTCCGAAATTAGTCAGAACCTGATCCTTAGGATAGACACTCGCCTCAGATTCGTTGGGCTGAAAGCTCAACATAGGGCTCCGACTCTTATGTGTTGCAACCTGACTCAAGAGAACCGGCATTGGTTTCATTCATTATCCGCTGGGTAGCAAGGGCACGAGTGTTTGCTCCCCCCATCAGCTCAAGTCAAGGCCGTCACGAGCGGTCCTACTCTTCAAACGTCCCTGTACGTACCTCACCACTGCGAACGTAGCGAGTGATAAGCACCCCGCCAGGAGTACTCGTTGAGCTCACCAAAGTGAAAGCCGACGCTTGTGCATGATCATCAAACAACCGCTTGCCGCGCCCCAACACAATGGGATGGATCATCAGCCGCAGCTCATCCACCAACCCGGCAGCAAGCAGTTGGCGCACCAGATCGCCGCTGCCCTGGGTCAACAGGTGGGCGCCGTCCTGCTGTTTGAGGGCCTGTATGGCGTCGGCGAGGTTTCCTTGCAGCGCATGGCTGTTGTGCCAATCAAGTGTATCGGGGCGGTGGGTGGCCACATGCTTGGGCACGCGGTTGAACAGGTCGGCGATGGCGCTGTTGCTTGAACCGGGCTGTATGTGCGGCCAATAGCCCGCGAATATGTCGTAGGTGCGTCGCCCCAGCAGCAGGTCGAACGGCTGCGAAAACAGCTCCTGCATGGCCTGGCCGAAGGCTTCGTCGGCGTAGGGTACGACCCAGCCACCGAAGCGAAACTCGCCGCTGGTATCTTCTTCGGGCCCGCCGGGCGCCTGGATAACGCCATCCAGGCTCATGAAAGCGGCAACGATTAGCTTGCGCATGGTTTTCTCCTGGTTCGTCTGCGTAAAAGTGCTCAGGCAGGGAACGTCGACGGTCATTGCGACCCATCGGCTTCGTTCCCTGAAAGATAGTCGAACCAGACTCCGGGAAATCGACAGTGCGATGCGGGGTAACCCCCCTAAAAAACGCCGTTTCCCTGCCACCCAGAAACGGCGCTCTGCAACATCCCTCCACTAAACCTTCAGCTCCTCCCCTTCCCTCAAACCCAGCCCCACATCATCGATCACCGCCTTGCCCATCTCCGCCAGAAAGTGCGCGGCCCAGGCGTAACGTTCGCCCTGCTCTTCCATGGCGGCATCGAGGGCAAGTTTCTTGGCGTAGTACAGCAGGGTCGACGCGTGTTCCAGGGCTTGGTGCAGAGGCACGTCGACGTTGACGCGAAACAGGGTTTGATCGCCGTCGCCGCAAGGGCCGAAGGTGACGAAGCCGAGGGTTTTGACCGGGGTGGAGGTGCTCATAGTGCACCTCCTTTTACCCCGTTGAAGCGACCACGATTTGCGGCGGTTTTGATAGCGCACATGATTGAAACTCCCATATCAAAGTGAGAGCTGCCACGTTCGCGACCAAACGAATGGGTGGCAGCCGTGCGCGGATTGGTCGACCGGAGATACAGGAACCCGGCAGGGCCGAAGCCCTTCCACGCACAGCCGCCATTGCACGGAAATGCGAGCGCAAAAAAAGCGCCTGCATTCGTCAAGGGGCGCTGTTGCGCCTGTATCAAGTCGGGCGACCAAACCCGATCGCTGAGTTGGCAGCGACGATCAAAGGCTAGTCTCGGGCTCTATACAGGGCAACGACAAAGGCGTGGCAGTTTATGTCTAACCCCATCGTCTTGGAAATATCTGGAATGCGGTCACTCAGGGCGGGCTGCGCTCTGCGCGGGGTATCGAGGAGTCGGCCTATCCGGCCAGGGTCGCAACTGGAAACACAGTCATGCAACCGCTCACGCGAGACGGTCAGATTCAACGCTGGAAAAACGCCAGATCAATGCCTCGCCAGCCCGGTGAACCTCTTCCTTCCACCGGGCTATGGCATGTGGACCACCGCTCTGCGTGCCTCTCGTGACCGGATGTTGGAGGCAAACCGCACGATATATCTGGAAGCCTGGCGGACGTTCAACGCTCAAAGCGTGCGCGTGCGCAACGGAAAGCCGTACAACTCGAAAAGATCCCAGACGTCCTCGCGATCGAAGAGCCGCCACCCCAGTGTGGTGAAGCGCATCAGGTCATCTTCGCTGGGAAAGGAGTAGTAGGCCCCTGCGGATGGATCCTGAGGCGCCCCCTTCATGGGCTCGCCGCGCTCCAGGCGTCTGATTGCGTCCAGGATGAGGCGCGCACCGGGTTGATAAAGTGCAAGGATGTGCCACAGCAAGGAGCGCTCCTTTTCGACCGTCACCCGCGCAGTCTCAATGATGCGCCCCACATCAATGCCGGGACTGTCTATCCAATGGAGCGTACAGCCGATCTCCGGGTCACCATTGAGCAGCGCCCGGAACGTCGCGAGAACGCCTCGATAGTGAGGCAAGAGGCCAGAGTGAAGGTTGAGGACGCCGCGTGACGGAATGACCAACGCTTCATGGGAGAGGATTTGACCAAAGCGGATTGAGACAAACAGATCCGCTCCCGCCTCCTGCAGCATTTGCAGGCCCACCGGGTCCCGCAAGCTGGGCAATACCCGCACAGGAACCCCAAAGCGTTGCTGCAGTTCTGCAAAACCGAATCGATGCCCGCTGCCGACCTGGTCGCTCGATCCGCTCAACCCCGGAGCCAAGGCATTGAAGAGGTCCTGCTCGATCAATGCGAGTTGCCCGAGCATGCGGGGTACCTTGCTGCCCGTTCCCACTCTCTCCGAGAGGAAGATCCCCACTGTGCTCTCGTGAATCTCGGGCAACAGGAAGTTGAGCGTGAGGTTGCTCTCCACATCTCGGTTCACCAAAAAAGCGATACGCAACTTCAGACCTCCAACAGACTGACCTTGAGAGGCAGCGACGGTCAACTCAACCCAAGCGGATCGATCCCACTCCCATTGTTTTTCCACGACGGAAGAGGGAAAGCCCGATCTGCTCAATCAATTTCGGCATCAGACCTAGCATAGTTGCTCTTTTGTCATCGCTAAGTCCCCGGGCAGCTCCCGACCGATACGGCGCCCCAGCAGCAACTCGAACGGCTGCGAGAACAGGTCCTGGATGGCCCGGCCGCAGGGAACGCCGACGGTCATTGCGATCCATCGGCTTCGTTCCCTGAAAGATAGTCGAACCAGACTTTGGGAAATCGACGCCGCTTCCCTGCCACCCAGAAACGACGCCCTGCCCAACATCCCCCTACCTGTTAAGCCTGCAACACCTCCTCTTCCCTCAGCCCCAATCCCACATCATCGATCACCGCCTTGCCCATCTCCGCCAGAAAGTGCGCGGCCCAGGCGTAACGTTCGCCCTGCTCTTCCATGGCGGCATCGAGGGCGAGTTTCTTGGCGTAGTACAGCAGGGTCGAAGCGTGTTCCAGGGCTTGGTACAGAGGTACGTTGGCGTTGACGCGAAACAGGGTTTGGTCGCCATCGCCGCAAGGGCCGAAGGTGACGAAGCCGAGGGTTTTGACCGGGGTGGAGGTGCTCATAGCGCACCTCCTTTTGCTCTTGGGAAGCAGACGTAATTGAGCAGGAAAAGGAGATTAGAAAAGCCGCGATCTGCGGACGACTTGTCGGCGCACATGATTGAACTCCATATCGTTGCGCCTGTATCAAAACGGGTTACCAAGCCCGATCACTGCGTTTGCAGCGACGATCAAAGGCTAGCTCTGGGCTCGATACGGGGCAACGACAAAGGCGTGGCAGTTTATGTCCGAACCTCGGGGCCTTAAAGTCCGCCTTTTTTTACATAGTTCCAACACACAACCATTGCTCCGCCGACCAAAAAACCACCCACGGCCAACGCAATATTCACGATATGCAACAGGATCAGCTTGCGCTTCAGGGTCGATGGAAAAGCGTCCAAGTCCGCCTGACTGACTCCGCCGTGACGAAGATAGATTCCGGGAAATGTCATGATTCCCGCAATCGACGCCGTGAGCATGACTGTCCCCCACGGCCCGACGTGCATAAGAAACCTTCTTTGCTGTATTGCTTGGCAATTCTCAAGATGGCCCAGCATTTCCTCCATACGTGAATACCCGACATACAGAAAAACGCCCATCAGGGCAAAGGCACCAACAAGTATTCCGGCAAATGTGAATGCAAGCACAACTGCCGCCAGGTTAAGCAGGCCCAATTGAAAACCTCATAACGCCACTTATCACGGCCTGATCAACTTCAGAACAATAAACTCAACTATTAGACAGACCAGGAATACTAACTGCATGTTAAACATTGCAATCAGTCTCCGCTTGAGCGGCTCAGGAAAATCATCTACATCACCAGCATCCATCATCCCCTTTCTAATTTGATAGTTAGAGTATGCCAAGGCGCCCGAAATCATCCCAATCATTAAAAAGCGCCCCCAAGCGCCCATATAAAGATAATACCTTTGATTACTTACTACTTTGCAGTTTTTTACATACCCCAAAATCTCATCCATTCGGGTGCAACTCAGATAGAAATACACCCCTGCAGTAACTCCCCCACCCAAAAACGTGGCTACACCCAAAAAGGTAAGCACGTATTCCGCCGTACTTAACTTACTCATTGCCCGACCTCATAAATATTTTCTCCGAGGAGTTCTCCGAAGGCGCCTCCACCCTTCCCTGCCAAATAGCTCCCCGCTCCAACCACCACCAAGCCACAGACAACACCGCCCATCCCCCCTGTAGGAACAGCAACTGCAGCACAGATGGAAGTCATAGCCTGGGTTAAAACCGGGCTGGCGATTGCCCCTCCGAACACCCCACCAACAAAACTCCCCACCTCAGTAAACTTCACCTTCTCGCAAGCCTCTTTATTCCCCGCAGAACAAACATCCTGAACTTTCACGTAAGACACTCCACCGCCCAAAGCCGTGCCAATCCAGCCACCATACTTGAGCACTGTGGAAGCCTTCGACACGCCCTCGATATGCGTCGCATATCCCGGTATCTGCCCCGCTGCTCCCGCTTTGGTCCAGTGATGAACCAGGCTGCGGCTGGAAATTCCCAGGGCGGTTTTCAGGTCGGGGTGGTCAGGAAAGGCGATGCTCATTTTCGTGATGGCGGTGAGGTTTGCGTCCAGCCGGGCGAGCAGCGCCCGCCGTTCGGCGAAGAACTGGACGCTGCGTAGATGCCCATCCCGCAGGAAGTAGGTTTGATGGAGGGATTCGATGGCCTGCAAGGTTCTTTTAATGCCGTCCAGATGGTTGCCGGCGGCAGCGGTCGCGACCCCAAGGTTGGTTGAGCCATAAGACAGCACGGACTCGATCTGCTGCCGGTACTGGACCATAAAGGCCGCCTCCTCGGCCGTGAGGGTGTCCAACGCGGCGCTGACCTTTTGCGCTGCGTCCATCAGCAGGGCTTCTTCCCGGCTGCACTGATGGTTTTCGGGATGGCTGAGGACCACCATCTGGCCGGGTTTGGCGGTGTCCGTCAGTTGGGGGTTGAGCCGACGAAACTTCTCCAGGAGGGCCGCGTCGGGCCGACCGAAAAGCACCACTTCGAGGGCTGCACGGCTCATCGGGGACTGAACGATATAAAAGCCCGGCTCTACGCCTTGTTGCGACAAGCGAGCGGGCGCTGACAGCGCCGTTTCGCTGATGGGCGCCAGCCCCTTTACCTGATCGCGCGGCAGTGAATCTGCGAATTGGTTTTGCGAATATCCCCGCCTGATCGCTTCGGCCCATTGCTGGGTGTTCGCCACAACTTGCGGCACCAAGGCGGTGGGAACAGGGACCGCTGGCTGATTATCCGAGAGGACAGAAGATTGAGTGGCGACAAGACGGTTAGAACCTACAGGGCAACCACACTGAACGGCGCACCCTTCCACCGCGATAGCCTGTTGGTTATCCAGCCATGTGTTATGGCCCTCCGCGATATACCCCACCGACTGGCATACCGGGCACCACACTGGGTCGGTGATGCGTGCAACTTTGCGGTACTCAACGATGGTCGTTGACGAACCTGCTATAACCTTCCCACCCGTCGTGGTCGGGTCTCCTTCCCTGATGACATAGGCCATGAGTACATCCTGAGTGTCTGAAAAATTCAGGCACCGACCCTATCAATGCAGAAAAGTCGTAAATATCAGAGCTTTCCCAAACCTCCGTACTAAAAACCTTTGCTAATCGTAGGGGACGAGAAGAACGATCAGAACTTCCTGATTTCGCCCTTCAATGGGTCGACAGGGATCACGGATGATGGGTGGAGCTACGCCACCACGCCAATAAACAAATCGAGGTGATCGGGTAAGGATTCTTTGATGGCTGATGCTATCTGTCTGACCTGCTCCTTGGTGAGCAGTAGCTCGCCATCAGCTTCGGCCGCCAAGCTCTGCCAACCCAATATTTCCATTACGGCCTGTTCAAACTCAGATGAGACTTTCAGCTTGTACTGCAATGAGTCGTCGTTAGCTTCGTCAGGTAGAAAGCCTGTGATGCGCAAGTACATAAAACGCCTCTTCATTTGAGTGTGGTTCTTCCCTGCGCAGAGCGTCCTACTCATAAACGTTCCTGAGCTATCGCCCCAACAATGGCGCTACGCGACGACATCTATAAACAAATCAAGGTGATCGGGTAAGGACTCCTTGATGGCTACGGCTATCTGACTGACCTGCTCCTTGGTTAGTGGCAACTCACCATCAGCCTCAGCGGCTAGGCTTTCCCAGCCCAAGATGTCCATTACCTTCTATTCAAATTCTGGAGCGACGCCCAGCTCATATTTTAATGATGTGTCATCAAAGCCATCGGGTAAAAAGCCGGTGAGGTACAGGTGCATAGACCGCATCCCAGTTTCTAGGCAAAAACGCTAATACAGATATCCAGATCACTCGGTATGGGTTTTCCAAGCACATTCTCAATCTGCCTGACTTGTGCTGCGGTTAACTCCATAACGCCATGTCTCACGCCCTCTTCGAGGGAGCCCCAGCCGACCAGATCAAGCACGGTCTGATTGAATTCCGGTGCTACGTCCAGTTCAAATTGCACAAATTCATTTTCGTGACCATCGGGGAAAAAGCCTGCAATACATAAATACATGAACTACTCCTAACGATTACTTTGGGGTTGTCCTACCCGGCTTAGCCGGTTTGGTCTGTTCCCCTGTCTCGGGGTCATACTCGCCTAGATGCTTACCCCGTTTGTCGTACATCTCAACAGTCCCATGCTGACTGTCCCATTCGTAAATTTTTCCTGAGCTATCCACCCAACGGTGTCGCTTCCCTCCGCCCCCTTGAATTGAGGCTTTCGATTTGGCCCATTTGGCATCAGGAAAGGCCGTCAGTCCTTTAGGGGCGGGATGATAGCTATGGTCCCCCGGAACACTCAGCGAAATATAAATCGGCTGAATACCCGTGTTGGGAAACCAGATGATCGCGTCTTGGTAGTCGGGGGGATGCACTGGGTTGACCAGTATCTTATCGGCCTGCTCAGTGGGAGGAAAAACCCAGGTCCCGGGCTTCAACGAGGCGCCTTTCAGCGCGGGGATGCCTAGCACAGTGCTTGGATCAGTTGCCGGAGTCCATATGAGCTCAGTGCAGTTCCCCAAATCCGCTACCCGTTGATCTCCTCGCGCTTGAGCCGCAATTACGGGCACCTTCTGCCACTCTGCCTTGGTCCCGGTATAGAACCCATATACGCTCACAGAGCCATCCGGCAGGTGTTTTACGTTGACCCGTACACGGGTGTTCCCTTGGCTTAACTGCGCGTATTGCTCGGAGGTATAGAACGCACTGTCAGCTGACGTATCGTCAGGCAGCAGTAATGCCGCGAAACCCACAGCTGTCGCTGGACCGGCCAACGCCAAGGTGCCTCGAAGGCGGGCTATGAGGGCGGCAGCACTGTCCGAGCCACCAATCCATTGCAGTAGGGTCCCGCTTGCGGATATCACTGGACCGGTGCCCATCACCACATAGGTACCGTACTGATTCAGTGACTCGACAGGTACAAAGCCGCCTGGGTTGCTGTGGTTTATCACCCCATTGGGCAAGGTACAGGACTTGGCGAAGACACAGCCAACAGAACCAGGTTTTGCCTCTGGTTTAGCTGGCAGATCTTTGTATTCGGCCCAACGCTGTTCACCGATATCGACAGGCTCCACGCCTCTATTGCGATAGCCCTTCGGGGCGTTGGGTACATAGCCGCTCATCCGTGTCCACTTCCACATCGTCCATAAAAAAGCCCCCATCAAGATGGGGGCAAGTTTGGTTGCAGTTGGCAACGGAACGTTACGCTAAGTGGCGACAGCCGGGGTGTAGGAAGATTCTGAAATTGCTCGGTGCTGCTGCGCTACACGACACGCTCCGGCGGACTCAACCGCCCATCCAGCGCAAAGCGCTCCTGCAACACCAGCTCATACAACCCCGTGGCCAGCAAGGGGTTGATCAGCAGGTTCCAGCTATGGCGCGACACGCTGGAGGGGATCAGCACGAAGGCGTGCTGCTCCAGCAGGCTGGCGCCGAAGGCTTGTTGGCTGTGGCTGGGGGTGCCGGGGATCAGCCAGTTGGGGTTGGGGATGTCTTCGGGGCGGACGGTGTGGACCCGCGACGGCTCCAGCACCCGGGCCGCGGTCAGGGTGTGGGGCAGGCAGTCGAGGGCCTTGAAGCCCTTGTGCACCGCCACTTCCAGGATCGCGGTCGAGGCGTCCAGGCTGGCGTACACCACTTGCACCCCCTTGGGGTTCCAGCGTCCGCCGCTGCCTTCGGCGCCAATGCCGCTGTTCCAGGTCGAGGCATGTCGGGCCTGGTCGAGGCGCCAGAAATGCAGGGCCGGGGCCAAGGGGTCAGTGAGCATCAGTAGACCCCGAACTCGAGCCGGTGCAGAAAGTCCGTCACCAGTTCATAGCCCACCGGGTTGGCCAGCAGGTCGATGGGGACTTCGCCATCCAGGCCCAGCGCCGGCTGGGTCATCCAGTCTTCGGCCAGCGCCCGGGAGCCCAGCACCGCCTCGGCCTTCTCCAGCACTTGCGCGTAGTGCAAGGCGCGGGCGCTCTGTTCGGGGGTCAGGGCCTGGTCCTGGTTCTTCAGGCGCCGCGCCAGGGTGCGCTCGGAAAACCCGACGATCTTCGCCAGCACGTTGTAGCGCTTGAAGGCCTCGACCGACTCCACCAGCTCGATCACCGCACCCAGGGAGAACCCCAGCTGGGTGGCCCTGAACACCGCCATAGGGTCATCGGCGTCAGTGCCCGGCAGCAGCCCGCGCACCATGGGCGAAGGCAGCGCATAGACCGCCGCCTCTTCGCGCAGCAGGTTGGCCTTGGGGCCGCGGATGCGGCTGGCGGAGGGCTTGCGCGGTTCGACCTTGGCGATGGCCTTGGGCGCACTGCCCTTGGCCTTCTCAGCCTCGGCCGAAGGTTTCACGGTGGCGGTTTTCTTGGCGGCGGCGGTCATGATCATCTCCCGGCCTGATGACAGATGGCATTCACTTTAATGCCATTTGGCAAAAGAAAGAACCACCAGCTTACCAACGGTCGTCAGGCCCCGGTGACGCTTCGCGCAATGGCGCAGCCCCTGGACGCAAAGGCGCAGCTCAGCCCAGCGCCCCTGCGATATCCCCGGCAGCGACCGGGTTGTCGCCCAGCCACAGGCTGTTGTCGGCCAGGCGAATGCTCAGGCAAATTGCCTCACGCTCTCCGGGGTACTTGCGCAACAGCAGTTCCACCGCCGCCGTCGATGACGAGCAGGACACCAGATCCCACGGCCCGCCACTCAGGTCCAGCACGACCCGGCCATCGCGAGCATCCACCACCCTGGGTGCATACACCCAATGGCTCATGCGCATTTCATGGGGCTCGACGCTGATCGTCAGGTGTTCATAACGTCTGGGGTCCATGACCGCTCCTTGGTAACTGCTTGCCGGTCGATAGCCGTCACGCGCAATGCAGGAATATCGCGTCATCGTTCTTCGCGCGCAAGCTGCGCTCCTACAGAAGCAGAGCCATGCGGCCCTATATGGGTTCTCGTCCACGCCTCGCGGATTCGCTACTATGTCCGCCAGTTACCTGCCTTCTGCCCAGCCACTGCGGAGCCTCAATGCCCAACCCCAAGGACATCGCCAGCGATAGCGGCGCCCCGATGATTCCCGAGCAGCGTCGCGAGCTGATTCTGCGCCAGTTGCGCAAGCACCAGGTGTTGAGCGTGCATCAGTTGATGGAGATGTTCGACTGCTCGCACATGACGGTGCGTCGCGACATTGCCCTGCTGGAGCAGGAAGGCCGGGCCTATTCGGTGACCGGTGGGGTGCGCATCGCCAGCCAACTGCACAGCGAGCCGAGCCACCAGAGCAAGGCGGTGGTCGAGCTGCCGCAGAAGCAGGCCATGGCGCGGCTGGCGGCGCGTTTGCTGCACGCGGACATGACGGTGTACCTGGACGCCGGCACCAGCACCCTGGAGATCGTGCCGTACATCAAGGCGCTGTCGGGCATGACCGTGGTGACCAACGACTTCGGTATCGTCCAGGCGCTGATGGAGGCGCCGCAGGTGACGGTGATCCACACCGGCGGCCAGCTCGACCACGACAACCATTCCTGCGTCGGCGGGCTGGCGGTGGCGACTCTGCGTCAGGTGGTGACCGACATCGCCTTCATGTCCACCAGCTCCTGGGACCTGCGCCGCGGCATCACTACGCCGTCGGCGTTGAAGGTCGAGGTCAAGCAGGTGGCGATGCAGTCGGCGTCCCAGGTGGTGCTGGTGGCCAGCAGTTCGAAGTACGGCACCTTCAGCATGTACCGCATCGCCGGGCTGGAGCAGTTCGACGTGATCATCAGCGACGACGACCTGGCCCAGGCCGCGGCGGACGGGATTCGCAAGCAAGGGGTGGAATTGCTGCTGCCGTCCGACTCGCAAGCGGTTGCCGCGAAAGACTGACAGCCGCTGCGCGGGTGCCGCTCACCGGTGCTGCTTTCTGAACCACAGCACGCAGGCGATATCCCGCAGGTCTTCGCTCAAGCCGTCAAGGGCCACCCGGGTGGTGCGGCGAATGCGCCGCAGCCACTCCACCACCGCGCACAGGCTGGCGAAAAAGAACAACAGCACGAACAACTGGCGTAGGCCAAAGCCCTGGTCCAGCCCTTGGGCGCGGAAGTGGTTCCACAGCCAGAGGCCGCAGGCGGCGCTCAGCACCACCAGCAGCACGCTGGCGATATTGATCCACTGACCAAGAATGGTGGTACGCCGGGCACGGCGGTATTCACGCTCGATGCGCTCCAGGGTCACGGTGGGGATCTGTTCCCAATGCAGATCGTGCGGGCGACAAGGCGCGTCGTCCAGGCCCGACTGATCGACGAATATCGACTTTTCCATGCTCCCCGCTCCCATTGATGGCACCAGTGATGGCCCTGGCGACAGGGAGCCAATGTACCCGCAGCTGGGGAGCGAAGGCCGACACCTCCAGAAATGTTCAGATTCCCGCAGAATCGCGGTTTTCGGGCGGCGCGCGCTACCCCGTGGCGCCGCCCCGCCCGCCCCTCAGAAGGCTTTCCAGTCCCGCAGCCATTGCAGGCCGGCCGAGGTATCGCCCCGCGGCCGGTACTCGCAACCGACCCAGCCGTCGTAGCCCAGCTGGTCCATCAGCGCGAACAGGTAGGGGTAGTTCAGCTCGCCCAGGTCCGGCTCGTGGCGGTCCGGCACGCCGGCGATCTGGATATGGCCGATGCCGGCGAAGTCGCGACGCAGCTTGGTCGCCAGGTCGCCTTCGACGATCTGGCAGTGGTAGCAGTCGAACTGCACCTTGAGGTTGCTCGCGCCGACTTCCTTGCAGATCGCCTGGGCCTGGTCCTGGCGGTTGAGGAAGAAGCCCGGCATGTCGCGGGTGTTGATCGGCTCCAGCAGCACCGTGACCCCGACCTTGGCCGCCTGGGCGGTGGCGTAGGCCAGGTTCTCCAGGTACACCGCGTGATGGCGTTCGCGCAGCTCTTCCGAGGGCAGCAGGCCGGCCATCACGTGGATGCGCGAGTTGCCCAGCACCGCGGCGTATTCCAGGGCGCGCTCGAAGCCGGCGCGGAACTCCGCCTCGCGCCCCGGCAGGGTCACGGTGCCCCGCTCGCCCGCCGCCCAGTCGCCGGGCGGCGCGTTGAACAGCGCCTGGACCAGGCCGTTGTCGCTCAGGCGCTGCTTGAGTTCCTGGGGGCTGTAGTCGTAGGGGAACAGGTATTCCACCGCTTCGAAACCGTCGGCCGCCGCGGCGGCGAAACGCTCGAGAAACCCGTGTTGCGGGTAGAGCATGCTTAGGTTGGCAGCAAAACGAGGCATGTTGGCTCCTAAAAACGGCTCAGACAAAAGGCCAGATCAGCAAGGTAATACAGAAACCCAGGGTACCGAGCAAGGTAGTGATCACGGTCCAGGTGCGCAGGCCGTCGGCGACGTTGAGCCCGGCGAGCTTGGTGAAGATCCAGTAGCCGGCGTCGTTGATATGCGACATCGCCAGCCCGCCACCGCCCATGGCCAGGCACAGCAGCGCCATGTGGTTGGGGGTCAGGTCAAGGGTGGCGATCAGCGGGCTGATGATCCCGGCGGTGGTCACCAGGGCCACGGTGGTCGAACCCTGCACCGCGCGCAGCAGCATGGTCAGCAAAAAGCCCAGGGCCAGCACCGGCAGGCCGGTGGTGCGCAGCAGGTCGGAGACCACCGCGCCGATCCCGGTGTCCACCAGCACCTTGCCGAACACCCCGCCGGCCCCGGCGATCAGAATCACCATGGCCACGCCCGGCAAGGCCGAGCCGATCACGTCCGACACCTGGTTGCGGCTCCAGCCACGGCGCGAACCCAGCAGCCAGGCGCACAGTAAGGTGTCGATCAGCAGCGCCACAAGCGGCGCGCCGAGTACGGTCATGACACCGCGCAAGGTCGATTCGGCCGGCAGCAGCGAGGTGGCCAGGGTACCCAGCAGGATCAGCACGATCGGCAGCAGGATCAGGCTGACGATCAGGGCGAAACCGGGCGCGGGTGCTGGCGGCAGCTTGGCGACTATGGCGCTGGTGGACTCTTCCAGGCCCATGTGGGACACAGCCACCGCGGCCTGTTGCTGGTCCTTGGCATTGCCGTTGGTCCAGGCCAGCAGGTCCTCGTTGGTCACGTGGGGGCCATAGACTTCGGCGCGGATATCGTCGGTCATCGGGTAGAAGCGCCGGGTCATGCGCCCGGCCACGCGGTAGCCGACGTAGCACAGGAAGGCGGTGATCGGCAGGCCGAACATCAGCACCCGGCCCAGGTCGGCGCCCAGCTGGCTGGCCGCGGCCACGGCGCCCGGATGGGGCGGCAGGAACGCGTGCACGGTGAGCAGCGCCGCGCACATCGGCAAGGCGAACACCAGCAGCGGCTTGCGCGCCCGGCGAGCGACGCCATAGGCCAGCGGCATAAGGATGATCACCCCGACTTCGAAGAACACCGGCACGCCGATGATGAACCCGGCGATGGTCAGCGCCAGCGGCGTGCGGCGGTTGCCGAAACGCTCGATCAGGGTCTTGGCCAGGGCCTCGGCGCCGCCGGACAGTTCGATGATCCGCCCGATCATGGCGCCGAGGGCGATGATGATCGCGATATGGCCGAGGGTCTTGCCCATGCCGCCTTCGATGGTCGCCACCAGGTCGGCCGGTTTCACCCCGGCCACCAGCGCCACCAGGATGCTCACCAGCATCAGCGCGACAAAGGGCTGGAACTTGTACTTGAGCACCAGGAACAGCAGCAGCGCGATGCCCGCGCCGGCCGTCAACATCAGGATAAGCGGGCTCATTGCGCGGCCCCTCCCTCATAAGAGAAAGAAGCGCCGGTGAAGCCAAAACAGCTGCAGTCAGGGAACGTCATGCGGGGATGTCCTGTTGTTATTGTTTTTTAAAGGCAAGCCGGGGCCGTCGAGAGCCTGAGGACGACTCCCGGGCGGTGCTTGCAGTGTCGTTTACAGCGGCGCGCTACCAGTGCGCGCCGAAGGTCTCGCGCAGCTCATCCAGGGCTGCCTGATCCAGCGGCGCGGGCTTGGGGTTGCTCATCAGCCAGAGCCGCGCGGTTTCTTCCAGTTCTTCCAGGGCGTAGCTGGCCTTGGCCACCGAGCTTTCCCAGACCACCGGCCCCAGGCGTTCGAGCATCACCCCGCGCACGCTGTTGGCCAGTTGCGCCACCTGCTGGGCGACCCTGGGCGAACCCGGGCGCTGGTAGCCGATCAGCGGAATGTGCCCGACCTTCATCACCTGGTACGGCGTCAGCGGCGGCAGGATGTCGTCCGGCTGCCATACCCCGGCCAGGGTCAGCGCCACCAGGTGGGTGGAATGGGTGTGCACCACGCCGCCGACGCCCGGGTTGCGGTCATAGACCTGGCGATGCAGGGCCAGGGTCTTGGATGGCTTGTCGCCGGACACCCACTCCCCCGCCAGGTTGACCTTGGCGATGGCCGCCGGGTCGAGGCGGCCGAGGCAGACGTCGGTCGGGGTGATCAGCCAGCCATCGTCGAGGCGCGCGCTGATATTGCCGGCGCTGCCCACGGTGTAGCCGCGCTGGTAGAGGCTGCGGCCGACGTCGCAGATCTCTTCGCGCAGGGCCTGTTCCTTGTTCGCCGCGGCGCTCATCGGGCACCTCCGGCCAGTTGCTTGAGGGCCTTGGCGAAGAAGTCGCGGCTGCCGAAGTTGCCGGACTTCAAGGCCAGCGCCAGCGGCTCGGCGGCGTTGCTGAGGGTGGCCGGCACGCCCGGGTCGATCTGCGCGCCGATCTGCAACAGGTTGACCCCCAGCGCCTTGACCACCGCGCCGGAGGTTTCGCCACCGGCAATCACAAAACGCCGCACGCCGTTCTGGCGCAGGCCCTGGGCTATCTCACCCAGGGCGTTTTCCACCAGCGCCCCGGCGCGTTCGACGCCGAGCTGCTGTTGCACCGCCTTGACCTCGGCCGGGGTGCTGGTGGCGTAAATCAGTACGGTTTCGTCACTGTCGCGGGCAAAAGCCAGGGCGTTTTCCACCACCGGCTCGCCGGCGGCCAGGGCCATGGGGTCGATGCGCAGGGCCGGACGGTCGGCCTCCAGCCAGGCCGCGACCTGGCCGATGGTGGCCACCGAGGCGCTGCCGGCCAGCACCACTTCGCCGCCTGCAACGGTCGGCAGCGACGCCGCGTCGAAGTCGCGCAGTTTGCCGGCGCGGCGGAAGTTGCCCGGCAGGCCCAGGGCCAGGCCCGAGCCGCCGGTGAGCAGCGGCAGGTCGGCGCAGGCGCTGCCCAGGGTGTAGAGGTCCTGGTCGGACAGCGCGTCGGCGATGGCCATGCCGACGCCCTGCGCGCGCAGTTCGGCGATCTTCGCCCGCACCGCCTCGACGCCCCCGGCGATGCTGTCGTAGCGCAGCAGGCCGACTTTCAGCTGGGTCTGGGCCTGCAGCACGCGCACCAGGTTGGCGTCGGTCATCGGCGTCAGCGGGTGATGCTGCATGCCCGACTCGCTGAGCAACTGGTCCTGGACGAACAGGTGGCCGCGGAAAATGGTCCGGCCGTTTTCCGGGAACGCCGGGCACGCCAGGGTGAAATCACTGTTCAGGGCCTTGAGCAGGGCCTCGCTGACCTGGCCGATATTGCCGGCGGCGGTGGAATCGAAGGTCGAGCAGTACTTGAAGAAGATCTGCTCGCAGCCCTGCTCGCGCAGCCAGTCCAGGGCCGCGAGGGATTCCTCGACCGCCTCGGCCACCGGCGTGGTGCGCGACTTGAGGGCGATGACGATGGCGTCGGCATCCAGCCCGGCCGCCACTTCGCGGCTGGGGATGCCGATGCTTTGCACCGTGCGCATGCCGCCGCGCACCAGCATGTTGGCAAGGTCAGTGGCGCCGGTGAAATCGTCGGCGATGCAGCCCAGCAACGGGCGTGCGGTGGAATGGGTCATGGAGCGTTCCTCAGACAGGGTCGGGCTTGGCGGTCGGCAAGTCGATGCCCGGGAAAATCTTGATCACCGCCGAGTCGTCCTCGCGGCCGAAACCGGCGCTGGAAGCCTGCATGAACATCTGGTGCGCAGTGGCCGACAGCGGCAGCGGGAATTTGCTGGCACGGGCGGTATCCAGCACCAGGCCCAGGTCCTTGACGAAGATGTCCACCGCCGACAGCGGTGTGTAGTCGGCCTTGAGGATGTGCGGCACGCGGTTCTCGAACATCCAGGAGTTGCCGGCGCTGTGGGTGATCACTTCGTACAGGGCGTCGGCGTCCACCCCTTCACGCAGGCCCAGGGCCATGGCTTCGGCGGACGCGGCGATGTGCACCCCGGCCAGCAGCTGGTTGATGATCTTGACCTTGGAACCCAGGCCATGGGCGTCGCCCAGGCGATAGACCTTGCCCGCCATGCCGGCAAGGATCGCTTCGGCCTTGGCGTAGGCGGCAGCCGGGCCGGAGGTCATCATGGTCATCTCGCCGGCGGCGGCCTTGGCCGCGCCGCCAGAGATCGGCGCGTCGAGGTACAGCAGGCCCTGCTCGGCCAGGCGCTCGCCCAGTTCCACGGCGTAGGTCGGCGCCACGGTGGCGCAACCGATCACCAGGCTGCCGGCACCCAAGGCCGACACGGCGCCCTCTCCACCGAACAGCACGGTTTCGGTCTGCTCGGCGTTGACCACTACGGTGATGATCACATCACAGGCCTCGGCCATCCGCGCCGGCGACGCGCAGGCCACCCCGCCTTCGCTGGCGAACTGTTGGATGACCGCTTCACGCACGTCACAGGCATGCACCTTGAAACCCGCGCGCAGCAACGAGCGGGCAATGCCCAGGCCCATCGCGCCCAGGCCGACAACACCGACATTCTTGTTATTCATGGGGTACTCCAGGGGTGACAGCAGCCTGGTCCACGCCGGCAAGGCGCGGGCGGCGGGCCGCAGGATGAATGGGAGCACGGGCGGCGGGGGCGACAGGGTCGCCTGGCGGGTGAATCGAGACCTTGTCGGACATCGAGGGCCGTCCTGTGATTTGTTGTTATCAGGTTGTGGCCGATCATCTACCAATGAACAGATTATGTGAAGTATTTTTTCAATCTAACATTTATTAACATTGTCGAACATGAGCTCCAGGCAGCTCATGACAGCCTTGCAGCCCGCGCAGAATCAAACGGACGAGCGGTAGCCCATTGCGACCAGCGCACTGATCTGCGTCAACCAAGCGTCTACACTCGAGACCGATGCTGTTAGGCGCAACATCACCGATCAGTGGTACCGCCCTTCATCGCCCACCCATTGACGGTGGGCGTGGGACGGCGCTGTATGGTCAATCCGCAATGCTTGAACAAGGATATTCAACATGGCAAAGATCAATGTATTGGCTGGTGATTTTCTACAAGGGAATGGCGAGTACCGACAGGGCGTCTTCAAGTTGCCGACCGTGACCAACCCCTCCCCGGGCGTCGAGGTCAAAGCCTCCGCATTCAAACACCTGGAAATCGCGACACAGGACAGCATCACCAACAGGGACGCCATTGGCTACGGCATCGCCGGGGCCATGCTGCTGGGTCCGGTGGGTGCGCTTGCGGGCTACCTGATAGCCGGCAAAGAAACCGAGGTGACCTTCATCGGCACCTTCAAGGATGGCCGCAAACTGCTGGCGGCCACAGACAGCGAAACCTACCGGGATATCGAAAAACGACTGACAGCCTAGGGTCCGTCGCCTGCCCATGCCCGCAACCTCAGGCATGGGCTTCTCCCCTTCCCTACACCGATCCGGCTTCGCCCGGCACAGCCCGGCGTTGCTGGCGTTTGCCTTCCAGCCAGATCACCAGCCCCAACAGGCTGCCGCCGGCGATCAGCAGGCTGACGAACCAGCCCAGGGTGTCCGCCAGTTGGGTGAAGAACAGCGTGTACAGCTGGATGATGAAGAAGGTCGCGCCATAGCCCACCAGCATGGAAAAACGCAGGCGAATGCCCAGTGCCAGCAAGCCCAGGCTGAACGCCGCCCACAGCCCGTTGAACAGCACCAGTTCGCCGGACTCGGCCAGGTGCCACGGACCGTCGATCAGGTCGTAGCTGCCGAACAGCGACAACAGCCACAACGACATCTGGGCCATGAACAACCCGGCGGAAATCCACACCTTGGCAAAGCCGCGATAACGGGCCAGCGTCGAGGCCTCGCCCCACAGATGGACAAAGCCGAACAGCACCATGACCAGGGCCGCGCCGAGGAAGCGCAGCGGGTAGTTCATGCCGAACCAGTAGGCGCCCCACCCCGACTCATAACCGCTGCGCCCGCCGAACCAGATGAAGAACAGCACACTGCACAGGGTCAGCAGCAAGGCGTTGTTCAGCACATAACTGAGCGCCAGCAACAGCAGCAGGTCCACCAACAACAGCGCCGGCCAGTTGCCCGAGCCGTCGGAGTAGATCATGCCCAGCACCAGGC
Source organism: Pseudomonas sp. GW821-FHT09E12 (assembly GCF_059416085.1). Taxonomy (NCBI): domain Bacteria; kingdom Pseudomonadati; phylum Pseudomonadota; class Gammaproteobacteria; order Pseudomonadales; family Pseudomonadaceae; genus Pseudomonas; species Pseudomonas sp. GW821-FHT09E12. The sequence continues at coordinate 604,643 of NZ_JBWKOM010000002.1, read as the reverse complement.
TCAGGCCGATCAGGGCAAAACCGCCGAGCAACTCCAGGGTCGCGCCGAGCAGTTTCAGCTGTTTGCCCAGCAGCCAGCGCCCGGCGACAAACAAGCCGACCATCAACAGGCCAAGGCCGCCCGCCAGCTTCGGCAAGGTGAACGTCAGGTGCTCATGCAGCAGGATCAGCAAGCCCGCCGCCAGGCTGATGGCGCCGAAGGTCAGGAACCAGCGCCCCAGGGAACGCCAGTCCCAGCGGGTCTGCGGGTACAGCTCGGCGATCCGCGCGTGGGCCTGGGTGTCGATCAGGCCGTCGCGCAGCCATTGGTCCAGAGCGTTGTGCACCTGGCGATTACGGCGATCCGGGTTCATTGGCCAGCCTCCCCGGCGCGCAGCGCAGTGCGTTCGAACAACCAGCCCAGGAGCATGCCGAGGGCGCCGGCCACGGCAAAAAACACCGCGGCACTCAGCTGTTCCCAGGCGTACTCATAAAAGCGCGTGTACAGGTCGATGCCGAGGAACACCACGCCAAAACCGGTGAAGCTGGGATGCTTGAAGCGCGCGCCGAGTACCAGTTGGACGATGGCGCCCAAGGTGAACAACAGGGTCCAGGTCAGGGTCTGCCGGTAAGCTTCCTCCAGGCTGAGGAACCACAGCGAACAGTTGAAGTACAACAATCCGAAGATCACATACAACCGTCCGAAGCCACTGAAGCGGCGCAAGGCGTGATCCTCGGCACGCTGGTGCCAGAGCCCCAGGAGCGCAGTCAACGCAGCAATCACGGCCATGGAGCGCGGGTCCTGGATGCCGAAATAGTACGTGCCGGAACCGCCATACCACTCCCACGAACCCAGGCCGTGGAAGACGCAAAGCAGGCCCAGTAGCAGCGGCCAGCGCAGGCGATAGCCATAGGCGGTGGCGATGCTCAGGGCGGCGGTGACCAGCAGCGCCAGGGGCAGGTTGCCGAAGTCGCCGGTCTCGCTGTCGGAGCTGCCCAGCAACAGGCTGGCGCCCATCAGGATCAGGCCGATGGTCAGGATCGCCACCCCGGTGACCGGCATGCGCCGCGCCGGGTCGCGGGCCAGGCGCGCGCCGATCAGCCACAGCCCGACACCGGCGGCGAAAAACAGCACCGCCCCCACCAGCACCGACTCGGCCAGCAGGCCAATGCCGCCCAGCACCGCCATGCCGATCAGCAGCACCGCGCCGATGCCCAGCCATTGCAGGACCGTGGACAAGCGGTGTTCGGGACGTTCGTACAGGGCGCCGAGCCGCTGCTGCGCCTCGACATCGATCAGGCCACGGTGGCGCCAGTCGGCGATTTCGTGGAGCAACATCTGCTGGGTGGTTTTTCTCATGGCGCTCTTGGGGCTGGGGACATGGGGACCGGCTGCATACCGGCTATAGACTCGACAGCATAGCCAAGCGCTGCGCAGCCGTTTGTCTATCAAGACGCCCAGCGGACCGCCGCGCGGCACGCCGTAACCACAAAAAAGCTGATCCCAGCTCGTTACTGTAGGAGCGAAGCTTGCTCGCGATAGCCGTTAACGATAACGCCCACTGACTGGGTAAACGCGGCGCTCTCACGTTCATCGCGAGCAAGCTCGTTCCTACAACCTCCTTAGCTGTTGGCGCGCGAACCTCGGTGGCAGCCCCTACTCCGCCGTCGTCGGATCGATGATTGAGGTGACTCGCGATACCCGGTCCGCCGGAAAACCGCCTAGCCTGGCGTGCTCCCTGACGAGTTCCTCGTCCGGGGAGATATAGACACAATAGATCTTGTCGCCCGTGACGTAGCTATGCAGCCACTGCACTTGCGACCCCAGCTCACTGATAACCTTGCAGGATTTTTGCGAGATCTGTTGCAGATCCTGCGGCGTAAGCGCCCCGGCTTCCGGCATCTCGCGCTCAATGACGAACTTTGGCATGACAACCTCCACTTCGTGAATGGCCGGGGCACGCCGACAAACAGCGTTACCCCGTATATTGGCCGAGGCAGACAGCCCTCGGCGGATCGCCAACGGTCTGCTTGCCCGTTACCTGCCAAGCGCTGCCGCCAATAGCGGCGCGGCCTGTTCATCGGTCAACGCCGGGTGCACTTCCATGCGCAGCAGGTCGCTCCACTCAAGCACCCATTTCTGCATCAGCGCGAGATCGCTGGTTTCCGCGATCCCAAACCCCGTCATGCCGCCAACGGCATGCCAGCGCCCCAACATGCTCACCCCTGCGGGTGGCGCCCCACCGGTCTTGAGAAATCGCTCGATCGCACTGTTACGACGCTCGGGACTGATTGACCAGCTGACAATGAATAACATTTGGCACCTCCAGCGAAACTGGCGCCCGTTGTTCTGCGCGCGCACCTGGCAGGCACCTTGACCACGGCCACGCATCGGTATCGACCCGCATTCCGTCTGGTCTGAAACGATTGTCCCAAGGGAAGGAATAGCAGCCTTGCGCCCCCGCCGCATGACCGCCGATCCTGTTCCCGCCCCCAGCATGAAGCCACCGGTCAGCGGCCCAATTGCTCGCGCGCCCCAGGCCGCTTGAAAGCACGCTCGTTTGGCCCAGCGGCGCCCTCCCTACAGGGTCGGGAGGCCGGTAGATAAAGCCTGATCCGGGGGCTATACCTATGCATAGCGGTCGGCCCTACACCTAAGGAAGGGGGAAAAGACCATGGATAACAGCAATGGCTCAGGTAACAACCTCGTCCTCTGGTTACCCGGTAGCGCCCTCATCCTCAGTCTGGTCGTCTCGACCTTCGCCCTCACTCGCGAGCCTTTCCTCGAACCACGCCCCATCGGCGCACAATTCCAGGCGCAACCACCGATAGAAGCGCGCCTGTGGCAGGACCCGTTCGATGCGCTCGAGCGTTATCGCAAAAAGTTCAAGGAGGGTAACAAGCCCCCAAGTAATGACTTTGAATGCAGTTCCGATCTTGTTGTCGTTACGCCAGCGGTCCTGGACGAAAAAAAAACGCAACAACCGGCAGAGCCTCCCCAACTCATGGTGGCGCTGGTCGAAGGCGGCCCATACGCTGATGAAGTGGAAATGCGCCGGCGCATTCGTTATGCAATCCTGGCCGGGGTCAAAAACTCGCGCATGGTGCCCGAGGACGAGCAGCACATCCGTTGCCTGGCCCTTGCCGACGACCTGTCAGGCGAGCTGCAAACCGATGCGCAAGGCAAGCTGAAGCGCGTAGAAATCCCCTATGAAACCTTCATCGCCAATCCATTCGACCCACCCAGGGACATACAGGACAGACCGCGCCCATCCGCCCAGACCATACTGCTCTGGGTAAAGCAGGAGCTTCTTGGTTCGAACCCGCTACAACAACTCGAAACATTGCGCCTCACCCTGCAGAAAGAGATTCCCTCGGCTTGCCCATCCCAAGAAAGCTGCCCGAAGCCGACACTGCTGAAAGTCATCGGCCCCTCCACCTCGAAAGTCCTGCTCGATATGTATCGGGACGAAGCCAACGGCCACGCCAAGCCCGATATCGAGATTTACTCCCCCCTGGCCACCGCTGATTACGACACATTGATGCATGCCCTGGACAAGCCCTCGCCCGGCGAAGCAACCTCCCAGCAGCAAACACCAGCGGCGCCGAAACGCTCCATGAAACTGCTGCGTACTGTCAGCGACGACGGCGTCATGACACGCCTGCTTCTAGACGAACTGAAGCTGCGCCATGTGGATCCAGTTGCGGGTATGGGATGCAGCCAAGGAGCATTGCTGCGGGTCGGAACCCGCTGCGGCTCTGGCGGCTGGCAGCGCCCCAGTCGCATTGCGCTGGTCTCCGAGTGGGACAGTTTCTACAGCCGCGCACTGAGCGAGAGTTTCAAATCGCAGGTTGCCCAGGATGCCGGCATCGACAGCAAAGACCAGGCGGCGGTCAATGACTGGGTATTGCGCTTCAGTTACCTGCGAGGCGTGGACGGGCGTTTGCCAGAGGAGGTCGCCAGCGGCAACAAGGCGCCTGGTAGCGACGACAATAAAAACAGCAAGGACAAGAACACCCTGGATCTGAGCCCGCTGGAGAAGTCCGACGGCAATTCCCAGCTCGATTACCTGCGGCGCCTCGCCGACCATATCGCGCGCGAGGACGAAGCCTATCGCCGCGAAGGCACCAGCGGTATCGGCGCCATCGGCGTGCTGGGGGCCGATACCTACGACAAGCTGCTGGTGCTACAGGCCCTCAAGGGGCGGATGCCGAACAAGGTGTTTTTCTCCACCAACCTTGATGCGCGCATGCTCCAGCGCGGGCAGGCCCAGACCACGCGCAACCTGGTCCTGGCAGCACCCTACGGGCTCACGCTGACACGCGCCCTGCAACAGGATGTGCCGCCGTTTCGCGAGAGTCTGCAAAGCGCCGTGTTCATCGCGGTTCTGGCTGCCCAGGCACCACAGGACTACGAGGCCAAGCGGGCGAAGTTCGACTACTCCAAATCGGAGCTGCTTTCGCCGGGCATCTATGAGGTGGGCATCAGCGGCTTCATCCCCCTGTCAAACAAGCAGAGTGCCGAACGCCCCAAGGATTGCGCCGCACCCGGCCAGACCCGGCAAGCAACACATGACCTCATGGCGTTGCGCTGCCTGCAGGATCCGTCGCCCCCTCCTTATCCCGAACTCTCTCAGTCGATACGCGACAAGCTCGATGAAAAACAGTCGTTTTTCTGGGCCGGGCCGCTGACGTTCATCCTGTTGGTATTGGCGATCCTCCTCGGCTGGTGGTGGACCTATGCGCAATCCAGAGACGGCAAACTGCCAGCCTGGGTGCACAGTATCCCGCTGACGCTGTATGTGGTGTCCGGACTGTCGGCGTGGCTCGCCATGCGGTTCTGGCGCGTGGAGTTCATGTGGACCGCCTTCGTACTGATCCTGTTGGGCATCGTTTGCTCGGAACTTATCCGCCGTCATCAGCCCCAACCAGCGCAACCCGGACAGGTCCCCGCTCCTGCAAGCAGTGGCTTGTTCGACGCCTCGGCGTGGTACGTCGTGGTACCGATCGTGGTATTCGTCCTGGCCTTGCTGTGGATGTACCAGATCCGGCGGGTATTGACGGAGGATGGGCTGGGCGAGCCGATGTTCCTGTTCGAGGGCATCAGCGCCTGGCCCACCGTGGCCCTGCGCCTGCTCGCCGTGGTCATCTCGATCACGGCGCTGGCCTGGGGTTGGCGCACCCTGCGCATCAACAGTATCGAGATCGAAAAGGCCTACCACCTGGACCGGTACATGAGCAAGCTGCAGATGAACCTATGGGGGCTGCTACTGCGCCTCGTTCACCGAGAAAAGGGCACGACTCTGCAAAAGTGGCGCGCCGCGCTGGGACGCTGCCTGTTCCTGATCCTGGTCCCGCTCTCAGCCAACAATCGCGACTGGAGCCTGCATCAGCGACTGATAACTGCGGTCCTGCCCTATGGCGCAGACAAGCGCGGGATCATTTTCGTCACTCGCTTCTGGAAGGAGCACTGTGTGGGTGGCACCTTCGGTGCCCGAATGTTGCGCGCCCTCCTCGCCACCTGGATATTCATCGTCGCCACCAGCGCGCTCTTCGTGCTCTGGCCAATGGAAGGCGCTCCCACTCGAGGCGATTCATCGATCTGGATATGGAACTGGCTGCTGCCCACCCTGGCCTTCCAGTTGCTGGTGTTCTGGGTGGTGGATGCCAATCGCCTGCTGACGCGGTTCATCCGCAACCTGAGCAAGCATTACGCGATCTGGCCAAAAGAATTACGCGAGGAGCACCAGAGGCTCTTCGGTGTTGCTTTGCACCCCTGCATCGACGATTGGGTGGACATGCAACTGATCGCCAAACGCACGGCCACTGTCAATCGCCTGATCTATGCCCCGACGGTGGTCATGTTGATCCTGATTGCGTCGCGCAACAGTGTGTTCGACAACTGGCCGACACCGCCCAGCATCGTCATTTCTTTCCTGCTGACCACCCTGATATTGCTGGCTTCCGCGCTGTCGCTGCGCCGTGCCGCAGAAAAAGCGCGTGGCGCAGCATTACGGCGCCTCGATGACTACCTGCTGGAAATCACCGACAACACACCGGTCTACAACAAGCTCGAACTGATCCGCGGACGCATAAACGACCTCCATACCGGAGCCTTCTCAAGTTACTCGCAAGAACCACTGGTGCGCGCCCTGCTTCTGTCGCTGACCGGCGTGGGTGGCTCGCTGATTGTCGACGCATTGAATTACGCCAAGTTCTAGGCGCTGACGGTCAGGGACCAGCGTGGCGGCTCGATGTGTGGCTATGCTTGATCTGTTGCTGGAAGCAATCCCGCCTCGCCGATAACGGGCTACGACGGGCGCCCCCTTTTCCGTCAACGCCCCCCAGCGCCGCGCGACATCGGCAAGGAGTGGTTCGAGATGCAATTGATCAGCGTGAACATCGACAAGCCGGAAGCCACCAACTTCATTTTCGGCCAGACCCACTTCATCAAGTCCGTCGAGGACATCCACGAAGCCCTGGTCGCCAGCGTGCCGAACATCGCCTTTGGCCTGGCCTTTTGCGAAGCCTCCGGCCAATGCCTGGTGCGCTGGTCCGGCAGCGATCCGACGATGATCGCGCTGGCGCAAAAGAACGCCCAGGCGATCGCCGCCGGCCATAGCTTTATCGTGTTTCTTGGCGACGGTTTTTATCCGTTGAACGTGCTCAACACCCTGAAGATGGTGCCTGAGGTGTGCCGCATTTTCTGCGCGACCGCCAACCCGAGCCAGGTGATTCTCGCTGAAACGGCGCAGGGCCGGGCGGTGCTGGGGGTGGTGGATGGCTTCTGCGCCAAGGGCCTGGAAGGCGACGACGACATCCTGTGGCGCAAGAACCTGCTGCGGCAGATCGGCTACAAGCAGTGAGGGTCGCGCAAGATTGCCCTCCGCGCCGACCGGCTACTCGGACGGCGTGGTCCGGCAACTCTTGCGCTGACGGATCTCCTGCTCCGAAGGGCGCTCCTTGACGAACTCGAAGCGTGGCTCGCCCTCGTTGTAAGTGACCAGCCAGCCCCAGTCCAGCTCGGACTCATCCTGGCCCGGTTTCGGCGGCGCGGCCCACCACGGCTCTTTGCTGACGATCTGGCGCATGTCCTCCTCCCATTGATTCGGCCTCATCAACTATAACGTGCAGGCCCCGAGGCACTCGGATTTCGGCTGACCGGCGAACCTGTCGACAGGGCTGCCCCGAGCGTCACCGCGCCAGCGCCCATTCGGCCAGCGGCCGATAACGGCCCTTATGCGACTCGTACAGGGCAAAGTGCCGGGCACTCAGCTGAAAATCCGCAGGGGTCTGGGACTCGGGCACTGGCGCCCGATAGTCGCGCATCAAGGTCAAGTGTGGGCGAAACTCCCGCGGCGAATCGACCAACCCAAGGGGCAGCAGCGCTTCCTGCAAGGCATACACCAGCTGACGCAACGCCAGCGGCGCCTGTGCCGGCGCCAGCAACAAGACCCCGGCCCGGCGCCAGACCTCCAGGCGGTCGAGCGGGACGTGCAGCGCCTCACCGGGCGTTCGCACGTTCGCCGCCGCGGCGCAGATCCGCGGAATCTGCGCCACGGTGACCGAGCCCAGGAACATCAGGGTCAAATGAAAGTTTTCCGCCGGCACCGGCCGGCCGCTCCTGAGCCCCAGGGCGCTGCGCCACTGGGCAATGGCCCGGCGTTGGGCGGCGGTGCAGGGCAAGGCGAAGAACAGCCGCTTGAACGGCTCGCCCTGCTCGCGGGACTCATCATTCATGCCCTGTCCTCCGATTCGGCCCGGGCGAAGTGCTGCCTGTCAGGTTACTCCAGGCCCCTGGTTTCCCGGTTGCACGAACCGACGGACAGCCATCTGCCTGGGCGCCCGGGCCTCGTCAGCCGAGCGGGTACAGCGCCTCGTCGAACTGTGACAACCGTGGAAATTCAATCGGCAGGTCGTCAGCGAGCTGCTCCAGTCGGCGCCGGTAAGCCACCAGGAACTCCTCGCGGGCCTGATCGCTGATGTAAGGCACATGCCAGGCGACGAAGGGCTCCAGCACCTCGAACCCGACATAGGCCAGGGTGCCGCGCAGGATCGGCCGCAGCATGTCGTTCAGCGGCCCGTGAATCGCCCCCTCGCCAAACATGTGCTCGCGACCGCCCAGGGTCACGCTGACCAGCGCCTTCTTGCCGCTCAGGCCGCCCTGGTCGTAGAAACGCTTGCCGCCATAGCAGATCCCGGACACCAGCACCCGGTCGATCCAGCCCTTGAGGATCGCCGGCGCCGAAAACCAGAAGATCGGAAAATTCAGGATCAACAAGTCCGCCCACAGCAGCTTGTCGAGCTCCTGGCGGATGTCCGCGGCGATCGACTGGCTTTTCACCCCCAGGCGTTGTTCCAGCGCGTACACCAGGTAGTCGGGATTCTCCCGTGAGGAAAAATCGGCGGCACTGGCCACCGGGTTCCAGTGCATCGCGTACAGGTCGCTGACCTGCACCTGATGCCCCTGGGCCTCGAGGGTGCGCAGCGCCTGGTCACGCAGGGCGGCGGTAAAGGATTGCGGCTCGGGGTGGGCGTGGACGATCAGTACATTCATGGCAGGTTCCTTAGGCATATTCCAATGAGCAAGGCGTGGTTCGGGCGGAAAAACCGGCCGCCCGGTAGCGCAACAAGGCGGGATCAAGCGTGCAGCCAAATGGCCAGACACAACAGCGCAAAGCTCTGTGCCCCGCCACCGGCGTAACGGGATTCAGCGCTGGATGGCCTTGGTTTCGACAAACTCGGCCAGGCCCTCCTCGCCCCATTCGCGACCGTTGCCGGACTGTTTATAGCCACCGAACGGCGCCTGGTAGTTGAACGCCGCGCCGTTGATGAAGCACTGCCCGGCGCGCAGTTGCCGGGCCAGGCCCAGGGCGCGCTCGGGGCGGGCGGCCCAGACCCCGCTGGACAGGCCGAACGGCGAATCGTTGGCCAGGGCGACGGCCTGGGCCTCGTCGGCATAGGGAATCAGGCACAGCACCGGGCCGAAGATTTCCTCCTGGGCGATGCGCATGCGGTTGTCGACATCGGCGAACAGGGTCGGCGCGACATAATGGCCCCGCTCGTACTGCGCCGCACCGCCCCACAGCAGGCGCGCGCCTTCCTGCTCGCCGAGCTGGATGTAGGCCTCAACGGTGTGACGCTGGGAGGCCGAGCACATCGGCCCGAGAAAACTCTGCGGGTCCCGAGGGTCGCCCATGCGCAGGCTCCGCGCCTCTTCCACCGCCAGCTCCAGCGCCTCGGCATAACGCCTGGCCGGCAGCAGCATGCGAGTCAGCGCGGTGCAGGTCTGGCCGGAGTTGATCATCACGTCCTGCACGCCATAACGCACCGCCGCGGCCAGGTCGGCATCCTCGCCGATCAACAGCGGCGACTTGCCGCCCAGCTCCAGGCACACCCGCTTCACCGACGGCGCCGCGGCCTGGGCCACACGCACCCCGGCGCCGGTGGAGCCGGTGAACGACAGCATGTCGACGTCCGGGTGCCGGGCCAGGGCTTCGCCGACCTTCGAGCCCGGCCCGCTGACCAGGTTGAACACCCCGGCCGGCAGGCCGATGGCCTCGATCATTTCAGCCAGCAGAAAAGCATGCAGCGGCGTTTCCTGGCTCGGCTTGAGCACCACCGTGCAGCCCGCCGCCAAGGCCGGCGCGAGCTTGCCGATCAGTTGATGCAACGGATAGTTCCAGGGATTGATAAAGGCGCAGACGCCCACGGGTTCGCGGACCACCAGCGAGTTGCCGACCTCGCGCACTTCGTCCATCGCCCCGGCGAGTTCGACGTACTGCTCCAACCCGACGATCGGCCCGTCGACCTGCACCGCGCGGCACCACTGCACCGGCATGCCCAGCTCGGCGGTAATCAGCGCGGCCATCTCGCCGGCGCGCTGGCGTAGCTGCCCGGCCAGCGCCCGGATATAACCGGCACGCACCGCCGACGGTGTTCGCGACCATGGGCCGAAGGCGCGCCGGGCCGCGGCCACGGCGTTATCGACATCGCGTTCGTCGCCCAGAGGGACCCTACCGACCACTTGCTCGGTGGCCGGGTCGGTGACCTCGGCCCTGCCCTGCCCCGACGGCAGGCGCCAGGCCCCATCGATGAATAGTCGGCTGTAATCACGCATCGATCGCAGCCTCCAGCAACTCACGGGCACAGCGGGCGATCCGCTGGCAGGCCTCGCGCAGTGGCGCCGCACCGAGGACCAGCCCCAGGCGGATATGCCCGGCGGCGCTTGGGCCGAAGGCCTCACCGGCCAGCACTGACACCCCATGGCGTTCCAGCAGGCGATCGGCGAACGCCTGGGCGCTGAGCCCGGTTTCGCGGATATCGACCATCACGAACATCCCGCCATCGGGTTTCAGCGCGCGCACGCCGGGGCAATCGGCCAGGCATTCACAGACCAGGTCGCGGCGCTGGCGATAGGCCTCGCGCATCGCGTCCAGCTCCGGCAAACCGCTGTCCAGGGCGACCACGGCGGCATCCTGGATAAATTCCGGCGAGCCGTAGAGCATGCACAGGGCGAGGTTTTCCAGGTGCGCCGCCAGCGCCGGCGGCGCGACCACCCAGCCCAGCCGCCACCCCGTCATGGCATGGGATTTCGACAGGCTGTTGAGGGTCGCCGTACGCTCGGCCATGCCCGCCAGGCTGGCCGGGCTGATGTGCTCGCCGTCGAACAGCAGCTCGCTGTAGACCTCATCGGAAATCAGCCACAGGTCATGCTTGATACACAACTCGGCCAGGGCCTGCCAGGTGCTGCGCGGCAAGCTGGCGCCCGACGGATTGTGCGGGCTGTTCAGCGCCATGGCCCGGGTACGCGGGGTAATGCGCGCGGCGACGTCCTCGGGCAACACCCGAAAGCCGTTCTCGGAGCGCACCGGCACCGGCACCACCACGGCGCCGCATGCACCGAACACCGCTTCATAGGTGACATACATCGGCTCGGCGACCAGCACCTCGTCGCCCGGATCGAGCAGGCACTGGGCAACGCTGAACAGCGCGCATTGGGCACCGGCCAGCACCATCACCTGATCGGCGCCGACCTGCTGGCCGCTGCGCTGGCGGTGCCGCCGGGCAATGCTTTCGCGCAGGCTGCGCTTGCCTCGCACGTCGGTGTAATGGGTATTGCCGGACAGCAGGCTGTCGATGGCCGCCTGCACGATCGGCGCCGGGGTGTCGAAATCCGGGTCGCCGACCGACAGCAGCAGGATGTCTTCACCCTGCTCCTGCTTGGCCAGGGCCCGGTAGTGAATGCCCCAGGCGGCGGCACCGTCGCCGGCGATACGTTGAGTCAGATCGGAAAAACGCATGGTAAGAGTCCCCGCAAAAAGCGTTGAGGGTCAGCGCGCGCAGGCGTGCTTGAGTTCGATCAGGGTCACGCCGTTGCGGCGAAAGCCGCTGCGCAACTCGTTCTGCAATTGCTCCAGGCTCTGCGGCTGGGCCACGGTGCAACCGAAGGCGCGGCCCAGTGCGGCGAAATCCGGATTGCGCGGCAACACGCCGATCGGCTCGATATCCAGGCCCAGCATGTCGTCGCGGATCTGCCCCAGTGCGTCGTTGTTCCACAACAGGATCACCAGCGGGCTGTCCAGCTCCTCGACGGCGGTCGCCAGCTCCTGCGCGGTGTACAGCAGGCCACCATCGCCGACCAGCACCAGCCCGGGCCGCTGCGGCGCGCCGAACTTGGCGCCGATCCCCGCCGGCAGCCCATAACCCAGGGTGCCGTAGCCGGTCGGGTGCAACCAGCTGCGCGGCGCCCGGCTGGCGAACAGGTAGTTGCCGGTGTAGGCCAGCTGGGTCATGTCGCTGCTGACAAAGGCCTGCTCCGGCAGCTCCGCGGCCACCCGTTCGAGAATCACCTGGTGGATCAACTGCAGGGGGCCATGGCCGGCGCGTACCGCCGCGCGCAGCCGCGCCACCGCCTCGATGGCCGCCGTCGCGTCCCGGGGCGTTGGCTCCAGGCGCTGCAACAAGGCCGCGACCGTCTGCCGGGCGTCGCCCTGCAAGGCCAGCGCACAGGGATAGAAGTCATTGAACTTGCGCAGGTCGATGTCCACCCGCAGCAGCTCGGCATTCAGCGGCAGGCGCTCGCGCCAATAGTCGGTGTCGGCCATCTCGGTGCCCACGGCCAGCACCACATCGGCTTCGCCGATCAGTTGCCAGCCAGGCTCGACACACAGGGTCGAACCGGCGTTCAGCGGGGCATCAGGCGCCAGCAATCCCTTGCCGGCGACACTGCTGAAAAACGGCGCGGCCAGGCGCGTGCTGAGCTGTTGCAGTTCCTGCGCCGCATCGAGCGCGCCGCCGCCGGCGATGATCATCGGCCGCCGGGCGGCCTGCAGCCTGGCCGCCGCCTGGTCCAGGGCCTGCGCCGCCGGTACGCCGCGGCCCGGGCAGCGCCGCACTTCAGTGCTCCAGTCCCGGGCCACTGGCGCCGCCAGCACATCCAGCGGCACCGAGATATGCACCGGCCGCGGGCGCTCGCTGTCGAACACCGCGTAGGCGCGGGCAATCAGCTCGGGCAGGTCCTCGGCACTCAGGGCCACCGCGGAGAACGCGGTGATCGGCGCGGTCATCGCCCGCTGGTCCTGGGTTTCGTGCAGGCAGCCCCAACCCTTGCCGAGGCTGGCGGTGTGGTTGACGCTGGAAATCACCAGCATCGGGATCGAGTCGGCGTAGGCCTGGCCGATGGCGGTCGCGACATTGGTCACGCCGGGACCGGTGATGACGAAACACACCCCCGGCTTGCCACTGACCCGGGCGTAGCCGTCGGCCATGAAGCCCGCGCCCTGCTCGTGACGGGTCAGGACATGGCGGATGCCGCTGCCGGGCAGGCCGCGATACAGCTCCAGCGTGTGTACGCCGGGGATGCCGAATACCGTATCGACACCGTAATTGGCGAGCAGGCGTACCAGGGCCTGGCCGCCGGTCAAGGTAGTGCTGTGCATGTTCATCTCCTCAGGCGTGGCCGAGGCGTATCAACGCATCGACCGCAAGGGTGCCCCGGGCACCGACCAACAATGGGTTCACATCGAGTTCGAGCAACTGCCCGGCGTTTTCGCAGGCGTAGTCCGCCACCGCGCGGATCGCCGCCACCAGCGCGTCGAGGTCCGCCGGCTCGCGCCCGCGAAAGCCCTGCAGCAGCACCGCGCTGCGCAGGCTGAGCACGGCCGCGCGAATGGCGCCATCGGTGGTCGGCAGCAACAGGCTGCGGCTGTCCTGGAGCAGTTCCACCAGCACGCCCCCCGCGCCGATGACCAGCGCCAGGGCAAAATCGTTTTCCCGCTTGATGCCGACGATCAGCTCGGCCAGCGGCGCACTGGCCATGGGTTCCAGCAGCACCTGGGTGAACGGCACCAGCGGGGCGCAGGCGGCGATCCGGCGGCCCATCTGCTCCAGCGCCACGCTCAACGCCGCCGGGGAACCCAGGTTCAGTGCCACGGCGCCGACCTCGGTCTTGTGCGGCAACTGCGTGCTGACCGCCTTGAGCACCAGCGGGTAACCCAGCCCCTGGGCCGCTTGCAGGGCACCGTCCGGGGTGCTCAAGACGCCGCTGGGGATCGGCAGGCCGAAGACCTGCAAGGCCTGTTTCGATTGCCACTCGTCGAGCAGCCGCCCGCCCCCTGACAAGGAATCCGGCAAGGCCTGCGGACACAGCGGCGCCAGCGCCGCCTCGCCAAGATCCAGCAGGGCCTGGCGCGAAGCTTGATAGCGCACGATGCGGCGCCAGGCCGCCAGCCCGTCCTCCACCCCCTGCAAGGCCGCCACGCCGCGGGCGTGCAAACGCTCGCGGGCGCTGGCCGGCAACAGCTCGGGAAAGGCCGAGGTGACGAAACCGGTCTTGCCGTGGCGCTCCAGCGCTGCGCAGTAGAGCTCCAGCAGCAGGTCGCACTCCTTGCGCTCGCCGGTGAATGGCGCCGGGTAATCGAGCACCAGCATGGCCGCGTCGGCGCTGCTGCGCAGGGCACTGTCGAGCATGCGGGTCAGGGCCTCGCCATCGCCCCAGATTGCGGTGGTGAAATCCAGCGGGTTGACCAGGTTGGCGTAAGCCGGCAACACCTGGGCCAGTTCGGCGCGCTGGCTGGGGTCGAACTTGACCAGACTCAGCTCGTTGCGTTCGGCATAGTCGGCGATCAACCCGGCATCGCCACCGGAACAGGCCAGCGCGACCAGGCTGTCGCCCGCCGGCAGCGCGCCGCAGGCGGCGGCCTTGAGCGTCTCGACGAAACTCACCGGGCCACTGACGCGGATCACCCCGAGGCGGGCGAACAGGCTGTCGTACAGCGCATCGGAACCGGACAGCGAACTGGTGTGACTCAAGGCCAGTTCGGCACCGATCTGCGACACCCCGGTTTTCAGCGCGACGATCGGAATACCCTTCTCCAGCGCCTTGTATGCCGCCCTGGCAAAGCCGGGCACATTTTTCAAACCTTCCAGGTGCAGGCCGATGGCAGTCACCCGCGGCTCGTCGAGCAGCACATCCATCAGTTCGGCGATGCCCAGCTGCGCCTGGTTACCCACCGAGGCCATGTACGCCACCGGCAACGAGCGGTCGCTCATCGACAGGTTGTAGGCAAAGTTGCCGCTCTGGGTCAGCACCGCCACGCCCTTCTCCACCGGCTGGCCGCCGTGGGCCACCGGCCACAGCGCCGCATTGTGCAGATAGTCGAGCAAGCCATAACAGTTGGGGCCCAGCAGGGCCATGTTGCCGGCGGCTTCGAGCAGCTGCCGTTGCAGGGCCTGGCCCGCGGCGCCGGTCTCGGCAAAGCCCGAGGCATAGCAGATCGCCCCGCCCGCGCCCTTGGCCGCCAGCTCGGCGACGCAGGTCAGGGTCAGCTCTCGGTTGGTGGCGACGAATACCGCATCCGGACCACAGGGCAGCTCGGCCACGCTGGGTACGCAGGGCACGCCTTCGAGGCTGGCATGCTGCGGGTTGACCAGCCACATCGGGCCCTGGAAACCGCCTTCGGCGCAGCGCCGCAGCGCCCGGGCCATGCTGCGCCCCCCGACAAAGGCCAGGTGGCGCGGTGCGAGCAGTCGTTTGAGGTTGTCGCGAAGAATCTGGGACATGGGCATTCTCCAGGCGGCTCAGCGCAACAGCGGACGCAGCAGTTCGCGGGAAATGATGTGGCGCTGGATCTCCGAGGTGCCCTCCCAGATCCGCTCGATCCGCGCGTTGCGCCAGATGCGCTCCACCGGCCCTTCGTCCATCAGGCCCATGCCGCCGAAAATCTGCACCGCTTCGTCGGCCACGCGCCCGAGCACCTCACTGGCGAACAGCTTGGCCATGCCGGCCTCGCCGTCGGTCATGCTGCCCTGGTCCATCTTCCAGGCGGTGTGCAGGGTCAACAGCTCGGCCGCGCGGATCTGCGTGGCCATGTCGGCCAGCTTGAACGAGACCCCCTGGTAGCTGCCGATCGGCTGGCCGAACTGTTGGCGATCCGCCGCCCATTGCAGCGATGCATCCAGCGCGCGCTGGGCCTGGCCGACACAGTTGGCCGCGACCATCACGCGGCCGGCGGTGAGCCAGGCATTGGCCACCTCCCAGCCCTTGCCGACTTCGCCCAGCACCTTGGACGCCGGCACGCGACAGTCGTCGAAGAACATCTCGAAGGTGTGGTAACCGCGGTTGCTCACGCATTTGGGCCCGCGGCGAATGGTCAGGCCCGGCGTGCCGCGGTCCACCAGGAACGAGGTCACGGCGTTGCGCTTGCGACCGTTGTGCTCGTAGGTGTCGGTCACGGCAAAGACAATCGCGAAATCGGCGTGCCCGGCGTGGCTGATGAAATGCTTGCTGCCATTGAGGATGAAGTCATCGCCGTCGCGAACCGCACGGGTCTTGATCGCGTTGGCGTCGGAACCGGCGCCCGGTTCGGTGAGGGCAAAGCAATCGATCTTCTCGCCCTGGATGCAGGGCAGCAGGTAGTCGTCGATCTGCTGGCCGGTGCAGGCCATGAGAATCTTCGACGGCCGTGCGACAAACACATGCAGGGCCCAGGAACACTTGGACAGCTCGCGCTCGATCAGCGCCTGGGACAGATAGTCCAGGCCACCGCCGCCGACTTCCTCGGGCATGTTGAAGGCATAGAAACCGGCGGCGATGGCCTTGCCGCGAATCTGCGCGGCCAGTTCCGCAGGAACTTCGTCGGCGCGGTCCACCGCCTCCTCATGGGGCAGCAGTTCCTTGGCGACGAAGCTGCGAACCGCATCCACCAACATTTCTTGTTCTTGGCTCAGTTGGAAATTCATGGCGCTACCTGTTGTGCGTTTTTATTGAGGGACCTTTAGGAGCGAGCTTGCTCGCGATGGCGTCATGCCTGACACAGCGCGGCGCCCACATCGCGAGCAATCGAGCGTCGACCGGCTGCTCCTACAGGGTCGGGCCTAGCGCCCGATAAAGTTCGGCGCGCGTTTTTCCGTAGCCGCGCGCAAGGCCTCGGCGCCATCCGCGCTGCGCCCGCACAGCAGGCCGGCGGCCAGCTCGGCCCGCAGTTGCTCGGGCAGGCTGCGCCCGGCGCCTTCGCGCAACAGCTGCTTGGTCTGGGCAAAGGCAAAGGTCGGCCCGCTGGCCAGGCGTGCGGCCAGCGCCCCGGCCACACTCAACAGCTGTTCGTCGGCGCACACCTCGCCGACCAGCCCGGCCGCCAGGGCACGCTCGGCTCCCCAGGGCTCATCGAGAAACAACAGGCGCTTGGCCTGTTCGCTGCCGATCAGCCGCGGCAGGTGCCAACTGGCGCCAGCGTCCGGCGAGTACGCCATGCTGGTGTAGCCCGCCTTGAACCGCGCCGATCGGGCAGCGATGCGCAGGTCGCAACACAGGCTCAGGTCCATTCCGGCGCCGACCGCGGTGCCGTTGATCGCGGCGATGGTCGGTTTATCCAGGCTGTACAGGCGGCCCATCAGCGCGTGGGCGGTTTCGGTCCAGCCATAACTTTCCAGCGCCCCACGGGCCTCGGCTTCGGCCCACTCGGTAAGGTCGGCGCCCGCGCAAAAGCTGCGGCCGCTACCGGTCAGCACCAGCACGCGGACCGCGGGATCGGCGTTGCAGTCATCCAGCAGGCCGTGGAGTTTGTGCAGCGTGGGAATGTCCAGCGCATTACGTTGGTCGGGGCGGTTGAGGGTGATCCAGGCAACGCCTGCTTCGACCTGACAGAGCAGCGACGACAGAGTAGTCATGTGAGTCCTCGAATTATTGTGTTTGGCGTGAGGTGGGGACGACTTGCCGACGATACTAAACGAGTGTTCAGCAAGGCGACAATCCGCGGTCCGGGGCCTTGTAACAGCGGTAAACAGGCGCTATTTGCTTGTTTTCATTGAGTTATTTTTCTGTTCCGCGGTGCGCGGCCGGCGTGGTGTTACAACTTTGAACAACTGGCTACAGGGGAGCGGCCTTTGTAGCCGCTGCCGAGCCAAAGCGAGGCTGCGATCGACTGCGTAGCGGTCGCCAGCCCAGACACCGCCGAGAGTCAGTCACACCGCGTCGTCCGGTTTACGGGGCTGTGCCCCGATCGCAGCCTGCGGCTGCGGCTACAGGATTCGGTTGGCACAAACGAAAACGCGACAGTCGCCTGTCGCGTTTTTTGTTACAGCGGCCGGACCTACACCGACACGGTTGGCGCCAGCACCGGCTGGCGCTTGCGCTGCACCAGGTAGTAGGCGCCGTAGCACAGTGCGATAAAGCCGAAGCCCCAGTACAGCGAAGGCCGCTGGGTCGCGTCCATGGCCAGGAACACGAACAGCGAGCAGCACAGGCCGATGCACAGTAGCGGCAGGAGCGGGAACCACGGCGCCCGGTACTTCAGATCACTGAGCTGGCCGCCGTCGCGCAGGTAGGCGCGGCGGAACTTGTACTGGGCCAGGGCGATGACGATCCAGGTCACGGTGCCGGACATGCCGCTCACGGCCATCAGCACCATGAACAGCGTGTCGGCAGCAATAAAGCTGGTCATCAGCGAGATCAGGGCAAAACCCAGGGTGATGCTCAGCGCCCGCAGCGGCACGCCGCGCTTGCTCAGCGGCGACAGGCTTTTGGGGGCCATGCCGGTTTTCGACATGGCCCACAGGATCCGGGTCGAGGCGTAGAGGCCCGAGTTGCCGACCGAGAGGATCGCGGTGAGGATCACGAAGTTCATCAGGTCGGCGGCATAAGGAATACCGACCATGTCGAACACCTGGACGAACGGACTTTCCATCAGCCCCGCCTGCTGCCAGGGCACGATGGCCGACAGCACCACGATCGCCAGCACGTAGAAGATCAGCACGCGGAACACCACGTTGCGCACCGCCCGCGGGATGCTCTTCTCCGGCTGGTCGGTTTCCCCCGCCGCCACGCCCATGATCTCGCAGCCCTGGAAGGCGTAGACCACGGTCATCATCACCGCGAACACCGCCGAGAGGCCGTTGGGAAACAGGGTGTCGCCGATCAGGTTGCTCATCATCGGCGCCGGTGCGCCGCTGGCCAGCGGGATCGCGCCGAAGATCACCAGCACACCGACCACGATAAAGCCCAGGATCGCCGCCACCTTGATCCCGGAGAACCAGTATTCCGCCTCACCGAAAGCGCGGGTGGCCAGGGCGTTGATGCCGAACAGCACCGCCACGAACAGCCCCGACCAGTACCAGATCGGCACGCCGGGGAACCAGCGCTCCATCAGCATCCCGGCGGCGGTGAATTCCAGGCCCACGGTGGTGGCCCAGCTCATCCAGTACACCCAGCCGATCATGAAGCCGGTGGCCGGACCGATGAACTTCGTGGCGTGGGTCTGGAACGAGCCGGATACCGGCATCTGCACCGACAGCTCGCCCAGGCAGACCATCACCAGGTACATCAGGAAACCGGCCACCAGGTACGCCAGGATGGCCCCGACCGGGCCGCCCTGGTTGATGATCACGCCGGAGCCCATGAACAGCCCGGTGCCGATCACCCCGCCCAGCGACAACATGAAAATGTGCCGGCTCTTCAAGGCCCGGGTCAGGTGGATGCCTTTGCGTTCGATAGATTCGCTCATGTCGGCACCTCAGCAGTCGGTGAGGGGCGCGGCGGCTGACAGGACGTCATGGCGCGGGGAAGGATCAGCTTTACGGCAGTTCATTATTATTATCTCCAATAAGCTTCGAGGACCGCGCCCGGCGCGGTTCAAGCGATTATTGGAAAGCCATGTAAGTTCGCGTTGAACCTGAAGATCAAAGATGTAAAAAGTCGTAAGGATTTTGTACGTCAGCTCTCCAGCAGCGCATCCAGGGTCTGCAGGGAGCGTTGCAATTGCGCGTTCACCTGCGGGGCCAGGCGCTGCACCGCCTGCTGATCGTTGCCCAGCGCCGCCGCCTCCAGCGCCCGCATGACCCTGGCCAGGGCGCTCAGGCCCATAGAGTCGCTGCTCCCGGCCAGACGGTGGGCCAGATGGGCGATCTCGGTGCAGTCGTCGGCCGCGATGGCGTCCGTGAGCGTCACCCGGTGCTGGGCCAACGAATCGCGCAGTACCATCAGCAGGCCCTTGAGTTTCTCGGTGCCCAGCAAGGCACGATGGGTTTCCAGCAACGCCCCGTCCAGTTCTTCATCGGCCTGTGCCGCGGCAGCCAGCGGCGCCTGGCCCGCCAGTGCCTGGCGCAGGCTGTGCAGTTTCAGCGGCTTGGCCAGAATGCCTTGCATGCCGGCCTCCAGGTAGCTGCGCACCAGGGCCGGCTGGACGCTGGCAGTCAGGGCGAAGATCCGACAGTCGCGATTGGCCCCCGGCGTGCCACGAATGCGTTTGCACAGTTCGACGCCGCTGATGCCTGGCAGGTGCACGTCCAGCAGCATCAGGTCGAAACGCCGCTGCCGGCAGAGCGCCAGGGCCTGGCTGGCCTCTTCGGCGAGCCAGACCCGGTGCCCATCGCTCTCCAGCAGGCCGCTGACCACCTCGCGGTTCAGCGCCACATCCTCGACCACCAGAATCTCCAGCGCCTGGACCGGCGTGCTGGCCGTCGCGACTTCGCTGCCGCCAACGGCGGCCTGCAACTCCAGCTCGAACCAGAAGCGACTGCCCCGCCCCACTTCGCTGTCGACGCCAATGCGGCCGCCGAGCAACTCCACCAGATGCTTGCTGATCGCCAGGCCCAGGCCGGTGCCGCCATAACGCTGCGCGACCTCTTCGCTGGCCTGGGTGAAACGCTCGAAAATCTTCTCCTGCATCGCCGGGGCAATGCCGATGCCATTGTCGCTGACGCTCAGGCGCAGACGCTGGCCGCCCTGCTGCGCCGCCTGCGGCACCACCTCGACCGCCACGACGATCTGCCCGGCCGTGGTGAACTTGATCGCGTTGGCCAGCAGGTTGCTCAACACCTGGCGCAAGAACTGCTCGGCGCCGTGCAGGCGCTCGGCCAGTTGCCCATCGATCCGGCTGTGCAGGCGGGTACCGTTGCCCTGTGCCCGCGGCTCCAGCAGCGTCAGCACTTCGTCGATCAGTTGCCGCACCGAGAAGTCCACCGGTTCCGGATGGCTTTCGCCCTCCTCCAGCCGGGCGAAATACAGCACCTCGTTGAGGATCGTCAGCAGGCCTTCCCCGGCTTTGTACAGGGCTTCCAGGCGTTTGCCGTCGCGCTCGTCGAGGGGCGCGCCGCGCAGCAGTTCGGCCATGCCGAGGATGCCGTTGAGCGGCGTGCGCAACTCGTGGCTCATGGTGGCGAGAAACCGCGACTTGGCGAGGTTGGCCGCTTCGGCCTCGTCCTTGGCGCGCATCAGGCTGGCGGTGCGCCGCTCGACCATTTTCTGCAGCTCGTCGCGCTTGTCCTGCAAGGCCAGGCGATCGACTTCACGGCGGTCGATATCGCTGAGGATCGCCCGGCGCATGTCATCCAGGGCGTGGGCCACGGTATCGATTTCGTCTTCGCCGCCGCGGCGGCTCTTGTCCAGGCGCAGCGGCTCATGCCAATCGCCGTCAGCGACGCGCCGGGCGAATCCGGCCATCACTTGCAGGTGACGGGTCACCAGTCGGTAGAACAGCCCCGACAACGCCACCGCCAGGCCGCAGAGAAACACGCTCATCCACAGCAGGCTGGTCAGCCCGGTGGCGTACAGGCGCCGATGCACGGCGCCCAGGTCGGTGCTGACTTCCAGCTGGCCCAGGTGCCGCGAGCCACCGCTCGGGGGCTGGTAATCCAGCTCGAAACGCTCGATGCGCAGCGGCCCGCGCGGCTCGGGGTTGCCCTGCACGAGGTCGAAGTCCGGGCTGCGCAGGTGCACCCGGGCCACGTCGGAGAAGTCCACCAGGCCGCGCAGCTGCACATTCAGTTGCTCCTGGTTCAAGTCCCACAGGCTGCGCTCCAGGCTGGCCAGGTAACCGGCGCGGATCAGCGCCATGCGCGAATCGATGTCGCGCATTTCCCGGCGGTACTCGAAATACAGCTGCACGGTGCTGGCGAGCACGGTGAAACACAGGCTGAACAGCAGGATGAATAGCAGCAGGCGTCGCAGCAGGCCGCCGGGCCGGGCGCTGATCATCGGGCATCCGCCGGTAGCTTGAGCATGTCGCGGTAAGTGGCCTCGCTTTCATTCAGCCAGCGTTCGATCTCGCCGGCATCGACCATGCGCTGCAGTTGCGCATCGATTTCCGCCATGCGCCGGGCCAGCGGGGAGCGCCGCGACACCGCGATCCGCAGGTAGTCGACGCTCAGGGCCGCGGGCAAGGCGACGATGTCTTCGGCCCCCGGCAGGCGCTCGACGAACAACTGCCCGGTGCGCCGTTCCTGGGTGATGAAGTCGATACGGCCGCGAATCAGCTTGCCAAAATTCTGCTGGCTGTCGGACACCCATTCGATATTGCGGTGCCGGGCGACAAAGCGGTCGAACTCCAGGCCGTAGCTTTCGCCGAACAGCAAGCCGCCGCGGTAACCGGCCAGGTCTTCGAGGCGTTCGAAGCGCACCGGATGGCGGCGATTGACGAACACCGCGACCTCTTCGCGCAGCACCGGCACGCTGGAAAAACGCATGCTCTGCTCGCGTTGCACGGTGCTGTAGGCCAGGATCACGTCGACCTGCCCTGCGGCGGCGTCCAGCAGGCAGCGCTGCCAGTTGCCGAGCACCACGATCTCGACCTCGTAGCCCAGTTGCCCGAACAGCTGCTTGACCACGTTGGGCGCCAGGCCGCGCACCTGCCGGCCGTCGCTCCAGGACACCGGCGGATACACCGGGTAGTCGCAGTAGCGGATGCGCTCGGCGGCCAGGGTGCCGAGCGGCGCCAGCAGCATCAGCAGCGCCAGCCATCGCCCCAGGGTATTCATGCCGCCACGCTGGCCGTGAACAGATACCCGGCGCCATGGATGGTGATGATCAGTTGCGGCTCGGCCGGATCGTCATGCAGCTTGCGGCGCAGGCGGCCGACCAGCACATCGATGGAACGGTCGTTGGGCACCCACTCGCGGTTGCGGATCTGGTCCATCAGCTGGTCGCGGCTCAGGGTATGCCCGCTGTTGCGCAGGAACACACTGAGCAGCTGATATTCGCCCTGGGTCAGCAGGGTTTCGCCGCCGGCCTGGTCGATCAGGCGCCGGCGATCGGTGTCCAGGGCCCAGGCGGCGAACTGTTTGACCGGGCGCGCGATCGCCGGCTCGGGCTTGCAAGCCTGGGCATGGCGCACCCGACGCACCAGGTTTTTCGCCCGGGACACCAGCTCGCGCGGGTTGAGGGGTTTGATCACGTAGTCATCGGCACCGCATTCCAGGCCCACGATGCGGTCGATCTCGTCGTTGCGCCCGGTGATCAGGATGATCCCCACCTCCGAACGCACCCGCAGCTCCCGGGTCAGGGTCAGGCCGTCCTTGCCCGGCAGGCGGATATCCAGCATCACCAGATCGACCACGTGGGAAGCCAGGAAGGTTTCGGCCAGCTCCGCCGTCTCGGCGCAGTGCACCTCGTAACCTTCCTGGGAGAGATAGGCATGCAGCAGTTCGCGAATCAGCGGATCGTCGTCGACGATCAGTACCCGAGGAGTCATCGCTTGTTGTCCTGGACCTGCCCGAAGGCGCGTTTCTTATTAGAGTTTTACCGCATCAGCGCCCAGAGGTTAGCCACTGCTGAACGATCGATCAACAGCCCTCCGTCTATCGCCGGAAACGCCGCCGGGCACCGGCCTGCAAACCGTCGACCCAGGCTTCGCAGATCTGCATGCCCTGGTTCGGGGTGAACGTCCCGGGATTGAGCCCCGACTCCAGCCAGAGCCCATCGAGCAAGGCACTGAGGCTGATCGCGGCGAGATCCGCATCGAAGTCTTCCCAGCCCTCCTCCGCGGCCAGATCGCCGAGCACCCCGCTCAGCTCGTTGCGGTATTCGCCATAGGAGTGTTCGTGGGCCTGGTTGATCGCCTCGGCGGTCTTCACCGCGCCCCAGAACGCCAGCCAGGCGTCGAGCAACTGCGGGTCGAGCAATTCGGCCGAGAACGAGGCGCGAAAGAACGCCGACAAGCGCTCCCGGGCACTCGGCGCGGCCTCGGCCATGGCCTCGCGCAACAGGTTCATGACCCGTCCGGTCACCGCCAGATAGGCCTCGGCCACCAGTTCGTCCTTGCCCGAATAATGATGGCTGATCAGCCCTACCGACACCCCGGCCTCGGCGCAGATCCGCCGTATCGAAGCGCCCTGGAAACCATGGCGCTTGAGGCAGACCAGGGTGGCTTCGATCAGATTGGCCTTGCGCAGTTCCGGCTCCATCCGGGAAAAACGGGCTTCCTGAGTCATCGGCGGCAATCTCCTTTGGGCAATCGATGGGGGCGGCGCTGAACGACTGTACAGCAAGAACCTTCGCCGCCTCCAGCGCTGGCCACGATGGGCCCCGGGTGTTTACTTGCTGGCCCAGGCGTTGAAACGCTCTTCGAGTTCCTCGCCATGATCGACCCAGAACCCCACGTCCATCGCCAGCGCGCCCTTGAGGTTCTGCGGGGCGGTGGGCACCCATCGCGACAGGTCGGGAGCGAGCCGGGCGGCGGCCTCGGTGTTGGTCGGCCCATAGGGAATCTGCTCGACATACTTGAGCTGGGCCTCGGGCCGGTTGGCAAAGGCGATGAACCGCTTGGCCTGGTCGATATGCCTGGAGCCCTTGATGATCGCCCAGTAATCCATGCCGTACAGGCTGCCGGGCCAGACCAGCCCCAGATGGCTGCCGGCCTGGGCCGCCTGCGCGACGCGGCCGCTGTAGGTCGAGGTCATCACCACATCGCCGGCCGCCAGCCACTGGGCCGGCTGCGCCCCGGCCTCCCACCACTGGATATGGGGCTTGAGCTGGTCGAGCTTGGCGAAGGCGCGATCGACACCCTGCGGGGTATTCAGTTGCGCATATACCTCCTCGACTTTCACCCCGTCCGCCAGCAGCGCGAACTCCAGGTTGTACACCGCGCGCTTGCGCAGGCCGCGCTTGCCGGGAAACTTCGCCACGTCCCAGAAGTCCGCCCACGACGCTGGCCCCTTGGCCAGTTTGTCCGTGTCATAGGCGATGGCCACGCTCCATACCAGGGCCGCCGAACCACAGGCTTGCGCCGCGTCGGCAATCAGCTGGTCGGCGCGCCCCAGGACCTTCCAGTCCAATGGCTCGTACATACCCTCCTCACAACCGCGCATCAGGTCCGGACCTTCGATCTGCACCAGGTCCCAATCGACATTGCCGGTGTCGACCATGACCTTGATCCGGGCCATCTCGCCGTTGTACTCGCTCTGGATCAACCGGCTCTGGTCAATGGCGCTGAACGGCTGGAAGAACGCCACGTCCTGGGCCTTTTGCCCGGCGCCGCCGTAACCGACCACCACCATTTCCGGCGCCGCCTGGGCGCAATCCAGGCCTGCAACCAGGGACAGCAACAAAGGGGAGAAAACGTGCTTGAGCGTATTGGATTTCATCGCGGGTTCCTCGTGCAGGTACCACGTGAGCAAGGTGCCGACGCAGCCCATTTTTATTGTTGTGAGGTTCGCCCCAGGGGTGGGCGCAGGTCGAAGCTACTGCAACGCCAAGTAAAAAAACAAGTTGATTTTTTACTAAGGGTAAATTTCTATAGGGCAAAACAATAACGCCGAACCTCTTGGCCGCGGCCCGCTGGAGCACCTGCATGTCGATCTCAAGCCCTGCTTTCGCCCATCTTTTCGAGCCATTGCAGCTACGTGGCAAGCGTCTGAAGAACCGCATCATGTCCAGTGGTCACGACACCTCGATGCCCACCGACAACCTTGTCAATGAACAGCTGATCGCCTATCACCGGGCACGGGCCGAAGGCGGCGTCGGGCTGATCGTGCTGCAGGTGGCCGGGGTCCACGACAGTGCGCGCTACACCTCCCATGTGCTGATGGCCACCGACGACGCCTGCATCGACGGCTATCGGCAGCTCGCACAGACCTGTCACGCCCACGGCACTCTGGTGCTGTCACAGATCTTTCACCCCGGGCGGGAAATCATGGAGTCCAGCGACGGCCTGCTGGCGGTCGCCTATGCCCCTTCGGCGGTGCCCAACGAACGCTTCAGAGTCATGCCCCGAGCCCTGGACCAGGGCATGATCGACGAGATAGTCGGCGGTTACGCCGCGGCTGCGCGCCGCCTGCACCAGGCCGGGCTGGATGGCGTGGAAATCGTCGCCAGCCACGGTTACTTGCCGGCGCAATTCCTCAACCCGCGGGTCAACCGGCGCAGCGACGGGTACAACGGTGACCTGCAGCAGCGCCTGCGCTTTCTGCGCGAGGTCATCGCGGCGGTGCGGGCCAGTACCGACGAACAGTTCATCATCGGCCTGCGCATCAGCGCCGACGAGCGCGACCCCGAGGGCCTGACCGAGGACGAGTCCCTGGCGGCCGTACAAGCCATGCAAGCGCAACTGGACTACGTGCATATCGTCGCGGGCACCTCGGCGTCCCTCGGCGGCGCCGTGCACATCGTGCCGCCGATGGCCATCGAGGCGGCCTACCTGGCCCGGGAAGCCGGGACCTTCAAGGCCAGCCTGAAGATTCCGTTGTTCGTCACCGGACGCATCAACCAGCCCCAGGAAGCCGAACTGATCCTCGCCCGTGGCCAGGCGGATGTCTGCGGCATGACCCGCGCACTGATCTGCGATCCGCAGATGCCGAACAAGAGCGAGGCCGGGCGCGCCGAAGACGTGCGCGCCTGCATTGCCTGCAACCAGGCGTGCATCGGGCACTTTCACAAGGGGCTGCCGATCTCCTGTATCCAGCACCCGGAAACCGGGCGCGAACTGCTGTTCGGCGCCATGCAGCCCACCGTCAGGCCGCGCCGGGTGATGATCGCCGGCGGCGGCCCGGCCGGGATGAAAGCCGCGGCGGTGGCCGCGCAGCGTGGGCATGAGGTGACCCTGTATGAGGCCAGCGCACAATTGGGCGGCCAGGTGCTGCTGGCGCAACTGCTGCCGCGCCGCAGCGAGTTCGGCGGCGCCAGCACCAACCTGCAGCGGGAGATGGAACTGGCTGGCGTGCGCGTGGTGCGCAACACCCGCGTCGACCGCGCCCTGGTGGAGCGCGAACGGCCGGACGTGGTGATCATCGCCACCGGGGCCGAGCCTTATTGGCCGGCCTTCGAGCGCGGCGGTGAATTACAGGTGGTGGACGCCTGGCAGGTGCTGCGCGATGAGGTGCCGCTCGGGCGCTCGGTGGTGGTGGTCGACTGGCGCTGCGACTGGATCGGCCCCGGCATCGCCGAACGCCTGACGCGCGCCGGGCATCAGGTGCAGTTGGCGGTCAACGGCACCCACTGCGGGGAAAACCTGCCGCTCTACGTGCGCGATCAACTGGCGGGGGAACTGCATCGACTGGGCATCGCCATCACGCCCTATGCCCGGCTCTACGGTTGCGACGACAACACCGTCTACCTGCAACACACCGCCAGCGGCGAACCGATGTTGCTGGAGAACGTCGATACCCTGGTGCTCTGCCAGGGCCATCAGCCGCTGGACAGCCTGGCCACCGAGCTGCAAGGGCTGGTGGAATTCCAGCGCATCGGCGACTGCCTGGCGCCGCGCACCGCCGAGGAAGCGATTTATGAAGGATTGAAAGTCGCCTGGCAGCTTTGAGCCTGTTTATACTCCGAGGCCTTCAGGCGGGCGCAGCGACGCGCCCACCCTTCCCGGTTCGGAACACGCCATGAGCAACAGCAGCACGACGCCGCCTGCCAGCAGCGCGCCCACGCCAGCGAGCGGTGCGGCAGCGCCACACTTTCTCGGCACGCGGATTCGCGGCCTGCGCAAGCGCCGCGGCATGACCCTGGCCACCCTGGCCCGGATGAGCGAACTGACGGCCGGCTATATCAGCCAGCTGGAACGCAACCTGGCCTACCCGTCCATTCCCGCGCTGTTCAATATCGCCCGCAGCCTGGGCGTGACCATCCAGTGGTTCTTCGCCAGCGAAGCCAGCACCGCGCCTGAAGACAGCGGCTACGTCGTACGCAAGAACAGCCGCCTGAGCGTGCATTACGAAGACGGCATCGTCGACCAGTTGCTGAGCCCACAGCCCAACCGCCAGCTGGAAATCCTCCACTCGCGCTTTCCGCCCGGCACCTACAGCCAGCAAAGCTACAGCCATGAGGGGGAAGAAGCCGGTTATCTGCTGTCCGGGAGCTTCGAGCTGTGGGTCGGCGAGCGCTACTTCCAGCTCAACGAAGGCGACAGCTTCAGCTTCTCCAGCCAGGAACCCCACCGTTATGGCAATCCCGGCGAGGTCGACGCGCTGGTGATCTGGGTGATTACCCCGCCGACCTTCTAGGCCCCAGCCTTTACCCTTTGGCGCCAAACCCGGCATGGAAACGGACTTCGCCCCAAGGGCTGCTTCCGTCAAAGGGCAATGCCTGAAAATATTCGGCCGGCACACCTAGCAGCAACAACCCGTCC
This sequence comes from Pseudomonas sp. GW821-FHT09E12, assembly GCF_059416085.1. Classification (NCBI taxonomy): domain Bacteria; kingdom Pseudomonadati; phylum Pseudomonadota; class Gammaproteobacteria; order Pseudomonadales; family Pseudomonadaceae; genus Pseudomonas; species Pseudomonas sp. GW821-FHT09E12. The sequence goes on along the minus strand of NZ_JBWKOM010000002.1, from coordinate 576,829 downwards.
CAGGCCCTGAAGCCGAAGCGGCCGTAATAGCCGGGGCCGCCCGGCACCACTTACCCCTCGGTGCCCAAACCCGGCCTGTCGGCATTCGGTCATTTTTATCGGTTGTAATGCCCATTGACGTCCGCCCCTCGCAAAGGAAGAGCCCGATGAGACTTGCGTCCTACAACGTTGAAAACCTGTTCAACCGCGCCAAGGCCATGAACCTGGAAGGCTGGGCCGAAGGCAAGCCGGTGCTGGAGCGTTTCGCCAAGCTCAACCAGTTGCTGGGCGAGCCCATCTACACCGACCAGGACAAGGCGCAGATGGTCAAGCTGCTGACCGAGCTGGGCCTGAGCAAGTCGGACCAGGGCCCGTTTGTGATCCTGCGGCAAAACCGCGGCAGCCTGGTCAAGCGGCCCAAGGCCGGCGGCCTGGAGATTGTCGCCAACGGCCGCACCGAGTGGGTCGGTTCGCTGGAGCTGATCGAGGCCCCGGTGGACCTGGAAGCCATGCGCAATACCGCGCGGGTGATGATCGACCTGCAAGCCGATGTGCTGGCGGTGGTCGAGGCGGAAAGCCGCCCGGCCCTGCGCGACTTCAACACGGAAATCATCGGCGCCCTGGGCGGCCCGCTGTACCGGCATGTGATGCTGATCGACGGCAACGATACGCGGGGCATCGATGTCGGCCTGATGACCGCCGCAGGCTACCCCATCGGCCAGCTGCGCAGCCATGTCGACGACACCGCGGCCAACGGCGAGCTGATCTTTTCCCGCGATTGCGCGCAGTTCCATATCCCACTGCCTTCTGGAAAACAAAAGGACAAGCAGCTGATCGTGCTGGTCAACCACCTCAAGAGCAAAGGCTTCGGCGGCCTTGCGGCCTCGGCGAAAAAACGCCTGGCCCAGGCCGAGCGGATCAAGCTCATCTACCAAGAGCTGGTGGCCCAGGGCGAGGCCTATATCGCGGTGGTCGGCGACTTCAACGACACCCCGGACAGCGCGCCACTGGAGCCCTTGCTCAAGGGCACCGACCTGAAGGATGCCTTCGTCCATCCGGCCTTCGACGACGGCGGTTACCCCGGCACCTTCGACACCTGCAAGGCGGCGAACAAGATCGACTACCTGCTGCTCTCCCCCGCGCTGTTCGCCACCGTCACCGCCGGCGGCGTATGGCGCAAGGGCATGTGGCCGGGCAGCCAGCCCAAGCGCTGGGAGGTCTACCCGCAGCTGGACAAGAAGGAAAACGCCGGCTCGGATCACGCGGCGGTGTGGGTCGACCTGGATCTGTGAGCCGAACAGGCCCCGCTCTTGAGCGGGGCCTGAGGCGCGGCCTGGTCAGCCCTTGACGGTGGCGCTGGCGGCCTCGTGGATAAAGGCCGCGACCTGCGCCGCCCGCGAGGCCAGCGAGGCATGGGAACTGGCCAGGGTGAGGGTCTTTTGTGGGTTGAGCCGGGCCGCCATCATTTGCTGGTTGCGCGGATGGATCATGCGGTCGTCGCTGGAGATCTGGTACCAGGAGGTTTTTTTCTTCCAGGCCGGCGCACTGATGGTATCGCCGAAGGTGCTGGCCAGCGGCGCCTTCTGGGTCACCGCCATGACCAGCGCTTCGTCGGCGCCCAGGTCCTGGCAGAAGCTCTCATGGAAGGCCGCTGGCTTGAGCCACAGATAGCCATCGCTGTCGGGCTCGAGGTTGGCCGCCGCCGCGGGCAGGTGCTGCTGGGTGATCGAGCCCGGGCTTTCCCCGGCATCCGGGGCGAAGGCGGCGATATACACCAGCCCGACCACGTTGGGCTGGTCACCCACTTCGGTAATCACCGCGCCGCCGTAGGAATGCCCCACCAGCAACACCGGGCCATCGACCTGGGCAATCATCTTGCGGGTGCGCTCGACGTCATCGGCTAGCGACGTCAAGGGCATTTCCACCGCGCGGATCGCGCTGTAACCCTTGCGCGCCAGCTCGATGATCACCTTGCTCCAATGGGCCGCATCGCCCCAAAAACCGTGCACCAACACAATCGTAGGCTGACCACTCATGAGCTTGAATCCTCTGTCTGGATAAAGACCGCTCGCCGATGGCGGCGGTACTGCCGGGCCCTGGGCATTGCGGAGCAGGTCGCTCGTCAAGTGACAGGCAGGAGACGCCCTCCCCCGTGCTGGCTTATGCTCGGGCACGCTCATTATCGAAGGGGACGGTGCCGACCGACCATGACCGAAAAGCCGAAGACTGTGCAGAGACACCTGCCCCCAGCCGCCTCGCCAGCCGACCTCCGGCACCCGGCCGCCGATGTGTTTTTCGAAGTGTTCAGCCTGGCGCGGATGCATGGCGAGCTGCTGGGCGAGACGCTGCTGCAACCCGGCCAGCTGCTGCAGCGAGCGGCGGGCGGCGCCTGCTTCCATGTGATCCAGGACGCCGGCTGCCAGCTCAGGCTCGACGGCAATAACCAAGCCACCAGCCTGATGCCCGGGGACATCCTGTTCGTGCCCCACGGCCAGGCTCATCAACTGCACAGCGCTGCGGATGCCAGCCCGGACCTGCCAGCGCGCATCACCAGCGGAGTCTTCCGGTTCGAGGGCGGGTGCGGCCAGGCCTTGAGCCAGGGTTTGCCCGGGGTGCTGCAAGTCAGCTGCCAGGGCGAGGACCCGAGCGACCTGATCGGCTCCCGTGAATGGCTGTCGCTGACGGTAGCGGCGATGCAGAAGGAAGTGCGCAACCCGTCGATCGGCAGCAGCATCATGCTGTCGCGGATCATCGACCTGATGTTTATCTGGGCCGTGCGCCATTGGCTGGCCCACGCCCCGCAAGGCATCAGCGGCTGGATCGCCGCCCTGCGCGACCCGCTGGTCGGCCAGGCGCTGGCGCTGCTGCACGCCGAACCGGGCGCGGCGTGGAGCGTCGAGCGCCTGGCCGGCCTGGTCAACCAATCGCGCTCCAACCTGGCGCAACGCTTCACCCGCCTGGTGGGCCAATCGCCGATGCGTTACCTGATGCACTGGCGCATGCAACTGGCCAGTCAGCGCTTGCAGACCTCCAGCCTGCGCATTTCACGGATCGCCGAACAGTTGGGTTATGAATCCGAAGCCGCCTTCAGCCGGGCCTTTCGCCGCGAGTTCGGGGTCGCCCCCAGCGAATATCGCTCACGGGGTTGAGCGGATTTGCTGCCACCTTTCCGGTCCGGGACTCAGCCCCGCCCTTGCAACGCCTCGAACAACGCCGCCGAAGCGTTGTACAACGGCACCCGGCCCTTGAGCAGGATCTGCGCGCTGCGCCGGTAGGCGGCCGCGTCGATACGCATCGAGCCACCCTCCTCGCGCGCGGTGATCAAGGTGTCCAGCACCCCCGCCGGGTTTTCGATCGACACCGGGTATTCCGCCGTGGTGGTGCCCAGGGGTTTGGGCGCCTTGAGCAGTTCATGGGCCACGGTGCCTGGCGCCAGGCAGGCGGCGGCCAGGCAGCAGCCACCGGAGACGGCCAATGAAGGATGGGCGTTTTGCGGGGTGAAATACCGGGTGTTGATATCGCCCACGCCCTGGGCCGGGCTGACGATGCAGATCTTCGGCAGGGTTTCGCTGCGTTGCAATTCATCGGCGCTCATCAAGGCGCCACTGCGGTTGCGCAGTTGCATGCGCAAGCCGCCCTCGACCATCAAGCCAATCAACCGGGCCTTGAAGTCGGCATCGGCGTCCAGCTGTGCCGGGGTTTCCAGGCCGGTCTTGCCCAGGTCCGCGGCCTGGACGATGACCATTGGCACCGCCACGTCGAGGCAGGTGGCGCGCACGCCATTGAGCAGGTCGATGCGTTGCCCGGTGGGAAACAGCTGGCCGGTCTTGGCTCCCACCGGATCGCTGAGAAACAGGTCGACCCCGGGGAACACGCCATTGACCCCGGGAATGCGCGTATCGCTCAGCAGGCGACCGTCGCGGAACGCCAGGCGCGCGAGCATGGTGGTCTGGGTATTGCTGTTGAAGATCTCGATCTGCGCGCTGTCCTCGTCCGCGCTCAGCCAGCCACGCTCCAGGGCATACAGGGGCAAGGCCGCCGACATGTTGCCGCAGTTGACGCTCCAGTCGATCGCGCTTTTACCCGCCGCCAGCTGTGCCAGGGTGCTGACCATCCGCGCCTCGCCAGGCTGGCGCTCGGCGATGAACACCTTGTTGCTGGTGGGCCCGCCACGGCCCAGGCCGGTGATCTGGTTATTGCCCGGCAGCTCGCCGCTCAACGGCACCCCCATCAGGTGGCGCAACAGCTCTTCGACCAGCAACGGGTCCTCGGGCAGGGTTTCGCGAGCCAGGATCACACCGGTGGAGGTACCACCGCGCGCATGCCAGACAGGGAATTCAACGATACCGGCGCGGATTTCGGGAAGGTCCAGTTCAAAAGGCATGATCGGGCTCGCAGTGATGGACGACAGGCAGCGATCATAAACCGCAGCCTGGGCGAGCGCAGCTTTCCAGATCCAGGGCCGTGCGCGCCCTGCAGGGCAGCCAGGCAGATGAACGAACTTGAACTAGTATGGATTGCGTAAGGCCCGCGCCATCGGGCTGTCCCATGGCCGTGGCTGACCAAGGTGCTTCATAAGCGGTTGCGTGCGAGCTGAAGGCTTCCGGGAGGCGAATCATGCTCGATCAGATTGCGCTGGGCATGCTTGTCTTCGCCGGAATAACCCTGTTCTACGGAATCATCGTCCTGCACGACATTCCCTACGAAATTGCCGTCCATCGGAACCATCCACATCAGGACGCCATTCACGCGGCAGGCTGGGTCAGTCTGTTCACGCTCCATGCCCTGTGGCCGTTCCTGTGGATCTGGGCCATGTTGTACCGCGAGGACCGGGGCTGGGGTTTCGCGACCGACAAGGCGCGGATGCAGGCCGAAAGAGATCTGGCCCAAGAACTGGCCGAGCTGCGACAGCGGGTCGAGCGACTGGAAGGACAATCCCAGGCCGGGCCCCGCCCGGAAGGGAAGCTGTGACCCATGGACCTGTTACTGATCCTGACCTACACCGCCATCTGCGTGGCCATCTTCAAGATCTTCCGTATCCCGCTGAACAAATGGACGGTGCCCACCGCCGTGCTGGGCGGCGTGGTCTTGATCGGCGCGCTGATTTTCCTGATGAACTACAACCACCCCTATTCGGAAGTGGCGCGCTCCTACTTTGTCTCGGTGCCCGTGATCCCGGTCGTCACCGGCCGGGTGATCGAGGTGCCGGTCCAGGGCAACACGCCGCTGGAGCCGGGCGACGTGCTGTTTCGCATCGACCCCGAGCCTTTCGAGAACCGCCTCAAGTCGCTCAAGGCCCAGCAGACAGCGGCGCGGGGCGACCTGTACCGGATCAACGAGTTGATCAGGCGCAACTTCGGCACCCGCCGCGAGCAGGAGGCCGCGATTGCCCGGGTCGACGACCTGCAGGCTCAGATCGACAACGCCCAGTTCGAGCTGGACAGCACCGTGGTCCGCGCCCCGAGCAAAGGCTTCGTCACCCATGTGTCGCTGCGCCCGGGAATGATGGCGAGCAAGCTGCCGCTGCGCCCGTCGATGGTGTTCATTCCCGACGAGGGCCATTACTTCTCTGCCTGGATGCGCCAGAACAGCCTGCTGCGCCTGGTCCCGGGGGACGAGGCGGAAGTGGCGTTCGACGGCATACCCGGCCGGGTGTTCAAGGGCCGGGTGAAGAATGTCATCACGGTGATCGGCGAAGGACAGGTCCAGCCGTCCGGCACCCTGCTGAGCTACACCGGCTCACCGCCGCCGGGGCGGGTGCCAGTGGTCATTGAAATCACCGACCCGGACTACCTGCCCTACGCCAGACTCATGCCCGGTGGCGCCTATGGCCAGGCGGCGCTCTACAGCCAGCACTTCCACCATGTGGCGATCATGCGCAAGATCCTTCTGCGCATGTCGGCCTGGATGAACTACATCTTTCCGTTCCATTGACGGCCGGGATCGGGCCTGAGACTCGATGCGTTGCAAGTCCGGCTTGATTTCACCTACCGGTTGAGTGGCTGCTTTCGCCTGTTGGCCTCGACAGAAAAAGCGGGTGGGCCGCTTGTTTCCCTTCTCTCTATACTGGCTTCCCTGAATGACAGTCAGAGCGCAAATGATGCCCGCCACAGCCGATAAAAATTCCCAGGTCATTTTGGTCTTGGCTCAACAAAGCGACTTGGACAATCTTGTAGCCATTCGAATCGAGGCCATGCGCGAAAGCCTGGAGCGGGTTGGGCGATTTGATCCAGTGCGCGCACGCGAACGCTTTCTTAGCGGGTTTGAGGCACGCACTACACGCTACATCGAGGTATCTGGAGAGAGGGTTGGTTTTGTCGTGGTCAAGCACCGGCGCACTGAACTCTTGCTCGACCACTTGTATGTGAGACCGACCGCGCAGGGATCAGGGATAGGCTCTGCTGTTCTCGCCCAGATTTTCAAAGAGGCGGATGTGGCTGGGCTCCCTATTAGAGTGGGTGCCCTCAAAGGCAGCGCTTCGAATCGTTTCTATACCCGCCATGGTTTTCACTTCATCGAAAGCGCTGAATACGATAATTACTATGTTCGTCAGTGCGTTCCGACGGTGGGCCTATCGCGCTGATGTCCCCTGCTGCAAAGCCTTCTCTTCGCCGTTGACCGGCTACGCCACCCCATCTGCCCCCCAATGACCTGGTAACGTGGCATCGGCCAATGGCTTCGCGTGCGTAGCAAAATCATCCTGTATCTGCTGGAACCCGCAGCGCAGGTAAAACGCGGCTCCCTGTGGTGTATCCGTGGATAGGCGCACCACACAAAATCGCTGAGCCGCGTGTTCCAAAAGCCGCTGCACCAGGGCTTTGCCCAGATTCCGGCCCCTTGCTGCACGCGCAACGTATACCCTCCGTAGCCTGCCGATATCCGGCCCGGCATAGGGGTCACGAGTAAGGCCACCGATGGCAATCAGTTGCCCGCTGCGGAAGGCGCCCAACAGGCACTCACCCGGTTGATCGAACCGATTCGAACCGTTCTCCCACTCTGCGACCAAGCGCGTAAGAAACCTGAAACCGTCCGCAACTGCCTCCGCTTCCAGTACCAGGACTTGCGGAGAAAGCGCTGAGATCTGGCGTATCGCCAGTTCGTCCGTTGACATAACCACTCGATATCCTTGTGTGGGTGGGTATCGGCCAGAAGCCGCCAATCACGGCAACTGGCAAGCGAACGCCGAAAAGCGCGGCTTCGCTAGCCCTTCTCGCCTCGGCTGCCGATATTCGTCGCCATCACGGACATGACCACCGAACGGCCTCAAAACCTACCGTTTACTGAAGGCAAGACGAGCCGCGAACAGCACGAAAATCATGCCAGTGGCGCGATCCATCCAGGTAATCACCTTCTCGCTGCGTAACATTTTGGCCAGCGGCTGGGTCGCGCCAATCAGGATGATCGACCAGAGCAATCCGATGGCGACGTGAATGCCGACAAGGCCAAACGTCCAGGTAATCAATGGCTGGCCTTGCGGAATGAATTGGGGGAGGAAAGAGACGTAGAAAATACCGATCTTGGGATTCAGGACATTGCCCATCATCCCCTTGAAGAACCAGTTCGTCGTTGTCTTGTCAGTGCCGCCGGCAGGGGACAACGATTGGCGGGGCCGCAACAGCATGTTGAGCCCGAGCCAAGCCAGATAGGCCGCACCGCAGTATTTCAAGACATTGAACGCCAGCTCTGACACGGCAATCAGTGCCCCCAGTCCAAAAGCCACGGCGGCGCCCCACGACAGGCAGCCCGCACTGATGCCAAGGGCCGCGCGTAAAGCCTGCTGCTTTCCTTCCACAGTGGCCGTTCGCAATACCAGGGCGGTGTCCAGGCCGGGCGTCAGGGTCAACAGTGTCGCGGCAAACGTGAAGGCAATAAGGTTGTCGAGGAAAGGCATAGGTGAGTCTCAGCCAGAGGTAGGCGAAAGATTATCCTTGAAAGGCGGCCGATTGAAATTCATGCCGACGCGCATCCCTTCCTGCACCTGGCCCATCAGCCCCTGACTACAAACCGCCCTATTCCCGCCGGCCAAAACTAAGCCCGCCGCGCCAACAGCAGCACCGAAGCCGCCGCCGACAACAACGCCGCGCAGCAGCGGTTGAAGATTCTCTTGCCCCGTGGCTCGGCGAACCAGCGGCGCAGGTGCAGGCCCATGTAGGCGTAGGCGCTGATGGCGATCCACTCCAGGGCCAGGAACAGTGCGCCGAGCACCAGGAACTGGGCGGGAACCGGGGCTTGCGGGTCGACGAACTGCGGCAGGAAGGCGGTGAAAATAAGGATGGCTTTCGGATTGCCGATAGCAATCAGGAATTCCTGCCGGGCCAAGGCCAGCAGGCCCAGTGGCGCGGTCTTGTTCTCGGCTTCGACCTGGGTATCCGCCGTCCACAGCTGGTACGCCAGGTACAGCAGGTAGCCAGCCCCCAGAATCTTGATCCCGTGAAACAGCAGCTCCGAAGCTTGCAGCACCACCGCCAGCCCGGTCGCCGCCAGGGCGATCATCAGGGCAAAGGCCGCCAGCCGCCCTACTCCCGCCAGGCAGGAGACGCGAAAGCCATAGGTAGTGGCATTGCGAATCGACAGCAGGTTGTTCGGCCCGGGCGCCATGTTGAGGGCGAAACAGGCCGGGAGAAACAGCACCAGGGTGGCAAGGTTCATGGATAAGTCCGTCGGCTGATGGCTTGAGTTCCACACCCGCCAACCGGGCGGGTGCGGGCCCACAAGCCTGCCCAATCCAGGGCATGCCGTCGAGAGTTTTTGTCGATGCTCGGCCAACAGCCGCAACCGGTTCCAGGCGGATGGCGCGCTGCGCACCTTGCCTGCTTGTCGCACCACCCTGCCCGGCCAAACCGAACTGATTTACAATGCCATTCTTTTTTTCTGGCTCAGAGGCTGGCGATTCGTGGATGCCCTGTCGCTTGTCTACAAGCACCTGACCGAGTGGGTGATCGCCCCTGTCACTGCGCAATTTCTCGGCATTTTCAATCTGAACGGCCGCCTCGGGGTCTTGTTCCTGTGCGTGTCCTACGGCGTCGCCTACGGCCTGTTCCGTTTCCGAAAGCGCCGCGGCCTGAGCCACGCCCGGTCGTTCTGGCAATTCCTCGGCGGCGGCCGGGTGCACCTGCATCCCTCGGCGCTGCTGGATTACCGCTACTACTTCGTGCGCGCCATTCTCAAGGTCGCGCTGGTGTTGCCCATCGTCCATCTGGTCGACCCTTACATCCTGCGCTCCGGGGACTACCTGGCCTTTTTCAGCAACCTCTGGGGCGAGCGCCCGCGCCTGGGCCAGAACCTGGGGCTGGCGCTGCTCTACGGGCTGGGGGTGTTCCTGCTCAAGGACTTCCTCCATTACTGGGCGCACCGGGCGTTTCACTCGCGCTGGCTGTGGGCCTTCCACAAGGTCCATCACTCGGCACCGGTGCTGGTGCCGGCGACGGCGAGCCGGGTGCACTTCGTGGAAAAGATCGTCGAGAAGCTGAGCATCAGCCTCGGCCTGGGTCTCTACGCCGGCTGCTTCTGGTATGCCTGCGGCGGCGAGATCGGCCGCTACACCCTGTTCGGCGTGACCTACCTGATATTCATCTTCAACAGCCTGGCGGCCAACCTGCGGCACAGCCATGTCTGGCTGTCGTTCGGCCCGCGGCTGGAGCATGTGTTGAACAGCCCGGCCCAGCACCAGATCCATCACAGCGACGCGCCCCGCCACTTCAACCGCAACTTCGGCACCAACCTGTCCCTCTGGGACTGGATGTTCGGCACGCTCTACGTCACCTCCTCGACACCCGAGCCGCTGCGCTTCGGCACCGGCGAGCGGGACCACCGGCGTTACCTGACGGTCTACAGCCTGATCGTCACGCCCTTCGTCGACACCGCCCGCAAGCTCCTGGCGAAACGCCCGCGCGGGGTGGCGCCCGAGACGCCCTGGTCATAGCCGGGGCGACAGCTATTGCTCGAAGCGACTGCTGGCATCGCGGTCGCGCTCGTAGCGCCTGGCGAGTGGAAACGCCGGCAACCAGGACTCGCGACGAATAGTCCAGCTTTCATAGGTGGGCTTGAGTTGGTCGGGGGCATCCAGGGCACCCAGGTTCACTTCGATTTCGTCGGCGCTGCGGGCGAACACCGACGAGCCGCAGTGCGGGCAGAAAAACCGCCCGGCGTAGTCGCGGGTTTCGCCCTCGACGGTCACCGCGTCCTCGGGGAAGATCGCCGAGGCATGGAACAGCGCGCCATGGTGCTTGCGGCAGTCGAGGCAGTGGCACAAACCGACCCGGTATGGCGGCCCCGACGCCACGAGCCGCACCTTGCCGCACAGGCAACCGCCGGTGAATCGTTGCATGCCGTACCTCCTCTTGGGTCAAGCGTTGGTGGTGGCTGGCCAAGGCCGCATTCAGTCATGAGACGGCGTGGACACCCGTTATGCGGTGCCGGACCGCGGCTCATCTTTCAGCGCCTCACGCTGCACCTGATTGCGCCAGACCCGATAAGCGCGGATGCCGGCGCGTACCGAGGGGAACAACAATTGCTGCTCCAGCTCGCGCGCCAGGCCCGAACGCACCAGCATCCGCAGGAATGCCCCGTGCGGCCGGGCAATGCCCAGGATGATGCCGCGGGCCAGCAGGGTGTCGCGCAGCTCCCTGAGGGCCACGATGCCGCTGACGTCGATCGAAGTCACCGCCTCGGCGACCAGCAGCACGGCGCGGGGCTCGGGCTCGCGTTCGACCGCCTCGAGCAGGCGCGCCTTGAAGTAGTCGGCGTTGAAAAACAGGATCGCGTCATCGAAGCGATACACCACCAGCCCCGCCAGCGTGCGCGCCTGCGGGTATTGACTGATATCGACCTGGCCTTCGATCCCGCGCACCCAGCCCAGCACCGCGTCGGTGGGCTGATAGATGCTTTTGAGCAACCGCAGGATCGCCAGCAGCACCGCGACGATGATCCCCGGTAGCACCCCCACGCCAATCACCCCCAGGGTGGTCAGCACACAGAGCCAGAACTCGAATCGGCTGAGCTTGCGGATGACCCGCATCGCCTGGATGTCGATCAGCCCCCAGCCCGCCATCAACAGCACCGCCCCCAGCGCCGCCTGGGGGATCCAGGCCATGGGCGCGGTGAAGAATAGCAGGATCAGGGCAATCACCAGGGCGGCGATGATCCCCACCAACTGGCTCTTGCCCCCCACCATGCTGTTGACCGCGGTGCGCGAATCGGCGCCGCTGATGGCGAAACCGCTGGAGACCCCGGCGGCGATATTGGACACGCCCAGCGCCAGGAACTCATGGTTGGCGTTGACCGTGTAGCCGTTCCTGGCGGCGAAGCTGCGGGCCGTCAGCATCGCGCTGCAAAAACTCACCGTGGCGATACCCAGCGCATCGCGCAGCAGGCTTTTCAGTTCGGCCTGGTTGGTCTGCGGCCAGCTCAACTGCGGCATGCCCGAAGGGATCGGCCCCAGTACGGAGACCCCGTAGCGGTCCAGGCGCAGCACCCCGACGCACAAGGTAGCGATGGCCACCGTCACCAGCGCCGCCGGCAACCTGGCAAAACGCCGCGGCAGCCAGATCAGCAGCGCCAGGGCGCCCGCCCCGATGGCCAGGGTCGGCCAATGGGTTTCGCCAAGCCGCTGCAGCATGTTCAGCAGGCTGAGAATGAAACCGTCGCCTTCGATCTTGTAGCCCAGCACCTTGCCCAGTTGCCCGGCCAGCAGGCTCAGGCCGATGCCGTTCAGATAGCCGATCAGGATCGGCCGCGAGAAAAAGCTGGCAATAAACCCCGCCCGGGCAATGCCGGCGCCGATCAGCATCAGGCCGACCAGCACCGTGACAATCACCGCCAACTGCGCCAGGCGCTCGGGATCGCCCAGCGCCAGAGGGGCGATCGCCCCGGCGACCATGGCGCAGGTGGCCGCATCCGGCCCGACCATCAACTGCCGCGAACTGCCCACCAGGGCATAGACCATCATCGGCAGCACGCAGGCGTACAAGCCGTACTGGGGCGGCAGCCCGACGATCTGTGCGTAAGCAATGGCAATCGGGATCTGCACGGCGGCCACCGACAAACCGGCCTGCAGGTCGTACCTGAACCATTCGCGGCGGTATTGCAGGAGATTGGCCAAACCTGGCAGCCAGCGGGCAAGCAGCATGGAAGTACCTTTGATCGAGGGCTTTGACGAAGGATGATGGCGGGCGCGAAACGTCGGGCCCTGGATGAGAGGTAAGCAGAGTCGGTTTTCTTTTCAATAAAATTGCGGCGTATCGAGCCTCCCCTGGTTTAGCAGGCACTGCGGTTGCCTCCTGGCGAAACGCTTGCGCGGGTGGCGCCCAGCCATCTGCGGTATCCGATGATCGGGCCTGGCAGCTGGCAGGCTCCTTTACTAGTGTCTACCCAACAGCAGCCGAACCGGTTTTAACGGGCCTGAATTCACTGTCCATGCCGTACTCCTTTTCGAACAGTAGCGTGTTCGCCTACTCGTTCCTCCCGGTACTCAAGGAGAGAACCATCCAGGAAGTGCACATGACACTTCTTGCCTGCCAAGGGACATTCTGAAACGTATCAGGCTTTCAGCTAGAGGGTTTTACACCCGAGCGCCGAGGTGAAAAGAGGCGCACTCATCGAAAGGAGATCGAAGATGGCTAGCATAATGAAAGTTTTGGACATCCACCTGTCACTGCTCAAGTCCAACCCACCACAGCTGCATATATTGGCCCATGGCCTGGTGGGCTCTCCGGGCTGGACCAACCCAAGATTGCAACCGCGGTTTTACATCGACTTCCCGAAAGACGGGATTCAAGACTTTGACTTCGTTGCTGACCCACCTCAGGGAGTTTCCATACTCCCCGTCTACCCCATCACCGCATCAGAGCACTGGGAAAACCCGCCACTGGGTAAGCTCAAAGGCATAAGAGTCCACTCTGCCACCAACTCGGTTGAAGAGTATATCGAGGGTGCAAAATCCATAGCCTGTTAATAGTCAAAACAGAGGGATATGTGTCAGGCCCTGCCTGACACATATCAGATCGAATCCAGCCTTCAGCCATTGCCTATTTTTTGCTGTTCCTGGGGTCGTCCGCCGGGTTGAGGTAGGTGATACCCCAGGGGCCCGTGCCGTGGAGCTGGAGCACAGTTTCCTGTTTTTGCGTGGCGGCGTACATCGGCATGCCGACGGGAATGATCAGGGTGTCGCCCGGGTGATAGGCCTTGGCCTTGGCCGCGTCGAAGCTGTCGCCGGTGGCGAAGTAGAAGGTGCCCGAGATCACGGTGACACGTTCGGTCACAGGGTGGGTATGCACGCCGATTTTCGTGTTGGCCGGCAGCATCAGGCGCATCGTGAAGGGCTCTGGTTTTTTCAGGTCGCCTTCGATCACCGAAATCATCACCCCGGGCCCTACCGAGGGCGCGGGTGTCCATTTCAGTTCGGCGGGGGTGGCGGCAATCAACCCTGTGCCCTCGGCCAGCGCAGCCGATGCCAGGAAGGTTGCGCCGAGCAGGGCCAGCGAAACAGCGACAGCTTTGTGGGTGCTCATCGTGATGTCCTCGCGGTTGAGAGCGCTGGGTGAATCGCAGCAGCGGCCGACATAGCGTCAACGCAAAAGCACAGCGGCTGCGCGATCGAGTCATATAGGGTGACGATAGCCGAACGCCGATGCGCGGATATATCCATTGCGAACAGCCTTGATAGCGCACGGGCATGGACGCTGGACTCCTGCCGATCTGCGCCTGCCAGGCAAAAGACAAAATTGCCATGTGTTTCCCTCGTTCTTTCATACGTCGCAGTTCTCTCTGCCCGTTGCCCATGCCTGGAGTTCCCCCCCGATGCCCTCGCCCCGTCCCCTGCCCTCTGCCTTGCTGGGCCTGGCCCTTGTCTGTCCGGCCACGGCCGAAGCCCAGGGCCTTGAGCTGGGACAGGTGCTGATCGGCGCCGAGGAGCGCAGCGGCGAAGACGCATCGATCGAGGAAGCCAAGGCGCGGCTGGCCCAGGTGCCCGGCGGCAGCAATGTGGTGGACCTGCGCCGCCCGCTGCAGGGCCGCGTGGCCAGCAACCAGGATGTGCTGGCGTATCAGCCGGGGGTCTATGCCCAGTCCGCGGGCAACGAAGGGGTGAAGATTTCGATCCGCGGTTCGGGGATCAACCGCGCGCCGGGCGCCCATGCCTCGGGGCTGTACACGATGCTCGACGGCCTGCCGCTGAGCGGCCCGGGCGGCACGCCCTATGAGTTGCTCGAGCCGCTGTGGCTGGACCGTGTGGAAGTGCTGCGCGGCGCCAACGGTTTCGACCGCGGCGCCCTGGCCCTGGGCGGCGCCATCGACTACATCAGCCACACCGGCTACGACGCGCCGAAGTTGCAGGTGCGCTACGCCACCGGCAGCCACGGTTATCAGCAGCGCCAGGTCAGCTCCGGGCAGGTGCTGGGCGACTTCGACTACTACCTGTCCCTGACCGACGCCCACTCCGACGGCTACCAGGACCACAGCGCCAGCAAGAGCCAGGGGGTCATCGCCAACTTCGGCTATCGCTTCAACCCGAACCTGGAAACCCGCTTCTATATCCGCCATCGCCAGACTGACAACGACCTCGCCGGGCGGGTCACCCAGCGCTCCATCGAGCACGACCCGCGGGCGGCTAACCCGGCCTACGTGACGCGTAACGACAGCCGCGACCAGCCGGGCAGCACCTTTATTGGCAACAAGACCACCTGGTACATCGACGACGATTCGAGTATCCAGACCGGCCTGGTCTACCACGACTACCCCATGGACCTGCGCGAAGGCCCCAACCGCCTCAAGGTGGCCTACACCGATGTCAGCGGCACCTTCGACTACAAGCGCCGCGACACCCTCTGGGGCCTGGAAAGCCACAGCACCCTGGGCCTGCGGGTGACCAAGCACCTGCCCAACTCAGGGGCCAGCGAATTGGTGCGTATCCCCAGCGGCAACACCGCCGGTTATGCGCCGGGTACTCATATGCGCAACTTCACCTACCAGGGTTCGGACAGCGTCCTGCATCTGGGCAATGACCTGGAAATCGCCGACGACCTGTGGCTGACCACCGGCCTGGCCGCCATTTACACCCGCCGCGAAAGCGCCGTGACCTACCCCGACGGCGGTGGCAAGACCAGCCTCGGCGACTGGGACTACGCGCCGCGCCTGGGCCTGCGCTACCAGCTGACCCCCGACCTGCAACTGTTCGGCAACCTCAGCCGCTCGGTGGAGGCGCCCCACCCCTGGTCGCTGATCTACAGCTCCAACATTCGTTTCCCGGCCGGCAGCGGCGCCGCCACCGGCACCCAGCGCGACCCGATCAAACTGCAAAACCAGACCGCCACCACCCTGGAACTCGGCGGCCGTGGCGACAGCGCCATCGGCCAATGGAGCCTGGCCTGGTACTACGCCCAGGTGCGCCACGAACTGCTCTCGGTGTTGCCGGACGCCAACGCCACCACCCCCTACGAGCTCAACGCCAGCCCCACCGTGCACCAGGGCGTGGAAGCCAGCCTGCAGAGCAAGCTGTGGTCAGGGAAAGACGGCGGCCAGCTGAGCCTGCGCCAGAGCTATACCTTCAGCGACTTCCACTACCGCGACGATGAGCGCTTCGGCGACAACCGCCTGCCGGGCCTGCCGATGCACTACTACCAGGGCGAACTGCGCTACGACTGGCTCCAGGGCTTCTTCGTCGCGCTCAACACGCAACTGGTGTCCAAGGTGGCGGTGGACTACGCCAACAGCTATTACGCCGATCCCTACGCGCTGTTCGGCGCCACCCTGGGCTACAACGCGCCCAAGGGCGACTGGCAGACCTGGCTCGACCTGCGCAACCTGACCGACCAGCACTACGCCGCTACCGTCACCCCGGGCTACGACGACAAAGGACTGGACGCCGCGCGATCGACGCCGGGCGAAGGCATGGCGATGTATGTCGGGGTGTCGTGGAGTTTGCGCTGAGGGGGTCGAATCAGGGCGGTTTCCGCCCTATGCCCAGGCGCGTTCAGGACGTCGTGCCCCTCCATCTTGCCGGATCAATGTGACAGGGATGACCGTTACCGAATGGGTCGCGACCGGCCAACAGCCGGTACTCGCCCAGCGTTTAATCGATGGCATTGATGATTATTATCGAGAGGCTCGCCTCTCGGCGTGCCAAAACCGACTCCTATAATCGCCTCGAATTTTCCCCCGCGCCCCTGTCCGCCTCAGGCGACATCCCCCTTGGAACCCAGCACCATGTCAAGCGCAAGCCAGGCCCCTCACGGCCTCCTCGAACATAGTCAACAGAGCGTCAAACAACAGTGGCTGGCGATTCTCTCGGTCGCCGTGGGTGCCTTCGCCCTGGTGACCAGCGAGTTTCTCCCGGTGGGCGTGCTCAACGATGTCGCCAGCGACCTGGGCATCACTGCTGGCCACGCCGGTCTGATGGTTACCCTGCCCGGCATCATGGCCGCCCTCGCCGCCCCCTTGCTGTCTGTGGGCATCGGTGTCCTGGACCGTCGCAATCTGCTTATCGGCCTGACGCTGATCATGATCATCGCCAACTCGGTCGTGGCCTACGCCAGCGACTTCAACCTGCTGCTGTTCGGCCGTGTGCTGCTGGGCATCAGCATCGGCGGTTTCTGGGCTACCGCCATTGCCCTTAGCGGCCGCCTGGCCCCCAAAGGAGTGGGCGTAGCCCAGGCCACCTCGATCATCATGGTCGGTGTGACCCTGGCCACCGTACTGGGCGTGCCCGTAGGCACCTGGCTGAGTGGCCTGATGGGGTGGCGCATGACCTTCCTGGTCACCGCACTGTTGGGTATACCGGTGCTGCTGGCGCAGGTCTTCCTGCTTCCGCGGCTCACCCCGGACAAGGCCATTCGCATCAGTGACCTGCCGGCCTTGTTCATCAACCCACAAGCTCGGGTCGGACTGATCGCAGTCTTGCTGATCGGCCTGGCGCACTTTGCCGCGTACACCTATGTCGCCCCCTTCTTCAAACAGAGTGCCGGCTTCGATGGGCCGACTATTGGTTCATTTCTGCTGCTGTATGGCGTGGCCGGGGTCGTGGGGAATATTTTCGCCGGCTTCGCCGCCAACCGGAGCGTGCGTCATACCCTGTTGCTGGTCGCACTGATGATCGGCACCAGCACTGCCCTGTTCCCCTACTTCGCCACCGGCATGACTGGCGCTGCGATGTTGATCGCGCTCTGGGGCTTCGCCTTCGGCGCCTTCCCGGCCTGCGCCAGTATCTGGATGTTTGTCGTAGCGCCCAAGGATGTCGAACGCGGCATGCCACTCTTCGTCGCCTTGTTCCAGGTGATTATTGCGTTGGGCTCGTTCTTCGGCGGGAGGATCGTCGACCAGCTGGGCAGCTCGGTGCTGTTGAGCCTGGCCACGGTCCTGGTGGGCTGCGGTTTTGTCACGGTACTTGTGCTGGGACGCAAGGTCAGTAATAGCCTGGCGGCCCAACCCGGCTAACAGGTTGATGTAAATAGCCGGGCCTTGTAGCAGCAATGGCCGCTCAAGCGCCATGGATCAGCTCTCGGAGGACACCACGGACTCCGGACTGGACTCGGCAGCCAGCTTCAATCGGTCGGCCTTGCTGATGTATTTGGGCTTTCGCGGTGCCAGCTTGGCACTGGCCTTTTTCGCGTTAGCCTTTAATAGCTGATTGATTTTCTTGCGACGATTCATGTTTTTTCTGCTCGGCTTGTGAATGCTTGAATGATAGGGGATTCAAAGCGCCCCTTCCTGTACAACCCCTGGACCGCGTTCAGGCCAGCAGCTCGCTGATCCACCGGGCCTGCCGGGCGATGTCCTGGACCTTCTCCTCGGGCACGGCCTGCCGGGCCCGGGCGAAGTGGGCCAGGGTCTTGTGTTTCAGGCGCAGCATGCGCTGCCACTTGGCCAGGAAGGCCGGGCTGCGGGCCTGCAGTTGCAGCGGGCCGAAGTACAGTTCCTCGGCGGTGTAGCTCACCGGCCCGGCGCGCTCGGCGACGATGATTTCGTAGAAAAAGCGGTTTTCCCGCAGCACTTCCTCGCCGAGGATGCGGTAGCCATGCTCCATCAGCCATTGGCGCAGGGGCTGCTCGCCGCCGTTGGGCTGCAGGATCAGGCGTTCCTGGCCGCTCAGGCGGGCCTTGCCGCTGTCGAGGATGTCGCGGATGGTCTCGCCGCCCATGCCGCAAATGCTGATCGCCGTGATCCGGTCTTCCGGCTCGATCGCCGCCAGGCCGTTGGCCAGGCGCACGCTGACGTCCGAGCCCAGCGCGTTTTCGCGCACGCTGCGCTGGGCCGCGTGGAACGGCGTCAACGCCACCTCGCCGGCCACCGCCGCGGCGATAAGGCCACGGCGCAGCAATGCCACCGGCAGGTAGCCGTGATCCGAGCCGATATCGGCCAGGCGCGCACCCGCTGGCACATGCGCCGCCACGCGCTCCAGGCGCATGGACAATGTCTGTTGGTTCAACTGCCGCCCCTTTTCACCACGAACGTCCGGCGCCTGTGGCCGGATCGGGGCGCGATTCTGTCGGGCAATGGCGTGCATTTCAAATTTATGCGACCGGGGCCAGGGTTCGCGCCGTCCTGGCGCTCGCGCATCGGCGCCATGGCAAGCCGGGGCATAAGCCACTTTTGTATCGAGCTTTGCGCAGCCCAAGAGGCGGGAATGGGACGTCGCTGTCCCGCTGCCAAACCACCGAGTATCGCAATGTATCTGCATGACTTCTCGCTACATAAGCTTGCATCCGCCCCAGGATTCGGACACAGGCCAGATACGTCGCGGCCATCAAATGCAACCCAGGTTGAAGGGGATCAGCCAGGTCCCCCGCCACCACTTATGCCGCCCCTTCGCCGTTCGGCCCGCTGAAGCATGTCAACGCCGGGCTGCTGGACGTGGCATACGCCGAAACAGGCCCCGCCGATGGCCCGGTGGTGATTCTGCTGCACGGCTGGCCGTACGACATTCACAGCTTTGATGAGGTTGGGCCCTTGCTGGCGGCCAAGGGTTATCGGGTGCTGATGCCCTATGCCCGCGGCTACGGCGATACCCGTTTCCTGTCGGCGAAAACCCTGCGCAATGGCCAACCGGCCGCGCTGGCCAGTGACGTCATCGACTTCATGGATGCACTGAAGATCAAGCAAGCAGTGCTCGGCGGCTATGACTGGGGCGCGCGTTCGGCGGACATCGTCTCGGCGCTGTGGCCGGAGCGGGTCAAGGCGCTGGTGTCGGTCAGCGGCTACCTGATCGGCAACCAGGCGGCCGGCCAGAATCCGCTGCCGCCCAAGGCGGAATTGCAGTGGTGGTACCAGTTCTATTTCGCCACTGATCGCGGTCGCGCCGGCTATGAGAAAAACACCCACGACTTCGCCAAGCTGATCTGGCAACTGGCCTCGCCGCAATGGAAATTCGACGACGCCACCTTCGAGCGCAGCGCCAAGGCCCTGGACAACCCCGACCATGTCGATATCACGGTGTTCAACTACCGCTGGCGCCTGGGGCTGGTTCAAGGCGAAAGCCGCTACGCCACCCTGGAACAGAAACTGGCCACGGCCCCAACCATCAGCGTGTCGACCATCACCCTCGAAGGCGATGCCAACGGCGCGCCGCATCCAAACCCCGCGGATTACGCCAAGCGCTTCACCGGCAAATACCAGTTCCGCCTGATCAGCGGCGGCATCGGCCACAACCTGCCGCAGGAAGACCCGCGGGCGTTCGCCCAGGCGGTGATCGATGCGGATCAGCTGTGAGGTCGGCCTGACTGTCCTGGGCAAAACATGGCGTGGGGAATGACTAGCGTTGAGTGAACCGCGCCTCACCGATCAGCGGCCGTCTCACAGCAACGGCGAAAAGCTCGCCGGCAGGTAGATCATCGAATGCATGTCGCGCAGTTGCGGACCTGAGTTTTCCGGCGGCCAGACGCCATCCTGTACGGCACGGGTGCGCACGTCCAGGCGCTGTTCGAGCGAGTAGTACGGCCAGATGTGCAAGTACCGAGGCAACTGACCGTCGGTGGCATAGAAGGCGGCATATACCGGCGAATATTGCTCGGCGGTTCTGGGGCCCAGCGCTTTTTTCCAGCCCCTCAGCGTGGGTGCCAGACCGGATGGCAGCAGATCGTAGATACGAAACTCGTAGAACGGCCCGTGCCGCCCGGCAGGCAGCGGCTGGAGAAAGGGAAACAACGAATAGTTTTCCACGCGCATCTCCATCAGATACGCCTCAATGCCAAACGCGTCGGCAGCCGCCAGATAACGCTCGCGCTCGACCTGGCGAGACGCCTCGTCGGCAAAGCCGCGCAACATCGCGATCTGATTCAGCGGGCCGACCTCCGATGCCCAGCACCCCATCAACTTCACGCCGGCGCCTTGCGCCAGCAGGCGCTGTTCCAGACACACCATGGCGATGGCGACAGTGCGCACGCGCACGGTGAACGTGATCAACTCGTACAGCTTCATGAATACCTCGGCTCAGGACCAGAGATGCGTGGATGATCCGCACCCACAACGAAAAATACATTGCGTCGCTGAACACCGGCGACAGCTCCCTCGACTCGAGCGCGCGGTCAAACATCCGGGCGGTTCTGCAACGCAGTTAGCTGTTCCAGCTTGCAACGCAGTTTGATGCTCAAGCGCGTCGACGCTGGAACACGCTGTCACCGTCAAGGTGATTGAGGTGGGTACAGCCCATCAGGTTCATGGTCAGTGCGAGTTCAGCCGTCAGCAGGTCCAATGCCCGTCCTGCTCCGGCTTCACCGGCCGCCGCCACCCCGTAAAGGGTGGATCGGCCCAGCAGCACGGCATCCGCACCCAAGGCGAGCGCTTTGACGATGTCGCTGCCACGGCGAATGCCGCCGTCGAGCAGCAGGCTGAGTTTGCCCCGTGCCTGCGGGGCGATGGCCGCCAGCGCGTCGAGACTGCTCAGTGCACCGTCCAGCTGGCGACCACCGTGGTTGGACACCACCACGCCGTCGAGCCCAAGGGTGATGGCGCGCTCCACATCTGCCGGATGCAATACGCCCTTGAGCAACAGTCGCTCTCCCCACTGCTCACGCAAACGCGCCAACATGTCCCAGTCGAGCAAGGTATCCATCTGCTGGCCGATAAACGCCATCGATCCCAGGGGGTTACGCTCGCGCGGTGGCAAGTAGGGTTCGAGGTTGCCCATGCCGGGCAGCCCCGATGGCCACATCACCTGCTTGAGCCAGCGCGGGTGGCGGACCACATCCAGCTTGTTGCGCCATGTCAGCTGGCGCGACCTGGCAAAATTGCGCCGGTCCCATTGGCGATTACCCAGCACCATCGCATCACAGGTCAACACCAGGGTCCGGCAGCCTGCGTCGGCGGCCCGCTGCAGCAAATCGTTTTGCACCCGCGGATCGCGCATGGCGTACATCTGGAACCACAGGTCGACACCAGGCACCGCCGCGACAAGCTCTTCAAGCGAGGTATTGGACGCGGTACTCAGGCTGAAGGGCAGCCCCCGTGCCGTTGCCGCCCTGGCCAAGTGAATGTCGGCATCGCGGTGCAGCAGGCCGTTATAGCCCGTCGGCCCAATCAGCATCGGCATGGGCAACACCCGGCCGAGCACGGCGCGACAAGTGTCGGGCGCATGGCAGGGCACCATGGCCCTGGAATGCAGGCCAAAGGCGCTGAACGCCGCGAGATTATCCTTGAGCGTCAATTCGGCCTCCGCACCGCCGCTGAGGTACTCCCACACGAAGTAAGGCAAGCGCCGCCGGGCTATCTCGGCCAATTCGGCGATACTGTGAACGCGATCCAAGTCGCAGCCGGTATAAAAACGACGCATAGGCAATCCTTAAAGCGCGGCATAAAAACCGCGGTAAAAAAGTCCGGAAGGAGCGCTCCGGACGAAGGAAAAACAATGTTGAAGTTCAACCGTGCCGGATGCGCAGGCCGGCCTGGAAGCCGCGAACGACTTCCAGGGATTTCAGAACTTCCAGGTGTAGGTCGTGATCAGGCGATTTTCCTGATAGTCCACCCCCGACGCCCTGCCATTGCCATAGCGCGTCTTTACGTCAATCCGGCGCCACTCGAAACCTAAGTCCTTCAGGGGACCGCTTTGCACCACATAGCCGAGCACGATGTTGCGTTCACTTTCGACGTTCTGTTCGAGGCTATTGCTGCCCCGGTCGATACCGGTGCCGCGTATGTAACGCGTCATCAATTTCAACCCCGGCAACCCGACGCCCGCGAAGTTGTAGTCATAACGCAATTGCCAGGAGCTTTCGTTCGGCTTGACGAACGCCACTGTCGACCAGTTCACCAGATAAGGCTGCGGCGCATAGCCATTGAGCGTTGGGAATGTCGACTCGCCGAGCATGCGCTGGTAGCCGACACCGAAGGCGTGGGCGCCTTTTTTCAGGGTGGTCATGACGCCATAGGAGCGGTTGTCGATATCGCCGTACAGCGCTTTGCCGTCTTCACTGTGATTGAAGTAACGAAGGTCTGTCTTCAAGCCGTAACCGGCACCCAGATCATGGTTATAGGTCAGCCCCAGGTAGTGTTGTTTATAGATATCCTCCAGTTGCCCGAAGAAATAAGTACCGGACAAGTTTGGGGTAAATACATAGGTGGCACCCGCAAAGTTCAACCCATCACTGCGGCGTTTGATGTTAGGACCATTGAACAAGTACATCTTCTCGGTATTGGAAGACTCCCGGGAGCTGATTTCGGTAAAGCGACCGCCCGTCAGTGTCAGCTTTTCCACTTCCCTGGATTCGATCTGTACACCGTGATACGTGGTGATCAATTGCCGCGAATCGTCGATGTAGGCCACCGGCAACGTCGGACGAAGTTCACCTATCTTGAGTTCGGTTTTGTTGTAACGCACCTTGCCGGTCAGCGCCGCACGGCCATAGTCACGGACTTGTTCGCCCTTGCTGGCATCGTACGGAATGATGCTGTCCGGGCCCCGTCCACCGCCGCCGTCCAAGCGATAGGCGTACTGCGCCGAAAGGTCCAGGCCAAACTGCAGCGTGCCTTCGGTGTAACCCGAGATCGCGCGAAAATCGAAACCTTGGGTCCAACTGCCCACCCGGGATTGCGGCGCGTCATGCTGTTTGAAATCACGGTCAATGTAGAAGTTGCGCATCCCCAGACTGACTTGTCTGTCATCTACGAAGTCGGCATATACAACGACCGGCATGAAGATTCCCATCACGGCCACAGGAGTGACGCCACGGCTTACCCAGCAATTCTGAGACATCAAGCGTTCCTTCTTTTTTACATGCACAAAGGCACGGCTAGTGGAAGCAGATTAGTTCAGCAAAAGTTAAACTTAGGCAGTCAATCCGCAGTATTGTTTTTATAACCACTCACTGCAAAAAAAGGCGTAACACAGTCATTCGCCAGAACAGCGACAACTGCTTTCTTGTTATTCAATAAACTTAATGATCATGGAAGTCCTTATCGAAACTTCCGGGTTCCAGCCCTGTCAGGGAGTTGCTTTGGATGCATCTCCCAAGCGGTGGTAGGCGCGATTGAAATACACCAGGCCTTCCTGGCTTTCGCCATTACGGATACCCAGGACTTCGCAATAGAAAATTGTGTGCGATCCGACTTCATGAGCCTGGGCGATGCGGCAGTCAAAACTCACCAGTGCCTCATCGAGCAGCGGCGCCCCACTTTCCAGGGTGGTCCAGGATGCGCAGGAAAAGCGCTGCTCGGCATCGAGGTTGCGGTTGGAAAACGCCCCCGATACCTCCTGGTGCCCCGGCGTCAGGACGTTAACGCTCAGCACCCCATTACTCTTGAAATGCACATTGGAAAACGACGAGCGATTCATGCACACCAACAGTGTCGGCGGCTGGTCGGTCACGCTGCACACCGCCGAAGCGGTGAAGCCGAAACGACCCGCAGGGCCATCGGTGGTGATGATCGAAACCGCACCACCGAGCATTGCCATTGAGTTACGAAACCCCGTTGTATCGACCATGGTCTTACCCTCCGGTCTATCAGATATCCAGCACCAGCTTCTTGGATTTGGCTCGGGAACAGCACACCAGAATCTGGTCATTGGCGGATTTTTCGTCATCCGTGAGATACACGTCGCGGTGATCCGGTTCGCCTTCGATAACGTCGCACAAGCAGGTGCCGCAAACGCCCTGCTCACAGGACACTTCAATCCTGATGCCCACGGCAGCCAGTGCCTCGACAATGCTCTGGCCCTCGACCACCTGGACGGTCTTGCCACTACGCTGGGCAACCACTTCGAAGCCCGCGCCCGAGGTGTCGACTTCGACCTGGAAGTATTCGCGGTGCACATGATCGTCGGCGTAACCTGCTTCCAGGGCCTGGGCAATGATCCAGTCCATGAAGCCGGACGGTCCGCAGACATACAGGTGTACACCGGCCTGGGGGGTGCCCAGCACCCTGGACAGGTCGAGTTTCTGTTCGACGGCTTCGTCGTCGAAATGCGTGTGCAACCGGGAAGCAAACGCAGCGCTGCCCAACTCGTCGAGAAAGGCGCTGCGACTGCGCGAGCGGCCGCAATAGTGCAGTTCGAAATCGCTGCCGCGGGCATTCAATGCGTAGGCCATGGCGACCATCGGGGTAATGCCGATACCGCCACCGATCAGGATCGAGCGCCTGGCATCGCTGGCCAGCGGAAAGTGATTGCGCGGCAGGCTGATCTCGATCTCGCGCCCTTCTTGCAACCACTCATGCACCGCCACCGAACCGCCCCGCGAGGCGGGATCCTTGAGTACCCCCAAGCGATAGGCGCTGGCGTTGGCCGGATCGCCACACAGCGAATACTGACGAACCAGCCCAGCCTTGAGATGGATATCGACATGCGCGCCCGCCTCGAACGCGGGCAAGGGCTGTCCCGACGCATCGCTCAGATCCAGCACGACGACACCTTCGCCCTGCTCTTCGCGCTTGCGCACGACAACTTTCAATAATTGATCGCTCATACCGGACTGTCCCGAATTGGTTGTACGGGCGCGCACCTGGGCACGCCCTGCTGCTGTTGCAAAACGTGGCGCCAATGACCTCAGCGCATGAAGAGCCCGCCGTTCACGTCCCAGGTCGCCCCGGTGGTGAAGTAGGCGTCTTCGCTGGCCAGTTGCACGATCAGCCTGCCGATGAATGCGGCGTTGCCCAATTGCTTGACCGGAATCGCCTCTATCAGTTTCTCCAGGCGCTCGGGCGGCACGGCGGCACGTACCGCCGGCGACTCGACAGGGCCCGGGGCGATGGCGTTGACCGTGACACCGGAGGCCGCCAGCTCTTTGGCAAAGACCTTGGTCAAGGTGATGATTGCGCCCTTGGAGGCGGCGTAATGCGCGCCGGTCGCGGTGCCGCCGTTCTGCCCGGCCAGGGAGGCCATATTGATGATCCTCCCGTACCCCCGGGTCGCCAGATAGCTGCCGAACACTTGGCAGCCGACAAACGTGCCGCGCTGGTTAACGCTCACCACCCGGTCGAACTCTTCCGGGCTGATCTGCATCACGGGCGTGGTCATGGTCATCGCGGCGTTGTTCACCACCACCTGCAACGCCCCCCAATGCGCGACGACAGCCGCCAGAGCGTCCTCGAAATCGACCTTACTCGACACGTCGAGCTTGAGCGCCAGCACCCGTTCGCCAGTAGCGTCCAGCTCAGCGGCGGTGGCTTGCGCCGACTCCAGCGAGCGGTCGCTGATCACGACCCGGTAGCCGCTGTTCAGCAGTTGCTCGGCAATGCTCCTGCCCAGCCCCTGGGCCGCTCCGGTGACCAATGCAACCTGTGTCATGGCAGCGTCCTCAGAGGATGTAACCGATACCCGCGAGGGTATCGGTGGAGTTGATCAGTTGAATCAGCTTGCGCTGGATCTTGAAACTGTCACCGCTGAGCACCAGCTCGAATGTGACATCGGCGGTGTACTGCTTGAGCACATCCTTGCGGAACTCGCGCAGGTTCTGTGCGCAACGCACGGTGACCACCCCGTCTCGATCCGACAACAGGCGAAAGCGCGACTGACTGCGCACGGTGCGCGCCCGCGGGGTGGTCGAAATCGACTCGCCACTGGTCAATCGGGCCACGCGCAACTGACGCATGTGGTGATCGTCGTAGGCGTAGTTCAGGGTGTTCTCGAAATCGGTTTCCAGCGGATCGATCGGGATGATGTAAGTCGCGTTCTCGGTCCACAGATCGAGCCATTCGACAAAATCGCCGTGATCGAGCATGTCCGCTTCCTGCCAAATGAAAGCGCTGACCTGGTTGAGCAATTGCAGATTGATCATGGTGTTCTCCATCGACTCAGGCCGACATCATCTTTTTCCACTGCTGGTAGCCAGCGCGCATGCCGGTCTCGGCACTCACATCGCTCACCCGCCCGTCTTCCGACTCCTTTTCGCCCGGCAGGCCGCGATTGAGCATGATCCACAGATCGGTGCCGGCACTGGCGCCGCGCTGTACGCGCTCCCATGCCTCGGAATCGTCCGGCGTGCCAAACCCCATCGGGCCCTGGAAGTGCTCATGCAGGCGCAGGCGATAACGGTTGGCCACGGCCGGGCCACCGTCCATGGTGATCACCGCGTGATGGATTTCGGTTTCGTCCACTGCGATGGGTTGCAGCACCCGGAAGAACGCCATGGAACAAGCGACGTTCGGGAACAGGTTGAGGTTGAAGCCCGAACCGCCTACCGCGCGTACGATACGGCGGACCGATTCCTCGTCCTGGCCTTCGGCGCGCAGTTGCGCGGCCAGATCCTCAAAGCGCGCCGGGATCGGCAAATCGAGATTGGCCTCCAGATCGACCAGGTCGGGGATCATCACCATCACGCTGTGGCCGTTGCCGAGGTCTTCGACGTAGCCCGGCCCTTTGACGAAATCGAACAGCTCCAGCGTCTGTTCATCCACGGACGACAGGAACGACTTGTGCACCAGCGGGAAGTGATAGGCATCGGTGGTGTTTTCCAGCTGGATTTTCCAGTTGCCGGGGAAGCGGAAGCGATGCTCGCCTCCCACCTTGACCGGGTAACCGGCGCCCTGCTTCATGAACAGGTCAATCCACTTCTTCGCCGGGCCGAGGAAGTCGACGAGGGGCTCGATATCATCCTTGAAGGTGGCGAAGATCATGCCGTTGTATTGCTCGACACGCAGGCCGACCAAAGGCAAGTCGGCCTTTTCCAGGCAATCGCCGTAACTTTCCGGGTGCGGCACACCACGCAGGCTGCCATCCAGGGCGTAGCTCCAGCCGTGATAAGGGCAGACGAAACTGTTGGTCTTGCCCTTCTTGTGTTCGCACACCGTTGCGCCACGATGGCGGCAGCGATTGAGCAACACATGCACGTCTTTCTTGCGGTCGCGTACGACGATTACCGGCTGCTTGCCGACGTAAGTGCTCTTGTAGCTGCCGGAATCGGGAATCTCGCTGGCATGCGCGACCCAGATCCAGGTGCTGTAGAAAATCTTGTCCAGCTCCTGCTCGAAGAGCTTGCCATCGGTGTACATCGACGTGTGAACACGGTCATGCAGAACCAGGTCAGAGGGGCTGGCGTCCAGCGTTACGGTGTTTATCAGGTTATTCACGATCACTCCTCGTCGGCAGGCGTCGCCGACTTCAAGAATTCCGGGTGTCACTCCCCAGATTGGCCAGGTACGGGCAGGTGGGCGGCGCTATTCCAGGTATCGACCGGGCGACTGAACAGGTTCTCGGTCTGAAAGTGCGCCATGCACCACTGCCCCTGTTCCTGGGCGAACCGCACGCTGAGGCGAGCGCTGTTGAGGTGCGAGGCACCCGAGGCAAAGGTCGAGGCCTGCAACATCACCCAACTGGCATCCGCGGTCTCGCCGCTGACCCGGATCAGCTCCGAGGTCAGGAAATGCACGTTCAGCGAAAAGTGCGCAGGTTCGACCATGTAGGTCGCAAACATCGCTTTGATCGCCTCACGCCCGCGGTAACCGCCGAAGCTGTTCTGGTACCTGGCTCCCTTGCCTTCCCAGATCGCCTGCGCCGTGAACAGAGCGGCCAGCTCCTCGAGGGGGGAGCCCACGCCCAGTTCATCGCACAGGAACATGTAGCGGTTCATGCAGGCGCGAATGGCGTTCTCGCTTTCCAGCTGTTGGAGCCGCTGCTCCAGTGCGCGCAAATGCTCTTGTGATGACATGGCGACTGCTCTCGATTCAGCGCTGGATGATCAGTTCGCGACCGGTACGGGCCTCGACCTTGCAGTACTTCCAAAGTTTGTAGGGGCCATCGCCGACCTCCGTGGTGCGAAACAGATTGCAGGCGGCGTGGACGGTTTCGATGTCCGGCACATCGGCCAGCAGATACGTGGTCCAGGGCCAACCGGCGGAGGGGCCGACCATGCTCTGGTCATCGTCCATGTTGCCCAGCACGGTCACGCCAGGCAGATCGGCGATGCCGTTCCACATGACGCCGAACGCGGCCCATACCTCCAGCGCCTCGGGACGCGGAGCATCGAAGAAGTTCTGGTTGATGCCGATGCAGAACAGGACTCGCAGGGATTTTTTATCGGTCATGGGGTTCACCAATCAGTAGGGAAAATTACAGGTAGCCCGGCAGCGGCTTATTGCCGAAGAAAATCGCGCCGGCGTTCTGGTAAGTCATGTCGCCCATGAAGGCGTGCTGGGTAATGACCTGGGTGTCGTTGACGAAGCGCGACAGGGGGCTGGTACGGTACACCCCGCTCATACCCGAAAGCATTTGCGCGGTGCGCGCTACATCGGCCGAGACACGAGTGGCATGGGTCGAGGACAAGCGCAGCATATTGGTCTGCTCGACACTCACCGGATCGCCGGCCAGGACGCTGGCCCAGGCATCGTCGATCGCCTGGTAGAACCACGACCGCGCAGCGCGCAGCGCCGCTTCGGCCTTGGCCATTTCGACCTGAGCCAGCGGCCGGTCGGACAATGACGGCGCACCGGTCACGGAGATTCGGCCACTGGCCATGCCACTCAACTCGTCGAGGGCAGCGCGCGCAACGCCCAGGCCGACCACCGACAAGACCTGAGTGGCGAACGACAGGGACGGATAGCGGAAAAACGGCTCGTCAAGACTCGAAGGACCGCCGCGAACGAACGTCCACTCCTCAGGCACCACGACGCCTTCGACGACGACGTCATGGCTGCCGGTGCCGACCAGGCCGACGACGTTCCAGGTTTGCTCGATCCGCACCTTTTCTCGAGGCATCACCGCCAGCCGTGGAAGGCCGAGCATCTCGCCGTTCTTCGGGCTGATGCCCACCCCGATCAGCGACGCCCCCATGCAGCCGCTGGAAAATTTCCAGCGCCCGTTCACCTCCAGGCCACCTTCGACAAATGGCGCGGGCTGCGGTGGGAAGATCCCGCCGGCGAATACCACGTCAGGCGAGTCGGCGTAGATTTTCTGCAGGGTTTCCAGCGGTAGCGCCGCCAGATAAACCGGGCTCATGCCGAAGCTGGCGACCCAGCCGGCGGACCCATCGGCGATGGAGATGTCCTCGACCATCTGGCAAAACTCGGCCGGTGAGCGCTCGTCACCGCCGAAGCGCTTGGGCACCAGGGCACGATAGACGCCGAGCGTGCGGAACTGTTCGATGACATCCTGCGAGATGCATTTTTGCTGGTCGAATTCTTCATTCCGGGCACGCGTGCGAATCTCGACCAACAGATTCTGAAAGGCTTCATTCGCCGTGATCGGCACACGGCGCTGGTGATTCAGCTCGCTTGGCGCAGTCATGGGTTTCTCCATAGTAAGCATGACGATTTACTCTTCCAGGCGCCGGACCAGCTCGCGGGCGACTGCACACAGCAGTTCGTCCGCGCCATGGGCGGCAATGAGTTGCAGGCCTATCGGGAGCCCCGAAGCGCTTTCCAGAGGAATGCTCAGAGCCGGATGACCGGAAAGATTGAAAGCGCGCACCAGTGAGGTCATGCCCAGGGCGGCGCGAGTGTCGGCCGCATCGACGACCCGCAATGGGAAGTCGGGCATGGTCGGCATGGCCAGGATTGGGGTGATCGCCAGGGCTGCGTCCACTTCTGCGGTAAACGCGCGACGGGTGATTTCGGCTTCTTCAACGAACTTGGCCGTGGTCAGGCTGGCTGCGCGCAAACGGTCGGCGACATCGCTGCCGACCCGGCCGGTTTGCAGCAGATGACCGCACGCGGCCCAGGTTTCGGCGTTGATGATCGCCATCCCGGCGCCATACGCTGCGGACATACCAGGCAGCGTCTGCTCAAGCAGCTTGAAGTGCGAACGCCCCAGCGCCTGGTTAACCACCGCCTGGATCTGTTCGTGGACCTCCACCGCGACTACGCCGATAGCAAGATGCTCGGGCAGCGGGACGGGGGCGAACGTGGGATCGATGATGCCCATCGCTTCGATCAAGCGATCCATATCCCGCGCCAGGGGGCCTACGCAATCGAGGGTGCTGTGCGTCGGCATGACACCCTGGCGACTGATCCGGCCAAAGGTAGGCTTGAGGCCGAAAACCCCGCAGCACGCCGCGGGAATCCGTACCGAGCCCCCGGTATCGGTGCCCAGCGCGAAGTCGCAAAGCCCGCCCGCCACCGCCGCCGCCGAACCGCTGGAGGAGCCACCCGGTATATAGCCCGGGTAGCGCGGATTGGCTGCCGTGCCCGTCCAGGCGTTGAGGCCGGTAGTCCCGAAAGCCAGTTCATGCAGGCTGGTTTTGCCGGTGATCCGGCAGCCCGCACCCAGGAGCGCCCGGACCACTTGGGCATGCTCGCCGGCCGCCGGAGCATCGACCAGTGCGTTGCTTGAAGCACGGGTCGGATAGCCCGCGATATCGATGGTGTCCTTCACCATGACCGAAAGGCCATCTCCCCCTAAAGCTAAATCCTGGACAACGATCGACATGCTCTTTACCTGCTCTTTGTGTATCGCCAGAACGGATGCCCTCGGCATGAAAGCCTGGGTGAACGCTTAAATCTAAAATCATAATAATTACGTGAAATGTCAATTGAATTTTACCAAATAAAAAGATGTGTATTTTCGGTGCATATTTTCACTTTTCGCACCAGTGACGTGCAGTTTGGTAACACCGGCATAGAGATAGGAAAAACCGGAAAACATAATATTTACCCTTATAAATCAATACGTTAATTACATATCAATAACGATTAACAACAAAACATTTGAAAAATGTCGAGTTGACTCTTCCGTCAGAAAACCCAAAAACAAAAAAATAAAACCGTGAAAAAAACCACTTAAAAAACATAAAAAAACACTGATTTTTCAGTGTTAAAATTCTTGGTTTTCGGGGTCGATCAAGGCCTTTATTGATCCAGATCAAAGCCTTGCCCAGCATGGTGTGGTGCCGGTTTTATCCGCCTTCCAGATGCCCCTGTGACAGACCGCCGGAAGGCCTTGGCAGGATCGCCTCGACACTGCCCGCTCCGGGTATCGCCATGACGGGTTTGCGCCCTGCACCAAAAAATTTCTGGCATGCAACCTGCTTTTGCCCTCATCGCCTTCGATCGATAGCTCATGGTCGAGCGCCACCTCAATGGCTCGGTAACGCCCCAGGGGTGTCGCAGCAGTTCGCCCAAAAAAACAGGGCCGTACCTTGGGCCGTACTCGCACCACGTCGTGGTCGGGGCGGCTGACCATTAGCCTTTTGCCGCGTTGCAACTCTTCGGAGAAAGTCATGCTTTTCAGAAAAGCCGTGTCCACGTTGTTGTTGAGTGCCGTCTGCGCTGCCGCCCAGGCAGATGTGAAAGTCGGGGTCATTACCTCCTCCACCGGGCCGATCGCACTGGTCGGGCTACCCCAGAAAAACACTATCCCCCTGCTGCCGGCCCAGGCTGGTGATCAGGCGGTGAAGTACATTTCTCTGGATGATGCGAGCGACCCGAGCGCTACGGTGAAGGCGCTGAAGAAGTTGATCGACGAAGAAAATGTCGACGCCATCATCGGCCCGAGCGGCTCGCCCAATGCCATGGGTGTGATCCAGTTCGTCGCCGAAGCTGGCGTGCCGCTGCTGGCCCCGGTTGGCACCGCCGCGGTGGTGCTGCCGATGACCGAGCAGAAGAAATGGGTATTCAAGACCACGCAGAACGATGACCTGATCGCCAAGGCGCTGTTCGAACACATGGCCAAGAAGGGCGTGAAGACACTCGGCTTCATCGGCACCGGTGACCCTTATGGCGAGAACTGGGCCAAGGTTGTGAGCGGCCTGGCGGCGCAGCACAACATCAAGGTCGTGGCCAACGAGCGCTTCCAGCGCCAGGACACATCCGTCACCGGGCAGAGCCTGAAAATACTCGCCAGCCGTCCCGACGCGGTACTGGTCGCCGCGCCCGGCAGCTCGGCGGTGATGCCGCAGACCACACTGTTCGATCAGGGCTATCGCGGGCAGATCTACCAGACCCACGGCGCGGCACTGCCGGACTTCCTCAAGCTGGGCGGAAAAAAGGTCGAAGGCACCATTCTGGCTGCCAGCCTGATGCTCGTAATCGATGAAATCCCGGACAGCCACCCCTCGAAGAAAATCGCCAGCGACTACACCACGGCCTACGAAAAGCTCAATGGCAGCAAACCGGCGACCTTCGGCGGGAACACCTTCGACGCCGGCTTGCTGCTACAGCAGGCAATCCCGATTGCAGCCAAGAAAGGCGCACCCGGAACTCCCGAGTTTCGCGCGGCCCTGCGCGATGCACTCGAGCAAAGCCACGAACTGGCCGGCACCCAGGGTGTTTACAACATGACACCGCAAGACCACAGCGGCTTTGACGAACGCGGCCGCGAATTGATCGTGGTCAAGAACGGCACCTGGATGCTGCTGCAAGACCATTGATCGAAGCCTGGTTGCACGGCCCGCCGCACGCCCCGCTCGATTGCCGACGAGGCGATCCGCACCTGCACGCGGGCCTGATATTCAATCTGTAGACAAGAGCTCTCATTATGAATTTCCAGATAGCCATGCTGCTGGGCCAGGACGGCATGACCAACGGCGCGATCTATGCGCTGTTGGCCCTGTCGATCCTTCTGGTGTTCACCGTGACCCGGATCCTGTTGATCCCCCTGGGTGAATTCGTGACCTACGGCGCCTTGACCATGGCCACGTTGCAGAACGGCCACCCGACGGCCCTGGTCTGGCTGCTACTCGGCCTGACACTGATCGATTGCGCGCTCGACCTGTGGGGGGCGGCACGTGCGAGCCTTCGGCTTGCCGTACGCATTCTCTTCAAGCTCGGCTACGCGGGGCTGCTGGCGGTGCTGATCAACACCTTGCCATTGGCCGAGTTGCCGATGGCGGTCCAGGCGCTGCTGACGCTGGCGCTGGTGGTACCATTGGGGCCGCAAATCTACCGCCTGGTGTTCCAACCGATCGCCTCGGCCAGTTCGCTGGTCCTGCTGATTGTGTCGATCGCCGTGCACGTCAGCATGACCGGTATGGCGCTATTGCTGTACGGCCCCGAAGGCGCCCGCACCAGGCCCTTCTCCGAAGCCGGGCTGGAACTCGGTCCGGTGACCTTCAATAGCCAGACCCTCTGGGTCCTGACCGTGTCCCTGGGGCTGATCGTCGGTTTGTACCTGTTCTTCGAGCGCACGCTTTATGGCAAGGCCTTGCGTGCCACCGCGATCAACCGCATGGGTGCCCGGCTGATGGGGATTTCCCCGACGCTCGCGGGCAAGTCGACCTTCCTGCTCGCCGCGCTGATCGGCACGCTTTCGGGGATCCTGATCGCGCCGATCACCACACTGTACTTCGACTCCGGTTTCGTCATCAGCCTCAAAGGTTTCGTCGGGGCGATCATTGGCGGGCTGGTCAGCTATCCGGTCGCCGCACTCGGCGCCCTGGCGGTGGGCCTGATCGAAGCCTTCTCCATGTTCTGGGCCAGCACCTATAAAGAAATCATCGTGTTCACGCTGATTATTCCGTTCCTGCTTTGGCGCTCATTCACCCGTCGTCATGTGGAGGAAGAAGAATGAATTCGCGCTACCTGTTACTTGCCTTGTTGCTGGCGGTGGGCATTGCGCCGCTGCTGTTGCCCCCCTACTACGTCACCCTGCTCAACTACATCGGCATGTACGCCATGGTGGTGCTGGGGCTGGTGCTGCTCACAGGCGTCGGCGGCATGACCAGTTTCGGCCAGGCCGCGTTCGTCGGGCTCGGTGCCTACACCTCGGCCTACCTGACCACCGCCGAACAATTGCCGGCCTGGCTGGCCTGGGCCGGAACGTCACCCTGGCTGACGCTGCTGGTGGGCGTGGTGCTCACCGCTTCGGTCGCGCTGATTCTCGGCGCGCTGACGCTCAAGCTGTCCGGGCATTACCTGCCGCTAGGGACGATTGCCTGGGGGCTTTCGCTGTACTACCTGTTCGGCACCCTGGAATCTCTGGGCGGCCATACCGGCGTCGGTGGCCTGCCGTCGATCTCGTTGTTCGGCCTGAAGCTGGACAAGGGCGAGAACATTTTCTACCTGATCTGGGCCCTGCTGTTGCTGGCGATCGTCATCACCCAGAACCTCCTCGACTCTCGCGAAGGCCGCGCCATCCGCGCCCTCAAGGGTGGCCAGGCAATGGCCGAATCGATGGGCGTCGACACCTTCCGTTCGAAGATGGTGATCTTCATCATTTCCGCGGTGTTCGCGGCGATTTCCGGCTGGCTCTATGCCCACACCCAACGCTTCGTCAATCCGACGCCATTCGGTTTGAACATGGGCATCGACTACCTGTTCATGGCCTTGATCGGCGGTGTCGGCAGCGTCTGGGGCGCCCTGCTCGGCGCGGGCATCCTGACCCTGCTCAAGCAGTGGTTGCAGGACTGGTTGCCGGCTCTGCTGGGGCATACCGGCAACTACGAAATCATCGTGTTCGGCATTCTGATCGTGGTCCTCATGCAGCGTGCGCCCGCCGGTCTCTGGCCATTGCTGGCGCGCCTGATACCGGCCCGCGCCAAGGTACGCCGCCAGGTCCACAGCACCGACGCCCCGGCTGTGCCGCTGGCACATCGGCGACGGCCTGAACATGGCGAACGAGTCCTTGAAGCGCGGCATGTGACCAAACGCTTCGGCGGGCTGGTGGCCAACAACGACATGAGCCTGGAAATCCGCTCCGGCGAAATCCTCGCGCTGATCGGCCCCAACGGCGCCGGCAAAAGCACCCTGTTCAACCAACTATCCGGTGTCGACACACCGAGCAGCGGCGATGTGCTGTTCATGGGCCAGAAGATCAATGGCCTGAATGCCCGGCAAGTGGCACGCATGGGCATGAGCCGCACCTTCCAGCACGTGAAACTGCTGGGCAACATGAGCGTGCTGGAGAACGTCGCCATTGGCGCGCATTTGCGTGGCAAGCAAGGCGTGCTGTCGGCGGCCCTGCACCTGGATCGTCGCGAGGAAGCCCGGTTGCTCGGCGAAGCCAGGCATCAACTGGAGCGCGTGGGCCTCGGCGACTACCTGTATGAAGAGGCCGGGAGCCTGGCCCTGGGCCAACAACGGATTCTGGAGGTTGCCCGCGCCTTGTGCGCCGCCCCGTACCTGCTGCTGCTCGACGAACCCGCGGCCGGCCTGCGTCTGAAAGAAAAGGAAGCCCTGGGCGTCCTGCTCAGCCGCCTGCGCAGCGAAGGCATGGCGATCCTGCTGGTCGAGCACGACATGGACTTCGTCATGGGCCTGGTCGACCGCGTGGTGGTCATGGAGTTCGGCCAGCGGATCGCCCAGGGATTGCCTGAAGACGTACAGAAGGATCCCGCG
Organism: Pseudomonas sp. GW821-FHT09E12; assembly: GCF_059416085.1. Taxonomy (NCBI): domain Bacteria; kingdom Pseudomonadati; phylum Pseudomonadota; class Gammaproteobacteria; order Pseudomonadales; family Pseudomonadaceae; genus Pseudomonas; species Pseudomonas sp. GW821-FHT09E12. The sequence goes on along the minus strand of NZ_JBWKOM010000002.1, from coordinate 541,228 downwards.
GTACTGGAAGCCTATCTGGGAGGAGCCGAATGATGAACATGCAAGTGGAACCGCACCTCACACAGCGCAACCAGGTCGACGACGCCGTGCTGGAGATCAAGGACCTGAACGTGGCCTATGGCAAAGTCGAAGCGCTGAGCGACGCCAGCCTGACGGTGGGCAAGGGCCAGATCGTGACGGTGATTGGCCCCAATGGCGCCGGCAAGACCACCCTGCTTTCGGCAATCATGGGCGTGCTTGGCTCCCGGGGGCAGGTTCATTTCGATGGCAGCCTGGAAGCCTTGCCGGAAGTGGAAGTGATGGTCTCACGGGGCCTGGGACTGGTGCCGGAAAAACGCGAGCTGTTCACCAGCATGAGCGTGGCCGACAACTTGCTGCTCGGCGCCTTCCAGCGCCATCGCCGGGGCGACCGGCGCTACAGCGAGACGCTGGCCGAAATCTATGAGCTGTTCCCGCGTCTCTGGGAGCGCCGTGAACAACTGGCAGCGACATTGTCTGGCGGTGAACGACAAATGCTCGCCGTGGGTCGGGCACTGATGGCCAAGCCCAAGCTCCTGATGCTCGACGAACCGAGCCTGGGCCTGGCGCCGCTGATTACCCGGGAGATTTTCCGGATCATTACCGCCCTGCGCGAGCAAGGGGTATCGATTCTGCTGGTGGAGCAGAACGCGCGCGCCGCCCTGCGGGTGGCCGATTACGCCTATGTGCTGGAAACCGGCCAGATCGCCATACAGGGCCCGGCGCAGCAACTGGCCGACGATCCGCGCGTGATCGAAGCCTATCTGGGCCTGGCCAGCAAGCACCAGGAAATGCTCGCCAACTGACGGCTGCCCTGCCCCGGCGACCGAAGGGCGCCGGACGCGTCGAGCACGGTCTTATCCGGCCTTTGAACATCTGGAGTCGCGATGAACGCTATCCCCCTACGCATTGGCATCGCCGGTGCCGGTGCTATCGGCTGCACCCTGGCAGCACGTCTGGCTGCTAGCGGCCACATGGTCAAGGTACTGGCCAGAGGAGAAACCCTGAGCGCCATCCGCCGTGACGGCATCCACCTGAACGACCTGGACGGCCACCACCATGTACGGGTCGACGCCAGCGACGACGCCGCCAGCCTCGGCGAGCAAGACCTGATTTTTCTCTGCGCCAAGGCACAAGCCCTGGCCACCCTGCTGCCGCAGTTGCAACCGATGATGACTGCCGAGACGGTGGTGATCCCGGTGGTCAACGGCGTGCCGTGGTGGTACTTCCACGGCGAGGGTGGACGCTACGCGGGGCAACAGGTGAACGCGGTCGATCCGCAGTCGATTCTCAGCCGGACCTTGGATCTGCGTCACGTGATCGGCTGCGTAGTGTTCATCACCGCACACTGCCCGGCCAGCGCCGTGGCCGAATCGCGCACCCCGCACCTGATGATTTTCGGCGAACCCGACAACCGTCTCAGCCCGCGCCTGGAGCGTGTGCGCGCACTGATTGAAAGTGTCGGAATAGAAGCGCGAGCCACCGACCGCATCCGCGACAACCTGTGGACCAAGATCATCGCCAACCTCACCTCCAACCCGCTCTCGGTGATTACCGGCGCCACCCTCGAGCAGCTTTACAGCCTGCCGGAGCTCCGCGACCTGGTCAGCAGTTGTCTGCACGAAGCCCTGCTGACGGCCGCCGCTTATGGCGCGCGCGTGAGCATCGATCCAAGGACCTTTCTCGAACTCGGCGCCGGCATGGGCGCCGTGCGCACCTCAATGCTGCAGGACTATGAGAAAGGCCGCCCTCTGGAGCTGGCCGCCATCGGCGATGCGGTGCTGGAGCTGGCCGATGGCATGGCGATCCCGATGCCCATCACTCGCCACCTCATTGCCCTGGCACGCTTTCGCGGCGAACAGGCCCGTCACTGACTCACTACAACCAGGACATCGACATGGACCAGACCCCATCGGCAACACCCCAGACGTGCAGCGACGAAGAATGGGCACTGCGCGTGCAACTTGCGCATTGCTACCACCTGGTGGATTTCTTTGGCTGGACCGAGACCATCTTCAACCATATTTCCGCACGCCTGCCCGGCCCGGCGCACCACTATCTGGTCAACCCGTTCGGCCTGAATTACACCGAAGTGACGCCGGCCAACCTGCTCAAGGTCGACCTGCACGGCAAGAAGCTCGAAGACTCGCCCTATGACGGCAACCCTGCCGGCTTCGCCCTGCACAGCGCAGTGCACGGTGCGCGCGCAGATATTCAGTGCCTGATCCACACGCACACCACGCCGATTTCGGCGATTGTCATGAAAAAGGCCGGTTTTGCTCATAACGACTTTTATGGGGCGCAACTCTACGGTCGGATCGGCTACCACACCTTCGAAGGCATCACGCTGTTTGATGACGAAAAAACCCGAATGATCGACAGCCTCGGCGACAAGCACATTCTGGTGCTGCGCAACCACGGCATTGCCGTCGGCGAAAGCAGTATCGCCAAGGCGTTCTTCCTGTTGTGGACGGTGCAGCGCGCCGCCGAAATCCAGTGCCAGGCCGGCGCCTTGGGCGGTGAAGACAATCCGCTGCCGGAGGCGATCAGCCGCAAGTGCGCCGAACTCACGGCCATGCTCATTCGGGACAGCGGTTTCGCGGTGAAATTCTTCGACGCCATGGTTCGCAAAATGTGCGCCGAACTCGGCCCGCGCTGGTAATCGCGAGAGCGCTCAGTGGCTGGTTCAAGGGTCCGTCAGGCGGCCAGCCGCCTGACGGAATCGATCGAGCCAATCAGCGGGCTCGCACCTGCGATTCGCAGCAGCGCCGAACAGCCCCAGGCGCGGCTCTGCATGCTCAACCGTACCCCGGCCTTCGCACTCCTACCCACCCTGTTTTAGCCGATCAAGGGTGGCCGACACTTTCGTCAAAACCTCACACACGAGCGTCCGACCTGAAGGCCTTGCCCAAGGCACGCTGTGACCTGTCTGCTGGTTTTTTGCTGCGTGCGGCGCGACAATGGCGCCCGCTATCAACCCAGCTCACCAGAAAGACTACGCCAACCTTTATGACCACCCCGAAAAAGCGCCTGAGCCGATACAACCCCGCCAGTGAAGACTTCAAGAAGGAAGATTTTCCCTTCTACTGGCTGGCTCGCCTGCATGGCCGCTACTCCATGGCCATGGAGAAAGCGCTGAAAAAAATCGATATGGATATCCCGCGCTGGCGGATTCTGTTCATCCTCAAGGAAAATGGCGAATCAAGCATTTCGGAAATCTCCATCCATGCCATCGCAAAGCTCTCGACCATCACCAAAATTGTCTATCGCATGAAAGCCGATGGCCTGGTGGAGACCAACACTAGCGCCAGCGATGGGCGCGTGACTCAGGTCTCCCTCACCGATATCGGCCGCCATACCATCGAAGAAGTCCAGCACTGCACCAGCGATATCTTCCGCACCAGTTTCAAAGGCCTGACCGAGGCCCAGATCACCAAACTGAACGGAACCCTGGAAAAAATATTCAATAACCTGCCGGAAGACTGAACCGCAGCGAGCAAAACGCCAGGCCCGTAGCTTGAGTACCCGCTTATGGCCAATCCGCTGCATCGGCCGATTGAATCCACGGCCGAAACCAGCCCTTCTACCTCCCCAACACCGGCCGTTTATATGAGCGCCCTTGCGCTTCAAGGTGCGCCCTTGAATGACTGACACCTTCCAGGGCAACTGCCTGTGCGGCGCCATTGAATACCAGCGCTCGTCCCGCCCCAAAGCGCTTTCCCACTGGCCATTGCAGCCAGCGCCGTAAAAGCCATGGGTGGCATTCGCCCCTTAGGGCAGGTGCTGCGAAGCGATCTGCGTATCGTTCAAAGTGCCAACCATCACGCTGGAAGGCGACGTCAACGGCCCCCGGCAAGAGCACGCACATCTACGGACAACTCAAGCCCGCCGCGCCAACAGCAACACCGAAGCCGCCGCCGACAACAACGCCGCGCAGCAGCGGTTGAAGATCTTCTTGCCGCGCGGCTCGGCGAACCAGCGGCGCATGTGCAGGCCCATGCAGGCGTAGGCGCTGATGGCTATCCATTCCAGCAGCAGGAACAAGGCGCCGAGCACCAGGAACTGGCCGGGGACCGGGGCCGCGGGGTCGACGAATTGCGGCAGGAAGGCGGTGAAGATCAGGATCGCCTTGGGGTTGCCGATGGCCACCAGGAACTCCTGCCGGGCCAGCGCGGCCAGCCCCAGGGGCGCGGTCTTTTTTTCGGTTTCGGCCTGGGTGTCGGCGCTCCAGAGCTGATACGCCAGGTACAGCAGGTACGCCGCGCCCAGGATCTTGATCGCATAGAACAGCAGTTCCGAGGCTTGCAGCACCACTGCCAGCCCGGCCGAGGCCAGGGCGATCATCAGGGCGAACGCGGCCAGTCGCCCGGCACCCGCCAGGCAGGAGGTGCGAAAACCGTAGGCCGTCGCGTTCCTGACCGACAACAGGTTGTTGGGCCCGGGCGCCATGTTCAGGGCGAAGCAGGCCGGGAGAAACAGCAACAGGGTGGCGAGGTTCATCGAGGGTTTCTCTGCAAGGAGTCGAACGGGTCGGGCTTGCAACATATAAGAGCATCGGGGCCCAATACAACCCGCCCCGCGACCCGGCCCGTGCTAAAACCGCCACCGCCCGCCGCGCTGTTCTACGCTGCACACATCCAGCCCCGGCTTGACTCGTCCCCCCGCGCAAGGAGCGCCCCCATGGCCGATTTCTACAACACCCAGACGCTCGACGGTTTCACCATGAAGCTGTGGCGCGGCGAACGCATGTGCCTGATCGGTTTCGATGTCGACACCCCTCCCCCCGACCTGGTGGGGTTCGCCATCGAATGCCGGTTTCCCGGCAGCACCGACTTCAAGCCCCTGCCCAACCGCATCGCCTTTGCCTACGACGAGCCGGCCCACAGCGCGGTCGATGGCCAGCGCAAGTATTCCTCGCTGGAAGCGCCCTTCCAGAAGTTTCGCTGGGTTCACGTCCCCCATGAGGTCGACCAAGGCACCTTCACCTACCGGGGCCGGATGATGCACATGGCCAACGACGGCCAGCTGGTTTCCGGCACGGCCATCGAACTGGCGATCGACCTCGACCCCATCAGCTACGAAGGCATCCTCGACATTGGTTTCACCCGGGGCTTTACCTCCTCGCAGGCCTTCCGCGACCGGGTGCCCGCGGGCGTCAAGGTCGATGTGTATGGCAAGAGCCTGATTCCATCGAAAACCAAGGACGGGCTCGACCACCCGAAGACCGAGACGGCCATGTACCAGTGGCTCGGCTTCGAGGCGGTGTCGATGATTTTCGCGGTGCTGGATGAAGTCCTGCGGCAGCCGGACACCACCCTCGATGTCTTCGCCTACGACTTCAACGAACCGGACATCCTCGCCAGACTGGAGGCGCTGGGTAGTCGCCTGCGCATCATTATCGACGACGCCGGCGATCACGCCGCCGCCGACAGCTGCGAGACCCGGGCCGCCAGCCGCCTTCTGGCCTCGGCCGGCGCGGACCGGGTTCGACGCAGCCATTTCCATGGCCTGCAGCATCACAAGGTGCTGATCGCCCGGCGCAACGGCAAGCCTTACCAGGTGCTGTGCGGCTCCACCAACTTCAGCTTCCGCGGCTGTTATGTGCAGAACAACAATGCGCTGTTGTTCAAGCACCTCGAGGTAGCGGACCTGTTCGGTCGGGTCTTCGACGCCAGCTTCAGCGATCCGAAAAACTTCGAGGCCAGCGACCTGGCGCAGAAATGGCACGTGATCGAAACCGGCACCGCAACGACCGCCGGCCCGCGCCTGCATTTCTGTTTCTCGCCACACAGCGGCAGCGACCTGTCGCTCAGCCCGATAGGCGGCGCGATCGACCAGGCCAGCCGCTCGGTGCTGTTCAACATCGCCTTCCTCAATCAGATCACCAGCGGCCCCCTGTACGAGTCGATCAGCCGCCTCTACAAGCGCCCGGTGTTCAACTATGGCGTGACCGACAAGGCCTCGGGCATGGATGTGATCAAGCCCGATGGCACCTCGGCCGAGGTGGATTTCGCCTATCTCGCCAAGTACGCACCGGAACCTTTTCGCAGCGAGTGGTCCGGCGGCACCGGCATTTCGGTGCACAACAAGTTTGTCGTCACCGATTTCAACCTGCCGAGCGCCAAGGTCTTCACCGGTTCCTCGAACCTGTCCATTTCGGGGGAAGAAAAAAACGGCGATCACATGGTCCTGATCGAGGACCAGAAAATCGCCGTGGTCTATGCCATCCAGGCCCTGCTGATATTCGATCACCTGCACTTTCGCAGCGTGATGCAAAAGGCCTTCAGCAGCGCCGATGAGACCCAGGGGAAGCAGCCACCGCCACTGTTGCTGAAAAAACCCACGGCGATCTCCGGCCAGCCCGCCTGGTTCGAGGCGTACTACGTCGCAGGCTCACAGAAACAGGGCGACCGGCAGTTGTTCTCTCACTAAGGGCGCGACCTGTCGAAAGGCGCCAGGAAGGCTTCATGCCCTGCTGGCGCTTGTGCGGGTCAAACCGAGAAGATCATGCAGCCGATCGAACCGGCCTCGTGGTAGATGGCGTGGCCGCTGTTCTCCTCCGTGAAACCGCGCAACGAGTGTTTGGCCACGTCGCTATAGGCCAGGGAAACCACCCAGCGGGCCTCGACAGGCTCGGTGTATTTGGCGATTTTCTCGATGTCCTTGCAGGTTTCCGCCAACAGTTTGTTGCCAGCGTTGGTGGCGCTCTCGACTTTCACCTCGATGGCATAACTCTCGACACCCTGTTGGGCAAGCAGATCGAGGTGCAAGGCCTGGTTCGGCGGTGGATAGGGTATTTCGCGAGCGGTCGACAGATGCGCTGCACGCAGCAGCAGAAGAAACTCGACCTGGAACCAGACTTCCCAGGCCGCGCCGGTACTGATGGCGGCCTCGATGCGCGAGTGGTCACTGAGGATGATGTGGCTGAGTTCGGTGTTTCTCATCGGGCGTTCCCTCTAATGGTTGGTAGAGAGAGGAACGAGCCGACGGCGCCGCTGTGAACAATGAGCGTGAGGCCGGCATGCCTGCGCATGCCGGCCTAGTGGTTTTATTTCCTGATGGAAACGATAGTGGCCGCGCCGCCGTCCAGGCGGAATGCGAAGGTCACCCGGTCGCCAATCGCCAGTCCCGCCAACTGCTCTGCGGTCGCGACGAAGGTCATGGTCATCGACGGCCATTGCACGGCGGGGACGGCGCCGTGGGCGATGGTCACCCGCTGCTTCGCGGCATCGATGGCCTTGATCGTGCCCTCGGCACTGGCCTGTTGAACCTGTCGGGCTTCCTGCTTCATCTGCATGCCGTTCATGTCGTCCATTTTCATGCCATCCATTTTCATGCCGGGCATGTCCTGCGCGTGGGCGGCAAGGGACAGCGCGGCCAGGGTGCCAGCGATAACGATCTGGATCAGTTTCATAGGTTTTTTCCTTGTGTGATGGAGACAGCGCGAAGGTGCCGGCGGCGCATCAGGCGATAGGCCGCCGGTATGACGAACAGGGACAACAGGGGCGCGGTGAGCATGCCGCCGACCATGGGCGCGGCGATGCGGCTCATCACTTCGCTGCCGGTGCCGCTGCCCAGCAGGATCGGCAGCAGGCCGGCGATGATCACCGCCACGGTCATGGCCTTGGGGCGCACGCGCTGCACCGCGCCTTCGCGAATCGCCGCGAGCAACCCAGCCTCGGTACGCTCGGCGGATTCCTCGCGCTCGGCCCAGGCGTTCTTCAGGTACAGCAGCATGATCACGCCGAACTCGGCGGACACCCCGGCCAGGGCGATAAAGCCGACACCGGTGGCCACCGACAGGTTGAAGCCCAGCCAATAGAGGAACCACGCCCCGCCCGTCAGGGCGAACGGCAACGTGGCCATGATCAGCAAGGCTTCGTCGAAGCGGGTGAAGGTCAGGTACAGCAGCACGAAGATGATCAGCAGGGTGGCCGGGACCAGCAGCTTGAGCCGGGCGTTGGCCCGCTCGAGAAACTCGAACTGCCCGGAGTAGCTCAGGCTCATGCCCGGCTGCAGCTGGACCTGCTCGCTCACCGCCCGACGCAGGTCGGCGACCACGGAGGCAATATCCCGCCCCCGCACATCGACATACACCCAGCCCGAAGGCCGGGCGTTTTCGCTCTTGAGCATCGGTGGACCCTCGCTGACCTTGACCTTGGCCACGGTGCCGAGGGTGATCTGGCTGCCCAGCGGGGTGTAGATCGGCAACTGCTCCAGAGCCCCCAGCGAGTCCCGCCAGTCACGGGGGTAACGCAGGCTGATCGGGAAGCGGGCCAGCCCTTCAATGGTCTCGCCGATGTTTTCACCGCCAATGGCACCGCTGACGATCGACTGCACGTCGGCGATATTCAGGCCGTAGCGCGCGGCCGCCTGGCGGTCGATGTCCACATCGATATAACGACCACCCGTCAAGCGTTCGGCCAGCGCCGAACTGACCCCGGGCACGTTCCTGGCCACCCGCTCGACGGCCTGGGTCACGGCATCGATCTGCCGCAGATCGCTGCCGGCCACCTTGACCCCGATCGGGCTCTTGATGCCAGTGGCGAGCATGTCCACACGGTTGCGGATCGGCGGAATCCAGATATTGGTCAACCCCGGGACCCGCACCACCCGGTCCAGCTCCGCCACCAGTTTCTCCGGGGTCATGCCCGGGCGCCACTGTTCGTGGGGCTTGAACTGGATAGTGGTTTCGAACATCTCCAGGGGCGCCGGGTCGGTGGCGCTTTCCGCGCGGCCGGCCTTGCCAAAGACATGCTCGACCTCCGGCACGGTCTTGATCAGCCGGTCGGTCTGTTGCAGCAGTTGCGCCGCCTTCTGCGCCGACAGCCCCGGCAGCGCCGACGGCATGTACAGCAGGTCGCCTTCGTCCAGCGGCGGCAGGAACTCTCCCCCTAGACGCGAGATCGGCCATAGCGCGCTGAGGAACACCAGCAAGGCCACCAGCAAGGTCGCCCGGGGCCGGCGCAATACCGCCTCCAGGGCCGGTTCATAGATACCGATCAACCAGCGGTTCAGCGGGTTCTGCTGCTCGTTGGGAATCCGCCCGCGAATCCAGTAACCCATCAACACCGGGACCAGGGTCACCGACAGCCCCGCCGCCGCGGCCATGGCGTAGGTCTTGGTAAACGCCAGCGGGCCGAACAACCGCCCTTCCTGGGCCTCCAGGGTGAACACCGGGATGAACGACAGGGTGATGATCAACAGGCAGAAGAACAGCGCCGGCCCGACCTCGATCGCCGCCTCGGTGATCACCTGCCAGCGCGGCTCGCCTTGCAGGGTTTGCCCGGGATGGGCCTGGTGCCAGGCCTCGAGCTTCTTGTGGGCGTTCTCGATCATCACCACCGCCGCATCGACCATGGCCCCGATCGCGATGGCGATCCCGCCCAGGGACATGATGTTGGCGTTGAGCCCCTGGTGCCGCATCACCACAAAGGCGATCAACACCCCGATCGGCAAGGAGATGATCGCCACCAGGGAGGAACGCAGGTGCCAGAGGAAGATCCCGCACACCAGCGCCACGACGATGAACTCCTCCAGCAACTTGTGGCCGAGGTTGCTCACCGCGCGGTCGATCAGCTTGCTGCGGTCGTAGGTGGTGACGATTTCCACCCCCGCCGGCAGGCTGCGTTTCAGCTCGTCGAGCCGGGTCTTGACTGCCGCGATGGTTTCCCGGGCGTTCTTGCCGCTGCGCAGAATCACCACGCTGCCCACCGCTTCGCCCTCGCCATCGAGTTCGCCGATGCCGCGGCGCATTTCCGGGCCGAGCTGAATCGTCGCGACCTCCCCCAGGGTCACCGGCACCCCGCCCGCCGTCAGCTTGAGTGGAATGGCGCGGAAATCATCGAGGGTCTTCAGGTAACCGGAAGCGCGCACCATGAACTCCGTCTCCGCCATCTCCAGCACCGCGCCACCGGTTTCCTGGTTGGCCTTGCCGATCGCCGCGCCGACCTCGGCCTGGGTGATACCGAGGCTGGCCAGTTTCAGCGGATCGAGCAGCACCTGGTACTGCTTGACCATACCGCCCACCGTGGCGACTTCCGCCACGTTCGGCAGGGTCTTGAGCTCGAACTTGAGGAACCAGTCCTGCAGCGCGCGCAGTTGCGCCAGGTCATGCCCGCCGCTGCGGTCCACCAGGGCGTACTGGAAAATCCAGCCAACCCCGGTGGCATCCGGCCCCAGCGCCGGCTTGGCACTGGCCGGCAAGCGACTCTGGACCTGGCTCAGGTACTCCAGCACCCGCGAACGGGCCCAGTACAGGTCGGTGCCGTCTTCGAACAACACATAGACAAAGCTGTCGCCGAAGAACGAATACCCGCGCACGGTCTTGGCCCCAGGCACCGAAAGCATGGTGGTGGCCAGCGGATAGGTCACCTGGTTCTCGACGATCTGCGGTGCCTGCCCCGCATAGGGCGTGCGGATGATCACCTGCACATCCGACAGGTCCGGCAGCGCATCGACCGGCGTGCTCTGCACCGACCAGACACCCCAGGCGCTGACGAACAGCATCGCCAGCAACACCAGAAAACGATTGGCCACCGACCAACGAATCACGGCTGCGATCATGGCTGGCTCCCCGCTTTTTCCAGGCGTTCGACACGCAGGCCGTTGTCGCTCTGGCTCAGCGCCACCCGCACCTTGTCGCCCACCTTGAGGCCCTGCGTCAGGCCAGGATTGGCCAGAGGAAAGGTCATGGTCATGGCGGGCATGCCCAGGGTCTTGAAGGGACCATGGGCGAGCGTGACGTTCTGGCTGTCGATGGCCAGGATCTGCCCCTGGGCTTCATGCAAGGCAACTGCCGGGGCTTGCAACGAAGCGGCGACAATGCCCTTGAGGCTGGCTTCCGAGTCCAGCAAGAATTGCCCGGAAGCCACCACTTGCTGCCCCTCCTCCAGGCCGTTGAAGATGGCCGTCTGGCCAGCGTTGTCCGGCCCTGGCTGCACCTCCACCGGGCGATAGTGCCCGCCCTCTTCGGCGAGCATCACCAGGGCCCGGCGGCCGGTGCGAATCACCGCCTCGCTGGGCACCCACAACAGCGGTTGCTGCGTCGAACGCTTGAGGCTGACCCGGGCGCTCATGCCTGGCCGCAGTCGACCCTGCGGGTTGGTCAACTCGACCCGCACGCGAAGCGTACGGCTATCGGCATTGGCATCCGGAAGGATCGCGTCGACCCGCCCCGCGAAGACCTCCCCCGGGAAAGCCGGAAGACTGGCCTCGGCCACCTGCCCGGTGACGAGCGAGCCAGCCTGCGACTCCGGAACCGCCACGGCCAGCCAGACACTGTTCAAGCCGTTGACCCGGGCCAGGGTCTCGCCGGCGGCCACGGTCATTCCCTGGCGGACATTCAGCTCTTGCAATACACCGCCGATGGGGCTGCTCAACGTCAGGTCCGGCTGGACCTTGCCACTGCGCTCGACCTGGGCGATCAAGGCCGCCGGCATCCCGCTAAGACGCAAGCGCTGGCGGGCGGCCGCGAGTAAACCGGCATCGCCACTGGCCTTGAGGGCGAGGAACTCTTCCTGGGCCGCCGCCCATTCCGGCACCAGGATATCCGCCAGGGCCGCGTTGGCCTTGAGCACATCGCCCGGCGCACGGGCATACACCCGTTCGACAAAACCTGCCGTGCGCGGCTGAATGACCGCCACCTCGCGCTCGTTGAACGCCAGCACACCGACTGCATCGACGCTGCTGGCAAATACCCCGCGCGTGACGGTGGCCAGGCGCAGGCCGAAGTTCTGGGTCAGGCTCGGGTCGATGCGCACCGCCGCGCCATCCCCCTGGGCTCCCTGGCCGTCGGCATACCGCGGGGTCAGTGGCATGTCCATGTACGGCGACTTGCCCGGCTTGTCGAACTTCTGCTGCGGGTACATCGGGTCGTACCAGTACAGCGCCTTGGGCTCGGCCGATGCCTCCTGCCCGACTGCGACCTCCGGCGCTTCGTTGAGGCGTGGTCGGGCCAGCCAATAACCGCCCGCCACACCCAAGGCGAGCGCGACGCTGACAATTGAAGCAACTTTCCAGATCGGCGAATTCATGGCGCGGTCTCTCCGTAGGCGAAATACAGGCGAGCGTTGGTCAGGGCACGCTGTTCCTCGATATCGATCTGCTTGAGGCGGGCTTCGATCAATTCGCGGCGGGCGGCGACCACCGCCGCCAGATCGCCCTTGCCGGCCCGATAACTGGCCAGGCTCAGGTCGACCTTTTCCCGGGCCAGCGGCACCAGGGTTTGCTGGTTGCGGCGCACCGCGCGGTCCAGGCGTTCATAGTCGGCCAGTTGCGCTTCCAGTTGCTGGGCGTGCTCCCGTGACATGGCTTCGCGCTCGGCCTGCAGCTGGCTCAGCTCGGCCTGCCTGGCGGCGATCCTGGGGTTCTGGCGCGAGCCGGGAAACAGCGGCAAGTCCCAGGAGAACTGCACGCTGACCATATCGCCGAACTCACGGCCACGGCGCTGATAGTCCAGCTCCCAGCTCCAGTCCGACTGTTTATCTGCCTCGGCTTCATGAACCTTGGCTTGCGCTTCGCGGGTCATGGGCACAAACGCAGCCAGTTCAGGGTGGTGTTGCAGGCTGTGCGAGTAGCCCAAGCCATCCATCGGCCACGCCGGCAGGCGTCCCTCGGGCCGGTCGTTGGCGGCGGTGCCGATCCAGCGCTTGAGCGCGGCCCGGGCCTGGGCCCGCTGGCTGACCAGCTCATCCTCGCGCTCCGCCAGTTGCGCGGCTTCCTGCCTGGGCGTCACCGCATCCGCCGGTAACCCGCGGCCAGCGGCAATCTGCGCGCGGACGGTGTCGCCCAGCAGACGGTTTTCCTTGTACAGGTCCTGGAGCAGCGCCTCCTTACGCTCCACCGAATAGCTGCCGATCCAGGCCAGGGCGGTGGACTGGCGTACGTTCAGTCGCTCCACCCGGCGCTCGGCGGTGGCACGCTCGACGGCCGCATCGGCAACCTCGACGCGGGCTTTGCGCTTGTCGCTATTGGGCATTTCCTGGCGGACCCCGACCATTTGCATGGTCATGGAATCCTGCTCAAGGCTCCAGCGATCCGAACCACCAATGGGAAAGTTCTGCACGCCCAACAGCAATTTGGGATCCGGCAGTTCGCCGGCGGGGATGGCAGCGCTGCTGGCGGCCTGGATTTTCGCGTCTTGCGCGCTCAGCGACGGCGCCGTGTTTTCCGCCAGACGCAACGCTTCATCGAGCGTCAGCGCGCCAGCGAGGCTCGGCAATGCCAGCACGCTTGCCGCCAGCCCGGCCACGAGGGGCCAGCCTGTGCGATAGCACTTGGGATTCATGTTGACGATTCCTGTGATGATCCACCGCGCGCCTTTTCAAGGCAGGCGCACGGCTACGCCCTCCCGCTAACGCGGGATGGAATTCAGAGCGGTACAGGAATCAGACGCGGGGCGGTCGCCACACCCCGGAAGGGCTTTGCGCGGGCAGGAAATCGTTGGGGATGGACAGGACAACGGGGCCGGACACGGTGACAGGCGGTTTGACGATCGAGACCTGCAACATGCCGCCCGTCTTGCATTCCTGGCCCGGCTTGCAGGGCTTGCCGTGTTCGACGGGGCTTTTCAGGTCATTGCAGCAATCCATGCCCATGCCGTCCATCATCGCCATGCCCATGGACTTCATCGGGCAGGGTTCGGTCGGCGCCTGAGCGCCCGCCATCCCGCTGAGGGGAAGCGCCAGGCTGATCAGGAACACAAGACAAAACCGCAGGTAGCGTTTCATGGGTCTGGAGTTTAGCGATAAAAAAAACCGAGTGGTGGAAAACCGCTCTTGCCCTTGGACCGATGGCATAAACCGGCCGCCGAAAAAACCGGCTGCGCATGATATCAACGGACCAGGATTAAGCCAGGATTAGGGCGCGGAAAAATCGCTACAAGGACGGCTCGAACACCCCCGCTTCTTCCAGCATGTGCACCAGCGTTTGCGGCCAGACGGTGGCCTCGGTGGCTCGCAGATCATCGGCGGACCACCAATGATGATCGGCCATCACCTGGGCCTCGGACGAGGTCCAGCCTGCACGAGAGAGCGGCTGGTCTGGCGCGTGCACCACAAAATACTGCTCGACCGAGGTGACCCACTCGCCGCTGGGCAGTTGCATGGGAAACCGGCGATCGGCCACCGGCTCTCCCACCGCGCAGACCTGAATACCGGTTTCCTCGTGCAGTTCACGAATCGCCGCGACCTGGAAGGTTTCGTCCCCTTCAAGCCCGCCACCGGGCGTGGCCCAATAGTCATCCCCCGCCAGCGCCCCTTCCTTGTGCAGGAAGCGGAACAGCAGGACCTTTCGCGAAGGGTTGATGACCAGCAATCTTGCCGATTTTCGTTCACGCATCGGTATCTCCCTGAAGTGTTGTTCTGATGTATGCGTCGACGCGTCTCACAGCGGCAGCGAGCGGTCCTGAATCACCCGTTTCATCACCAGGGTCGAGGTCAGGCGCTGAACGTTGGGCAGCTTGGACAGGCGGTCATCGTAAAGCTGCTGGAAGGCCGGCAGGTCGCGGGTGATGACGTGCAGCAGGTAATCCGGCTCGCCAAACAGCCGTTGCGCCTCGACGACCTGCGGGATCGGCAGCAGCGCCGCTTCGAAGGCGGCCACCGCCTGGTGATCGCCCTCGCGCAGCGTGGCAAACACCATCGCCGAAAACGTCAGGCCCAGGGCGCTGGGCGACAACTGGGCGCGATAGCCCTGGATCACCCCCGACTCCTCCAGCGCCCGCACGCGACGATGGCACGGCGACAGGCTGAGGCCGACCCGCTCCGCCAGCTCGGTCACCGACAAACGCCCGTCCGCCTGCAGCTCGGCAAGAATCTTCTGATCAATTCTGTCCATCCAGAAGGATCTACCCCAAAACTTTATTCGGACTGGAATAATAGAGAAAATATTCTCACCGCACTCCATTAATCTTTCCGCAAACCTGATCTTTGCGAGAAAGAAGCATGCCCTCCCCGATTAACACCACCGTCGACAGCCCAGAAACAGCATTCGCCCAGCAGCACAAGGCAAGACGGCCATGAGCCTGAGTATTTTCGCGGCGTTCTGGGCGGTGTCGTTTCTATTTGTGATCACCCCCGGGGCGGATTGGGCCTACGCGATATCGGCCGGCCTGTTCGGGCGAGTGGTGATACCCGCGGTGGCCGGCCTGTTGATCGGGCATCTGCTGGCGACGCTGATAGTGGCCGCCGGGGTCGGCGGGCTGATCGCCAGCAATCCCCTGGCCCTCTCGCTGCTGACCCTTGGCGGGGCTGGCTATCTGCTCTGGCTGGGCATCAATATGCTGCGCAACCCGTCCGTGCCCCGCGCCGGGGAGGCCCAAGCCTCTGCGTCCTGGGCTCGCTGGACCCTCAAGGGCGCCTGCGTCAGTGGCCTCAACCCCAAGGTGTTCCTGCTGTTCCTGGCCTTGCTGCCACAATTCACCGACCCGCTGGCCGCCTGGCCGGTGCCGCTGCAAATCGTCGCGCTGGGGCTGCTGCATGCCTTCAGCTGCGCGGTGATCTACCTGCTGGTGGGCTTTGCTTCCCGCGCCGTGTTGCAGACGCGCCCGGTGGCCGCGCAAGCGGTCAGCCGGCTCTCGGGGGCGCTGATGATCATCATCGCCGTGCTGCTGTTCATCGAGCAGATCCTGCGCTGAACCGGTATGTTCCACGGGTATCCAAAAGGCTCGAAACCGCACTCCCCCGAATACGCAAAAGGACCAGGAACCGCAATGAAAAGCTTCCGACAGCGCGCCACCGAAGGGCTTCAGGCAGGCGACCGCTTCACCCTCTCCCGCTGTTTTTCAGAGGCGGATATCCAGGGCTTCGCCACGCTGTCCCGCGACTACAACCCGGTGCATTTCGATGCCGAGTTCGCCGCGGCCCGGCGCTTCAGGGCACCGGTTTCCCATGGCCTGCTGACCGCCAGCCTGCTCACCGAAATCGGCGGACAGATCGGCTGGCTGGCCTCGGCCATGAGCTTCCAGTTCAAGCAGCCGGTGTATGCCGGCGACACCATCACTTGCCACTGGGTCATCCAGGCGCTGGACGAACAAGGCCGGGCTACGGCGGCCATCAGCATGACCAACGACAACGGCATCATCGTCCTGGAAGGCCAGACCAGCGGCCTGGTGCCAGGGCCGAAGGAGCGGGCAATCCTGATGCGCATGCTGGCCGAGGGCGACCCGACCAATGGCGCGGCGGGTGCGGGGGAATGATGGGCGTTGGGCGAACCGCGCGTCTGGCTCGCCCGTATCGATGTTCGGCCCGGGCTCACTCTTGCCGGATAATATCGACCGAAATCTCCCGCGCCGGAATCGGCCCTTTGTTCTCAAGCCAGTGCGTGGTGTCCCGATCCTCGGGCCACCCCACTCCCGGGCCATAGTCCGTGTCGCCGCCATCGCGATGGTCAGTGATGGTGCCTTCCAGTATGTAGACGACGCCTGGCCGGTCTTTATGGTTGTGGATTGGCCCGAATACGCCTCCAGGCTCGATGGTCACCAGGCGCATTCTGAGTTGGCGCCCGGCCATGCCCTCGATTTCGGGACCCAGGTCAATGGTTGCCAGTACCTGCACTGCAACCCCTTTGGTTTCCGGTGCCACCTGTTCATTGCTCATGCTGCTCTCCTCCCTGTACCTACAGGGCCTCACTAGCAGTAGACACCCCTAAAAGGAGAGAGCTGCCGACAGGCGACAAAGGGTCGGAAGCAGGCGTTCAATGGGGACCAGGATGGATCGACTTCCTGCTCTCGGCTTCAGGCCCCACACTGGCAACACACATTCCATTCCCGGTGCGGTCGGCCCAACTATTCGCCTTTAACTGGCGATGCAAAACCTGCACAATCGCCGGCTTTTTTCGCGACAGGAAGCGCCCATGCAACGGATTGTAATTCTGGGTAATGCCGGGAGCGGCAAGTCCACCCTCGCCCGTGCCCTCGGCAAGCGCCGGAACCTGCCTGTGCTCCACCTGGACACGCTGTTCTGGGAGCCCGGCTGGGTCGAACCCGACGCCGAGCAGTTCCGCGAACGGGTCCGCGCGGCGCTCGCACCGGCTGCCTGGGTGTGTGAAGGCAACTATGCCCGACGGACCTTCGACCTTCGCCTGCCCCATGCCGACCTGATCATCTGGCTCGATACGCCACGGCTCACCTGTTTCACCCGGGTGATCATACGCAGCATCATGAACCGTCCCCGGCCTGACCTTGCCGCAGGCTGCACGGAAAAGCTCGATCGGGCATTCCTGACCTTCCTGCGCTTCGTATGGACTTTCGATCGCGGCTACCGCCCGGGTACCGAGGCGGTACGCCTGGCCATAGGTCCGCAGATTCCCACGCTGCACTTGCGCGGCCGCCGGCAGATTACCGCGTTTCTCGATAGCCTGCCGGCGACACCTGAAGCCTGCCTGGAGTGAATGCGGGGTCGCCCTCCCGGCACCACGTCCGGTTGAACCCGCAGCCGATAGCGGCCAGTCACGCCTGACGGCTTACCACCCTTTGCAATCGTTCGCTGGTGCCCAGGAAATCAGGGACGATTCAACATTTGACTTGCCAAAGGAGGGAATAGCCCTTGCTGCCCCCTTGGAGGGATTGGCTATATAAATAAACGCACATCGATATTATGAAACGCCATTTTCGAACTATACGTAATACATTCGCAATCACTTTCACGGAGGAACTTGATCGTTAATAAAAAACATGACCATGCGCTTAAATTGCTCGCTTCGTTCGCAGGGACGAGCTAAAGCCCGCCCCTGAGTTCAATCGTTAGCTATATATCATCTCTCGGGATAGTCGAAGGGAATTGCTATGAACAGATCATTGGATGTTGTTCACTTGAGTAGCGTGACGTGCGAAGACGTTGAATTGCTATACAAGGAAAAGGCGAGGCATCTTCATGAGAAAATCGATGCGACCAGGGATGCTTATTTTGGATTCATCTTCCCGATAAATCGCACTGATCTTTCTGCGGTTTCAGAAGCATTCGAGTTGGATTACCAAGTTGCGCAGCTGATCTACAAGAAAAGCAAGGAGTTTTCCACCTTTAAAGTTCCGGGCAGAAAGTTCGGCCAGCTTACCAATCATATATACGGTGCGTCCGTACTCGCCCTGAGAGGGAAAAGCCTTGATACAGGTCTAGAGTCGGTCTCTGATCGCAGTATTAACGAACTTGCTGCCGCAAATGAGGATGTAATCCTGGAGATTGCAAGCGTGAGAGCATCCTGGTTCGGAAGAATATTCTTTCCTGCGCAAGCATTTTCAAATGCAATTTCTGTTTTTGGCGGCAACGTAAGTCCGGAAGCGCTTTTTGCTCTGGCCAAGGACTACGGTTATGCAAGTGTCGCGGGCAGTCGCAATACGATCAGGGGCGATTTCGGTATTGCCCTGTGGCTAACTCTACTTGCCCGGGCACCTTGAGCCTTATGCTGACAGGTGGCGCCTAACACCTTGAATAAAGCGCTTCACGGGCAATCCTTACTAGGAAACCCTCAGGAATCACAACAAGGGTTCGAGGAAGCGCTTTTACACTCTCTCGGCTTCGAGCAGCCAGTGGCGAGCGTCGCTTCTGGGCGAAAGCCAGTGTTAACGAACAGCAATAGGCAGCCGTTCGACATCCCCGACACCGACTGCTTAAATGGGCGCCCTTCCGTTCAAGGTGCGCCCTTAAATGACTGACACCTTCCAGGGCTGCTGCCTTTGCGGTGCCGTCAAATACCAGCTCTCGTCGCTCCCCAAGGCGCTTTCCCACTGCCATTGCCGCCAGTGCCGGAAAAGCCATGGAGCGGCATTCGCCAGCTATGGCAGTGTGTTGCGCAGCGATCTGCGCATCGTGCAGGGCGCCGGGAACCTCCAGTCCTATCGATCGTCCGAAACGGTGCTGCGCCAGTTTTGCGGCCAGTGCGGTTCGTCGCTGTTCTGGTCCAGGGACCAGGGCGAATACGCCGACTGGATCTCGATCGCCCTGGGCACTCTGGATACGCCCTTCACCGCGGATAAACAGAAACACATTCAGGTGGCGTTCAAGGCTTCGTGGTACGAAATCCAGGACAATTGGCCGCAAGAACCATGACTGCGATAAGGCAAACACGGATGGCAACCGACGCAAGGCACACCCAAACGCATCCACTCCGCCAGACGGCCCCAGGGCCAGGCGCGATACCCTCTAAGCTGAATAGAACAGCACTGCGAACACGCCTCTACCGTCTTGATACAGGGGAACCGGAATGACCAGAACAGCAGTACGCCCATACTCGTCATGGATCCTGTTTTCCCTGCTCGCCATCAACCTGGCGCTGATCGCGGGATGTTCAAGCAAAGCCGCCAAGTATCGTTATTCGACCGCCAGCATCGGCTCGAACTGTTACGCCAAAGCGCTGCCCACTTCCGGCGAGGGTGGCCTGGCCTGGGGTTCCACCCTGGGCATGGCACGCCAGAAATCCCTGAATAACTGCATCCGTTATGCCGGCCGCTCCGGCGGCACGCCCGGCACCTGCAAAGTGGTGTTGGCGGAGTGCAAGAAATAGCAGTGCAAAAAAAATAACAGGGAGCTTGCGAAGCAGGCCGCTCGGTTCTCAGGGTATTCGTTTATCTGGATGCCCTACCCTCATCAGGTCGACAACATGGAGGTTGATATGGGGAACGCGGTAAACAAACGCGTCGTGGTCATTGGCGCGGGCATAGTGGGCGCGTCCCTGGCGTATCACCTGGCGGGCAGAGGCGCGAAGGTCATTCTGGTGGAGGCTGAAGACATAGCGTCCGGGGTGACGGGACGCTCATTCGCCTGGATCAACACCGCCCACGACGGGCCCGATCCCATCGCCTCATTGCGCGGTACGGCGATCCAGGAGTACCGCCGGCTCGAAACCGAGCTGCCTGGCCTGAAGGTGCGCTGGACCGGTGCCCTGTCTTACGGCACAAACCCGAGTGAAGCGCTGCACGCCTCGGGTCACCCGCCTTCGGCAACCCAGCTGTCGCGCTCACAGATCCTCGACCTCGAGCCAAACCTCAAGCATCCCCCGCAGCAGGCCATGTACGCCGCCGAAGAAGGCGCGCTGGACGCCGTGCAAGCAACCCAGGCGTTGATCGCCGGCGCCCAGGCTCATGGCGCGCAGGTGCTCACCCAGACGCGGGTGTTCGGCTTTACCACCCAGGGTGCGCGGGTAACGGGCGTCACAACCGCAAGGGGCCGTATCGAGGCCGACGTTGTCGTGCTGGCCGCCGGGACGGGCATCAAGCAGCTGACCGAGCTGCTGAACCTGCCCCTGCCAATAGCGGCCTCCCCAGCCATATTGATCCGCTACGCCTCACAACCCGACCTCGTGCGCACCCTTATCTCCAGCCCGGAAATGGAAGTGCGGCAAGGCCCGGACGGCACGCTGCTGGCGGCGGAAGACTACCTGGACGACACGTTGGAAAACCAGCCAGCCGCGATAGCGCTGCGCACCGCCCAGGCCATCCGGAACGAGCTCCACGGGGTTGCGTCCATCGAGCTGGAGTCGGCCTGTGTCGGGCTCAGGCCCATGCCGGTCGATGGCACGCCCATCATCGGCTATCTGCCCGATATCGGCGATGTGTATGTGTGTGCGATGCACCCTGGCGTCACGCTGGCGGCGATAGTCGGCCGCCTGGCCAGCGAGGAGATCATCGACGACACGACATCCCCTGCCCTTGCCCCTTGCCGCCCTGGGCGCTTCTTCCAGGCGTAGGGAACAGGTGTCTGGGTCGAGCAAGGTGACAACCTCTCCAACAAAACCTGGTTGGGCCATGCCATTCGATACCCTTCGCTCTGTTCTCCAAAAGCTACGCTTGATCATTGGCCGGCTATTGCCCCGGGCCGCTCCGCAGGACGCGTTGCTGGTAAGGAAACTGAGGAAACCATGACTGACCGCGAACAACTCCATCGAGAGGGTTATGTGCTGCTGCGTCGAGCGATCCCGGCCGAGTGGCTGGATGACCTGCGTACCACGTTCGATGCGGGTGTGGTGCCGTCGAGCCAATGGCCCGTACCGCGTGGCATGGACTGGCGCCATTCGCTGCTGGACTCCGATTCGAAGGTTCAGGCGGTGTGTCGTCTGCCGCAGATGCTGGCGGTGGTGGGCGAGTTGATCGGGGAACGCTTCTTCCTCTCCCAGGTGGAGGGTCGCGAGCCCCTTGTCGGTGGCGGTCATCAGCAACTGCACCGCGACCTGTCGGCTCAACGGCCAGGCGATATAGCCAACGCCCTGGCTTTTTTCGACGACTATGGCCCCGAGAACGGCGCCACCCGCATCGTCCCCGGTAGCCATCGTCCCGGGCCGGGAGAGCCGCCATTCGACTTCACCGACGAGTCCCGGTCCGTGCAGCTCTCAGGCGCCGCCGGAGACATCCTGGTGTTCGATGTCGACCTGGTGCATGCGGGCAGCTTGAACTCGACCGGCGCACGCCGCCGCTCGCTCCTGATCAGCTATTTTTCCGAACCGCTCTATGCGTCGCACCTGGAAACCCTGGGCCTGCGCAATATCCGGATGGACACCACCGAGCGCTTCGATCCGGCGGACTTTGCCCTCGGCCGGGTCTAGTCCGCTCGCCGCCGCGCCTCCCCTCAAGTGCCATGAAGTGCTGAACGATTGCCTGTATCGGATGGCATAATCCCCCATCGTTCATAACGGGGGCGGATAAATGACCACTGAAAGCTACGACCTGCTCGCGATCTTCGCCGCCGTGGCCCAGGAGCGCAGCTTCACCCGCGCCGCCGCCAGGCTCGGTATGTCGCAGCCAGCCTTGAGCCGGGCCATGCGCCAATTGGAAGAACGCCTGGGCGTCAGGCTGCTGGCGCGCACCACCCGCAGCGTCTCCCCCACCGAAGCCGGCGAACACCTGCTGCGGGTGGTCTCCCCCCGGTTCGAGGAAATCGACGACGAGCTGGCCTTGCTCAGCAAGTTCCGCGACAAGCCGGCGGGCAAACTGCGCATCACCGCTGGCGAGCATTCGGCGATCACGGTCCTGCAACCGGCGCTGGAGAAACTGCTGCCCGAGCATCCCGACCTCAACATCGAGATCATCGTCGACTACGGCCTGACCGATATCGTCGCGGAAGGCTTCGACGCCGGCGTGCGCCTGGGCGAGCAGGTGGCCAAGGACATGATCGCGGTGCGCATCGGCCCCGACATGCGCATGGCGGTGGTTGGCTCCCCGGAATACTTCGCCCGCTACCCCAAGCCAAAAGTGCCGAGCGACCTGATGCAGCACAACTGCATCAACCTGCGCATGCCGACCTACGGCGGCATCTTCTCCTGGGAGTTCGAGAAAAAGGGCCAGGCACTGAAGGTGCGGGTCGAGGGCCAGCTGGTGTTCAACAACATCGCCATGCGCCTGGACGCCGCCCTCAAGGGGCTGGGGCTGGCCTATATGCCGGAAGACCTGGTGCTGGCCCATGTCGAGCAGGGTCGCTTGATTCGCGTGCTGGCGGACTGGTGCGAACCCTTCTCCGGCTACCACCTCTACTACCCCAGCCGGCGCCAGAGCTCACCGGCCTTCACCCTGCTGCGCGACGCCCTGCGTTACGCGAACTGATGCCCTGAGCGGGGGCCACCTCATGGCCGCCCGGCGCTTGCCGCCAGGTGTTTTTCCAACGCCTCGGCGGCCCGCTTGGCCGCATCGGCCTCGCCCTGCTCGGCCAGCACCCGGACCAGTTGCCGCAATTGCCCGGCGCTCAGCCCTACCCTGATGCTGGCGGCCATGTGCGAGCGCAGTTGCGGCTCCGCGCCGGGGGTGGCGGCCAGCGCGCCGACCGTGGCCAGCTCACGACTTTGCCAGTCCAGGTTGTCACGCTCGAAGATGTCGCCGAACAGATGGGCCTGCAGGTACTGGTTGATCACCGGGGCGAAGTCGAACAGCGGCCCCTGGACCGGCGCGCCGGAAATCCGCGTCTGGTTGGCCTTGCCCGCCGCCAGCAGCTCATCGCCCGTGGGAATGCCGGCGCTGGGCTCACGCCCCGGAACGTCCTCAATGCCGCGTTGCTTGCGCGCCTCGAGCACTTTCATCAGCTCGCCAAGGGCATTGAGGCTGCGCGGAAAGCCGGCGTAGGCATAGAGCTGCACCAGGATTTCCCTGGCCTCGCTGACGGTCAGCCCGGCATCCAGCCCCTGGTTCAAGGCGGCATTGAGCCGCGGCATATTGCTGGTGGCCATGGCCGCCGCGATCAACGGGATGGCCTGCTGCTTGTGGGAGAGCGTCTCGGAAGCGGTGGGTACGGAGGACATGGCTTGAGGCTCCCTAGGGTTCTGCGCGGCGTGGCTCGTCGTCATCGTCAGGTTCAGGCTCAGCAGCGCGAAGGCCACTGTCATCCCTCCGGGCCTGCACCGCTTAACGGGCGTTGTATTGGTCATCGCTGACTTTCTCCAGCCATTGCACGCTCTTGCCATCCACCGCGCCGGTCACCGCCAGATGGGTCATGGCGCTCGTCGCCGCGGCTCCGTGCCAGTGCTTGACGCCCGGCGGGCAGACGATCACGTCGCCCGGATGGATTTCCTGCACCGGCTTGCCCCACTCCTGCGTCAGGCCCACGCCGGAAACCACCACCAGGCGCTGCCCCGCGGGATGGGTATGCCAGGCCGAGCGCGCGCCCGGCTCGAAGGTCACGTAGGCGCCGGAGGCATTGATCGGGCTGCTGGCGGGAAACAGCGGATCGACGCGCACCCGCCCGGAAAAGTAATCCTCCGGGCCCGCGACCGAAGCCTGGGTACCTGCACGACTGATCTGCTGGGTGGCGAAAGGCTCGCCGGGGTTTTCAGCCTGGCCGGCCGCGTCAGCCAAGGGCGCCGCGGCGCATACCGCGAGCCCCAACAGGGTCTTGTTCATGATGAGAATTCCTCGTTGGTCGAGCCTATTGAAATGACGAGCCGTTGCGGCGATCACAGCGTCCTGGCGTAGAACGCCGTCAGCTTGCTGATGGCCGCGTCCACATACTGGGGCACCCAGTAGGTTTCGATATGGGTGGCGCCGTCGATCTTGAACAGCTCCTTGTCCTGAGTGCCGGTGGCCTTGGCGAACGCATCCTCGGTCATGTAGAGGCTGTCGGCCTTGCTGCCGGCGATCATCAGCAACGGCTGTCGGATCAGTTCGATCTGCTGGGTGGCGTCGAAGCGCATCAGGTCCAGCAGGCTGCTGGTGGTGTATTTGAAGGTCGAGTTGGGGTGCGCGTGGGTTTTCCAGTAGTACTCGTAGCCCTGCCGATACAGCGCGAAGGGCAATTGGGCGATCTGTTCGTCGGTCAGGTTGGCATCCCCCGAATACAGCACTTCGCCGCCGGCCGCTTCCTGGGCACGGGCCGCCGAAGCCTGCTGCAGGCGTTGCTGGATGCTGTCCAGTTGCGAGTCGTTGTAGCCATTGCGGCGAACCCGCCCGGAATTGAACATGCTCACCGTCGCAATCGACTTGAAGCGCTTGTCGGTTTGCGCCGCGGCCAACGAATAACCACCGCCGCCGCAGATGCCGAGCAGGCCCAGGCGCGTGTTATCGACACCGGGATAGCCGGCGATGAAATCCGCCATGCCATGGATGTCCTCGATGCGGTACGCGGGCTTGTCCACGCTGCGCGGCTGGCCGCCACTGGCGCCCTGGTACGCCGCATCCGCGGCGATGGTGATGTAGCCCTGGTCGGCCAGGCGCTGGGCATACAGGCCGGCGACCTGCTCCTTGACCCCGCCATTGGGGTGCGCCACCACCACGACCGGGTATTGCTTCGCCGGGTCGTAGTTCGCCGGGGTGTAGACGTTGGCGGAGATGTCCAGGCCATTGAGCTTGTAGCTGACCGGATGGATGTTGACCTTGCCCGGCTCGTTCTTGCTGATCGCGCCCTCGTAGACCAGGGTGAACGGATTCTGCTTGTAGTCCGCGGCCTCGGCGGCCGACATCCCGACCATCGCGGCCATGAGCGTGGCCTTCAGCGTTTGCTTCATTTGAATACTCCTGCCCTGCTTTTGAAGAACACGGCAGCCAGCCGCCGTGCCCATAGTCAATCCAGAGACTTCTCTGCAAGAAACCTCGAAACCAGGTCCGCAATCTCGACATTGTTGAGGTCCGAGAACGGAAAGTGGCTGTTGCCCTTGATCCCGATCTCCGGCAAGTGGATCAGCCGGGCGTCACCGCCATGCCGGTTCACCGCGTCGCGCCACAGCCGCGCCATCTCGAGCCGGGCGCGCCAGCTGTCCTGGGCCGGCAAACGCACCGGCTGGGCGGGGATGTTGTCGCCATAGAGGATCAGGATGGGAATGTGCGTCAGCGCCTCGAACTGCGCCTGGCTCACGACCTGCGCGGCGACGGTGTCGAACGCGCTGGGAATCGGCGCCGGCGCCTCGCCCTCGGGAAACACGAAGCTGCTGCCCGGCTCGAACGCGACGATGGCCCGCACGTTGCGGCTCTTGATCGCCGTCAGCCAGCCCGGCCCGCCCCCCTGGGAATGGGTGAACAGAATGGCCGGGCCGGTCTTCTCCAGCAGCGCCGATACACCATCGGACACCACCTCGATGTCGTAAGGGCCGGTGTTGGGGGTCATCGAACGGAAGAACTGCTCCTGCGCCGCCCGCCCCGGCGGGAACTGGCTGCCCGCGAAGGTCTCGGGCCACAGGCCGATGCGGAACTGGTTGAACCACAACTGCTCGTCCGCCACCGGTTTGATCGTCGCTTCGACCAGGCTGCGCCCCGCATCGCCACGGCGCGGCTGGTCGATCAGGTAGGTGGAAAAACCGCGACGCAGGAAGATGTTCTGGAAACCTTCACGCCCATCGGCCGTGGTCTCCCAGGACTTCGCCGACTGCCCCGCGCCGTGCCACATGACAATCGGCAGCGGGCGCGCGTTAACCGGCTTCTGGTAGAAGGCATATACATGGTCGCCGTGGTAGGTCTGGCCATTGGGATTCATCGGGTTGTAGGGATCGAAGGTGCCCGGCTGAGTGTGCACGCCACCGCCCGCGATCAGGCTGCCCTGATCCTCGACCACCAGCGGACCGCGCTCGCTCGCCTCAACAACCGCGCCGCTGCACAGGGCAAAACAGAGGGTGCCCGCCCTGGCGGCGGCGGGCATGTACTTGCGGATCAGGTGCTGGGTCATGGAGGGCTCTCGATTGGAAATCGCAGAACCCCAACTTACCCCTCGGCCATTGATTGATAAATGGCACGGATTGGATAGAACTGATACCAGAAACGCATAGGTAGACTAATTGCCCCACCCACCGCCAAACGACCATTCCTCTGCCTCAGTGGTGGTAATCACCATCACATCCTCGGCATCGATGCTTGGCGCCCGGCCCAGCCGCACGCTCGCCAGCTCGGGTCGACGAACGGCGACATCCCTCCTTCATCGCTGGCGTTTTTTCTGTCATTGGGGGGTGTTTAACAATACTTATCAATGGATCCATTAAAAACAAAAGCAACAGCTATCAGTCCGATAATCGCCCATAAATCAACCTTTAACCTGGATCTTATCGTTGACACTCAAACACCACAGCCTCTATAATGGATCCATTAAATAAAAACAATCACTCCCCAGGAGAGCCCTCCATGTACCCCAAGAACACTTGGTACGTTGCCTGCACCCCCGATGAAATCGCCGACAAGCCCCTGGGCCGACAGATCTGTGGGGAGAAGATGGTGTTTTACCGTGGCCTGGAAGGCCGGGTCGCGGCGGTCGAGGACTTCTGCCCCCATCGCGGCGCGCCGCTGTCGTTGGGGTATGTGGAAAGCGGCAACCTGGTGTGCGGTTATCACGGGCTGGTGATGGGCTGCGATGGCAAGACCGCGGCAATGCCCGGGCAACGGGTACGTGGTTTCCCGTGCAACAAGACCTTTGCCGTGGTCGAGCGCTACGGCTTTATCTGGGTCTGGCCCGGCGATCAGGCGTTGGCCGATCCGGCGCTGATCCATCACCTGGAATGGGCGGTCAGCGATGAGTGGGCCTACGGTGGCGGGCTGTTCCATATCCAGTGCGACTACCGCCTGATGATCGACAACCTGATGGACCTGACCCACGAAACCTACGTCCACGCCTCCAGCATCGGCCAGAAGGAAATCGACGAGGCGCCGCCGACCACCAGGGTCGAGGGTGATGAGGTGGTCACCGCGCGGCATATGCAAAACATCATGGCCCCGCCGTTCTGGCGCATGGCCCTGCGCGGCAACGGCCTGGCCGACGACGTGCCGGTGGACCGCTGGCAGATCTGCCGCTTCACCCCGCCCAGCCATGTGCTGATCGAAGTCGGCGTGGCCCATGCCGGCCAAGGCGGCTACAACGCGCCGGCGCAGTTCAAGGCGTCGAGCATAGTGGTCGACTTCATCACCCCGCAGAGCGACACCTCGATCTGGTACTTCTGGGGCATGGCGCGCAACTTCAACCCACAGGACGAGGCGCTGACCGCGAGCATTCGCGAGGGCCAGGGCAAGATTTTCAGCGAAGACCTGGAGATGCTCGAACGCCAGCAACAGAACCTGCTGGCCCACCCCACGCGCAACCTGCTCAAGCTGAATATCGACGCCGGCGGCGTGCAATCGCGACGGGTCCTGGAGCGCCTGATCGCCCAGGAGCACGCCGGCGAAGCACAACTGATCGCCATGGCCTGAGCCCTGCGCGGCGCTACGCCGGCAGTGCACCGGTGCCGCGCCCTGCCCTTTCCCCAGCCTTTTACCCAAGAAAAGAAACAGAAGTGACCGCCCCGGGCGGCAGCACTCGGAGGACCGACGATGATCGATGTGGTGGTGGTATCCCGTAACGACGAAGCCCAGGACATCTGCAGCTACGAGCTGGCCAGTGCCAATGAGCGCCCGCTGCCGGGCTTCAGCGCCGGCGCGCATATCGATGTGCACCTGCCCGGCGGCTTGATCCGCCAATACTCCCTGTGCAACCACCCCGAAGAACGCCATCGCTACCTGATCGGCGTGCTCAAGGACCCGGCCTCCCGCGGCGGCTCGCTGGCCATGCACGAGCAGATCCACCCCGGCACGCGTCTGCACATCAGCGAGCCGCGCAACCTGTTTGCGTTGGCCCATGAAGCCCGGCGCAGCCTGCTGTTCGCCGGCGGCATCGGCATCACCCCGATCCTGTGCATGGCCGAGCGCCTGGCCCACAGCGGCGCTGATTTCGAGCTGCATTACTGCGCCCGCTCCAGCGAGCGCGCGGCCTTTGTCCAACGCCTGCGCGATTCATCCTTCGCCGAGCGGGTGTTCCTGCATTTCGACCAGGAACCCGAGACGGCGCTGGACGCGACCAAGGTCCTGGCCGCGCCGCGCAACGATGTTCATGTCTATGTGTGCGGCCCCGGCGGCTTTATGCAGCACGTGCTGGACACGGCCAAGGCCGCGGGCTGGCGGGAGGACTGCCTGCACCGCGAGTACTTCGCCGCCCCCGTCGATACCCGCGCCGACGGCAGCTTCTCGGTCAAGGTCGCCAGCAGCGGCCAGGTCTTCGAGGTGCCTGCGGACAAGAGCGTGGTGCAGGTCCTGGAAAGCCATGGCATCGACATTGCCATGTCCTGCGAACAAGGGATTTGCGGCACCTGCCTGACCCGGGTACTGGAGGGCGTGCCGGAGCACCGCGACCTGTTCCTCACCGAGGACGAGCAGGCGCGCAACGACCAGTTCACCCCCTGCTGCTCGCGCTCGAAAACGCCGCTGCTGGTGCTGGATATCTGAAGGGAGTCAGGCGGGGCGGAGGATGACCTTCATCCGCTCGTCCGCCGCTGCGCTGCTGAAGATCTCGGCATAACGCAGGGTCGCGTTGGCATGCTCGCGCATGATCGCCTCGGCCCGCGCGCCCTGGCGATTGACCAGGGCGTCGAACACCGAATGGTGCTGCATATGGGCGTAGTTGAAGCGCCGGTATTCGCGAGCCATGTCCTGGCGATCCACCGCCAGCGCGGTGACCGAGGCGAACGGCAGATGATCGTTGCGCGCCAGGGCATCGGCGATCGCCGGGTTGTGGCTGCCTTCGACAATCACCTGGTGAAAACGCATGTTGAGGTCGTGATAGACCTCCAGGTCGTCCTCGGTCACATAACCCTTGGCAAACAATTGGTCGCCCTGGGCCAGGCACAACTCCAAGGCCGCCCGCGCCGCCTCCGACAAGCCGCGCTCGGCGGTCTGGCGCGCCGCCAGCCCTTCGAGCACACCCCGCACCTCGACCGCGCCGGCAATATCCTCGGCACTCACCGAACGCACCTGGAACCCCCGCCCGCCAAACCGCACCAGCAGGCCTTCCTGCTCCAGGGTACGGAACGCCATGCGCACCGGCATCCGCGACACCCCGAACAACTCCGCGGTCGGAATCTCCATCAGCCGCTCTCCCGCCGCCAACTCGCCCGAGGCGATCATCTTGCGCAACGCGACCAGCACCAATTGACCGGGCTTACTCATCCAGGCAACTTCCAGAAAACGTGGGCGGCCATAGTACCGCAAGCCTTGCGCCGGCGGCATGCGGATAGCGGCGTGCCGACGGTGGCGACCTCATAGGCCTCATCGCGGGCAAGCCTCGCTCCTACGGAAAACACACCTCCCCTGTAGCCGCTGCCGCAGGCTGCGATAAGGCCGCAGGCCTTCAGCGATCTCAAGACCGTGCGCCCCCTTCGGGGTCGATCGCAGCCTCGCAGGCTCGGCAGCGGCTACAGGAAACACACCCACCCCAGGCCGGCCGGCAGGCCGCCGTCTTGCTTTTGATCTGAACGCCCCGTTAACCACGATGGCCGAACGCAGGCATTGAGCCGTGGGTAACCCGGGTTAGCCGCCCCAGGCCATGGATGGCCTGTGGCGGCGGCCCACGGATCAATGCCTTCGTTCGGGCATGCCGAGCCTTAGCGAGGCACCGAGTGGGGGGCGAAGCGTTTTGGTTACTTTGGACTGGGCCGGCTTCCGGATCTTCCAAAGTGACCCGCCGTAAGGGCGGAACCCTAAGCCGCCGTGACCACAGCAACGGATATGCACACATCCCAAAAATGCAGCGCCAAAACAGACGCCATCGCGGGCAATTCGAGCGTCGACCGGCCGCTCCCGCCCGCGACAACACTGCAAGGCTCAAAACGACAACGGATAACTCACAATCACCCGAGTCTGATCAAAGTCACTGTTGAAACTGCGCCGATTGGTAGCGTTATTCACCCGCACACTGAGGTTCTTCAAACTCCCACTCTGAAAGGTATACCCCACCTCCGTATCCCGCTCCCACTCCTTGCCATTGCTCCCGGCCTTGGTCGTGGCATTCTCGCCATGCCCATAGCGCACCATGGCCAACAACCCCGGCACGCCCATGGCGGCGAAGTTATAGTCATAACGCAGCTGCCAGGAACGCTCGTCGGCGTTGCTGAAGTTGCCGTTGAACATGTCGTTGCCCAGGGTCCGGCCGCTGCTGCCGTACACCGACATCCACGGGCTGTCGCCACTGACCTTCTGCAAACCCAGGTACAGGGTATGGCCGGCGGTAGAGGCCGAGAGCAAGGCATAGGCGGTGCGGCTCTGGATCTCGCCGATGCGCGCCTGGCCGTCATCCTTGTCGATGAAGTAACCGAGGTTCGCCCCCAGCACCCAGTCGCCCACCGGCTGCTTGTGCAGCAGGTTGAAGTAGCTCTGCTGGTAGATGTCTTCCAGCTGCGCATGCCAGGCGCCGATCAAGGTGCGCTGCTGGTTGAAGCGGTACTCGGCGCCGGCATAGGTGAAGCCATCGGAGGTCACCCCGGGCGCGGCCCAGGCCGAGAGGTCCTGCATGTCCGAGGAGTTGCGCAGGCTCACCGAACGGTACTGCCCGGCCTGCAACCCCAGCCCGGTGATTTCCCGCGAGTCGAGCATCGCCCCACGGAAGGTCTGCGGCAGCAGCCGGCCATCGTCGTAGCGCAGCAGCGGGATGTCCGGCAGCAACTCGCCGACCTTCAGCTCAGTGGCGGAAATGCGCATTTTCGCCGCCACGCCGGCGCGGCCGTAGTTGTCCGCCGCGCGCCCGTCGTCATGCACCGGCAGCAGCTCGGAACCACTGGTGCCGCGCCCGCTGTCGAGCTTGACGCCGAACATGGCAATGCCGTCCAGGCCGAACCCGACGACGCCCGGGGTGTAGCCGGAATTGAACTTGAGGATAAAACCCTGGGCCCATTCCTCGACCTTGCCCTTGGCCGCCCCCGGGTCGCGAAAATCCCGATTGAAGTAATAATTGCGCAGCACCAAATCGGTCTTGGCATCTTCGAAAAAGCCACCGTCTTCGGCCCAGGCCGGCAGGCCCGTGCCCAGTGCCAGTGAAGCCGCGGCCAGCGAGCGCGCGAGGATGCAGTGAGGGGTGTTCATTATTATTGTTCTCCGCTTTGCATAGGCGCAGCCGTTCCCCGACAGGCCACTCCAGGCCCGCCTCTTATCGGCTGCAAAAATGCCCGGTCTCTCTTTTGGGAAAGGCCGGGCGATATCCTCAGCTCAAGGCATCAGAAGGGATAACGACGCGCCGAGTGCTGCACGCTGATCCAATGATCGCGGGTGAACTCGTCGATCGCCCAGTCGCCGTTGAAGCGCCCGAGCCCCGAGTTCTTTTCCCCACCGAAGGGCGCGTTGGCCTCGTCGTTCACCGGGATGTCGTTGATATGGGTCATGCCCGCGCGAATCCGCCGGGCGAAGTTCACCCC
This sequence comes from Pseudomonas sp. GW821-FHT09E12, assembly GCF_059416085.1. Taxonomy (NCBI): domain Bacteria; kingdom Pseudomonadati; phylum Pseudomonadota; class Gammaproteobacteria; order Pseudomonadales; family Pseudomonadaceae; genus Pseudomonas; species Pseudomonas sp. GW821-FHT09E12. The sequence continues at coordinate 509,614 of NZ_JBWKOM010000002.1, read as the reverse complement.
GCGCTCCAGGTTGCCAGTGAACACCGCACTGGACAGGCCGAATTCGCTGGCGTTGGCCAGCTCCAGGGCGTGGGCCTCGTCCCGCGCGCGCAGCAGCCCCACCAGCGGGCCGAAGATTTCATTGCGCGCCAGGTCCATGTCGACTGTGACCTCGCCGTAGACATGGGGCGCCAGCAGGTTGCCCTGGGCCCCGCCCTCGTAGAGCGGCTCGGCGCCTTCGCGGCGAGCCAATTCGATCTTCTCCCGCAGGCCCTGCAACTGCCGCTCATTGATCACCGGGCCGATCACCGTCTCGATCGATTGCGGATCGCCGACCTTGAGCCCCTTGACCCGCTCGACGAAGCGCGCGGCGAAGGCGTCGTAGAGGCTGTCGTCGACGATGATCCGGTTGACCGCCATGCAGATCTGCCCCTGGTGCAGGAACTTGCCGAACACCGCCGCGTTCACCGCCTGTTCGAGGTCGGCGTCGGCCAGGACCACGAACGGGCTGTTGCCGCCCAACTCCAGGGCCACATGCTTGAGGTGCGCGCCGCCGCTGGCGATCCGGCCGATACCGCGGCCGACCGGGGTGGAGCCGGTGAAGGTGATCAGCGAAGGCACCGGGTGCTCGACAAAGGCATCGCCAATCTCGCTGCCCGCCCCCACCACCACACTGAGCACGCCCGCCGGCAGGCCGGCCTCCTCGAAGATCTTCGCCAGCAGCAGGCCGCCGCACACCGGCGTATCGCTGGCCGGCTTGACCACCACCGCGTTGCCCAGGGCCAGCGCCGGGGCGATCGAGCGCTGGGTCAGGTGCAGCGGGAAGTTCCACGGGCTGATGACCCCGACCACCCCCAGGGCGCTGCGGTAGACCCGGCTCTCCTTGCCCGGCACATCGGACTCGACGATGCGACCGTGGACCCGCGCCGGGAACGACGCCGACTCCAGGGCGATGGCCCGCGCCGCGCCCCACTCCAGCTGCGCCTTGAGCCGGGTGCTGCCGGACTCGCGAATGATCCAGTCGACGATCTCCTCGCGGCGCCGGTCGAACACCGCCACCACCTGATGCAGCACCGCCGCCCGCGCCGAAGGCCCGAGCGCCGCCCAGTGCGGCTGCACCGCGGCGGCCTTGGCATAGGCGGCATCCAGGTCGGCGCGGTTGGCCTGGGCCACTTCCAGCAATAGCGTGCCGTCGAACGGGTTGCTCACCGCCAGGGTTTTGCCGGCCGCGCCGGCGCGCCATTCCCCGGCGATGGGTTGCAGGTGCAGATCGCTGTAGACAGCTGTGGACTCACTCATGACAAAACTCCTTGAGAACAGGATTCACAGGAAAGATGGGCTCGCGACTCAGGGCGCCGAACCGGGTTTACGTGGCTATGCATGACTGCCTCCGGTGGCTGCCCGCGCCTCGATCAGGCGCAGCAGCCCCAGCAGGGTTTCGGTGTGCGGCACGGCGATGCCGACCTGGCGCGCCCTGGCCAGGACCTCGCCATTGATCGCGCCGACTTCCGTGGGCCGACCGGCCAGCACGTCTTGCAACATGGACGGCTTGTGCGCCCGGTGGTGGGCGATGGCATAGGCCACGCTGTCCAGGCAGCGCCGCGCATCCGTGGCCACCCCCACCGACTGCGCGACGCCGAGCACCTCCAGCACGATGGCCCGGGCCAGCGCCGGGCCTTGCGGCACGGTATCCAGTTGCCCCACGGTGCAGCCGGTGACGGCGCACAGGCTGTTCAAGGCCGCGTTGAACGCCACCTTCTCCCAGATCGAGGTCCAGACCTGCGGGTCCACCGCGCAGTGCAGCCCCGCCGCCTCCAGCACCGCGGCAACCTGGGTGCTGGCCTGGCGCTCGACACCCTCCAGCGACAGCAACCGGACCACGCCCTGGCCATGGGAGCGGACATGGGCCGGCCCGGCCATATCGGCGGGCCAGGTGGTCATGCCAATCATCACCTGCTGCGGGGCGACGTGGCGGCACAGCGCTTCGGCGTTACCCAAGCCGTTCTGCAGGGTCAGCACCCGCGTGTGCTCGCCGATATGGCCGGCAATACTGCGCAGCGCACCGTCGGTGTGCTGGGCCTTGGTGAAGACCAGCAGCAGGTCGGGCTGGCCCGTCACCTGCTCCGGCCGGCAGGCGCTCAGGCCGCCGATGCGCCGCTCGCCGCTGTCGGTGTCCAGGCGCAAGCCCTGGCGGCGGATCGCCTCCAGGTGCGTGTCGTTGATGTCCAGCAGCGTGACGCTCTGCCCGCTTTCCGCCAGCAGGCCGCCGAACAGCGAGCCCATGGCGCCCGCCCCGAGAATGCTGATGTTCATCGAACCTCCTTATGGCTGTGAGGGTTGATCGGCAAGGTGCTGCTTGTCGGCCCGGGCTGATCCAGGCGCCCGCCGGGGAATATGGCGGCGCACCAGCACCAGGGCGATCAGCGCCAGCACCATCACCGTTCCCAGCAACGTCAGATAGCCGTGGGCGCCGCCCTGGGTGATCACCGTGGCGCCGACGAAGGCGCTGAGAATCGCGCCCATGCGCCCGAAAGCCAGGGCCGATGCGGTGCCGGTGGCGCGCACGGCGGTGGGATAGATAAAGGCGCACAGCGCATAGAGGGTGGACTGCACGGCGTTGACGAACAGGCCATGCACGCCAAAGCCGAAGATCAGCAGGCTGGTGTTCTGGTTGACGTCCACGGCCTGCATGGCGAAGGCGCTGGCCGCGCCGCCCGCGCAGCAGATCAGCAGCGGCCAGAACGAGCCCCAGCGCGTCATCGCGACCGCGCAGAGCAGCGCGCCGATCACCCCGCCCAGGTTGTAGGCGGTAAGGCCCGAACCGGCCACCGCCAGCGACAAGCCTTCGGACAAGAGCATGGTCGGCAGCCAGCTGAAGGCGCTGTAGACCGCGGTCAGGCACATGAAGAACGCCACCCAGACCGCCACGGTGTCGCGCCCGTAGCCGGGGGCGAACAAGGCGCGGAAGCCGCCCTGCTGCTCGCTCTTCTGCTCCAGCGCATCGGTGTAGCGCACGCCTTCGGGCATCGGTCGGCCCATGCGTCCCAGCAGCACAGTCAACTCGCCCCAACGCGGCGGCCGGCGCGCCAGGAAACGCGGCGACTCCGGCAGCGTCGCCAACAGCAACAGGCCCAGCACGATGGGCAGGCTGCCGCCGATAAAGAACAGCGTTCGCCAGCCGTACAGCGGCAGTACGTGGGAGGCGAACAACCCCGCCAGCATCCCGCCCAGGGGCACACAGACGATGGTCGCGGTGACCGCCAGGGTACGCCGGCGCGCCGGGGTGAACTCGGCGGTCATGGTGGTGGCGCTGGGCAGCGCGCCACCGATGCCGAGCCCGGCGATAAAGCGCAGCGCCGCCACCGTCAGCGCATCCGGCGCCAGGCCGATGGCGCAGGTCGCGGTGCCGAACAGGATCACGCTGGCGATGACCGCCATGCGCCGGCCGAAACGGTCGGCGAACAGGCCCGCGCAAGCGCTGCCGATACCCATGCCGATCAGCCCGGCGGCCACCGCGGGGGCGAAGGCCTCACGGGTGATCCCCCATTCCTTGATCATCAGCGGTATGGCGAACCCGATGAGCTGGCCGTCGAAACCGTCCATCACGATGGACAGCGCGGCCAGCAACACCACGATCTTCTGCATCCCGGTATAGGGCCCGTCGTCGAGCAAGGTGCCGATATCGGCACTGCCGGAAACCGGGCTCGACCGCAGGGGCCCAGCCTCCATCACTTCACTGACCGAAGTCGTGTTCATAGCCACCTCTTTTTATTGTTGTGGTGTGCGCGCAAGGCGCGCTTGGCATTGCCGGATCTTCTGCCCGGCGCCGGGAGCCCGGACTTTGAGAATCAGGGCTCGATGGTCAGGGTCGGCACCTCGATCAATACCGGGCGATTGCCGGCCAGGGCCGCGCTGAAGGCGGCGGCAAACTCGGCGCGGGTCGCGGCATGCACCGAATGCACGCCATAACCCTGGCCGATGGCGCAGAAGTCCAGGCCGGGAACGTCCAGCCCCGGCGCATCGCTGACCTGCAGCACATCGGCGAACCAGCGCAGCGCGCCGTAGGTGCCGTTCTTGAGGATGATGAACACCACCGGGATACCGTACTGGGCAGCGGTCCACAGCGCGGTGATGCCGTAGTTGGCCGAGCCGTCGCCGATGATCGCCACCACCCGTCGCCCGGGCGTCGCCAGTTGCACGCCGACCGCGGCCGGCAAGCCGAAGCCGAGACCTCCGGCGGCGGGAAAGAAGTAGCTGCCGGGCTGGCTCATCTCCACCCGCTGCCAGAACGCGCTCACCGTGGAGGTGGATTCCTTGACGTAGATCGCGTCCCGCGGCGCCAGCTGGTTGATCAGGTCGAACACCGTTTCCGGGCGCAGCAGGCTGCCCTCCTCGCGCACCGGCGCCGGCAGCGGCAAGGCGCTCGGCAGCGGCCGTTCGCTCTGCGGCAGCACCTCGACCAGGGCTTCGAGGGTCAGGGCGATATCGCCCACCAGCGCATCGCCCATGGGCGCCCGCGCTGCCTCGCCCGGGTCGCAGGTCAGGTGCACCAGCTCACAGTCCGCCGGCAGGTAATCGCCCGGGGCGTATTGGTGGTAACGGAACACCGGGGCGCCCACCACCAGGATCAAATCGTGCTCGGCCAGGCAGCGGCTGATCCCGGCGATGGCCGCCGGCAGCACACCACGGAAACACGGGTGGCGGGTGGGGAACGGGCAGCGCGAAGCGGAAGGCGCGACCCAGGCCGGCATCCGCAGTTTTTCCGCCAGTTGCACCGCCAGGCCGTTGCTGCCACTGCCGTCGACATCCGGGCCGAGCACCAGCACCGGGCTACGTGCCGCCGCCAGGCGCTCGGCCAACGCTTGCAGTTGCGCCACCGAAGGCAGGCCGGCGCTGGCCACCTGGCGCCGTGCCAGATGCTCGACCCCGGCCGGCGCCGCGCAGGCCCAGTCGTCATAGGGAATCGACACATACACCGGCCCGCGTGGCGCCAGGCTGGCCATATGGATCGCCTGGCTCAGGGTGCGCGGCACGTCCTGGGCCGAGGCCGGCTCATGGCTCCACTTGACCAGGGGCTTGGGCAGCTGCGCCGCATCGACATTGGCCAGCATCGCTTCCACGCCGACCATCGAGCGCACCTGCTGGCCGGCGGTGATCACCAGCGGGCTGTGGGAGTACCAGGCATTGGTCAGCGCGCCCATGCCGTTGCCGGTGCCGGCGGCGGCATGCAGGTTGACGAAGGTCGGCTTGCCGGTGGCCAGGGCGTAACCGTCGGCCATGCCGACCACCGCGCCTTCGTGCAGGCCGAGGATGTAGCGGAAGTCCTCGGGAAACCCCTTGAGAAACGGCAGCTCGTTGGAGCCAGGATTGCCGAAGATAGTGGTCAGGCCTTGTTCGCGAAGAATCTCGTAGGACGCAGAGTGAACGGTTTTCATAAGGACCCTTGTTGTTAGGTTTCGGGTTACTCTTGCAGCCGCTACGAAATTGATCAAATCGATACTATCTCTATCAAAAATAAAACCTATCTATGTTCATAACGGCAGCAGAGGCGATATGAGCCACATCGATCTGAACCTGATCCGCACCTTCGTCACCCTCTACGAAGCCCGCAGCGTGACCCTGGCGGCCGAGCGTCTGTTCGTCACCCAGCCCTCGGTCAGCTATGGCCTGGCGCGTCTGCGCGAACTGTTCGACGACGCGCTGTTCAGCCGCACCCGCGACGGCATCCAGCCGACCTTTGTCGCCGAGCAGCTGTACGGCCCCTTGCGCGAATCCCTGACCCGCATCGAAAGCGCCGTGCAGAGCTGCCGCCAGTTCGACCCGGCGAGCACCGAGCGGCGCTTTCGCATCGCCCTCTCCGACCTCGGCGAAATCGGCTTCCTGCCGCTGATCCTGGCGCGCCTGAACCAGGACGCGCCGCTGGCCGAAGTCGAGGTCCTGCCGCTGCAGGTGGACCAGGTCGGCGAATGGCTGGCCAGCGGCAAGGTCGATGCCGCGATCTGCCGCCAGCCGGTCCCCGGCGTGCGCAGCCGGGTGCTGATGCACGAGCGTTATGTGTGCCTGCTGAGCACCGGCCATCCGCGCATCGACCAGCAGTTGAGCCTCGAACAGTTCCTCGCCGAACGGCACGTCGCCGTAACCCGCACCACCGGCCACGGCAATGTCGAAGACGTGCTGAAAAACATGCACGTGGAACGGCGCATCAGCCTGCATGTGCCGCACTTCTCGGTGCTGCCGAAAATCATTCCCGGCACCGACCTCTTGGCGGTGCTGCCGGCGCAGATCGCCCGGCTGTTCATCCACGAGGGCGAGCTGAAGATGCTCGAACTGCCGTTCCCGGTGGCCGAGTTCGCCGTGTCCCTGAACTGGCACCCCAACAGCGACAGCTCCGCCGCCCTGCGCTGGTTCTGCGACACCATCGCCGACGCCATCATCAGCGGCCAGGGCCATCACTAGTGGCTAGGCCCCGACCATCGCCGGCTGCGCCAGGGCCCGGGCGGGCTTGAGCAGCAACAGGCAGCCGGCGGCGATCACGAACACGCTGGCAAACACCCCGTACAGATGCAGCGGCTGCCAGCCGCCATCCAGCAGGAAGCCGGCCACGGTCGGCGAGAGAATCGCGCCGATGCGGCCGATGCCAATGCCCCAACCAACGCCCGTGGCGCGCACCGAGGCGTCGTAGACCACCGGCGACAGCGCGTAGAGGCCGGCCACGCAACCGTTGGCAAACAGCCCGATCAGCAGCCCCAGGCCGAGCGCCGAGCCAATCGACGAGGCCGAGCCGACAAACAGCACCAGCAGGCCGGCGGTGATCAGCATGAACAGCGCCAGCACCCGGCCCAGGGGCCAGCGCGAGGCCAGGCCGCCGACCAGCGCCGCGCCGAAGATCCCGCCGACGCTGAGCAGCACCCCGCCGGTGATCCCTTGCTGCGCCGACAGCCCGGCGGCCACCAGCAGTTTCGGGGTCCAACTCATGACGAAGTAGAAGCCGAACATCACCAGGAAAAACAGCAGCCAGATCAGCAAGGTGGTGCGGCGCATGGCCGGCGCCAGCAACTGGCCGAAACCGCTGGGCGCGCCGGGTTGCCTGGGCACCTCTGGCGGCAACTGTTCAAGCTCAGGCTGCTCCAGGCGCCGGGCCAGGCGATTGACCCGTACCAGGGCATTGGCCGGGCGGCGGGCGAGCAGGAAGTCCAGGGATTCGGGCAGCCACAGCAGCACCAGGGGAATCACCAGCCAGGTCACCGCACCGCCGAACAGGAACACCGAACGCCAGCCCCAATGGCCCAGCAACCACACCGCCAGCAGCCCGCCCAGGGTGGCGCCCAGGGCATAACCGGTGGATTGCAGGCTGACCGCCAGGCCGCGCCAGCGCTTGCTCGAATACTCGCTGGCGATCACGTTGCTGCTGGCCAGGATGCCGCCGATACCGAGGCCCGTCAGGCCGCGCAGCAGCGCCAGTTGCAGGGGTGTCTGGCTCAGGGCCGAGAGCAGCATGCCGAGCCCGGACAGCGCCAGGCAGAACAGGATCAATGGGCGCCTGCCAAACCGATCGGCCCAGGGCGCGATAAACAGCGAACCCGCCGCCATGCCGAACAATCCGGCGCTGAGCAACAGGCCGACCTGCGCCCCGTTCAGCCCCCATTCGGCCGACACCGAGGCCGCGGTGAAGGCCATCACCAGCACGTCGAAACCGTCGATCATGTTCAAGACCATGCAGATGCCGATGGCCAGGCATTGGAAGGAACTCATCGGGCCGCTGTCCACGCGGCTCTTCAGGTCGAGTGTCATGAACGCACCTCCACGCCGCCTACCGGCGACGGCGAGAGGGAAAACAGCGGCATGCACACAGACAGACGGCGGACGGAACCCAGGCGGTTCCGCGCCCTTGATAAGCCATTCATGACGAGACCCTTCTTGTAGTTTTTATCGGGGGACGGTCGGGAGGGACCCGCCATCGCCAGGTGGCTAATCAACCATCCAATGGATCCATTAACAAGAGGTGAAATCCATGGAGTCCATGGAAAATTGGCTGAAATACCTGGAGAAATGCTCAGGTACTTTTATTTAAAAGACGAAAATCAATGACTTAACCAAACAGCCATTGACTGATATTTGCGGGCGATTATCGACCAGACTCAAAAGGCGCAGACTGTTGAGGATCCTGTGGCCGTGAATGGCTACAGGACCCAGAAATAATGGATCCAATAAATCAAAACCCTGAAGGCAGATGCTCAGCTTTTCATCAATGGACTGACAATCCGTCTCAAGGGCTGTGACCTTATCTTTCAACGCCCTGCCCCGGGGTCAGCCGCCACATTTTGTAAAGCATCCCCGGCCACGGATTGGCGAAATGATTATTGCGCCGGTGGGACATCTGCTAAAACGCGGTTTTTATCCGTACGCGGTGCCACAGCCCATGTCCTCCTCATTCTTCTCGCGCTGGCGACCTCGCTGGTGGTCGCTGCTTGGCATGGCTGCCCTGTTGATAGGCCTGCCGGTGGGCTGCCAGGTGCTGGAGCACAAGGAGCGCGAACTGGTGTTTCGCGTCGAGCCGGGCAATGCCAGTTGGTATCGCGGCCTGCCGGCCGGAGTACGCGAACTGCAGTTCAAGGGCGACAGCCTCAAGCCCGAGCAGAACATTCATGCCTGGTGGTGGCCGGCCCAGCGGGCCGATGCGCCGGCCGTCCTTTATCTGCATGGGGTGCGCTGGAACCTCACCGGGCAGCTGTTCCGCATCGAGCAACTGCACGCCCTGGGGTTCTCGGTGCTGGCCATCGACTATCGCGGCTTCGGCCAGAGCCTGGGCGAGCCACCGTCGGAAACCAGCGTCTATGAGGACGCGCGGATCGCCTGGGAGCAATTGCAAAGGCTGCAACCCGACGCCGGCAAACGCCTGATCTACGGCCATTCCCTGGGCGGCGCGGTGGCGGTGGAACTGGCCGCGCAACTGGGGCAACAGGCGGCCAGCGACGGCGCGCCGATCCCGGCCCGTGGCTTGATCGTCGAATCCTCGTTCACCTCCCTGGCCGCTATCGCCGCCGAGCTGGGCAATACCTCGCTGCCGGTGCGCTGGCTGCTGTCGCAGAAGTTCGACTCCCTCGACAAGATCGCCCATATCGGCATGCCGCTGCTGATCGTCCACGGCCTGGACGACCGCTACGTGCCGGCGCGCTTCAGCCAGCAATTGTTCGACGCCGCGCAACAGCCCAAGCAACTGCTGCTGGTTCCCGGAGCCACCCACAACAACAGCATGCGCCTGGCCGGCGAGCGCTACCGCCAGGCCCTGAACATTTTGTTGCATGCCCGGCCGGCGAAGGTCGCCACCGCGGAACCGGCCCGCGTGCCGACCAGTTGAACCACGAACCGGCACCGTTGCCGTTACGCCCTCCTGCATCAGCCGGATGAGCTCGTCCTTAGACAACCTGTAACAACTCCGGCTGGCCCAGGCAGCGCTTAAATGAGATGGTCTCCTGTTGATTGTTTTGGAGGCATGTCATGACTACATTTCAATTCATCGCAGGCATGGTCTTTTGTCTGGCGGGACTGGGCGTGAGGGCCTACCTGACCCTGCAGCATCCCGGGGAAGAAAAGGCCTGGCGCTCGTCCAGTGTGCGAAAGTCCGCCAAGTAAGCCTTGCCCCCGCCCCTGAATACCGCTGATGGCCTCCCGGCCGGCCCCGCCTGGATCAGGTGGAGGCCCATGGAAAATGCCCGTATCGCGCGATACGGGCATTTTTTTCAGCCCAGGGCATCCGTCATTCCGCCTGATGCCGGCCCGCAACAATGGCAAAATAGCCGCCGCCCATGCCCGAGACCGTCCCATGCCAGCCACCCCCACCCTCACCGCCCGCGAAATCTGCCAGGTGCTCAGAGAACTGGCCCTCAGCACCCGCACCCTGGGTCCATCGAGCCACCGCGTTTTGCTGGCGGACGATAGCTGGCAAGTGCGGCTCGACATCGAAGGCTGGACCCTGACCCTGGTCAACCATGGCCAGACCCTGAGCCACTGCGAGCAATGCCGCTCGCCGGATGGCCGGGTCGAAACGCTCGACGCCTGGCAGCGCTACGGCACCGACCCGGTCAAACTGCTGAGCATCTGGGAACACCAGCAGTTGCAGCGCCTGCTGCAGGCGTTGTGACCACCTTCATTACACCCACGCCAATCCCCCGTCCGTCCGCCCAAGCCACCGGAACCCGTGTCGTTCATCGGGATAATGGGAATCGGCCATGGCGTTTTTGCCAGGCCTCTATACTCATTTTCGACGAGGCGCGCACCGGCACTGCGGGCCTCATGAGCGCAGTTCCGCCGTGAACATGAAGTCGCCAGCGGCAAAGGATTGCGAGGGGTGTGGCGCCATACGCGTCACCTGGCCTGATGCTGCAAGGAAGGTGCATTCATGAACACGATCCGACAGGATGTGGCAACACTCGGCTCCGGATGGAACAACAAGGTCTTGCTCAACTACGCGCTGGCCATGCGCGAACTGGACAAACTACCGATCACCAACCGCAACAGCTGGAAGTTCCTCGGCGCCATCCACGGCTTCGATCGGCAGTTGTGGGTCGAGGTGAATGTCCTGGGCGATTCCGACCCGGTTCCCAAGGACCTGACCAACTTTACCTACGGCAGCCAGTGCCAGCACGGCAGTTGGTACTTCCTGTCCTGGCACCGCGGTTACCTGGCGGCCTTCGAGGCGATTGTCGCGGCCAAGGTCAAGGAACTGACGGGCGACGACTGGGCGCTGCCGTACTGGAACTACCTCAATAGCAAAAACCCGGATGCGCGGCGGGCCCCGGAGGCATTCCTGGCGGACACCCTGCCTGACGGCAGTCCCAACCCGCTGAAGAAATACCCTCGCCGGCAGGGCTTTACCACGCTGCGGCCGAACTCCCTCGATGCCTTCAGCCTGGCGGCTATGCAGGAGAACGATTTCCAGGTCGGCAATGACGGCAGCATCGGCTTCGGCGGCGGGGTCACCGGCAATTTCGCCCAGTTCGCCCGCTGGACCGGCGACCTGGAGAACAACCCGCACAACACCGTGCATCGCCTGATCGGCGGGGGCGAAGGCTTCATGGCCGACCCGTACCTCGCCGCCCTGGACCCGATCTTCTGGTTGCACCATTGCAACGTCGACCGGCTCTGGGAGGCCTGGATGAACACCCCGGGCAAGACCATGGTCCGCGATCCGCGCTGGCTCGACGGTCCGGCCGACCGCCGTTTCATCATGCCGACGGTCGGTGGCAGTGACCCTGGCATGAAATTCACCGGCCGCGACACATTGAAGGATGGCAAATTGCACCCGCGCTATGCCGACTTGAGCATCGGCACGGGCGTGAAACCAGGAGTAGAGGCTGTGACACGGGTCAAGATGGGTGCGCCGGAACAACAGAACATCGAACCGATCGGTGCCAACCGTTCGGTGGTCACGGTCGGCGGCGCGCCGGTGCGCACCCAGGTCGACCTCGACCGCCAGGCCACCAGCACCGGCATCGCCGCGATGGGCGCGACGGACCTGGGCCAGCCGGTGACCCGGCTCTACCTGGCGCTGGAATCGGTGCGCGGCTCCGCGCCCTCGCCGCAGCTTGCGGTGTACATCAACCTGCCGAAAGACAGCGATCCGCAGCAGCATCCCGAGTGCCATGCCGGCAGCCTGACGCTGTTCGGGCTGAACGTCGCCTCGCGGCCGGACGGTGGCCATGGCGGCCACGGGCTCGGCTATACGATCGACATCACCGACCTGGCCCAGCGGCTGACCGATGCCGGCGATTTCGATCCCGACTATCTGCGGGTGACCCTGGTCCCAGGCGAGCAGGTATCGGCGGATAAACCGGTGACCGTGGAGCGGATCAGCGTGCTCAAGCGCAGCGGTATCGTCAGCTGAGTAACGCCCCATGCAACCCGGACCGGTCTTGCTCAGCTTCACCCGGGCGCCCTGGCCGTTGCTGTTCGCGACGGCCGGGCTGGGCCTGGCCCTGTGTCTCTACACCGCCGGGCACAGCACCCTGCCCGCCTTCTGCGGTTCCGCGCTGTCCATCGTTGCCAGTTGGCCCACCGTGCTGGAGGCCGAGCTGGCCCTGAACCCGGTGCAGCAGATGCTGGCCGACTGGGCCCTGATGCTGCTGGCGATGATGCCGCCGCTGCTGGCAATGCCACTCATGCATGTCTGGCGCTCCAGCCTGCCGCGCCGGCGCATTCGCGCGGCGCTCGGCTTCCTGCTCGGCTACAGCGCCTTATGGCTGGCCGCCGGACCGCTGCTGATGGTGCTCGCCTTATTGCTGCAACTGAGTGTCGCCGACGCGGCGCTGGCCACGGCGCTGCTGGTTGCCCTGCTGTGGAGTGCCAGCCCCTGGCAACGCGCGGCGCTCAACCGTGGCCACCGCATGCGCCGGATCGGCCTCTTCGGCTGGGCCGCCGACCGCGATTGCCTGGTCTTCGGCGCAAGCCACGGCGCCTGGTGCATCGCCTCATGCTGGGCCTGGATGCTGGTGCCGCTGCTGGGCGGGGCCTGGCACATTCCACTGATGCTGGTGGCCGGGGCCATCATGCTGGTCGAACGCCTGGCACCGGGCGATCGGCCGCGCTGGCACTGGCCGGTGATGCTCCCCCGGCTCGATCTCTGGCTCCTGACTACGCGCAAGGTGGCGCACTCCCATGACTAGACGGACCTGCCTGGCGATCGGCGTGAGCACGCTGACGCCGTTGCCAAACCAGACGCTGCGCTTCGCCTACCTGGACGGCGCCGTGCTCGCCGCCCGTTCGATCGGCGACTGGGCGCTGCGCTCGGGCTTCGGCGCCGACAACGTCAGGATCGTCGACGACGGCCCGATAGACGGCCAGGGCAATCCGGTCACCCGCGAACGGGTGCAACAAGCGGTGGATGAGCTGTTTCCCTCGGGCGCCGAAGTGGTCGAGCAATTGATCCTGGCGTTTTGCGGCCACGGCCTGACCGACGCGAATATCGGCTCGATCTCCTGGCTGTTCAGCGACTCGCTGCGCCAGAAGTACCGCGTCCTGGCCGACTCGTTCTACACCGAGCTGCTGCTGCACGGCGTGCAGCGCATCACCCTGATTACCGATGCCTGCCGCGAGGCGCCGAAGAATCTCGACCTGACGCGACTGGATGCGGTGCGCGGAATCGTCGTGCAAGGTACGCAAGTGGAAAACCCCAGGTTCGACCGCCTGGCCGCCTGCCAGGACGGGCAGCTGGGTTACATGGTGTCCGAACCGATGTCCGGCGCTCCGGGCAAATGCGTGTTCTCCGGGGTGATCGCCGATGCGCTGTGGGGCATCGAGCCGACCGCCATCAGCAATGGCCTGATCACCACCGCGACCCTCGGCATGTGCGTGCGCTCGCGCACCACCGAGCGGGCGAAAGAGTATCGCCTCAAGCTGAACCCGCAATGCCTGGTCGATCCGGAACCGGCCGTGCTCTACAACACCGCCCAGCCGTTGCCGGGCCCCGCCGGGTTGCAGCCCTGGCCGGCCGCGGGCAACGCCGCCACCATGGGCCCGGCCGCCGGCCCGACGGATTCCGCCGAGCACAATCTGGAGCGGGTACACAGCGACGCGGCCTTTCGCGAGCGCATGCTCGGCGCCGATTTCGGGCTCAAGCAGCATGACCTGGCGGTTCCCGCCGACCAGATGATCAGCATTCCCGACTCCAGCAAGGAGCTGCTGCAGGATCTGGTGGTGCTCCGCCAGCAGAGCCCGCGTTTTCCCGAGAAGAAACAGAAGGTCAAGGCGCTGGTCCAGCGCCTGGAAGCGGATGCCGCCGCCGATATGCGCAAGTCCGCGGCCACCGAGGTTCGCCGGCGGATGAAACAGATCGGCGACCCCGGCGAGGCCAACCTGATCGTCTACGGCGAGGGCGCGAAGCTCCTGTCCCGGGCTCCGATCGAGCGACTGGACAGCACCTCACTGTTCGAAACGTTCCGCGCCACCAGCGATCCCCAGGGGATGCCGGTCCTGGTGGCGCTGGCCGATGGCACCTTCACCCCGGTGGTGCCTTATGCGGGTCAGTACACCGTGGTGATGCCCAGCCCCCTCGGCGATATTTTCCAGGCCTATGGCATGCCCAAGGCCCCCGACAGATACCTGGCGATGCTCGGCGCGATCGACGATTTCGCCGCTGGCCGGCTACAGGCCGAAGACATCGACCAGTTCGCCGCTGGCGTGTGCCATAAAAAGCATGCCGACCCCATGCTGGGTGTGATCTGCGCCTACCTGTACCGTGCCGTTGCCGACTACGACAGCATCCGGCGCCTGGCGTATTTTTATGCCGCCCAGGGCCAGCCGGTGCCTTTCGACATTGCCTTGCTCGGGGCCATGCGGGTGACCCAGGAGGCAGACGGCACCCCACGCTTGCAGATACCGGCCGTCAAGGCGCGCGCGCTGCGACCCAAGGCGGCCAAGGCCCCTGATTATGTCCGGCGCGCGACACCCGCGGTGCAGGCCTGGATCGGCGGGCGTTGCCCCTGGCTGGGGCTGGGCTGGGACTATGTCAACGACCCGCGTCCGGAATGGGCCGCACTGGTCGAAGGGCTGGCCGAGCATGCCAGATTGGTGCGGCACAGCGGATCCACGGTGCTGCCGGGCAAGGTGGCGCGCAAGCTGGCAAAAGCCTGGCACCTGCGATCATCGGCCCGGGAAGACCTGACGCGACCCGCGGTAGCCCGCCAGGTACCCGCCAAGGAAACGAACCGACCCTCGCAACGGTCTGAACAGTGATGGCATTGAGAATGGGGCCACGCCACGCCCTGTCATTCACACTGGAGGTCTCGTCATGAGCGCCCTGACAATCGAAGGCTGGTGCAAGGCCAGCGATGGGCAAAAATCCACGCCGCTGGGAGAGATCCATTTCTACGTCGATGGCCCCCTGCACCTGCGCCTGGAAGAAGCCGAGGAACGCCTGCAGAAAACCCATGAACAGGAGGCCATGGTCGACGTCGACATGGACACCATGGAGCTGATCATGCCCGAGGGGTACAGCCCCCTGTCCGACTGCCGGATGCGCGTCTATTTGCAGCACGGTCGCGGCCAGTTCCACCTGGTGGGGCACCGAGCCAGCGATGGCAGCCTGATCTACAGCAACGCGGTGCTGATCGACCAGCTGCTGTAGCAAAGCGGCTTCTGCGCCAGCGCCATTTCGTCCGGGCGTTATCGCTCCCGAGGCTCACCAGAGGCCGGGAACCAAGCGCCAGCGCACCCGCTGGCAATAGTTGGCATAACCGGGCAACTCGGCCTGCAACAGCTGGTCCTCCCATGACGTGCGCAGGACCAGCAGCGCCGCAGCCAGCGCCGCGGGAGCCAGCGCCAGCAGTTTTTTGTCCCAGTTTTGGGTACCCGCCTGGAAGCGGCTGCGCGCGCAGCCCCCCCTGCCCAATCCGGCACCGAGACGCGCAGCTGCGCTCGGTCGCTCACCCCTATCGGCAGCTTGGCAACTCGCTTTCACATCCGTATATTCGAATAACCATATATTCAAGCCCGTGACTGTTTAACGTCATGGCTCCCCCCTCTGCCCGGAAGCCCCGATGAAAATCCTCTTCATGTGCACCGCCAACAGCTGCCGCAGCGTTCTTTGCGAAGCCCTGTTCAACCATCTGGCGCCGGCCGCTCACCAGGCGGTGAGTTCGGGCAGCTTCCCCGGCGGCACGCTCAACGCCCGCGCCCTGGCCACCCTGGAACAGGCCGGTGTCAGCACCGCCGGCCTGTACAGCAAAGGTTCGGAGGTCTTCGCCGACAGCCCGCCCGATATCGTCATCACCGTCTGCGACAAGGCCGGTGGCGAGCCCTGCCCGGTGTATTTCGGCCCGGCGCTGAAAAGCCACTGGGGGCTGGAGGACCCTTCCGAGGTCCAGGGCGATGAGCAGGCAATCCAGGCCGCCTTCGAGCAGACCGTGCAGAAAATCCGCCAGCGCTGCGCCGCCTTCTTCGCCCTGGACCTCGACCACCTCTCGCCCGCCGAGCTGAAAAATGCCCTCGACCGCATCGGAGCGCTGTGATGAACGACGACCGCAAGCCCAGCGAAGAACCACTGTCCGCCCTTGACCTTGAACTGCTGCAAGCCTTGGCGCCGGAGCATCTGGAGACCCCGGCGACAGCCGCGCACAAACCGCGCATCCTGCTGCTCTACGGCTCCACCCGCGAGCGCTCGTTCAGCCGCCTGCTGACCCGGGAAGCGGCGCGCATTCTCGAGTTCCTCGGCGCCGAAACCTACATCTTCGACCCCAGCGGCCTGCCCCTGCCGGACGATGCGCCGGTGGACCACCCCAAGGTCCGGGAACTGCGCGAACGGGTGCTGTGGTCCGAGGGCCAGGTCTGGTGCTCGCCGGAACGCCACGGCGCCATGTCGGCGGTGTTCAAGGCGCAGATCGACTGGATCCCCTTGACCCTCGGCGCGGTACGCCCGACCCAGGGCAAGACCCTGGCGGTGATGCAGGTCTGCGGCGGCTCGCAGTCGTTCAACACGGTCAACCAGCTGCGCGTACTGGGCCGCTGGATGCGCATGTTCACCCTCCCCAACCAGTCCTCGGTGCCCAAGGCCTTTCTCGAATTCGATGACGACGACCGCATGAAGGCCTCGCCCTTCTACGACCGGGTGGTGGATGTGATGGAAGAACTGATGAAGTTCACCCTGCTCCTGCGCGGCCGCGCCGACCTGCTGGTGGACCGCTACTCGGAACGCAAGGAAAGCGCCGCGGCGCTGTCCAGCCGGGTCAATCAGCGTTCGATCTAGATTCACGGAATTCCAGCGCAAGAGACCGAGTGCAGCGCCAGGCATTGCTGGTTAATCTCTGGCAACGCCCTTGGTCCAGGACTCTCCATGCCCGATCCGTTTCTTGAGGCCCGCGCCTTTCTGGCCGGGCTCGACCCCGACTGGGCTCGTCACGTCGAGGCGGTCGGCCCTTGCCTGCACCAGGCCAAGCCGGCCCGCGAACCCTGCGAGGCGCTGGTGCGGGCGATTGCCTATCAGCAACTGCACGCTCGCGCCGGCGATGCGATTCTCGGGCGCTTCCTGGGGTTGTATGGGCAAACCTTCCCCTCCCCCGAGCAGATCCTCGCCACCGATTTCGAGGCATTGCGCGCCTGTGGTTTTTCCGCCGGCAAGATCGCCACTATCCGAGGCATCGCCGCGGCGACCCTGAGCGGCGTGGTGCCGGATTACCAGGCGGCCCGGGCCATGGACGACGAGGCGCTGATCGAGCGCTTGACCCGCCTGCGCGGCATCGGTCGCTGGACCGTGGAGATGCTGCTGATCTACAGCCTGGAACGCCTGGACATCCTGCCCGCCGACGACTTCGGCGTGCGCGAGGGCTACCGGCGCCTGAAGGGTCTGGAGCAGCAGCCGACCCGCAGGCAGATGATCGAGATCGGCCTGTCCTTGCGCCCGCATCGCACGGTGGCGGCCTGGTATCTGTGGCGGGTGCCGGCGCGCTGACGGGTGTGTTCATCGCGCAGGTGCAGGTAGGTACAGCGGGATGCCAACACCTGTAGCCGCTGCCGAGCCCGCGAGGCTGCGATCGGGGCGCAGCCCCGTAAACCTGGCGATGCAGTTGGCGTTGGCCTGGCGACCGCTACGCGGTCGATCGCAGCCTCGCAGGCTCGTCAGCGGCTACAGGAGGGACGGATGAACGCCGAAAAAAGCTGGCGGTTGCTCGATGCCCAGGGCAACACCTTTCTCAGCGAACAACCGGGCACCCTCGGCGGCCACCGTGGCAGCCGGATCTACGGACGGCTGGATTGCCCGGCCGCCCTGCGCGCCATCGCCCGTGGCGGTTATGTCCGCCAGCGGGTGTTCTTTGCCGACGAGGCCAGCGCCCGCAGCGCCGGTTATCGACCCTGCGCCCGCTGCCTGCCGCAAGCCTACGCCGCCTGGCGCGCGCTCACAGCCCCGACTTGAGGCGGCTGAAGGCGCGGATCAACGCACGGTTGAAGGCCTTGCCGTTGTCGTTCTTGCTGTACAGCGAGGCCCGCACCTCGGGGGTCGGATAGGTGCCTGGGTCGTTGCGAATCGCCGGATCGACCAGGGCATCCGCTGCGCTGATGGCATTGGCGTAATGGATGGTGTCGGTGATCGGCGCGATCACCTGCGGGGTCATCAGGTAATCCATCAACGCCAGCCCGGCCTCGGGGTGCGGGGCGTCCTTGGGGATGACCATGGCGTCGAACCAGATCAGCGTGCCCTCCCTGGGGATGCGATAGCGCAAGGTGAAGGGCTTGTGCGCCGCCTCGGCCTGCCCGGCGGCGATCGCCACGTTGCCGTTCCACGACATGGCCACGCAGGTGTTGCCGTTGGCCAGGTCGCTGATGTTCAGGTCGTTGTCGAAGTAGCGGATATAGGGCCGGATCTTCGCCAGTTGCTGCTCGGCGAGTTTCAAGTCGTCGAGGTTCTGCCGGTTGATGTCCAGGCCCAGGTACTTCATCACCGCGGCGAACACCTCGTTGGGATCGTTGAGCAGGCTGACCCCGCAGTCGGCGAATTTCGCCACCACCGCCGGATCGAACAGCATCGCCCAGCTGTCCCGCGGCGCATCGGCCAGGCGCTGGCTGACCGCCTGCTCCTGATAACCGACACCGGTGGTGCCCCAGGCATAGATCCCGGCATAACGGTTGCCCGGGTCGAACACCGCCATATGCTGGCGGAACTCCTCGCCGACCCCGGCCAGGTGCGGCAGGCGCTGCTTGTCCAGCGGCTGGAGCGCGCCGCTGGCGATGGCCCGGGACAGGTGCTGGCCGGCGGTCAGCACCAGGTCGTAGCCGCTGCGCCCGGTGAGCAGCTTGGTCTCCACGGTCTCCAGGGAATCGAAGTGATCGACCACCACGCGGATGCCGGTCTGGCGCTCGAAGTTGTCCAGGGTGTCCGGGGCCAGGTACTCGCCCCAGATATACAGATTGACCGTGGGTTCGGCCTCGTCGGCCGCCTGGGCGCACAACGGCGCCAGCACCAGCAGCAACGCGCGGCCCAGCCTGTGCAGGTTCATGTTCAGCCCTCTTCGCCGGTGCGCCGGGGAGCCGCGTATTGCGGCATGGTGATGCAGGCGACGTTGCCGCCGCCGAGGAGAATTTCCCGTGAATTGTCGATGCCGACGATGCGGTGCCGGGGGAAGAGTTCGGCCAGGGTGGCCAACGCCGTTTTGTCGTTACGGTCGCCGAACAGCGGCACCACGATCGCGCTGTTGCCGGCGTAGTAGTTGATGTACGAGGCACAGATCCGCGTGCCGGCCTGGCGCACATGGGTGCTGTCCAGCTGGTCCAGGCCTTCGGCTTCGGCGGCGGTCCATTCCAGCACGTCCGGCTGCGGCAGTTTGTGCACCACCAGCTCGCGGCCACGGCTGTCGCGGGTGCTGCGCAGGATATCGTAGGCCTCCTGGTAGATTTCCCACTGCGGGTCGTCGCGGTTGTCGGTCCATTGCAGCACCACTTCGCCGGGGCGCACAAAACACGCCAGGTCGTCGACATGGCCGTCGGTCTCGTCGAACTTGCAGCCGCGCGGCAGCCAGATCACCTGCTCCGCGCCCAGGTAGTCGGTGAGGCGCCGGGTGACCTCGGCCTTGCCCAGGTGCTGGTTGCGATTGCGGTTGAGCAGGCACTGCTCGGTGGTGAGGATACTGCCCTGGCCATCGCTCTGGATGCCGCCCAGCTCGGCGATCAGCGGCGCGCGGTAGCGGTCGAAGTTTTCGATCTCGAGGATCTTGGCGGCGATCTGGTCGTCCTTGTCCCAGGGGTAATACAGGCCGCCGTCGAGGCCGCCATAGGCGTTGAACTCGAAATCGACGCCGCGCACTTCGCCGCTCTGGTCGTTAACCACGAAGCACGGCCCGCTGTCGCGGAACCAGGTGTCGTTGCAGGTCATTTCCACCACCCGCACCTGCGGCGGCAACAGCCGGCGGGCATTGGCGAACTGGGCGGCGGAAGCACAGACGGTGACCGGTTCGCTCTGGGCAATCGCGGTAACGATCCGCACCCAGACCTTCTGCGCCGGCTTGGCGCCATTGCGCCAGACGTCGGTGCGCTCCGGCCAGCCGAGCCAGCAACCGGCCTTGGTTTCGAATTCGCCGGGCAGGCGAAAACCATCGTGTTTAGGAGTGGTGCCGAGCAATCGGGCCATGGGGGCAAACCTCATCGGTGCTGGGGAATGGCCACCAAACTAGCGCCGCGCCGGGTCAAGGCACCAACGATGAATATTGCGCGACAGTTGAATTCAACTCATCAATCGCTCAACTGATCGGTGAACCAGTCCAGCAACTGCATCAGCGCCGGGCGCTCCAGGCGCACCCGCTCGCACACCAGGGCGTACTGCCCCAGGGCGGTCATGCTGGCGGCGTTGAAGGGCCGCACCAGTCGGCCATTGAGCAGGTCTTCCTGGGCCGTCAGGTTATCGCCCATGGCCACGCCCTGCCCTTGCGCCGCCGCTTCCAGCGCCAGCCCGGCGTGGGCGAAATACAGCTGGCGCGCCGGGCGCAAATCGCCGGCGTGGCTGGTCAGCCAGGCGGTCCAGGTCTTGCCGTCCTGATCGTCGTGCAACAGGCAATGGCGGGCCAGGTCCCGCGGGCTTTTCAGGGTGCCCTGGTTGAACAGCCCGGGGCTGCACACGGGGAAGAACTGCAGGCTCGGCAACGGCCGCACGAAGTAGGCGCTGCTGTCCTGCGGGCCGCTGCCGTAGGTGATCGCCAGGTCGATGTCCTCGCCCGGCACACTGGCGTCGATCGGCTGTTCATAGAGATGCAGGGTGATATGCGGGTAACGCGCGGAAAAGTCCGCCAGCCGGCTCATCAGCCATTTCTGCGCCAGCTCGGCGGTCACCGCCAGGCGCAGCACCGCCAGGGAAGACGGATCGCGCAGCTCGTCGCAGGCTTCGCCGATCAGCTCGAAAGCCTGCTGCAGGCTCTGCATCAGCCGCCCGGCCGCCAGGGTCGGGCGGATCTGCCGGCCCTCGCGGACGAACAACGACACCCCGAGTTGCTCTTCGAGCTGGCGGATCTGATGGCTCACCGCGCTGTCGGTGACGCACAGCTCAGCCGCCGCCCGACCAAAATGCGCATGCCGCGCCGCGCACTCGAAAGTCCGTAATGCCGCCAGGGAAGGCAGACGTCGCATATCCAAGCCCCCGAAATGAAGGCGTCCATGCTGCCGCGACGCAGCGCCAGCGTCCAGCGCCCCGTAGGAGCGAGGCTTGCCTGCGATAAGCCCGCAAGAGCGCTGCACATCTCAAGGCCCCATCGCCAGCAAGCTGGCGCCTGCAAGGATCGTGCAAACCGCCTCTCCTGCAAGTAAAGGCGTTGCGTCAGTTCATCCCCAGCCAGTTCGGCAACGCCAGGGAAATGAACGGCACGTAGGTCACCAGGATCAGGAACGCCAGCAGGATCATCAGCCACGGCAAGGCCGCGCGGATGGTCTGGCCGAGTGTCAGGCCGGTCACCGCCGAGGTGACGAACAGGTTCAGGCCCACCGGCGGATGCACCAGGCCGATCTCCATGTTGACCACCATGACGATCCCCAGGTGGATAGGGTCGATGCCCAGCTTCATGGCGATCGGGAAGAAGATCGGCGCCAGGATCAGCACGATGGCCGAAGGCTCCATGAAACTGCCCGCCACCAGCAGCACCACGTTGACCATCAGCAGGAAGCCGATGGGCGACAGCCCGGCGTCCATGACGAAGGTGGTGATCTGCTGCGGGATCTGCTCGGTGGTCAGCACATGGGCGAAGAGCATGGCGTTGGCGATGATGAACATCAGCATGATCGACAGCCGGCCCGACTCCACCAGCACTTTCGGGCAGTCGCGCAGGCGCATGTCCTTGTAGACGAACAGCGCGACGAAGGCCGAATACACCGCCGCCACCGCCGCCGCCTCGGTCGGGGTGAACAGGCCGCTGTAGATGCCGCCGAGGATGATCACCAGCAACAGCAGGCCCCAGAAGGCGCGGCGCGCGGTGCTCAGCCATTGGCGGAAGGACACCCGCGGTTGCGCCGGCAGCTTCTTGATCCGCGCGACGATGTAGATCACCACCATCAGGATCACGCCCAGCAGCAGCCCCGGCACCACACCCGCCATGAACAGCTTGCCGACCGAGGTTTCGGTGGCCGCCGAGTACACCACCATCACGATCGACGGCGGAATCAGGATGCCCAGGGTCCCGGCGTTGCAGATGATCCCGGCGCCAAACTCCCGTGGGTAACCGGAACGCACCATGCCGGCCACCGCGATCGAACCCACCGCCGCCACGGTCGCCGGCGACGAACCGGACAGCGCGGCGAACAGCATGCACGCCAGCACCGCGGCAATCGCCAGGCCGCCACGGATATGCCCGACGCAGGCGTTGGCGAAATCGATCAGGCGTTGCGCCACCCCGCCGGTGGTCATGAAGGCCCCGGACAGCAGGAAGAACGGGATCGCCAGCAAGGTATAGGCTTCGGAGGTTTCGAACAGCTTGATCGCCAGGGAGCTCAGGGAGTCCGGGCTGAACAGCAGGATCGACGTGGCGCCGGCCAGCCCCAGGGAAATGGCGATCGGCACGCCGAGGAACATGAACACGAACAGCATCAGAAACAGGCAGAGAATGGCCATCAGTGCTGATCCTCGTGGTGACTGGCAAGCTTGCTGGCCTCGGCCGCCTCATCGGCCAGGCCCAGGTTGATCTGCCCGCGCATGAGGATGCGCCACATGATTTCCAGGTAGCGGATCAGCACCAGGGCAAAACCGAAGGGCACGATCATCGCGATGTGCGACAGGTGGATGCCGAACTGGTCCAGGTCCTCGGCTTCGATGCCGGCCTGGATCAGCGCCATCAACCACTTGAAGCTGGCGACCATGAACAGCCCGGCGTAGACCATGCAGCACAGGCAGGCGATCACCGCCAGCAGGCGCTGGGCCGGGCGCGAGGCCAGCTTGACCAGCGCGTCCACCCCCAGGTGCCCGGCGGTGCGCACGCCGTAGGAAATGCCGAAGAAGATCAGCCAGCCAAACAGCATCTTGGTCAGCGCCACGCTCCAGACCATGTCCTGGGCCAGTTCCATGAGGAAGTCGCCGATCCCCAGGAACAGCGCGCTGCCCCCTTCCCAGGCATCGCCGATGGCGTAGAACAGCGGGTAGAGGTTGTTGAGCACCACGTAGACGAAAGTCACCAGCGTCATGGCCGCCAGCAGGAAGGCGATGAACGCCTCTTCAAAATGTTCCCAGAACCGCCTCAGCCTGTGCATTGAGGTTCTCCGCGAAAGTGCCAGTGGAGTGCAGCCCGATAGCGGCTGCCGATGGGCCGCTGCGAGCGCAGCGGCCGGGATGCAGGTGGTTATTGCGCCTGGTTGGCGGCTTCGGCGGCCTGGATCAGGTCGGCGCCGATATCGCCCTCGAACTTCTTCCACACCGGGCGCATGGCCTCGCGCCACTCGTTGCGCTGCTCGGGAGTCAGGGCGACGATTTCGCTGGTCTTGGCGTCGATGATCTTCTGCCGGGACGTCTGGTTCAGGGCTTCGGCCTGCTTGTTCACTTCCACCGAGACCTCGGCCATGATTTTTTCCAGCTCGCCGCGCACATCCGCCGGCAGGCCGGTCCAGAACTTGGCGTTGGTGATCACCATGTAGTCGATCAGGCCGTGGTCGGTCTCGGTGAAGTACTTCTGCACCTCGTGGACCTTCTGGCTTTCATAGTTCGACCAGGTGTTCTCGGTGCCGTTGACCACGCCGGTCTGCAGGCCCTGGTAGACCTCGGCGAAGCTCATCTTGCGCGGGTTGGCGCGCACCGCCTTGAACTGCTCCTCAAGCACGCTGGAAGCCTGCACGCGGAACTTCAGGCCGCGGGCGTCCTTGGGTTCCACCAGCTTCTTGTTGGCCGACAGCTGCTTGAGGCCGTTGTGCCAATAGGCCAGGCCAAGGATGCCCTTGTCCTGCATGGCGGTCAGCAGCTGCTTGCCCTCGGCGTGCTGGAAGCGGTCGACGGCGGCGAGGTTGTCGAACAGGAATGGCAGGTCGTAGATCTGCACCTTCTTGGTGTACTGCTCGAACTTGGCCAGGGACGGCGCGAGCAACTGCACGTCGCCCAGCAGCAGCGCCTCCATTTCCTTGCCGTCGCCGAACAGCGAGGAGTTCGGATACACCTCGACCTTGACCCGGCCCGGCAGGCGTTCCTCGGCCAGCTTCTTGAACAGCAGGGCGCCCTGGCCCTTGGGGGTGTTTTCCGCCACCACGTGGGCGAACTTGATCACGATAGGGTCGGCGGCCTGCGCAAGACCGGCGCCCAGCAATGCGGCGGCACAGAACAACGCCCGGGAGAGCTTGAACATGGACTTCACCTTCTTATTGTTGTGGTTGATCGCAGAGTGCCTAAGGGCACGCGTATTGAGAATTTTGAATTTTTGATACCTGCGTTCGCCTGGGCCGAACGCCGGGCGCTACCGGCGATAGGCGCCTGAAGTTCCATCCCCCCTACGATGGAATCAGCCGCAACCGAGCCTGTTGCAGATTCCTCCTAAATCCATCCTCCGCCCTTCCCGGTACGGTCTCCAGCACCCTCTTCGACCGCACCAGGACCACCCATGGCCAACAACGGACCCGGGCCGATGCCCCGCCTTCTACGGCCCGCCATTCCCAATCAGAGCCCCAACCAACCACCCGCCGAAACCGCACAGCCCAGCTACGGCGAACAGCTCTGGGCGCAGTACGAGAAGTACGCCAAAGAGCCTGCACCACCGCCTGAAAAGATTCAGGTGGCGCTGCGCATTGGCGTGTTCTTCGACGGTACCGGCAACAACGCCAGCAACTCGGCCATGGGCCAGCTTTGCGGCGCGCAGCATGCCATTGAAGCCAGGGATATCGATGGCAGCTGCAAGCCGTATATGAGGGATCCGCAGAGTAGTTATGGGAATGATGTGAGCAATGTTAAGCGGTTGAGTGATTTGTACTTTTCCAACCAGAAAGTCGAGGGTGGAGAAGAGCAAAAGCTAGCCTATCGCTCAATCTATATTGATGGCATCGGCACACAGGCCGGTGAAAAAGACAGCCTGCTCACCTCGGGTACAGGGCGTGGCGACACAGGAATCTCAGGGTGCGTGCAGAAAGCATTTCGTGCGATCAAGGAACGTATCCGTGAAGCCCACGAAGATAATCCCGAAAGCGAAATCACTTCTCTGACCTTCGATGCCTTCGGCTTTAGCCGAGGTGCGGCGGCAGCCCGGCACTTTGCCAATGAAGTCGTGCGCTGGCTCGGACCACTCGAGCTAATTCTCCACGACTACTCCAGTGCCTTCAGCCCCCGCTTCAACCGACAGTACGGCCACGACGTAGACATGGGCTTTATTGGTCTGTTCGATACGGTGCCGTCGGTTGCCGGGCCGGGCAATCTGGGCAACGTGCGCAGCGCCATTGCCCCAGGTATCAAGCTGCACCTCGACCGCCGCTACTTTCGCTCGGTGGTGCAACTGGTCGCCCGCGACGAGTACCGGGCCAACTTTGCCCTGAGCCGGGTCAGTCCCGACCATGTGGAAATCGCCTTGCCCGGCGCCCATTCGGATATCGGCGGCGGTTATCTGGATGATGCTCAGGAATGTGTACTGATCAGTCCGATGCAGGCGCTGGAGGTGCCCATTAATACCGAGGTGACCCAGACCTCGATTTACCGGGACACGGTACAGGCAAAATCACGCTGGCGGGCCAAGGGCTGGCCTGCACAATGGCTGGAAATCATCACGCCGGAGCCGATGCTGTTGCCCCAGGATCTCCAGGACCGCCTCGCCCCCCGCAGAAAACGGGTATATGCCGGCCTACAGCTCAAGCGCTCTATAAGCAACAGGTTATCGAGGGTGTATCTACGCGTCATGTATGAACTGGCCAAGCAGAATGGCGTGCGCTTCAAGGTCATCGACGAACAGGATCCGGACTACGCCATCCCGCAAGAGCTTCAAGCCCTTTGTGACAGATTTGTCGCCGGTGATTACAGTACGACGCCGGCCGAGGAGACCCTGCTCAAGCTGCGTTATATCCATCTCTCGGCCCACTGGAATCACCCGTTAGGCAAACAACACGGCGGCAGCCTTAAAGTTGTCTATATCAACGCCCCCACGGTGGATGCCGTGCGTGTGCAACATCCTCACGTACCTGACTGGACGCTTTGGTAATGAGAGTATTCATCGCCCTGCTGGGCACACTTCTGTTAATTGGTTGCCACGCTGATCCGCTTTCCGGAAAACACGACCCCAAAGATCCTTGGTGGGAGCTTGGCTTCATCGAGCCGTTCTACATGGAGGTCTGGGTCGAAGACAGCGCTGTTGAAGATATCAACGGAAAGCTATTCCGTCGTACTGGTGGCGGCTCCGCTGCGGGCGGTGATATGGGTTACGACAAAGAGTGGGCCAGAGGATGGAGTGGTGGAGTTGGAGGCAACGGTAAGTCGGTAGTAGGCGCAGACCTACCCAAACGCATTTTCGTGCGCTGGCAATCGGTCGTGGAACCCCAAACTTATCGAGCATGGATAGATATCCCGGAAGAAGCCCGGAAAATCATGTCCACCTCGACGAATCGACGCTGCCCGGAAACTCCGCACCAGACTGCCCGCTATATGGCATCGGTCTATCTGGGCCTCGCTCCTGGCGGCATCGTACAAGTCTGGGTCAGGGACGAATGCCATCACCCGGTCAAAGTCGCCCGCGCCCAGGGTGAAATCGAGCCACTGGGCCCACACCTGGGCAAATCCAACGGCCACTATTACCCCCTGTCCGAAAACTCCAAGCGCTACATAGAGCAATACGGCATTCCCTATGGCAGTTGGTAACGCGCTCCTGCGCGATTGCAGTATTCAGGGACTCAGCGCCAACAAGCGCTGGGCCCGCAGCAACACCGGCGCGTCGACCATCTGGCCGTCGATCTGGTAGGCGCCGGCGCCGTGGCTGCCGGCGTCCACCACCCGTTGCGCCCAGGCCAGATCTTCGGCGCTGGGGGCCAGGGCCTGGTGGATCACCGGCACCTGTTTCGGGTGGATGCACAAGGCGCCGGCAAAACCCATTTCATAGGCGTGGCGAATGGACTGGCGCAAACCTTCGGGGTCGTCGATGGCCGGGTGCACGCCATCCAATGGCGGCACCAGGCCGGCGGCGCGCGAATGCAGGATCAGCGCCAGCCGCGCCTGGTCGAGGGCGAACTGCGCCGCCGCCGAACCGCTGCACAGGTTGAGGTCCAGTGCCAGGTCCAGGCCGCCGAAAGACAGGCGCTGTACCGCAGGAGCCCGGGCGATTTCCGCCAAAGCCAAGAGCCCGCGCGCGCTTTCGATGATCGGCCAGATCTGCTTGCCGGTGGCCGCCACGGTCGCCACCTGGGCGGCGCTTTCGACCTTGGGCAGCAGGATGCCGACCACCCCGGCCTGGGCTTTGCAGAACCCCAGGTCGGCGGCATGTTCGGCATGTTCCGGGGCATTGACCCGCACCCACAGCCGCGCCTGGGGCTGGCTGTTGAGGTACTGGCCGAGGTTGTCCCGGGCCTGGCGCTTGAGCGGCTCTTCCACCGCGTCCTCGAAATCGACGATCACCGCGTCGGCGCCGCTGGCCAGCGCCTTGCCGAAACGCTCGGGACGGCTGCCCGGGACGAACAAGGCAGAGCGGACAATAGGGTTGGGCATGTTGAATTCCTTGTAAGTGATGCGGGGTCCGCGGACCGGATTATCTGTGCCTTGATGGTGCATGCTTGCCCGCGAGAGGCCCTTGAGGGCGATGCCGATCTCAAGGGCCCCTTCGCCAGCAAGCTTGGCTCCTACAGAGGCCACCCACGTCAACGGACCTATCCGTGCCAGCCCCTGTAGGAACGAGGGGTTTCAGATCACGCCATTGGCCTGCAACTGCTCGATGGCATCGCTGGACAGGCCCAGTTCGGCGAGGATCGCGCCGCTGTGCTGGCCCAGCCCGGGAACGCCGTCCATGCGTGGCTCGAACGCGGCATTGCGCGCCGGCGGCAGCAGCGACGGCAGCTTGCCGGCCGGGCTGTCGACCTCGCGCCAGCCGTCGCGGGCCTTGAGCTGCGGGTGCTGCCACACGCCCTGCATGTCGTTGACCCGGGCGCTGGCGATCTGCGCCTGCTCCAGCCGCTCGATCACCGCCTCCACCGTCAGCCGGGCGAAGCTGTCGACGATGATCTGCCGCAGCGCCTCGCGATTGGCCGAGCGCTTGAAGTTGGCCGAGAAGCGTTCGTCACCGGCCAGCTCCGGCATCAGCAGCACCTTGTCGCAGAACGCCGCCCATTCGCGCTCGTTCTGCAGGCCGAGCATCACCGTGCCGCCATCCCCCGCCGGGAACGGCCCGTAGGGGTAGATGGTCGAGTGCGCCGCGCCGGCCCGGGGCGGTGGCGGCGCACCGTCGAAGGCGTAGTACATCGGGTAGCCCATCCACTCCACCAGGCTTTCCAGCATGCTCACGTCGATGCGGCTACCCTGCCCGGTCCTGCCGCGCAGCAACAGCGCCGAGAGGATGCCGCTGTAGGCGTACATGCCGGCGGCGATGTCGGCGATCGAGCAGCCGGCCTTGGCCAGTTGCTCCTCGCCCGGGCCGCCGGTCACCGACAGGAACCCGCCCTCGCTCTGGATCAGCAAGTCGTAGGCCTTTTTCTTCTCATAAGGGCCGCCCTCGCCATAACCGGAAATGTCACAGACGATCAGCCGCGGAAAGCGTTCATGCAGCGCCTCGAACGACAGGCCCATGCGCGCCGCCGCGCCCGGCGCGAGGTTCTGCACCAGCACGTCGGCCTGGGCCAGCAGGCGTTCAAGAATGTCGCCGGCGGCGTCCTGCTTGAGGTCCAGGGTCAGGCTTTCCTTGGAGCGGTTGGTCCAGACGAAATGCGAGGCCAGGCCGCGCACGCGCTCGTCGTAGCCACGAGCAAAATCGCCACTGCCGGGGCGCTCGACCTTGATCACCCGGGCGCCCAGGTCGGCCAGTTGGCGGGTGCAGAACGGCGCGGCGATGGCGTGTTCCAGGCTGACCACGGTGATGCCGTCCAGCGGCCGGGGTTGTGCGGTATTGAGTGTCATAAGGCGTCCTCGGGGCGGGCTCAGAGCAATTCGTTCAATTGCGCGGTGTCGCGCAGGTTCCACACCTGGCGGATCAGGGCCGCGCCCTGCTCCGGGGTGCGCGCACCGGAGAAGCGCAGCAGGCGCTGGAACTTGTCCGCCAGCTCGGCCCGCGACAGGCCGTTGCCCGGATCGCCCTTGGGCTCGTCAATGGCACCGTGCAGGGTGCGGCCATCGTCGGTGCTGACCACTACACGGCCCAGCCAACGCTGCGGATAGGCACGATCGACCTCGGGGTCGAGGCGCATCGACACCTTGTCGCGAAACGCCGCCACCGCCGGGTCGTTCAGCGCCAGCTCCTGGAACTCCGGCAGCCCGGCCTTGCCATGCACGGCGATCAGGCCGAGCACGGTGCCCATGGAGAACTTGGCCTGGTGCACGGTCTGCGGCACGCTCACTCGCCCCAGCACATCGATGGCGCCCTGGTGCACGCGGGTTTCCACGCTAGCGATCCGCTCATGGCTGAGGCCTTCGCCCTGCATCAGCGCCAGCAAGGCATCGGCGGCCGGATGAGTGTGGCGGCAGGAGGCGTGGAACTTGAACGAGGTTTCCAGCAAGGCCCAACGACTGCCCAGACGGTCGGACAGGCGCGCTGGCTCGGCATCCCAGGACATGCCCGCGGCCATGCCCTGCTCGCCTTCGAGAATATTGCGCGCGCCGCTCAGCCCGTCGCGGGTCAGGTAGGCGGCGAGCAGCCCGTCGGCCGCGGCCTTGGCCGTGTGCAACTGCTTGGAGTCCGCGGCGTCGCGCAAAAACTCCCAGAGGCCGGCAGCCTGGGTCCCGGCGCTGCCCAGCAGATTGATGAACTGCACCTGGTCGAAGTCCATCAACTTGCCCACCGCCACCGCCGCCGCGAGGGTGCCGACGGTGGCCGTGGTGTGGAAGATCCGGTAATGGGAACGGCCCATGAACTCGCCAATGCGAATCCCCGCCTCGTAGCCGGCCACCGCCGCCAGCAGCAGTTCCTGGCCGGACTTGCCCAGGTCCTGGGCCGCCGCCAACGCGGCCGGGAACACCACGGTGGCCGGGTGCAGCACCGAGCTGTTGTGCAGGTCGTCCTGCTCCACCAGATGGGAAGACGCGGCGTTCACCAGGGCGGCGAAATAGGCCGAGCTGCCGCGGCCGTTGACCAGGATCCGCGCCGGACCATCGGCCGGGCCCATCTGCTGGGCGTAACGCTCGAACAACGGGATCGGATGCGCGCCCTGGCTGGCCAGGGCCGAGCCGAGCCAGTCGAGGAACAGCTCTTCGGTGCGCGCCAGCACGCTGTCGGGCAACTGCGGGTAACTCAGGCCGGCAAGGAACCCGGCCAAGGCTTGGGTATGGCTCATGCTCGATTCCTCAGAAGCTGCGCGGCAGTTCGAGCAGGTGCTCGGCCACATAGGACAGGATCAGGTTGGTGGAGATCGGCGCCACCTGGTACAGGCGGGTCTCGCGGAACTTGCGCTCGACGTCGTATTCGCAGGCGAAGCCGAAACCGCCGTGGGTCTGCAGGCAGGCGTTGGCCGCCTCCCACGAGGCCTTGGCCGCCAGGTACTTGGCCATGTTGGCGCTGGCCCCGGCGTTAAGGCCGCTGTCGTATTCCTCGCAGGCGCGCCAGCGCATCAGGTCGGCGGCCTCGATCTCGACATGGGCTTCGGCGATGGGGAACTGCACGCCCTGGTTCTGCCCGATGGGCCGGCCGAACACCACGCGGTCGCGGGCGTACTGGCTGGCCTTTTCGATAAACCAGCGGCCGTCGCCGATGCACTCGGCGGCAATCAGCGTGCGCTCGGCGTTGAGGCCGTCGAGGATGTACTTGAAGCCCTTGCCCTCCTCGCCGATCAGGCTATCGGCGGGGATTTCCAGGTTGTCGAAGAACAGCTCGTTGGTCTCGTGGTTGACCATGTTGGCGATCGGCTGCACGGTCAGGCCGTGGCCGATGGCCTCGCGCAGGTCGACCAGGAAGATCGACATGCCTTCGGATTTCTTCTTGACCTCGGCCAGCGGCGTAGTGCGCGCCAGCAGGATCATCAGGTCGGAATGCTGGATCCGCGAGATCCACACCTTCTGCCCGTTGATCAGGTACTTGCCGCCACGCTTGATCGCGGTGGTCTTGATCTTGGTGGTGTCGGTGCCGGTGGTGGGCTCGGTGACGCCCATCGATTGCAGGCGCAGTTCGCCGCTGGCGAGCTTTGGCAGGTAGAAACGCTTCTGCGCTTCGCTGCCGTGCCGCAGCAGGGTGAACATGTTGTACATCTGCCCGTGCACGGTGCCGGAGTTGCCGCCGCAGCGGTTCACCTCCTCCAGGATCACCGAGGCTTCGGCCAGGCCCAGGCCCGAGCCGCCGTATTCGGCCGGGATCATCGCCGCCAGCCAGCCGGCGTCGGTCAGGGCCTTGACGAAGCGTTCCGGGAAACCTTTTTCTTCATCGATCTTGCGCCAGTAGGCGGCATCGAACTCGGCGCACAGGGCCCGCACGCCTTCACGGATGGCATTCAATTCTTCATTGCTGTTGGGGTTCATCGAACGGCTCTCCGCCTGTGGTTATTGTGCTGGGATGGGGTCATTCCGGGATGGCGTCGAACAGCACTTCGCCGCGCTGGGCCAGGCCGGCGTCGTTGCCGGCCCAGAGCTCGGCGACGCCGGGGCGGACGATGCGCCCGCCGACCTCGAACGGCTGCGGCGCGATCAAGGGCCGCAGGCCGCGATAAGAAAACCGCCGCAGCCGGGCTCCGGGGTGGGCGCGGCAGAAGGCGCGCAGGCTGAGGGTGGCGATCAATGGGCCGTGGACCACCAGCCCCGGATAACCTTCGGTCGCGGTGACGTAGGGAAAGTCGTAGTGGATGCGATGGCCGTTGAAGGTCACGGCGCTGTAGCGGAACAGCAGGGTCGGGCTGGGCTCGACGGTTTCGCGCCAGTCGCCCTGGATCAGCGGCTCGCCGCTGGCCTGCTTGGGCGGGGTCGGTTCGCGGTAGACGATGTCCTGTTCTTCGCGAATCGCCAGGCGACCGTCCTGGGAATACTCATGGCGCACCGTGACGAACAGCAGCGCGCCGGTGCGCCCGGTCTTTTCCTCGACCTGGCTGATGGTCGACACGCACTGCGCCTCGAACCCGGCGCGCAACGGCTCGAAGAACTCCAGCCGGCCACCGGCCCACATGCGGTTGCGATTGGCCGCCGGCGGCAGGAAGCCGCCACGGGCCGGATGGCCGTCGCCACCCAGGGCGCTTTCGGCCAGGGGCTCCTGGAAAAAGCACCATTGCCACAGCGGCGGCAAGGCCGCGCCAGGGGCCGGCACGGGTTCGCCAAAGGTCGCGGCGATGCGCTTGAGCAGGTTGTCGCTGAGCAGGTCTCGGGCTTGCTGGCTACGGCCTGTCCAGGCGCTGGGGTCGGTCACGCTCATCGGGTCGGGTCCTGTTGCGGTGGTGGTGAGCCCGATCATGCAAGCCGCTGTGCGTTCTGAGAATTTGCATTTCAATAAACCGGCGTTCGGTTATGCTGAACGCCGCTTTGCCCCCTCTTCACTCCAGGAGCCCGCCCATGCATTTCGACCTGGCCGACCTGCGCCTGTTTATCCATATCGCCGAATCGCCGAGCCTGACCCAGGGCGCCAAGCGCGCCTTTCTTTCGCCGGCGGCGGCCAGCGCGCGGATCAAGGCCCTGGAAAGCCAGCTCGAGACCCGCCTGCTGTACCGCGACAGCCGCGGCGTCGAAGTCACCCCGGCCGGCGAGCGGCTGTTGCAGCATGCGCGGCTGATCATGCGCCAGGTGGATTACCTGAAAAGCGAGTTCACCCAGTACGGCGGCGATTCCACCGGGCATATGCGCATCTTCGCCAACACCACGGCGGTGACCGAATTCCTCCCGGAGATCCTCGCCGGCTTTCTGTCGAAACGCCCGGGGGTCACGGTGGACCTGCAGGAACGCCTGTCCCGCGACATCGTGCGTGGCGTGCTCGACGGCACCGCCGACATGGGCATCATCGCCGGCCCGGTGGAAGCCAGTGGCCTGCAAGTCCTGCATTTCAGCACCGACCACCTGGTGCTGATCCTGCCGGTCGACCACCCGCTGGCGACGCAGCCAGCGGTGACCCTGGAGCAGACCCTGGCCTACCAGCACATCGGCCTGCACGAAGGCAGCACCTTGCTGAGTTTTTTGCGCGAACACGTGGAGCGCACCGGCAAGCAGCTGTCGCTGCGGATCCAGGTGTCGAGCTTCGAAGCGATCTGCCGCATGGTCGAGGCCGGCGTGGGCATCGGCATCATTCCCGAATCGGCCGCGATCCGGCACAGCCGCACCATGCAGCTGGTGACGGTGAAACTCGACGAGGCCTGGGCGGTGCGCGAGCGCAGCATCATTGTCCGTGAGCTGGAGGCCCTGCCCGGCACCGTGCGGGCGCTGATCGCCACCCTGATGCCCGAGGCCTGATCGCTCGGAGGCCAATCTGCCTCCTGGCGCAAAACCCTCTGCGACACCGCCGCCCGTTGACCTGAATCAAGGGCCCGGCGCCTGACAGGTGTGAATGTTCAGGCAAACCTCTGCACCTTCACGGAGACTTGCCCATGACCAGCACCGCCCTCCACACGCCTGCCCTGGCCGCCTTCGCCCGGTACAAAGGCGAACACTGGATAGACGCCCTCAACGACGGCAGCCCGGTGCTGATCCGCCCGTTGCGCGCCGAAGACCGCGAGCGGGAAAAGGCCTTTATCGAGAACCTTTCGCCGACCACCCGGCACCACCGCTTCCTGGGCGAAGTGAAGGAAGTCGGCGAGGCCCTGCTCAGCCAGTTGATGGATGTCGATGGCTGCGAGCGCGTGGCTTACGTGGCCCTGGTCCACGACAACGGCTCGCTGCGGGAAATCGGCATCAGCCGCTATGCCACCATCGGCACCGACGCGGACACCTGTGAGTTCGCCGTCACCGTGGCCGACGAATGGCAGCACAAGGGCCTGGACGCCTTGCTGATGCACCATCTGGTCGACCGGGCCAAGGACCAGGGCTTCAAGCAGATGTACTCCCTGGATTGCCCGGCCAATCACCGCATGCGCGAACTGGCCGCGACCCTGGGTTTCCACCGCGCCATCGACCCGGACGACGCGACCCAGGTCCGTTACCACCTGGCGCTGTAGGCCGGCCTCAGCCCGCCGCCCCGCCACACTGGGCGCAAAACCGCGCGCCGGTGGCCAGCGTGTTGCCGCACTGGCGGCACGCGGCGGGCTGCAACGAGGTCCCGCACTGCTGGCAAAAACGCGCCTTGGCCGCGTTGCTCGCCCCGCAGTCCGGACACAGCGGGCCGCCCGCGGGCGGCGCTGCGCCACCGGAGTGCCGGCCATGCCCGCCGCCATGCCTGTCACCCTGGTGCCCGCCCTGGGAGCCGCCATGCCCACGGCCACGATGACCACCCAGCAAACGTTCGAAAAAGCTCATGTCGATCACTCCTGATAAAGAGAGTCGCCAGTAAAAAGCCTGAAGTAGCTATAGGGTCAACCCGGCGCCGACCAGCGCCCATGGCGAACGCTCCAGCCGACAGCGGCTAGGCTGACGGTCATAGCCCATGGATCGTCGGAGGTCGTCATGCAACTCGAAGGTTCCTGCCATTGCGGCGCTGTCCACTTCAGCCTGGACAGCGCCCACCCTTACCCCTATCAGCGCTGCTACTGCTCGATCTGCCGCAAGACCCAGGGCGGCGGCGGGTATGCGATCAACCTCGGCGGCGACGCCGCCAGCCTGAAAGTCCGTGGCCGCCAGCACATCTCGATCTACCACGCGCTGCTCAGGGAACCCGGCAAACGTACCCGGCGCAGCAGCGCCGAACGGCATTTCTGCAGCCGCTGCGGCTCCGGGTTGTGGCTGTTCAGCCCAGAGTGGCCGGAGCTGATCCATCCCTTCGCCTCGGCCATCGACACGCCGTTGCCGATACCGCCGGAACACACCCACCTGATGCTCGACTCCCGGGCGTCCTGGGTGGAAATCGACTGGCACCCCCACGACCTGCAATTCGCCCACTACCCAGAGGAATCTATCGCCCAGTGGCATGAAAGACATGAGCGGCATGAACGCCTGGACCTGCAACGCTAAGCGCCGGGCATTCACAGTCTTTGACAGTTTTGCGACAAAGCTGCCAAAGATTGCCCGCACCCGCGTCCCTAGCATGAGCGCATCCATTTCCCCACGGGTGCGCCATGTACGGTCGATTCTTCACGCTCTTCATTGGTGTGCTGCTCGGCGGCCTCAGCTGCCAGGGCACGCCGCCCCCGAAGCCCAGCGTCGAACCGCCGCCTGAAATCGCCACGCCACCCGAGACCGCCCTCCGCGCCAAGCCGGCCCCTGTCGCCCCGGCGCGCAAGGTCGCCCAGCGCCCGCGCGATGGCCTGGGCAGTTCCTATTCCACTCCCAACGACCACTCCCACACCCTGCTGAGTTTCTAGCCGCGATGAAGACCTCGATCCGTCCGAAAACCTTGTGCCTGTCCCTTGCTGCGCTGCCTCTGGCTTCGCTGTGCCTGCTGATGCC
This sequence comes from Pseudomonas sp. GW821-FHT09E12, assembly GCF_059416085.1. Lineage (NCBI taxonomy): Bacteria > Pseudomonadati > Pseudomonadota > Gammaproteobacteria > Pseudomonadales > Pseudomonadaceae > Pseudomonas > Pseudomonas sp. GW821-FHT09E12. The sequence goes on along the minus strand of NZ_JBWKOM010000002.1, from coordinate 474,099 downwards.
CTGCGGCCCGCTCTACGCCGCGGACTGGCAATACCAACTGCAAGCCGGCGTGGCCAGCCTGCCGCGCTACAGCGGCAGCGACGAACGCAGCGTCGTCCCGATCCTGGGCGGCGAAATCGTCAGCCCCTACGGGGTGTTTCTCAACACCGAACAGGGCCTTGGCTGGGGCAATGAATGGGGCGACCTGGCGTTCAGCACCTGGGTCGGCCCCAGCGAAGCACGCAAGGACCGCAAGAGCGGCTACAAGGGCTCGGACCATCTGGCCGGCATGGGCTCGATCAAGTCCCGCGCGCAGTTTGGCGCCCACCTGGGCTACACCCTGGGCACCGTGGAGCTCGGGGCCACGCTGCAGCATGCGCTGAAGAAGAACGACGACCCGGACACCGGCTCGGCCTACAACCACCTGCAACTGAGCATCGGCAGCACGCTGTATGAGGGCCGGTACGGGCGCCTCGAGGGCAGCCTCAACAGCCAGTTCGGCGACGGCGACTACCTGCGCACCTGGTATGGCGTCAGCAACGCCCAGGCTGGCAGGACCCGCTTCGGCGCCTATCGGCCCAAGGGTGGTTTTCTCAGCCGGGGCGGCGACCTGACCTGGACCGTGCCGGTCAGTGAACAGATGAACGTATCGACGGTGCTGGCGCTGCAGTACCTGGGGCGGGAGGCGGCGGACAGCCCGATTGTCGAGCGGCGGCTGCAGACGTCGCTGGCGACCACGCTGGAGTACAGCTTTTAAGCGGTGTTGGCCGTTCTGACGTTATCGCGCGCAAGCTGCGCTCCTACAGAGGAATACCCATGCTTCTGTAGGAGCGCAGCTTGCGCGCGATGGCTACGACACGGAACACCTGACCCACCAAACTGCACGCCAAGATGCCTGGGCTATTCGAGCTGCGCCCAGGTCATGCGAAACGACGCACCGCCCCATTGCGAATCCGTCACCTCGACCTGGCCGCCGTGGGACTGCGATACCCGCCGCACCAGCGCCAGGCCGAGGCCGAAGCCGCCGGTGCGGCGGTCGCGGCTGGCGTCGAGTCGGGAGAACGGCTCGAAGATCTTCGCCCGCCCTTCCACCGGCACGCCCGGGCCGTCGTCGTTGACCTGGACCTCATAGCCCTGCCCGACCTGCACCAGGGACACCTCGACGCGCCGTTCGGCGTAGCGAATGGCATTGCGCAGCAGGTTGATCACCGCCCGCGCCATGAACCGCGGTTCGATGCTGATGTACTCGACCTCACAGGCCCGGATCGCCATCTGCACCCCCGCCGCCTCCGCCTCCAGGGCGACACTGCCGACCACGCTGTCGAGCCAGTTGCGGGCCTGGATGCTCTCGCGGTTGATCACCGTGGCGCCGTGCTCCAGGCTGGCATAGGTCAGCAGTTCGGAAACCATTTCCTCCAGCTCGCCGAGGTCGGCGTACATATCGGCGATCAGCTCGCGGTTCTGCCGCGGGTCGGACTGCTTGAGCTGGTCGAGCTCGAACGACAAGCGGGCGATGGGCGTGCGCAATTCATGGGACACCGCGTTGGTCAGCTCGCGCTGATTGGCGATCAGGCCTTCGATGCGGCTGGCCATCTGGTTGAAGTGCTGCGCCAGGTCGCGCACGTTGGAGCGCCGCGGCAGGCGGATGCGCGAGCCCAGGTCGTTATTGCCGAAGCGCTGGGCCGCCAGGCGGATCAGCTCCAGGTCGCGCCAATGCGGGCGTACCCAGAAATACAGGACCAGCGCCAGGCTGGCCCCGAGAAAGGCATAGGCCCAGAAATACAGCCACTTGGGCTCTTCCGGCAGGCGGATGCTCAGCAACTGCGGGCCGCCGTCGAGGTTGGCGATGAACTCGCTGAAGTCGCCGCGCACCACCAGTTTGTTCTCGGCCAGCAGCTGGCGTTCGCGCTCGGACAGGTCCAGCTCATCCGCCTGCAACAGCCTCAGGCGCATGCCGTAGTGTTGTTGCAGCTCGGCCAGCCGCTGCTCGCGCGCCGCTCCCGTGACCGGCGACAGTTGGTTGACCAGGCTGTATCCCGGCCCGCGCATGGCCTCGCGGTTGTAGGTTTCGTTGGCGTCCGGCAACAGCTCGGAAAAGGTGTAGTTGACCGCCCAGATGGCCCCCGCCAGCCCCAGGGCCAGGATGATGTACAGACGCAGAAACAGCCGCAGCATCTAGAGCTCCCACGCGAACGGATTGAACAGATAGCCCTTGCCCCAGATGGTCTTGATGCACACCGGCTCGCGAGGGTTGTCCTGGAGTTTGCCGCGCAGCTTGCTGATGTAGACATCGACGCTGCGGTTGAGGCCGTCGAAGGCGATGCCGCGCATGCGGTTGAGGATGTCGTCGCGGGAGAGGATCTTGCCCGCCGAGCTGGCCAGCAGCCACAGCAGCTCGAACTCCATGGTGGTCAGCTCGATCAGCTCGCCGGCCAGGCGCACTTCCCGGCAACTGCGGTCGAGGGTCAGGCTGCCGAACTCCAGCGCGCCGCGCACCGTCGGCTCCGGCACCTGGCGCCGTTGCAGGGCGCGCAGGCGGGCCAGCAGCACCGGCGGCTTGATCGGTTTGATCACGTAGTCGTCGGCGCCGGACTCAAGACCGAGGATATGGTCCAGGTCGTCTTCCTTGGCGGTGAGAATGACGATGGGCGTGTCCGCCACGTTGCGGATCTCCCGGCACACGTGCAGGCCGCTCTGGCCCGGCAGCATCAGGTCGAGGACGACGATTTTCGGCTTGAACTCGAGAAAGGCCGCCAGCGCCACATCGCCACGATGTACCGTCAGGACCTCGAAACCGTGTTGGGACAGGAAGTGCGCGATCAGCCCGGCGAGCTTCTCGTCATCTTCCACCAGCAATACTTTGCCAAGACCCGGGTTATCCATAAATACCAGTCTGAGTGCGCACAATTGGGGCGCGCATTATAGGCGGCATCGGATAAGTCTGAGACCAGGGCAGACAGCAAAAACCGGCCCAGATGGCCGGTTTTCAATGATGTTTCATGCTTTTAAGAGTTTTTTACAATTTGCCCGTAGTTTTGAACCGACTTGGGCCGTTTTACAGAGTAGGCACGCCGCTGTGGAAGCGGAACTCCACGTCCGGCGACTCGATCAGTTCGCGCTCGGCGGCGCGCACCTTCTCGATCACCTGGGCGATGTCCTTGGCGTCGCCGTACTGATAGGCCAGCTTCAGGTAACCCTGGAAGTGCCGGGCCTCGCTTTTCAGCAGGCCGAAGTAGAACTTGCCCAGTTCTTCGTCCAGGTGCGGCACCAGCGCCTCGAAACGCTCGCAGCTGCGGGCCTCGATAAAGGCGCCGACCACCAGGGTGTCCACCAGCTTCACCGGTTCGTGGCTGCGCACCACCTTGCGCAGGCCCGAGGCATAACGCCCGGCCGACAACTGGCGCAGTTCGATCTTGCGCCGTTTCATCAGGCGCATGACCTGTTCGTGGTGCACCAGCTCTTCCCGGGCCAGGCGCGACATCATGTTGATCAGGTCGACATGGGAGTGGTACTTGGCGATCAGGCTCAGGGCCGTGCTGGCCGCCTTGAACTCGCAGTTCTTGTGGTCGATCAGCAGGGTTTCCTGATCCGCCAGGGCCGCCTGGACCCAGGCATCCGGCGTGGGACAGCCGAGGAACTCGTGAATTTCCGGCAGGTTCATGGTCGTTCGTCCTTCAGGGCAGCCTTCAAGGAAATGAGCGCGCAAGGCAGGACGGTGGCGACTTCAGGGATCGATAACATGGGGCTCACGGCATAAGGGTTCACGGCGAAGGGCGCCGATTATACCGGCCGCGCCACAGACCACCAGCCGCGGCGCTTGATGTGCGTCAACAGCCACAGCGACGCGCAGCAACTATAGTTGTGCAACATAGCCTTCATCCCTCTCTGGAGATCCCGACCATGCAAGCCATCCGCAGCATCCTGGTGGTCATCGAGCCCGAGCATTCCGAAAGCCTCGCGCTCAAGCGCGCCAAGCTGATCGCCGGGGTGACCCAGGCCCATCTGCACCTGCTGGTGTGCGACAAGAAGCACGAGCATTCGGCGCTGTTGAGCGTGCTCAAGAGCAGCCTGCTGAGCGAGGGCTACAGCGTGACCACCGAGCAGGCCTGGAACGACAGCCTGCACAGCACCATCATCGACGTGCAGCAGGCCGAAGGCTGTGGCCTGGTGATCAAGCAGCACTTTGCCGACAACCCGCTGAAAAAGGCCCTGCTCACCCCCGCCGACTGGAAACTGCTGCGCTATTGCCCAAGCCCGGTGCTGCTGGTGAAAACCGCCAAGCCCTGGACCGGCGGCGTGATCCTGGCGGCCATCGATGTCGGCAACACCGACGGCGAGCACCGTACCCTGCATGCCAGCATCATCGACCATGGTTTCGACATCGCCAGCCTGGCCAAGGCGCAGTTGCATGTGATCAGCGCCCATCCGTCGCCGATGCTGTCGGCGTCCGACCCGGTGTTCCAGCTCAAGGAAACCATCGAGGCGCGCTACCGCGAGCAGTGCAAGGCGTTCCAGGCCGAGTTCGACATCGACGATACCCACCTGCATATAGAGGAAGGCCCGGCGGACGTGCTGATCCCGCACACCGCCCATGAGCTGCAGGCAGCGCTGACCATCATCGGCACCGTGGCGCGCACCGGGATTTCCGGGGCGCTGATCGGCAATACCGCGGAAGTGGTGCTCGATGCCCTGGAAAGCGACGTGCTGGTGCTCAAGCCGGAGGACATCATGGACCACCTGGAAGAGGTGGCCGGCAAGCATTGAGGGATGGGTTAGCAGAGAAAACGCTATCGCGGGCAAGTCGGATCGCCGCCCGCTCGCTCCTACAGATGAATGTGTGCTTCTGTAGGAGCGAGGCTTGCCCGCGATGCTTTTAGCGGTCAGGCGCCAAAGGCGTCCTTGAGGAACCCCGGGGCGATATAACGCTGGTAGTGGGCTTCCGACAGGAGGAAAAACTCCCGATCGATGGCATCGCGCAATTCCGGCAGTTCCCAGTCGCGAAACTCCGGCAGCAACACCATCCCATAGGCTTCCAGCTGGTTGATCACCCGCGCCCCGCGGGCGATCAGCTGATAGGCCCAGCAATATTCCGACTGGTGCGGCACGAAGCGGATCTTGCGCTGCTCCAGTTGCTCGCGCAGCCGCTGGGGGTCGAAGACTTCCAGCTTGGCCGCCATCACCTGCACCAGCAATTGCTCGAGACGCAGCCACACCGCGTGCTTTTCTTCCTCGTTGTAGCCGTTCCAGTGGATCACTTCGTGGTGGAAACGCTTGCAGCCACGGCACACCAGGTCACCGTAGACAGTGGAGCAGAGGCCGACGCAGGGGGTCTTGATGGTCTGATTGGGCATAAGTAGGCAATTGGCGGAAAAAAGCGAAACAGGCCCGCATGTTAGCCCTTTGTCTAACATTGATCACCCCTCAAACTTCGGGGCATCAGGGTCTATTGGACTTTGGTGGCGGCCGCGACGGATGCCCGCTTGGTGCAGGGCAAGGCGCGAGGAACGCAGTTTGGTTGTTCCAAATAAGTTCCGAGCAACGCAGCCCTGCACCAAGCGGGCCCCGTCCCTTCGGGTTGCGTGCCAACGTGCGCGAGGCTGCGTTGCGGGATTTGCCAAGGGAACAACCATTGGCGGCATCCCGCGCCTTGCCTCGCACACGTTGGCCCAGCAACGCGGCTCGCCACCAAAGTCCAATAGACCCTGCCTTACCTTAATTTTTTTTTTGCCGTAGAATCAGCCAGCCTTTTTAGGCGCCAATGTCCGTTAGAAGCTGTTTTCAAAGCGTCACGAGCACAGTCGTTCCTTCAGAGCGGTGTTGGCGATGGGTCTTTCCAGCGGGGAAAGCCCAGCGCCAACCCTCATCAGCTCCCGTTCTGCAGGCGTAAAACTTTGAAAGCAGCTTCTGTAAGGAATTGCCGGTAATTCTGGCTAAGCGACCCACAACGTCACGCAGCGCATGAGTACGGCAATTTCGGGATGAGCGTCCCGGACACCCATTTGGGACCACTGATGAGGGTAATACTGTGCTTGAAGCCTACCGCAAACATATCGAAGAGCGTGCAGCCCTGGGTATCGTTCCCCAGCCGCTAAACGCCGAACAAACTGCAGGCCTGGTCGAGCTGCTGAAGAATCCCCCCGCTGGCGAAGAAGCCTTCCTCGTTGACCTGATCACCAATCGCGTTCCGCCAGGAGTCGACGAAGCCGCCTATGTGAAGGCCGGTTTCCTCTCCGCGCTGGCCAAAGGCGAAGCCAAATCCCCTCTGCTGGACAAGAAGCGCGCCGTTGAACTGCTGGGCACCATGCAGGGCGGCTACAACATCGTGACCCTGGTCGAGCTGCTGGACGACGCCGAGCTGGCGCCGGTCGCGGCCGCACAGCTCAAGCACACCCTGCTGATGTTCGATGCCTTCCACGACGTCGCGGAAAAAGCCAAGAACGGCAACGTTCACGCCCAGGGCGTACTGCAATCCTGGGCCGACGGCGAGTGGTTCAAGAACCGCCCGGTACTGGCCGACAAGATCAGCCTGCGCGTGTTCAAGGTGACGGGCGAAACCAACACCGACGACCTGTCCCCTGCCCCGGATGCCTGGTCCCGTCCTGACATCCCGCTGCACGCCCTGGCCATGCTGAAAATGGCCCGTGACGGCATCGTTCCGGACGAGCAAGGCAAGACCGGCCCGATGAAGCAGATCGAGGAAATGCGCGGCCAGGGCTTCCCGATCGCCTACGTCGGCGACGTGGTCGGCACCGGTTCGTCCCGTAAATCGGCGACCAACTCCGTGCTGTGGTTCTTCGGCGATGACGTTCCTTACGTGCCGAACAAGCGCGCAGGCGGCTTCTGCTTCGGCAGCAAGATCGCACCGATCTTCTACAACACCATGGAAGACGCCGGCGCCCTGCCGATCGAATTCGACGTGTCGAAGATGAACATGGGCGACGTGATCGACCTGTACCCGCACGCCGGTAAAGTCACCAAGCACAACAGCGACGAAGTCCTGGCCACCTTCGAAATGAAGACCCCGGTCCTGCTCGACGAAGTCCGTGCTGGCGGCCGTATCCCGCTGATCATCGGCCGTGGCCTGACCGAGAAGGCCCGTACCGAACTGGGCCTGCCGCCTTCGGACCTGTTCAAGAAGCCGGAAGCGCCGGCCGAAAGCACCAAGGGCTTCACCCTGGCGCAGAAAATGGTCGGCAAGGCGTGCGGCGTGACTGGCGTGCGTCCAGGCACCTACTGCGAACCGAAGATGACCACCGTCGGCTCCCAGGACACCACTGGCCCGATGACCCGTGACGAACTGAAGGACCTGGCTTGCCTGGGCTTCTCCACCGATCTGGTGATGCAGTCGTTCTGCCACACCGCGGCCTATCCGAAGCCGATCGACGTCACCACCCACCACACCCTGCCTGACTTCATCATGACCCGTGGCGGCGTGTCCCTGCGTCCGGGCGACGGCATCATCCACAGCTGGCTGAACCGCATGCTGCTGCCAGACACCGTCGGCACCGGTGGCGACTCCCACACCCGTTTCCCGATCGGCATCTCGTTCCCGGCCGGTTCCGGCCTGGTGGCCTTCGCCGCCGCCACTGGCGTCATGCCGCTGGACATGCCGGAATCGATCCTGGTCCGTTTCAAGGGCAAGCTGCAGCCCGGCGTCACCCTGCGTGACCTGGTTCATGCCATCCCTTACTACGCGATCCAGAAAGGCCTGCTGACCGTCGAGAAGAAAGGCAAGAAGAACGCCTTCTCCGGCCGCATCCTGGAGATCGAAGGTCTGGAAACCCTGACCGTCGAGCAAGCCTTCGAACTGTCCGACGCCTCGGCCGAACGTTCGGCTGCCGGTTGCACCATCAAGCTGTCCAAAGAGTCGATCGCCGAATACCTGCAGTCGAACATCACCCTGCTGCGCTGGATGATCGGCGAAGGCTACGGCGATGCCCGTACCCTGGAGCGTCGCGCCCAGGCGATGGAAGCCTGGCTGGCCAACCCTGAGCTGCTGGAAGCCGACAAGGACGCCGAATACGCCGAAGTCATCGAGATCGACCTGGCCGACGTCAAGGAGCCTGTGCTCTGCGCGCCGAACGACCCGGACGATGCTCGCCTGCTCTCCAGCGTCGCTGGCGAGAAGATCGACGAAGTGTTCATCGGTTCCTGCATGACCAACATCGGTCACTTCCGCGCTGCCGGCAAGCTGCTGGATCAGGTCAAGGGCCAGCTGCCAACCCGTCTGTGGCTGTCGCCGCCGACCAAGATGGACGCTCACCAGCTGACCGAAGAAGGCTACTACGGCATCTACGGCAAGGCTGGCGCGCGCATGGAAATGCCGGGCTGCTCGCTGTGCATGGGTAACCAGGCCCGCGTCGAGCCGAACTCCACCGTGGTTTCGACTTCGACCCGTAACTTCCCGAACCGTCTGGGTGACGGCGCGAACGTCTACCTGGCTTCGGCCGAGCTGGCGTCCGTTGCGTCCATCCTGGGTCGCCTGCCGACCGTCGAGGAGTACATGGAATACGCCGGCAAGATCGACAGCATGGCAGCGGACGTGTACCGCTACCTGAGCTTCGACCAGATCGCCGAGTTCCGTGAGGCTGCCGCGAACGCCAAGATTCCGGTGGTTCAAGCCTAAGGCTGCAAGGCAATGAAGAACGCCGCGTATCCCACGACGATACGCGGCGTTTTTTTATCCCGGCGATCCGCTCGCTAGTCGCTCTGGCGGCAGAACGCCAGGCGTCTTTACCTACCAGATCTGGTAGTTGTTAGCCCTCCCTCGCCCTTGCTAAAAATCACGCCACTGCCAACGGCGCCCGACGCTCGCCCGAATGTCGAACGCTGCCTGCTTGCCACGGCCTTGGGATGACAGCTGTCAACCCGCGCCGATCGTTCGAAGCGCTCACACGACTATAAAAACATTCCGCGCACGACAGCTGGATCTCAGTTGCCGCGGATTCTTTCGCCCCGTCAAAAGCAACAAATGGAGGTGTGCTATGTGGCGTAACCATTGTGTGATCGAGAACGCGCTCAACGACTACCCCGGGCACGTCGAACAACCGGGCAACGACCCGCAGCGCAAGGCTCATGTGCGCGATCGCAGCTTCGCGGTGATCGAGGGCAGCGGGCATTTTCTCGACCTGGAATCGAGAACCGCCGCCGACAGCGCGCATCGCGCCCTGCTCGCCCAATTGCTGCTGAGCGCCCGCGCAGCTCGCAAGCCAGCCACCGCTGTGGAACCCATCACCCGCCTGCGCTTTGCCTGAAGCTGTCCCCTGCCCCTTGGCCAGAGACGGCCAGAACACTCAAGGAAAAGAGTTATGCGCATGCTCGCCAGCGGTTTTGCCGGGGACGTCTTTTGCCCTTATCGGCCTGGCCAGTGCCTTTGCGGCACCCCGCCACACAGTGACATAGCACCGCAGGCCAGCCTTGGCCATGAGCCCCCTCCACGCCTACCACCGCCCCAATTGCCGGCCCCGGACCCGGGTGGCCTGGTGCCGAGCGCCGGATCAGGGCAACTGCGGGGTTTTCTATGAATTTCATGAATGTTGACAGCGTATTGCCCTGGACTAGATTCCCTGACGTGCAAGGAATCAAGGCGAACGCCATGGAGAAACGACAGGATTTCATGCACTGGTGGAACGACCTGCGCATGGAGATGCTCAAGCAACAGGAGAGCGCACAGGTCTTTGCGCTGCTGGAACGGGAGGTCCGGTCCCTGGGGTTTGATTTCTACGCTTACGGAGTCAGGCATTCGATCCCCTTCACCCGCCCGAAAATCGACATCTATGGCTCTTATCCGCAAGCCTGGGTGGAGCGTTACCAGCAACAGAACTACGCCGCGATCGACCCGACGATCCTCAACGGCCTGCGCTCCACGGAAATGGTGGTCTGGAGCGACGCCTTGTTCGGCAAAGGCTCGGTGTTGTGGGGCGAGGCCCGGGAATGGGGCTTGCGGGTGGGCGCCACCTTGCCCATCCACACGCCCGACAGCGCCCTGAGCGTGTTGTCGGTGGCCCGTGAATGCACGGCGATCAGCGCCGTGGAACTGGAAGAAATCCGCCTGCGCCTGCGCTGCATCATCGAACTGGCGACCATGCGCCTCGGCGAACTCGGGCACCCCAGCAGCCAGGCCGAACAGCTGGAGCTGAGCGCGCGCGAGCGGGAAATCCTGCAATGGACGGCCGACGGCAAGAGTTCCGGGGAGATCGCCCTGATCCTGGGCATCTCGGTGAATACCGTGAATTTCCACCTCAAGGTCATCCAGAAGAAATTCGGCGCGGCCAACAAGACCCTGGCCGCCGCCTACGCCGCCGTCCTGGGGCTGATCTGACGCTTCACCCGACGATAAGGATATCGCCCCATGATCACTGTGATTTCACGGCATGAAAGCCAGCTTTCACCGGCCCTGCGCGACGACCTCGGCCGCTATCGCCATGCGGTCTTCATCAAGCAATTGGGTTGGCGACTGCCCTCCAGCGCCAGCCAGTGCGGGCAGGAACTCGATCAGTTCGACCACGCCGACACCCGCTACACCCTGGCGCTGGACAGCGAGGAAAAGATCCACGGCTGCGCCCGGCTGCTGCCGACCACCCAGCCCTATCTGCTGGCGGACGTGTTCGGTTTTCTCTGCGACCGGCCCTTGCCACGGCAGCACGACACCTGGGAAATCTCGCGTTTCGCCGCCTCGGCGCTGGAAGGCGGCAAGCTGCCGATGCGGGTGTTCTGGCACACCCTGCACACCGCCTGGACCCTGGGGGCGAACTCGGTGGTGGCGGTGACCACACCGGCGCTGGAGCGTTACTTCCTGCGCCATGGCGTGGCGCTGACCCGGCTCGGCCAGCCGCAACGGGTCAACCGCGACCACTTGCTGGCCCTGGACTTTGCGGCCTACCAGAAAAACGGCCGCGCCGCGCTTTATACGCAGTCAGCGGCCGTGGCTTCGCTGAATCAGGCATTTCTGCGCGGCAACCCACCGCCAACGCGCGGTGGGCCGCCGGCGGGTCAGGCGCTCAGGGAGTAGACCAGCGCGGTGATGGCCACCAGGCCGACCAGGGTGACGAACACGTTGGAGGCCTGGCCGCGGTAGCGGGCCATGGCCGGCACTTTGCGGATGGCGTACATCGGCATCAGGAACAGGATGGCCGCGATGATCGGGCCGCCCAGGGTTTCGATCATCCCGAGGATGCTCGGGTTGAGCGTGGCGACTATCCAGCACACCACCAGCATGAAGGCCGCGGTCATGCGGTCCAGGGCCTTGGCGCCCGGGCGGCGGCCGCTTTTCACGATCAGCCCCTTGAGGCCTTCGCTGGCGCCGATGTAGTGGCCCAGGAACGACTTGGCGATGGCCACGAACGCGATCAACGGCGCGGCGAAGGCGATGGTCGGGTTGCTGAAGTGGTTGGCCAGGTACGACAGGATCGACAGGTTCTGCGCCTTGGCTTCGGCCAGTTGGGCCGGCGACAGGGTCAGCACGCAGCTGAAGACGAAGAACAGCACCATCGCCACCATCAGCAGGTGGGCGCGGGACAGGATCTGCGAGCTGCGCTCTTCGGCGTGGGCGCCATACCGGCGCTTCTGGTCCACGGCGAAGGCCGAGATGATCGGCGAGTGGTTGAACGAGAACACCATGACGGGAATCGCCAGCCACAGGGTGTGCAGGAACGCCGAAGGTTCAGGCAGGGTACTGGCGGTGCTGAGGATGCCGCCGTTCCAGTGCGGAATCAGGAACACGGCGAGGAACAGCAAGGCGACGATGAACGGGTAGACCATCAGGCTCATGGCCTTGACGATCACCTGCTCGCCGCAGCGCACCACGGCCAGCAGGCCGAGGATCAGCACCAGCGACAGCACGGCGCGCGGCGGCGGCATGATGTGCAGCTGGTGCTCCATGAAGCTGCCCACGGTGTTGGTCAGGGCCACGCTGTAGATCAGCAGGATCGGGAAGATGGCGAAGAAGTACAGCAAGGTGATCAGGGCGCCGGCCTTGATCCCGAAATGCTCTTCCACTACTTCCGTGATGTCCGCGCCGTCACGCCCGGAAAGCACGAAGCGGGTCAGGCCACGGTGGGCGAAGAAGGTCATCGGGAACGCCAGCAGCGCCAGGACCAGCAGCGGCCAGAAGCCGCCCAGGCCGGCGTTGATCGGTAAAAACAGGGTGCCCGCGCCGATGGCGGTGCCGAACAGGCCCAGCATCCAGGTAGTGTCTTGGCGATTCCAGCTAGCTAGGGTCGCTGGGGCTGCCGCTTCAAAGCGTTGATCAACGCTGTTGGCCTGATCATTCATCCGGTGGGATCTCCACATTCCGGTCATTTGCCACTCGGCCAGGGCGCGTCGGAGTACCCGACAGACAGAGCCCTCGCCGAAACAGGGGCGCGATTGTCCGGGATTACTCACCAGAAGCAAAGACTTAGCTGAGGAACGGTTTGCCGGTGCAGATGTCTGGAGCGCGGTTTTGCGGGGTCGGGCACAAGGTTTCATTGATCTGTGGCAAGCGCTGCCCCCGGGTTTCGACTGGCCTGCGTGCCGGGCGCGCGGATCATCATCCCCATCGGCATGCCCCTGAAGACAGCAGGTGTGCCCATCAAACACAGAAGCCAGGGCAAGGCCCTGGCTTCTGGTTAGCTGCAACGAGGCGGTCCGGTTCAAGGTGTGCCCACCATCGGCAAACGCTAGGTCTGCCCTTGCGCTTCCTCTTCCTTCAACGCCGCCTGCACCAGGGGGTGCAGCACCGCGCCGGGGTGTGTCACCTCCCAGGCGGTCAACTCTCTGCGCATGGCCGGCGTCCAGAAGCTTTTCAGGTGCTGACGCACGCTACGCACTGCCTGGGCCTTGTCCGGTTCGCTGGCGAAGAACTGGGCAATCTGGTTGGCCATCTTGATCAGGCTTTCGCTGCTCATCGGCGCACCTCGGCTTTCTCGGCGTGACGACGCTCCCGCAGCAGGCGCCCCTGTTCATCACTGAACGCCTGATAACGCTTCTGCCATTCGGAAGGCTGGTTGACCCGCACCACCTCTACCGCCGTCACCTTGTATTCCGGGCAGTTGGTGGCCCAGTCGGAGTTGTCGGTGGTGATCACGTTGGCGCCCGATTCCGGGAAATGGAAGGTGGTGTAGACCACCCCCGGCGCCACCCGCTCGCTGACCCTGGCCCGCAGCACTGTCTGCCCGGCGCGACTGCCGATGCCGACCCAGTCGCCATCGACGATGCCGCGGTTCTCGGCGTCGGTCGGGTGGATTTCCAGGCGGTCCTCCTCGTGCCAGGCCACGTTGTCGGTGCGCCGGGTCTGGGCGCCGACGTTGTACTGGCTGAGGATGCGCCCGGTGGTCAGCAGCAACGGGTAGCGGCTGTTGACCTTCTCCTCGGTGGGCACGTAGCCGGTGAGCATGAAGCGGCCCTTGCCGCGCACGAATTCATCGATGTGCATGGTCGGCGTGCCGTCCGGCGCGGCATCGTTGCACGGCCATTGCAGGCTGCCGTGCCGGTCCAGCTCGGTGTAGCTGACGCGGTGGAAGGTCGGCGTCAGGCGCGCGATCTCATCCATGATCTCCGATGGGTGGTTGTACTGCATTTTGTAGCCCAGGGCCTCGGCCAGGGCGATGGTGGCCTCCCAGTCGGCCTTGCCGGCCAGCGGCTCCATCACCTTGCGCACCCGCGAGATACGGCGCTCGGCGTTGGTGAAGGTGCCGTCCTTCTCGAGGAAGGAGCTGCCCGGCAGGAACACATGGGCGAACTTGGCCGTCTCGTTGAGGAAGATGTCCTGCACCACCACGCACTCCATGGCCGTCAGGGCCGCGGTCACATGCTGGGTGTTGGGGTCGCTCTGGGCAATGTCCTCACCCTGGCAGTAGAGCGCCTTGAAGGTGCCATCCAGGGCCGCCTCGAACATATTGGGGATGCGCAGGCCCGGGTCGGGTTGCAGGGTCACGTTCCAGGCCCGTTCGAACTCGGCGCGCACCGCCTCGTTGGAAATATGCCGATAGCCAGGCAGCTCGTGGGGGAAGGACCCCATGTCGCAGGAGCCCTGGACGTTGTTCTGCCCGCGCAGCGGGTTGACCCCGACACCTTCGCGGCCGATGTTGCCGGTGACCATCGCCAGGTTGGCGATGCCCATCACCGAGGTGCTGCCCTGGCTGTGCTCGGTGACGCCCAGGCCGTAGTAGATGGCCGCGTTGCCACCGGTGGCGTAAAGCCGCGCGGCCTCGCGGATCTGCCTGGCGGGCACCCCGCAGATCGGCCCCAGGACCTCGGGGGAATTCTCCGCCAGGCTGACGAAATCGCGCCAGCGGGCGAAGTCCGCCGCTTCGCAGCGCTGATCGACGAAAGGCTGGTTGACCAGGCCCTCGGTGACGATCACATGGGCCAATGCGTTGAGCATCGCCACGTTGGTGCCCGGACGCAGCTGCAAATGCAGGTCGGCACGGGCATGGGGCGAATCCACCAGGTCGATGCGCCGCGGGTCGATGACGATCAGCCGCGCGCCCTGGCGCAGGCGGCGCTTGAGCTGGGAACCGAATACCGGGTGCGCGTCGGTAGGGTTGGCGCCCATCACCAGGATGACGTCGGCCTGCATCACCGAGTCGAAACTCTGGGTGCCGGCGGATTCGCCCAGCGTCTGCTTGAGGCCGTAGCCGGTGGGCGAATGGCAGACCCGGGCGCAGGTGTCGACGTTGTTATTGCCAAAAGCGGTGCGCACCAGCTTCTGCACCAGGTACGTCTCTTCGTTGGTGCAACGGCTGGAGGTGATGCCGCCAATCGAGTCGCGCCCGTATTTCAGCTGGATGCGGCGCAACTCGCTGGCCGCGTAGGTGACCGCCTCTTCCCAGCTGACTTCTTGCCACGGATCGCTGATGTGCTTGCGGATCATCGGCTTGGTGATGCGGTCCGGGTGGGTGGCGTAGCCCCAGGCGAAGCGGCCCTTGACGCAGGAATGGCCGTGGTTGGCCTGGCCGTTCTTGTCCGGGACCATGCGCACCAGTTGCTCGCCTTTCATTTCCGCGCGGAAGGAGCAGCCCACGCCGCAGTAGGCGCAGGTGGTGATGACGCTGCGCTCGGGCTGGCCGATTTCCACCACGCTCTTTTCCATCAGGGTGGCGGTCGGGCAGGCCTGTACGCAGGCGCCGCAGGACACGCACTCGGAGTCGAGGAAATTGTCGCCGCCGGCCGCCGCCACCCGGGAATCGAAGCCGCGCCCGCTGATGGTCAGGGCAAAGGTGCCCTGGGTTTCCTCGCAGGCACGCACGCAGCGGTTGCAGACGATGCACTTGCTCGGGTCGTAGTCGAAATAGGGGTTGGAGACGTCCTTCTGTTCGTCCAGGTGGTTGGCGCCCTCGTAGCCGTAGCGCACTTCCCGCAGGCCCACCTGCCCCGCCACCGTCTGCAACTCGCAGTTGCCGTTGGCCGAGCAGGTCAGGCAGTCCAGCGGGTGGTCGGAGATGTACAGCTCCATCACATTGCGCCGCAGGCTGGCGAGTTTGGAAGTCTGGGTGTGGACGACCATGCCCTCGGTCACAGGCGTAGTGCAGGAGGCCGGATAACCGCGCATGCCCTCGATCTCCACCAGGCACATGCGGCAGGAGCCGAAGGCTTCCAGGCTGTCGGTGGCGCAGAGTTTGGGGATAGTGGTGCCGAGCAAGGCCGCGGCGCGCATCACCGAGGTGCCGGAAGCGACGCTGATTTCCCGGCCGTCGATGGTCAGGCTGACCTGTACCTCGCTTTCGCGGGCCGGGGTGCCGAGGTCGATATCACTGGTAGGGTCGAAGATATTGATCATTGGTCGGCCTCCGTGGTCGCCAGACCGAAGTCGGCGGGAAAGTGCTTGAGGGCGCTGGCGACAGGGTAGGAAGTCATCCCGCCCAGGGCACAGAGCGAGCCGTATTGCAGGGTGTCGCAAAGGTCTTGCAGCAGCAGCGCCTGTTCCTCACGGGCCGCGGCGTCGGTGCTGGCGATCAAGCGGTCCACCACCTCCACTCCACGGGTCGAGCCAATCCGGCACGGCGTGCACTTGCCGCAGGATTCCTCGGCGCAGAACTGCAAGGCGAAACGGGCCATGTGGGCCATGTCCAGGCTGTCGTCGGCGACCACCACGCCACCGTGGCCGAGCATCGCGCCCATGGCGGCGAATGCTTCGTAATCCAGCGGCGTATCGAACTGCGCGGGGGGCACCCAGGCCCCCAGCGGCCCGCCCACTTGCGCCGCCTTCAGTGGCCGGCCGCTGGCGGTACCGCCGCCATAACCTTCCACCAGCTCGCGCAGGCTCAGGCCGAAGGCGCGTTCCACCAGGCCCGCCTGGCGGACGTTGCCGGCCAGCTGGAACGGCATGGTGCCCAGGGAACGCCCCATGCCGAAGTCGCGATAAAACTGCGCGCCCTTCTCCAGGATGATCGGCACCGAAGCCAGGGTCAGCACGTTGTGCACCAGCGTTGGCAAACCGAACAGGCCCTGCAGGGCCGGCAGCGGCGGCTTGGCGCGAACCGTGCCGCGCTTGCCTTCGAGGGATTCCAGCAGCGCCGTTTCCTCACCGCAGATGTAGGCCCCGGCCCCCACCCGCACGTCCAGGTCGAAGGGCCGGCTGCTACCGCCCACGTTCGCCCCCAGGTAACCGGCCTCGCGGGCGATGCGCAGGGCCTCGTTCAGGGTGCCGATGGCGTCCGGGTATTCCGAGCGCACGTAGATATAGCCCTTGCTGGCCCCCACCGCGATACCGGCGATGATCATGCCTTCGATCAGCAGGAAGGGGTCGCCTTCCATCAGCATGCGGTCGGCGAAGGTGCCGGAGTCGCCTTCATCGGCGTTACAGACCACGTATTTCTGGGCTCCCGCGGCTTCGCGCACGGTGCGCCACTTGATACCCGCCGGAAAGGCCGCGCCACCGCGGCCGCGCAGGCCGGAGTCGAGCACGCTGGCGACCACCTGCGCGCCCTCCATCTGGATGGCCCGGGCCAGGCCCTGGAAACCGCCCTGGGCGCGGTAGTCGTCCAGGGACAGCGGTTGAGTGATGCCGGCCCGAGCGAACAGCAGGCGCTGCTGGCTCTGCAGATAAGGGATCTGCTCCACCGGCCCCAGGGCCAACGGATGGCTGCCGGGGTCGCCCGCCAGGGCGTCGAGCAGGCTCGGCACGTCCTCCGGAGTGAGGGGGCCGAAACCCAGGCGGCCGTCGGCGCTGTCCACTTCCAGCAGCGGCTCCAGCCAATAAAGGCCACGGGAACTGGTGCGGCACAGCTCCAACGGCAATTGTCGACGCTCGGCCTCACGCACCAGCGCAACGGCCACCTTGTCCGCGCCCACGGCACGGGCCACCGAATCGCGGGGGATATAGAGCTTCAGCATGCGCCATCCTCCAGGCAGCCACTCACCAGCTGGCGCAGGCGCTCGGGGGTGATCCGGGCGTGCAGCTCGCCGTCCAGTTCCAGGGCCGGCGAACAGGCGCAGGCCCCCAGGCAATAGACCGGTCGCAGGTTGATACTGCCGTCGGCCGTGGTGCCATGGTCGTCCAGCAACAGTTGTTCGCGCAGTTGCGCGGCCAGGCCTTCGGCGCCCCGGCTCTGGCAGGACTCGGCCCGGCACAGGCGCAGGGTATGGCGCGCGGGCGGCGTGGTACGGAAATCGTGGTAGAAGCTGATCACGCCGTGCACTTCAGCCAGGCTGAGGTTGAGGGCATGGGCGATCTCGGGGATGGCGGTGTCGGGGATGTACCCGCAACCGTCCTGAATGGCGTGGAGAATGGGCAACAAGGCACCGGGAGTGTCCTTTTCGCGCTCCAACACGCTGTGAATCAGAGGCAGGTGAAGCGTGTCATCAGACATAAACGTACCTCGGCATCTCGAACGACATCGCTACATAGCGGTAGCCGTCCGGAGTCTTCGGCTGCAGCGCCCGGCCACGTCACGGAGGCGTGGATCCTCGGTCGCCATTCTTGCTCTCCGGCCAAGTGTCTTGGCGCACCGGGTCCGGGGCATCCTGGAAGCTTGCCCATCGCCATGGTCCGGCGATTGCACCCAGGCGACCCATCGTGTCCTGAAAGCGACCTGCTGGTCGGGAGCGCTGACCCTCCCCCGTTCAAGACACTCAAGCAAGCTCAGCGTAGTCCACAAGCCCCACCGATTACCCGCCCGCCCGGCTCGCTGATCCAGCGCTGCAAAAAGCGGCACCAGGCCTTCGGCGCCCTCGCCCGGCCGCTTCTACAGAAGCCATGTCAGGCGCAAGACCGTGATCGCCGCTGCTTCTGTAGGAGCCAAGCTTGCTGGCGATCAGGCCCTCGAGGGCGGCGACGCTTTCCAGGCCGCGGTCGCGGGAAAAACCCGCGACCGCGCCTTGCCAAAGTGCCCTGCAATCCGCAATCTTGAGCGCTTGAGTGGTTTGTCACGGTACAGCAGCTCCCTGACCGTACGCCGGTTGCCATCGCTGCGCCGTACGCCGTCCGTCCCTCTTCAGTCCTTCAGGAGACACGCATGCCCGCCACCGTTCTGGTCCTCGTCGAAACCATCAATGACTACCTGTGGATTCTGGAAAACCAGGGCTTCCACCTGATCCTCGCGCCGACGCCCAGCGAGCGGGCGGCCGCCATCAAGGCCCATGCCGGGCAGATCAACGCGGTGCTCACCCGTGGTCCGCTGGGCCTGGGCGCCAAAGAAATCGCCGCCTTGCCGCACCTGGAAATCATCTGTGTGATCGGCGCCGGCTACGAGCAGGTCGACCTGCAGGCGGCGAGCAACCGTGGCATAGCGGTGAGCAACGGCGCCGGGGTCAACGCCTCGTCGGTGGCCGACCACGCCATGGCCCTGTTGCTGTCGCTGGTGCGTGACATCCCCCGCGCCGATGCCGCCGTGCGGCGTGGCGAATGGCCGAAAGTCATGCGCCCGTCCCTGGCTGGTAAGCGCCTGGGCGTGCTCGGCCTCGGCGCCGTCGGCCTGGCCATCGCCAAGCGCTGCGCCAACGGCTTCGACATGAGCGTCAGCTACCACAACCGGCAGATCCGCAGCGACGTGCCCTACAGCTTCTGCCCGACCCCGACCGAACTGGCGCGGCACTCGGACTTCCTGGTGGTCGCCACGCCCGGCGGCATAGGCACTCGCCAGCTGATCGACAAAGCCGTGCTGCAGGCCCTGGGGCCGGAGGGTTTCCTGGTGAACATCGCCCGCGCCAGCGTGGTGAATACCGCCGACCTGCTGCAGGCCCTGGAACAACGCAGCATCGCCGGCGCGGCCCTGGACGTGTTCGACGACGAACCGCGGGTGCCGGATGCCTTGAAGACCCTGAACAATGTGGTGCTGACGCCCCACGTCGCCGGGCTGTCGCCGGAAGCGACCCAGGCCACCGTGGAGCTGGTGGGCAAGAACCTCGTCGCCCACTTCAGCGGCCAGCCGCCGTTGACCCCTATCGCCCTGCCTGCCCCGAACTGAATCAGGCGCCGTGGCCACAGACGCCACGCAGGCCATGCCCCGTGCTGGGCGCCTTCGGCGCTATGCAGAAACAGTGCCGTGCGCCGCTCCGGTCGGAATGCTCATTCAGGCCCGGCGAACTGGACTAGAGTGAAGCCGGGCCCATTCAAACGCTTGTATCAAAAGCAATGATTGCCCGGCAACACGCTCACCTATAAAGGCCTGCGGCGATTGTGGCGCTCAGGTGGGCGCATTAGATTAGCCAATAATCTCTGGCCTCCAGAATAAGCAGAAGGGATAAGCATGGCGCTTACTGACCAGTCCACCCGTACTCGCTCCGGCGAGGAACTCGATGCCAACCTGATCGATCCGTACCTCAAGGCCCATATTCCGGGCCTGACCGGCACCCCGCAGATCAGCCAGTTTCCGGGCGGCGCTTCGAACCTGACCTACCTGCTGGAATACCCCGGGCAGGAATTCGTCCTGCGCCGCCCACCCTTCGGCCACAAGGCCAAGTCGGCCCACGACATGGGCCGCGAATACCGCATCCTCAACCAGCTCAAGGACGGCTTTCCGTATTGCCCGAAAGCCTATGTGCACTGCACCGACGAATCGGTGATCGGCGCCGAGTTCTATGTGATGGAGCGGGTCAAGGGCATCATCCTGCGCTCCGACCTGCCGCCGGAGCTGGGTTTCGACGCGGCCAGGACCGAAGCCCTGTGCAAGAGCTTCATCGACAAGTTCGTCGAGCTGCACCGTGTCGACTACAAGGCCTGCGGCCTGAGCGACCTGGGCAAGCCCGAAGGTTATGTGCAACGCCAGATCAAGGGCTGGAGCGACCGCTACGAGAAAGCCCTGACCCCGGATGCGCCCAAGTGGGAAGCGGTCAAGGCCTGGCTCAACGACAAGATGCCGGCCGATCACCCGACCTCCAGCATCGTGCACAACGACTACCGCTTCGACAACGTGATCCTCGACCCGGCCAACCCGATGCAGATCATCGGCGTGCTGGACTGGGAGCTGACCACCCTCGGCGATCCGCTGATGGACCTGGGCAACACCCTGGCCTACTGGATCGAAGCGGGCGACCCGGCGCCGGTGCAACTGATGCGCCGCCAGCCGAGCAACGCCCCGGGCATGCTGAGCCGCCAGCAGTTCGTCGACTATTACGCCGAACGCGCCGGCATCCAGATCGGCAATTTCGACTTCTACTACACCTACGGCCTGTTCCGCCTGGCCGGCATCGTGCAACAGATCTACTACCGCTTCTTCCATGGCCAGACCCAGGACAAACGCTTCGCGCAGTTCATTCACATGAACAAGTTGCTGGAGCAGATGAGCCTGCAGGTCATCAAGAAATCCAGCCTCTGATCGTCCCGACGCGCCAGGCACACAATAAGGAAAAACCATGTCCAAGACTCAGTTGTTCGACCTCGACGGCAAGATCGCTTTCGTCTCCGGCGCCAGCCGCGGCATCGGTGAAGCCATCGCCAAGCTACTGGCCCAGCAAGGCGCCCATGTGATCGTCTCGAGCCGCAAGCTCGAAGGCTGCCAGCATGTGGCCGACGCCATCGTCGCCGCCGGCGGCAAGGCCACCGCCATCGCCTGCCATATCGGCGAGATGGAGCAGATCAGCCAGGTGTTCGCCGGCATCCGCGAACAGTTCGGGCGCCTGGACATCCTGGTCAACAACGCCGCCACCAACCCGCAATTCTGCAACGTGCTGGACACTGACCTGGGCGCCTTCCAGAAGACCGTCGACGTGAACATCCGCGGCTACTTCTTCATGTCGGTGGAAGCCGGCAAGCTGATGCGCGACAACGGCGGCGGCAGCATCATCAACGTGGCCTCGATCAACGGCGTGTCCCCCGGCATCTTCCAGGGCATCTACTCGGTGACCAAGGCGGCGGTGATCAACATGACCAAGGTCTTCGCCAAGGAATGCGCGCAGTTCGGCATCCGCTGCAACGCCCTGCTGCCGGGCCTGACCGACACCAAGTTCGCCTCGGCGCTGGTGAAGAACGACGCCATCCTCAAGACCGCCCTGGCGCAGATCCCCCTCAAGCGCGTGGCCGACCCGAGCGAAATGGCCGGCGCCGTGCTCTACCTGGCCAGCGACGCCTCGAGCTACACCACGGGCGTGTCGCTGAATGTGGACGGCGGTTTCCTGTCCTGATCGACCTTCGCCGTACAACAAAGGCAGCCTGCGGGCTGCCTTTTTATTGCCCGACACCCACACCTCGCCCCCAACCTTTCTCAAACAGAAAACCAAACCTGTCACAGTTCTGGTATCAAGCTCGTAGCACTCTATAAATATTTTGTTACAAGCTCATTTGTCATGCTATAACCCTCTCGCAGTTATTTTTCTGCAACACCACTCATGTGAAAAACCATTGTTTGAAAACAGCGGAGGTTGATGTGTGTTTTAAAGAAAAACAACTTGGGGATCAACAACTGACCATTCGTTGATTGTCGACTTCTTAATATGTACCACCTAGTGAGTATCAAGCGAACAGTAACGATAACCGAGACTGAACTCCCTATTGCTCAGTAAAAACAATAAATACACCACGTGCTTCTAAACAACACCTTTGTTTCAGCCCGTCATTTAAACCCTGCCTATTACAAGAGATCGAAACATCAGTTTCGACCAAGGACATATCTCAAGGAAAAGGAACATGGACGTAGCAGGTATCGATTCAGACAAACGCAGCAACCGCTTAAAACCAGCTTCCCTGAGCCCTGTCGCAATGGCCATCGCCTTGTGGCTGGGTCAGGGCCAGATGGCTCTGGCAGATAATCCGCCCACCGGCTCGCCCTATACACCCCAGGTCTTGGAGGCTGCGTTCAGGAACGCCGCTGCGTCATTCGCGCCGGGTACCGCCGTGTATACCAACTTGCGTTTTGGTGTAGGCAATACCCTGGACCTGGCAGCCAAAGAGTTTGCCGCACAATCGACAAAGTTCGACTCGTTGCTCCAGCAGAACTACGAGTTGCAGGCGGAAAACCTGTCGATCAGTGCAATGCTCGGCGATACGAGCAAGCCACTTGATTACAACAACAATCTGGATCGCTATAAAAGCCGCCTGTTCAGCAACTCCGGCCGTTATACCCAGAACATATTCGACTTCGCCCAAGCAATCATTGCCAACCTGCCGGCGGCCCAACCTTATACCTATATAGAGCCGGGCGTGGCCACGGACCTGCACAAACAACTCAATGCCGGACAGTCATGGTCCGCCGCAACCGGCAACTGGAGCAATAACGCGCAAACCTGGAAGACTCCGGAAGCCCAGGTCAACTCCGGCCTGGACCGGACCAACGCCTATTACGCCTATGCCCTGGGTATCACCGGGAAAGGGGTAAACGTCGGCGTGCTGGACTCGGGCATCCTCAGTGAACATTCGGAATTCCAGGGCAAGAACGCCGCAGGCGAAAACCGTGTGCAGGCAGTCACCTCTACCGGCGAATACTACGCAACCCATCCGCGCTATCGGTTGGAGGTGCCGGCCGGCGAGTTCCACAAAGGTGAGCACTTCAGTATTGCGGGTGAGTACGACCCAAGCTTCAACGACGGCCACGGCACGGAAATGTCCGGAGTACTGGCGGCCAGTCGCAATGGTACCGGCATGCACGGCATCGCCTTCGACGCCAATCTGTTCGTGGCCAACACCGGCGGCAGCGACAACGACCGTTATCAAGGCTCCAACGACCTCGACTACAACGCCTTCATGGCCAGCTACGATGCGCTGGCGGCGAAAAAAGTGTCGATCGTCAACCAGAGCTGGGGGCAGAACTCGCGTAATGACGTAGAGAACCACTTCGGCACTGTCGGCGACAGCCCGGAGGCTATCCTCAGGGACATGACCGCCGCCTACCGGCCGTTCTGGGACAAGGCCCACGCGGGCCAGAAGACTTGGATGGATGCCATGGCCGACGCCGGCCGGCAGTACTCGTTCATCCAGATCATCTCCGCCGGCAACGACAGCCATGGCGCCAACCCGGACACCAACGCCAACCTCCCCTATTTCAAGCCGGACCTGGAGTCCAAGTGGCTGTCCATCACCGGTTATGACGAGAGCGGCGCCCAGGTCTACAACCGCTGCGGCACCTCCAAGTGGTGGTGCGTCATGGGGGTTTCCGGCATTCCGTCCGCAGGGCCGGAAGGCGAGATCATCCCCAACGCCAACGGCACCTCGGCGGCCGCCCCCAGCGTTTCCGGCGCCCTGGCCCTGGTGATCCAGCGCTTTCCCTACATGACCGCGAGCCAGGCCCGCGATGTCTTGCTGACCACCTCCACCCTGCAAACCCCGGACGACCCCGACACCCCGGTCGGCGACCGGACGGGCGGACGCACCTACGACAACCTGCAACCGGTGCACGACGCTGCTCCCGGCACCCCGCAGGTGCCAGGGGTGGTCAACGGCTGGGGCCTGCCCAACCTGAAAAAGGCCATGCAGGGCCCGGGACAGTTCGTCGGTGCACTGGCCGTGGCGCTGCCCGCCGGCACCCGCGATATCTGGGCCAACGACATCTCCGACGAAGCGATCCGTGCCCGACGCAGCGAAGACGCTGCCGAACAGGCCACCTGGAGCGCGATCAAGCAGCACAAAGGCTGGGTCAACGGTCTACCGGCCGGGGCCTCGGCGGACGATCAATTCCAGTACGAGATCGGCATGGCCCGGGAGCAGGCAACGCTGACCCGCGGCCTGGACCCGCTGACCGGCCAGACCTATGTCGGCAGCCTGACAAAGTCCGGGGATGGGGAACTGGTACTCGACGGCCAGAGCAGCTATTCGGGCAGTACCTGGGTCCGTGGCGGCAAGCTCTCGGTGGACGGCAGATTGACCTCCAGCGTGACGGTCGATGGCAGCGCCGTGGGCACCGTCGATGCCAATAACCAGGTGGTCACCCGTATCGGCGGCACCCTGGCGGGTAACGGCAGCATCGGCACCCTGCTGGTGAACAACGGCGGTACCGTGGCCCCCGGCCATTCGGTCGGCACCCTGCACACCGGCGACGTCACGTTCAACCCGGGTTCGGTGTACGCGGTGGAAGTCGCCGCCAACGGGCAGACCGACACTATCCAGAGCACGGGCGTGGCTACTCTCAACGGCGGACAGGTCACCCTCTCCATGGAAAACAGCCCCAACCTGCTGTCTGCGGCCCAGGCCAGCAGCTACCTGGGCCAGCAGTTCAACATCCTCAGCGCCAGCCAGGGTATCAACGGCCAGTTCGCTTCCGTCGCCCCCAGTTTCTTGTTCCTCGACACCCGCCTGAACTACCAGCCGAACCAGCTGAACCTGGGCATCTACCGCAACCAGACCGCGTTCGCCAGCGTAGCCTTGACCCGTAACGAGCGTGCCGTCGCCAGCGCCATCGACACATTGAGCGCAGGTAATCCGGTGTACGAGAGCATCCTGGCCTCCGACTCGGCGGAACTGGCGCGACAAGCCTTCAACCAGCTCGATGGCCAGGTGCACTCCGACATCGCCGCTGCCCAGATCGCCGACAGCCGTTACCTGCGCGACGCAGTCAACGGCCGCCTGCAACAGGCCCAGGTCCTGGATACCGATATGGATATCCAGGCCAGCAGCAATGGTGGCTGGGTGCAATTGCTCGGCGGCCACAGACAAGTCGACGCCGATCACAACGCCACGCGCTACAGCACTTCCACCACCGGCGTCCTGCTCGGCCTGGACACCGACGTCGGCGATGGCTGGCGCGTCGGTGCGGCGACCGGCTACACCAGGACCGATCTGAACGGAGCCTCCAGGACTTCCGCCGACAGCGACAACTATCACCTGTCGATCTATGGCGGCAAACGTTTCGACAGCATCGCCCTGCGCCTCGGCGGAGCCACCACCTGGCACCGCTTCGACACTTCCCGTGACGTGGTGTACGGCAACCAGTCGAGTCATGAAAAAGCCAACTACAACGCGCGTACCGATCAGGTGTTCGGCGAAATCGGCTACACCCGGTGGGCGGCTTTCGAGCCCTTCGCCAACCTCAGCTACATCAACTTCCAGAACGACTCGTTCAAGGAACGCGGCGGTGCAGCAGCCTTGCATGGCAGCAAGCAAAGCCAGGACGCCACGCTCTCGACCCTTGGCCTGCGAGGTCATACGCAATTGCCGGTGAGCGCCACCCGCTCGGTGACCTTGCGTGGCGAGCTGGGCTGGGAACACCAGTACGGCGACCTGGATCGTGAAACCTCATTGAAATTTGCCGGCAGTGCGGCGGCCTTTGCGGTGAACGGCGTGCCGGTGTCTCGCGATGGCGCGGTGGTCAAGGCCGCTGCGGAAATGGCCATGAGCAAAGACACCCTGGTGTCGCTGAACTACACCGGGCTGGTGTCCGGTCATGGCGGTGGCAGCTCGGTCAACCTGGGGTTCACCTTCCAGTTCTGACCCTGCTCAGGTGATCGGCCCATGGGTGCAATGACTGTTCATTGCACCCTTTTTTATTTGCGCCCTTCGGCTTTTCCCGGCCGGGTTGCCGAGCAGCAGCGGCGCGCTGCTGAAAATTTATTCCATAGATTGCAATTACGGAATTTTTATTCCATAAAGAGCACTCCTTACAACAACAATTCTGCAAGGGGTCGGCGATGGGTGAACTGGGAATAGGCTTGATCGGCACGGGCTTCATGGGCCGGGCCCATGCGTTGGCGTTCCGTAATGTCAGCGCGGTGTTCGAGTTGCCGGTGCGCCTGCACCTGGCGGCGCTGGCCGATGCCGACCGCCAGCGCGCCGAACGTTGCGCCGCGGCCTGGGGGTTCGCCCGGGCACACGGCGACTGGCAACGGCTGATCGACGATCCCAGGGTCGACCTGGTGGCGATCACCACGCCCAATCACCTGCACTTCCCCATGGCCATGGCCGCCCTGAAGGCCGGCAAGGCGGTGTACTGCGAGAAGCCCCTGGCGGTCAGCGTCGAACAGGCGCAGCAAATGCAGCACGCGGCCCAGGCCGCCGGGGTAGTCACCCGGGTCGGCTACAACTACCAGCACAACCCGATGATCGTGCAGGCCAAGGCGCTGATCGACAGCGGCGAACTGGGGCAGATCGTCAGCTTCCAGGGCGAGTTCAGCGAAGACTTCATGGCCGACCCGGCCTCGCCCTTCTCCTGGCGCTGCGATCCGCAGCACGCCGGTGGCGCCCTGGCCGACCTGGGCAGCCATCTGCTGGCCATGGCGCGTTATCTGCTGGGCGAGGTCGAGGCGGTCTGCGCCGACAGCCAGACCGTGCACCACCAACGCCCGACCAGCGCCGGCAACCAGGAGCAGCGCCCGATCGCCGTGGACGACCAGGCCCATGCCCTGCTGCGTTTCGCCAGCGGTGCCCGCGGTACGTTCAGCAGCAGCTGGCTCAAGCATGGCTACAAGAACCACCTGAGTTTCGAGATCAGCGGCACCCGCGGCACCCTGGCCTTCGACCAGGAACGTCTCAATGAACTGCGCCTGTACCGGGCCGGTGATAGCGGCTTCCAACGCCTGCTGGCCGGGCCCGCCCTGCCCGGCTACGCCGCCTTCAGCCCGGCCCCGGGGCATCAACTGGGCTACAACGAGCTCAAGACCCTGGAGGTCCATGAACTGATCATGGCGCTGGGCGGCCAGGGGCAAGGCGGGACGGATTTCGCCGAGGCCTGGCAGGTCGAGCGCCTGGCGGCGGCGATTCGCCTTGCCGCCGCCGAACAGCGCTGGGTGACCCTGTAGCCGCTGCTGAGCCAAGGCGAAGCTGCGAAAAGGTCCGCAGGACCTTGCTTGGCGGCCTCAGGATCGCGGCGTCTGCTGCGCAGCCGTTCGCAGCCTGCGGCAGCGGCTACAAGGGTAATGCCGCTAGGCGTGCGGCCAGAGCCTTGGCCTGGCTGGCCACGTCGGTCACCGCGGTGCTTTCCCACCACATGCCGCGCAACGGCGGGCCCATGGCGAACAGCCGGCGGGCGACCTGCCCTTCGGCATCCACCACCGCGCCACCGCTGTCGGCCCAAATTCCCAGGGCCAGCGGCCCCGGCGTGATCAGGCCACGGGCCAGCAGTTGCTGCGGCAATGGCCGGGCGACCCGGCGCCAGTCGTATTCGATGCCGCTGGAGTTGATCAGCGCATCCCCCGCGACCCAGCGGGTTTGCGCTTCGCCGCGACGGCGGATGCCAATCGCCAGGCGCCCATCCGCCGAAGGCTCCAGGCCCTTGAACGAGGCCGCCTGGATGCGCAACCGCCCTTCCCCGTGCAAACGCGCCACCAGCTCGGCGCTCAGCGGCGGCGAACGGTGGTGATGGCTTTCCCACCACGGCCGCACATGGCGCACGAACTGCCGGCGCTGCACGTCCGTGGCCTGGCTCCACAAGCGCCCGATATGGGCGCGCACCGTGTCCAGCGGCGCCTGCCAGTCCACGCCATCCGCCAGCGCCTGGCGACATTGCCGACGCAGCTCGCGCAGCAACTGGCGCGGGCTGCGCAGGCTGGGATCCTCGGCGAGGAAGTCGACCCAGGCCGGTGGCTGGCGCCGCACATGGGGCAACAGGCCGTGGCGCGAGAACACCTCGATCGGCCCGCGATGCCCGGCCTGCTCCAGGGACACCACGGCGTCGACCATGGTCAGCCCGGAGCCAATGATCAGCACCGTGGCCTGCGGGTCGAGCCGGCTCATGGCCGAAACGTCCCAGGGGTCCAGCGCGGCGGCATTGAGGCCGCTGGATTCGGTCTGTGGCGTACGCGCCGCCGGGAACATGCCGGTGGCCAGCACGGCAAAGGCACCGCGTAGTTGCTGGCCGTCATTGAGGGTCAGCCAGGCACCCTCGGCGTCGGCCTGCAAGTCCACCACCTCGGCACGCACATGCGCCACCGTCGAACCCTGCGAGGCGCCCATCGCCTGGGCCTCGGCCAGCCGCTGCTGGACATACAGGCCGAAGATTCCGCGCGGAGGAAACAGCTCACTGATGGGCACAGGCTGCTGCTTCGATTCCGGCCAGCCGCCGGCGGCGATGTAATCGCTCAGCCATTGAGTCAGGTCATCGGCGTTGTCCGGGTCGACGCTCATGCGCGCGGCGTTGCCGTTCAGGGTATGGCCCAGTTCGACGGCGCTGTAGGCCTCGCCGCGCCCCAGCTCGCTGCGCGGCTCGATCACCAGCACCTGGCGCCGGCCCGGCAGGCGCAGCAGTTGGGCGGCGAGCAAGGCGCCACTCAGGCCGCCGCCGACGATCAGCACATCGGCATCACGGGTGGCGCCGCTCGCCTGTCCGTTGGGTGTTTGGCTCATGGGGTTCTCACGGTTCAGTGCCTGCCTAGGTAGAAGTCCTGCAGATCGCCCCGGGCCAGCAGTTCATCGGTGGTGCCGGACCAGGCCACGCGCCCGGTGTCGAGCACGTAGGCCCTGGAGGCGTACTTGAGCGCCACATTAATGTTTTGTTCGGCGATCAGGAAGCTCACCCGCGCCTCACGATTGAGTTGCGCGACGATTTCGAAAATCTCCTGGACGATGATCGGCGCCAGGCCCATGGACGGCTCGTCCAGCAGCACCAGGCGCGGCCGGGTCATCAGCGCGCGGCCGAGGGCGACCATCTGCTGCTCGCCGCCCGAGGTCAGGCCGGCGCGGGTGCCGCGCCTGGCCTTCAGGCGCGGGAACCAGGCGTAGATGCGCTCCAGGTCGGCGGCCAGTTCCCGGCGGCTCAAGCCACGGACAAAACCGCCGCTGCGCAGGTTGTCCTCCACCGTCAACTGCGGGAACACATGGCGCCCCTCCAGCACATGGACCATGCCCTGGCGCACCCGCTGGCTGGGATCGACGCCGGCGCTGTCCTGGCCGAGAAAGGCGATCGAGCCACGGCTGACCTCGGCCCGCTCGGCGCGCAGCAGCCCGGAGATCGCCTTGAGGCTGGTGCTCTTGCCGGCGCCGTTGGCCCCCAGCAAGGCGACGATGCCGCCCTCGGGCACGCTCAGGGAGACCCCGGCCACCGCGAGAATCGCACCGTCGTAGATCACCTCGATATCGCGCACCTGCAACAGGTCGTCGGCCGTGGCGGCCGGAGCGGTCTGGCTCATGCTTCATTCATCCCCGGTGCAGCTGCGTGGCGTGAGGTTCTTCTCCTTGGCGAAGGCCGCTGACTTCTCGTCGATCAGCGGCCGCAGCAAGGCGCGGTCGGCGGCGATCCAGTCGCTGATCAGGGTCCAGTGGGCGCCGTCCCACTGCTGCACCCGCGCCGAACCGCCGCCCTCGTGATCGCGGCAGGACAGCTTGAGGTTCTGCATCAACCCCAGGTAACCCATGTCCTTGAGCCGGGCGTCGTCGATGTTCAGGTGCTCCAGGCCCCAGCGGCCTTCTTCGCCATTGAGCGGGCGCTGGCCGAACTTGCCCTGGGCGGTGCGGATCGCCTCGACCGCCACCGCGGCGTTCACCAGCCCGGAGTTGTAGTACACGCTGCCGAAGTTCTTCAGGTCCGCAAGGTCGCTCTTGCCCTGGTCGAGGATGTGTCGCTTGAGGCGCCGGTGGATGTCGAAATCGCTTCCCGCCGGATAAGGCGTCAGCGCCAGGTAGCCTTTGGCCGCCGCGCCGGCCGGCAATACGTCTTCGCTGGAGCTGGCCCAGATGTCGCCGATGATGTGGTCCACCGGGAAGCCGAAGCGCGCGGCGGTCTTCACCGCCACCGGGGTCGAGACGCCCCAGGTGCGCAGGAACACCCAGTCGGGGTTCTGCTGGCGCACCTGGCGCCATTGCGCCGACTGCTCGTTACCCGGATCGGCCACCGGGATCTGGATATTCTCGAAGCCGTACTTCTGCGCCAGCAGTTTCAGCGGGCCGAGGGTTTCCCGGCCATAGGCCGAATCGTGGTAGACCGTGGCGATCTTCTTGCCCTTGAGCTTGTCGAAGCCGCCCTCGCGCTCGGCGATGTAGTTCACCAGGGTCGACGCCTCGCTGTAGAAGGTCAGCATCACCGGAAAGTTATAGGGAAACACCGTGCCGTCGGTGGCTTCGGTACGGCCGTAACCCAGGGTGATCAGCGGGATCTTGTCGACCTCGGCGCGCTCGCTCAGGGCATAGGCCGCCGGTGCGCCGTTGGGCTGGTAGACCGCCACCGGTGCGCCATCCAGGCCGTTCTTGAAGCGCTCGTAGCA
The DNA here is from genome assembly GCF_059416085.1 of Pseudomonas sp. GW821-FHT09E12. Lineage (NCBI taxonomy): Bacteria > Pseudomonadati > Pseudomonadota > Gammaproteobacteria > Pseudomonadales > Pseudomonadaceae > Pseudomonas > Pseudomonas sp. GW821-FHT09E12. The sequence goes on along the minus strand of NZ_JBWKOM010000002.1, from coordinate 443,643 downwards.
CTCGATGCCCTTCTCCGCCGTCCACTCGGTCTCGCACTCCTGCCAGACCAGCTTGACCCCGTTGATCCCGCCTTCCACCTGATTGATGTAGTTCAGGTAGTCGATCATGCCGGCCCACACCTGCACCCCGCTGGAGGCATAGGCGCCGACCCGGTAAGTGGCCAGCGGAAAGAACTGCTGGTCCGCCGCGGCCTGCGCCACGGGCGCCGCGCCGCCGAGGATCGCCAGCGCCACCGCGACGCCGGCCAGGGAACGTTTCAAGGATGCACGCATATCTTCTCTCTACTCAGGAGTGGAATTCAGAAGCGCAGCGGCCAGTGGCCCAGCCGTTGCCGGAGATTGCCCAGCAGGCGGACCAGGCCCTCCGGCTCCTTGATCAGGAACAGGATGATCAGCACGCCGAAGATGATTTTCTGCAGGTTCTGCAACTGCCCGGCATCCACCGCACCGCCCGACAGGGCTTGCCCGGCGTGGCTCAACAGGATCGGCAGCAGGCTGATAAAGGCCGCGCCGACGAAGTTGCCGGCCACGCTGCCCATGCCGCCGATAATGATGATGAACAGGATCTGGAACGAACGATTGATATCGAAGCTGCTGGCGCTGGCGGTGCCCAGGTAGGCGAAGGCCCACAGGGCGCCGGCGATGCCCAGGTAGAAGGAACTGACGGCGAACGCCAGGCGCTTGTAGCGCGCCACCGGAATGCCGATCACCGCCGCCGCGGTGTCCATGTCGCGAATCGCCATCCAGTTGCGCCCGACCTGGCTGCGCACCAGGTTCAATGCGACCCAGGTCAACAGCAGCACGCAGGCCAGGGTCAGCAGGTAACGCCCGACCGGGGTATTGAGGTCATGGCCGAACAGGCTCAGCCGGGGCGCCGAGATGGTCCCGGAGGAGCCGTAGTTGTAGAACCAGGGAAACTTGACGAACAGCCACTCCAGGAAGAATTGCGCCGCCAGGGTGGTGACCATCAGGTAGAAGCCCTTGATCCGCGAACTGGGCAGGCCGAACAGCCAGCCCACCGCCGCGCTGATCAAGCCACCGCCGAGCAGCGCCAGGGGCAGGCCCAGCTCCGGCAGGCGCAGCAGGAAGCCATAAGTGGCGAAGGCCCCGACCGCCATGAAGCCGGCGGCGCCGACCGAGGTCTGGCCGGTGTAGCCGGTGAGCAGGTTGAGGCCGAGCCCGGCCAGGGACAGCACCAGGAACGGGATCAGAATGGCGTTGAGCCAATAGTCGTTGCCCACCAGGGGCACGCCGACCAGGGCCAGCAACAGCAGGCCGCCCAGGCCCCAGGGCAGGCGGCGCGGGATCAACAGCACAGGCGCGGTGGCCTGGGTCAGGGGAATGGACATGGGTTCAGACTCGCTCGATGGCGCGCTCGCCGAACAGGCCGGCGGGACGGATGTAAAGGAAGGCCAGGGCCAGCACATAGGCGAACCAGGGGGTGATGCCGCCGCCGATCAGCGGGCCGATGTAGACCTCGGCCAGATTCTCCGCGGCGCCGACGATCAGCCCGCCGACAATCGCCCCGCCGATCGAGGTGAAGCCGCCGATGATCAGCACCGGCAAAGCCTTGAGCACCACCAGCGACAGCGAGAACTGCACGCCCTGGCGCGCGCCCCAGAGCAGCCCGGCCACCAGCCCGACAATGCCGGCCACCGCCCAGACGATCTGCCAGATGCGGTTGAGGTTGATGCCGATCGACAGCGCGGCCGTGGTGTCGTCCGCCACCGCTCGCAGCGACACGCCGATCCGGGTCTTGTTGAACAGCAGCGCCAGCACCGTCACCAGCACCACCGCCGTGGCCGCGGCGATCAGGTCGAACTGGCTGAACATCAACGGCCCGAGCAACAGCGGCACGTCGTCGATGCCCAGGTCTAGCGCCCTGACCTGGGAGCCCATCAGCCCCTGGGCCAGGCCTTCGATGATGAACGACAGGCCCAGGGTGGCCATGAACAGGGTGATCTGCGAGCGATTGACCAATGGCCGCAGTACCAGCCGCTCGATCAGCCAGGCGCCGGCGATCATCACCAGCACCGTCGCCAGCAGCGCCAGGACAAAGGGCACGCCCTGGTCGTGCAGGCTGACGAAGGTCAGCGCGGCGAACAGCAACATCGCGCCCTGGGCGAAATTGAACACGCCGCTGGCCTTGTAGATCAGCACGAAGCCGATGGCCACCAGCGAATACAGGGTGCCGGCCAGCAGGCCGCCGAGCAGGGTTTCGAAGAAAAAGCCCATCAGTGCACCGCCCCCAGGTAAGCGGCGATCACCTCGGGGTCGACCTGCACTTCGGCCGGGGTGCCGTCGCCGACCTTGCGCCCGTAGTCCAGCACCACCACATGGTCGGACAGGTCCATGACCACGTTCATATCGTGCTCGATCAGCACCACCGTGGTGCCGAGGTCGCGGTTGATGTCGGCGATGAAACGCGCCATGTCCTGTTTTTCCTCGGCGTTCATCCCGGCCATGGGCTCGTCCAGCAGCAACAGGCTGGGCCCGGCGATCAGGGCCCGGCCCAGCTCGACGCGCTTTTGCAGGCCGTAGGACAGGTTGCCCACTGGCACATCGCGCTGCGCCTGCAACTCGAGGAACTCGAGAATGCCCTGGGCCAGCTGCCGATGGGCCTCGGCCTCGCGCCGCGCCCGGGGCAGCCCCAGGGCCTGTTCGATAAAGCGGGCGCGGGTGTGCCGCGACAGGCCGCTGAGCAGGTTGTCGATCACGCTCATCTTCTTGAACAGCGCGTTGTTCTGGAAGGTGCGGCCGATGCCCCGGCGCGCGGCCTGCAAGGGGTCGATGCGCTGGAACGCTTCGCGGTCAAAGACAATCGAGCCGGCGTCGAAGCGATAGACGCCATTGAGGATATTGAGCAAGGAGCTCTTGCCGGCACCGTTGGGCCCGATCAGCGCGCAGATCTCGCCGCGCGCGACCGCGAAGGACAGTTGGTTGATCGCCTTCACCCCCTTGAACGACAGGGAGATGGCATTGACTTGCAGGATGGGGTCGGCGGCGCTCATGCGATATTCCGTTTGAATTCGGCCAGCCACACCGGCGCCGAAGGTGTCGAGGGGTTGCCGGGGGCCTGCCAGATGTAATCCAGGCGCTGGAACCCCAGGAGCCGGCGCACCCGGTTCTTCAGCAGCCGTTGCAGGGGGCGGTGCGGCTGGGCAATGGCCCAGTCGCACAGGCGGCGGCGCCAACTGCCCACGGGCGCCAGGCGGCTTTCGATGTCGTCGGCCAGGCGTTGCAGGCAAGGGCCCGAGAGCAGCAGGCCGCTGGGGGCGACATCGCGGCGGTCGCGGCTGGCCGAACCGCGGCTTTCCGGGAAGGCCAGGCTATGGCCGCTGTGCAGCCACTGGTGCAGCAAGACCCTCAGGCCTTGCGGCCAGTGCGTGCCCTCCTCGCTCCACAGCTGCGCGGCATGGGCCGGATGCCGCCAGTGGTTCTGGCGCTGGGGCTTTTCCCGGCTGCCGAGCAGGTCGCCGAAGGCCAGCACCGGCTGGCGCGAACCTTCCGGCAGGCGCGGAACAGGTTGATGGGCAATCAACAATTGCGGGGCCATGCTGCTTTCGCCGGCCGCGACCCAGCGCAGCAGTTGCTGGCGCGAATGCACGAAGGCATGGCTGGGGCGCAGGTTCCACAGGGCCTGGCGCAGGGCTTGCGGGTCGAGCTCGTCGCTCAGGGTCAGCACCTGGCCGCCCACCCGTTGCGCGGCCAGGGCCAGGAGCAGCAGGTTGGGCTCGAACAGGCCGCTCAACGCCAGTCGCGAGCCTTCGTCGAAACCCTGTTGGCGCAGGCCGTCGGCCAGGCGCTCGACATCCCGCGCGGCATCGATCCAGCGCCAGTTGTACCAATGGCCGTGGCGCTTGTGACGCAACGCGCTGGCCAGCGGGCTGACCTGCGCCCAGTGCTGCAACAGCTCCAGGGCCGCGGGCAGCAGCACAGTGTTTTCCGGTGTTCGCGCATCCGCCGGGGGCGAACGCTTGAGTTCATGCACGCTCATGGACTGACCTCGATTCCTTGGGCAAAAGCGTGCGGTGGTCCGCTGGCCGGTTTTTTGGTTTGCACTGCACCTGTAGCCGCTGCCGAAGGCTGCGAT
>NZ_JBWKOM010000002.1:179702-439459 GCF_059416085.1 Pseudomonas sp. GW821-FHT09E12 | reverse complement strand
GGCTGCGATCGACCGACAGGTCGTGACGATCACACTGACGCTGAAGGTCCTTCGGACCTATCGCAGCCTGCGGCAGCGGCTACAGAGAAGGTATCTGGTGCTCCAGGGCACCGGGCAACGGCACGGCATTTTTCAGCGCTGGCGTCTGCGTCAGCGGCGAAGATTTGAGTGGATGCACGCTCATGGACCTGCCTCGTTCCTTGGGCAAAAGCGTGCGGTGGTCCGCTGGCCGGTTTTTTGGTTTGCACTGCACCTGTAGCCGCTGCCGCAGGCTGCGATCGACCGACAGGTCGTGACGATCACACTGACGCTGAAGGTCCTTCGGACCTATCGCAGCCTGCGGCAGCGGCTACAGGGACGGTATCCGGATGGAGGCCACCTGCTGCTCCTGGCGACGCCAGGCCGCCAGGTCGCGATAGGCGCTGCCCGGATGGTTCTGCGGCAAGCGCGGCCCGGCGCCGAACAGCTTCTCGCGCAAGGTGCCGGGGGCGTATTCGGTCTTGTACACGCCGCGCTTCTGCAACTCGGGGACCAGCAGTTCGACGGCGTCGACAAAGGTCTCGTGGGTCAGCGCGTAGGCCAGGTTGAAGCCGTCCACATCGGTGTCCTCGACCCACTCCTGGAGCAGGTCGGCCACGGTTTCCGGGCTGCCGACGAACAGCGGGCCGAAGCCGCCGATGCCGACCCAGTCCGCCAGCTCATGGGGCGTCCAGACCTTGTTCGGGTCGGCCGTGGAGAAGGCCTCCACCGCCGACTGGATGGCGTTGGTGTGCACATGCTTGAGCGGCTCATCAGGCTTGAACTGGCTGAAGTCGATGCCGGTCCAGCCGGAAATCAGCGCCATGGCGCCCTCGTAGCTGACCCAGGACTTGTACTCCTCGAACTTGGCCCTGGCCTTGGCGTCGGTCTCGCCGAGGATCACCGTCTGCAGGTTAAAGATCAGGATCTGCGCCGGATCGCGCCCGGCCTCGGCGGCCCGGCGGCGGATATCGGCCACGGTCTTTTTCAGCAGCACCTTGGAGGGCGCGGCGACGAACACGCACTCGGCCTGCTCGGCGGCGAACTGCTTGCCACGGCTCGACGCCCCGGCCTGGTAGAGCACCGGGGTGCGTTGCGGCGAAGGCTCGCAGAGGTGGATGCCCGGCACCTGGAAGTGTGGGCCGACGTGACGGATCTCATGGATCTTGCTCGGGTCGCTGAAGACCCGCCGTTCCCGGTCGCGCAGCACCGCGCCCTCTTCCCAACTGCCTTCCCAGAGCTTGTAGCAAACCTCCAGGTATTCCTCGGCGTAGTCGTAGCGGGCGTCGTGCTCGGTCTGGGCTTTCTGCCCGAGGTTCTTCGCCCCGCTTTCCAGGTAGGAGGTGACGATGTTCCAGCCCGCGCGACCGCGGGTCAGGTGGTCGAGGGTCGAAAGACGCCGGGCGAAAGGATAGGGATGCTCGAACGACAGCGACGCGGTCAGGCCGAAGCCCAGGTGCTCGGTGACCAGGGCCATGGGCGGGATCAGTTGCAGCGGGTCGTTGACCGGCACCTGGGCCGCCTGGCGGATCGCCGCCTCGCCGTTGCCCTGGTAGACGTCGTAGATGCCCAGCACATCGGCGATAAACAGGCCGTCGAACTTGCCGCGTTCGAGGGTCCGTGCCAGGTCGGTCCAGTATTCGAGGTCCTTGTATTGCCAGGAGCGATCCCGGGGGTGGGCCCACAGGCCCGGCGACTGGTGGCCGACACAGTTCATGTCGAACGCGTTGAGACGGATTTCCCGGGCCATCAAACCGCACTCCTGAAACTGGGCGGCACCACGCCGTTGAGACGGTAGTTGCCGATCAACGGGTATTTCCAGCGCAAGGGTTCACCCTGCGCGGCGGGCAGCGGGCTGCGCTGGCCGGTCAGCTCGAACTCGGCGTTGCTCACCGCGAGCAAGGCCTCGCGGCTGGCGATGGCCGCCTCGGCCTGGGCCACGCCGATTTCGGCGACGTCGTGCTCCCTGGCGAGCAGCGATTGCGCCCGTTCCTGCAAGGCGGCGGCGACTTCGATACGGATCAGCAGGTCGCCAAAGCGGCTGATCACATAAGGGTCGTCGCTGGCTCGGGTCAGGCCGCTGCCGGGCCAGGGTTTGGCCTGCTCACGGACAAACTTGAGGGTCAATTGCAGCAGCTCGCGGGCGCGGCGCAGGTCGTGGTGGCTGTGCTCGGCCTGTTCATCGGCGCGTTTTTCATGGGCGGTGGCTTGGCTCAATGCGTTCATGGGCGGTTCCTCAGTTCCAGGCGTGGCGGGCCGGCTTGACGCCGTTGAGCAGGAAGTTGCCGATCAGGTGGTATTTCCAGCGCGCCGGGTCGTGCAGGGTGTGGGTCCGTGCGTTGCGCCAGTAGCGGTCGAGGTTGTACTTGCCCAGCACCGAGCGGGTGCCGGCCAGTTCGAACAGCTTGCTGCTGGCGAGCAAGGCGCTTTGTGCCGACAGCACCTTGGCTTGCGCCACCACCACCGAGGCCTGGGCCACGCTGTCTTCGTTGGGTTCGCGCAGTGCCTGGTCGATGGCCAGGCCGGCTTTTTCCAGGATCGCCTCGGTGCCGTGCACCCGCCACTCCAGGTCGCCGATGGCGGCGATAGTGAACGGGTCCTGCCAGCCATGATCCTGGCCACTGTCGATCCAGGGGCGCGACTGGCGCGCGTGGCGCTTGGCTTCTTCCAGGGCGCCGACTGCCAGGCCGGTGTCCACCGCCGCCTGGATGATCTGTGAGATCGGCCCGTCGGCGGTGGGCTCGTCGAATGCGCGATGGGCCGGGATCACCGCACTCAGCGGCACCTGCACCGCGTCGAGGGTGACCCCGCCACTGGCGGTGGTGCGCTGGCCGAAACCGTCCCAGCTGTCGATCACGGTCAGGCCGGGGTTGTCCCGCTCGATAAAGGCGATGAACGCCTTGTTCTGCTCGTCGACCGCCACCGCCGGCACGATGTGGGCGAACAAGGCGCCGGTGCAGTAGAACTTCTCGCCGTCGATCCGCGCGCCGTCGGCGTTGAAACGAATGCGGGTCTCGAAGGCGCCGGCATGCTTGCTGCCGGCTTCGGAGAAGGCGTTGCCGAAGCGATAACCCTGCAGCACCTTGGCGAAGTAATAGCGCTTCTGCTCCTCGCTGGCGGTCTGCAGCAGGATGTCGAGCACGCCCAGGTGGTTCTGCGGCAGCTGGCCGAGGGACGAGTCGGCGGCGGAAATGATCTTGATCACCTCCGCCACCGTCACGTAAGACACCCCGGCGCCCCCATAGGCCTTGGGAATGGTGATGCCCCACAGGCCGCTGGCGGAGAACTCGTCGAGCTCGGCGAACGGCAGGCGCCGCTCGCGATCGCGCACGCTGGCTTCGACGGCGAAACGCTCGGCCAGGGTCCGGGCGACGGCGATGGCCTCGGCGTCGGAGTGGATGATGTGGGCGGTTCGGGTGGGTTGAGCAGTGGCTGTCATGGCCGACTCCAGGTCCTGTCGAATGCGGAAGATCCGTTCTGACCTGGAGATTGCAGAAGTCGTGCCTAAGACTATAAGTCTTACAAATCAGTAAGTTGATTGATATTTATAAGAAACAGCATCAATTGAAAACAGGCAAAATGTTCAAGCACTGTTGCCCAGGCAACAGTGCTCAGATCACCACGTTGCGCACAAAACGCACCGCCACCGCCCCATCGTTGCGATAGGTATGCGGCAGGTTGCTGGCGAACATGAAGAACTCGCCGCTGTCCAGGCGCCGCTCCTGCTCGCCCAGGACCAGGGTCAGGCAACCCTCGAAGACATACAGCTGCTCGCTCCAGCCTTCGGCGTCCGGTTCCGACAGGTATTGCTCGCCCGGCTCCAGGCGCCACTCCCACAGCTCCACTTCGCGGCAGGCGTTGGCCTTGGCCAGCAGCACCGCCTTGCTCCCGGGAATCAGCCCGGCCCAGGCCAGCTCGTTGATCCGGCTCGGGTCGCGGGCATCGGGGGCCTGGATCAGGTCGCTGAAGGCCACGTCCAGGGCTTCGGCCACCCGGTCCAGGGTGCTGAGGCTGACATTCTTCTCACCGGCCTCGATGGCCACCAGCATGCGCCGGCTGACCCCGGACTTTTCCGCCAGGGCGCTCTGGCTCAGCTCGGCGGTGTGGCGCAGGCGCCGGACGTTGTGACTGACATGCTGCAGCACGGAAGCGCGCTGCCCAGGATCTTTGTGCACTATATTGCTCACTGTATGGGTTTGCGCAGTATACTGCCCAACTTCGCGGCGCATTGTGCGGCCGCCCCGGGTAGCACGCAAGGGCATGACGTCGGTGAACTCCTGCAAATCTTCTTCCTTCTTCCTCAAACTGAGCAAAGCCGAGTGCGTGCTGGTGCTGATCACCATGGTCTGGGGCGGCACCTTTCTCACGGTGCAGCACGCCATGACCGTCAGCGGCCCGATGTTCTTTGTCGGCCTGCGGTTCGCCGCGGCGGCCTGCATCGTCGGGCTGTTCTCCCTGCGCAGCCTGCGCGGGCTGACCCTGTTCGAACTCAAGGCCGGGGTCTTCATCGGCACCGCCATCATGCTCGGCTACGGCCTGCAGACCGTGGGCCTGCAAACCATTCCCAGCAGCCAGTCGGCCTTTATCACCGCGCTGTACGTGCCCTTCGTGCCGCTGCTGCAATGGCTGTTCATGGGCAAGCGCCCGGGGCTGATGCCGAGCATCGGCATCATGCTGGCCTTCACCGGCCTGATGCTGCTCTCCGGGCCCAGCGGCGCCGCGCTGGACTTCAGCCCGGGAGAAATCGCCACTTTGATCAGCACCGTGGCCATCGCCGCGGAAATCATCCTGATCAGCACCTACGCCGGCCAGGTCGATGTGCGCCGGGTCACAGTAGTACAACTGGCTGCCACCTCGGTGCTGTCGTTCCTGATGGTGGTGCCGACCCAGGAAGCCATCCCGGACTTTTCCTGGCTGCTGCTGGCCAGCGCCCTGGGCCTGGGCGCCGCCAGCGCGGCGATCCAGGTGGCGATGAACTGGGCGCAGAAAAGCGTCTCGCCGACCCGCGCCACCCTGATCTACGCCGGCGAACCGGTGTGGGCCGGGCTGGTCGGACGCATCGCCGGCGAACGCCTGCCGGCCCTGGCCCTGCTGGGCGGCGCGCTGATCGTCGCGGCGGTGATCGTCAGCGAGTTGAAGACCAAGGGTAAAGGTGGCGAGGTGATCGAGGCGGATCGGTTGGATGAGACCGCGGACTCGCAACGCTGAGCTAACGCGGCAACGACTCGACAATGGCCGCCAGCTCCTGCCGGGACAGCTGGCCGGCCTGTACGGCGGCGACAATGTCCTCTCGCGTCATGGTTTTATCCGGGACCTGCCCGGGATCGATATTCCACAACCACAAGGGGCTGATCTGCTCCTGCCCCGGCCAGAAGGCCTTGGGCAAGGCTTCCTGGGCGATGACACCCTTGTGATAGAAGTACGCCAGGTAACGGCCATGGCCCTCGGCAAAGCCGGTGTCGTAATAGAGCACGGTGCCGACGGGCAAGGCCGCCGCCGCTTGCCCCTCGATCGACAAGGGCTCCAGGGTCTTGAAGCGGCTCATGCCGGCAGTGGGTCCGGCCAGGGTCAGCCACAGCCAGACGATCCAGCCGCCGAGGGCCATCAGCAGCAGGCTGGCGAGGGTTTTGCAGGTAAAGGGTCCGAGGGTCATAAAGGGCCTGTCTGCTTCCTTTCAAGCGGGTCCGTTGCCGAGGGGCGCGACCATAACACCGCGCGCAGCGCTTTGTTGTCATTCACCCCGGGCAAACTGCCAGGACTTTCGCACCAGCCGGCTTTTTGTCCCCTGCCTTGAACGCTGGCCGAAGGGGTTTTGTAGGATCCTGCCACAGCTTCAAGGTTGGTGATCACAGAGTCGGCACGTATGATGCATCACAATTTCCCGCAGATTAGAAGCCTATGTCCCTGATAGTTCTACTGCTTCTGCCTTTTATCGGCAGCTGTCTGGCGGCCTTGCTGCCGCACAACGCACGTAACACCGAGTCCCTGCTGGCAGGCCTGGTCGCTTTGGCCGGTAGCGTGGCGGTGGCCTCGATGTACCCGCAGATCGCCCATGGCGGCGTGATCCGTGAAGAGTTCAACTGGCTGCCCAGCCTCGGCCTGAACTTCGTCCTGCGCATGGACGGCTTCGCCTGGCTGTTCTCCATGCTGGTGCTGGCCATCGGTACCCTGGTGTCGCTGTATGCGCGTTACTACATGTCGCCGGAAGACCCGGTACCGCGCTTCTTCGCGTTTTTTCTGGCCTTCATGGGCGCCATGCTCGGCCTGGTGATTTCCGGCAACCTGATCCAGATCGTGTTCTTCTGGGAACTGACCAGCCTGTTCTCCTTCCTGTTGATCGGCTACTGGCACCACCGCTCCGATGCCCGGCGCGGGGCCTACATGGCGCTGATGGTCACCGGTGCGGGGGGCTTGTGCCTGCTGGCGGGGGTCATGCTGCTCGGCCATGTGGTCGGCAGCTACGACCTGGACCAGGTCCTGGCTGCCGGAGATCTCATCCGAGCCCATGCCCTCTACCCCATTCTCCTGCCGCTGATCCTGATCGGCGCCCTCAGCAAAAGCGCGCAATTCCCCTTCCACTTCTGGCTGCCCCACGCCATGGCCGCGCCGACACCGGTCTCGGCCTACCTGCACTCGGCGACCATGGTCAAGGCCGGGGTGTTCCTCCTCGCCCGCCTCTGGCCGTCGCTGTCCGGCAGCGAGGAATGGTTCTGGATCGTCGGCGGCGCCGGGGCCGCGACCCTGGTGCTGGGCGCCTACTGCGCGATGTTCCAGAACGACCTCAAGGGCCTGCTGGCCTACTCGACCATCAGCCACCTGGGCCTGATCACCCTGCTGCTGGGCCTGAACAGCCCGCTGGCCGCGGTGGCCGCGGTGTTCCATATCCTCAACCACGCCACCTTCAAGGCCTCGCTGTTCATGGCCGCCGGCATCATCGACCACGAAAGCGGCACCCGCGACATCCGCAAGCTCAACGGCCTGATCAAGCTGATGCCGTTCACCGCGACCCTGGCCATGGTTGCCAGCGCCTCCATGGCCGGTGTGCCGCTGCTCAACGGCTTCCTGTCGAAAGAGATGTTCTTCGCCGAGACGGTGTTCATCAATTCCACCGCCTGGGTCGAGGCCGCCCTGCCGGTGATCGCCACCATCGCCGGGACCTTCAGCGTCGCCTACTCCCTGCGCTTCACCGTGGATGTGTTCTTCGGCAAACCGGCCGAAGACCTGCCGCACACGCCCCACGAGCCGCCACGCTGGATGCGCGCGCCGGTGGAACTGCTGGTGTTCACCTGCCTGCTGGTGGGGATCTTCCCGGCGCAGATGGTCGGCCCGCTGCTGGCCGCGGCCGCCCAGCCGGTGGTCGGCGGCACCCTGCCGGAGTACAGCCTGGCGATCTGGCACGGCCTGAATGCGCCGATGATCATGAGCCTGATCGCCATGTCCTGCGGCATCGTGCTCTACCTGCTGTTGCGTGCCCCGCTGGTGCGCGGTGATTTTGCCTATCCGCCGCTGATCGGCCGCTTCAACGGCAAGCGCCTGTTCGAGCGCAGCCTGGTGAGGATGATGCGCCTGGCCCGTCGCCTGGAGCGCTACATCAGCACCCAGCGCCTGCAGACCCAGCTGTTCCTGCTGGTGCTGGTGGCGGTGCTGGCCGGCCTGATCCCGATGCTCTACAGCAGCCTGAGCTGGGGCGACCGGCCGAAGATCCCGGGCTCCATCGTCTTCGTCACCCTCTGGCTGCTGGCCATCGCTTGCGCCCTGGGCGCCGCCTGGCAAGCCAAGTACCACCGTCTGGCAGCCCTGACCATGGTCAGCGTCTGCGGGCTGATGACCTGCGTGACCTTCGTCTGGTTCTCCGCGCCGGACCTGGCCCTGACCCAGTTGGTGGTGGAAGTGGTGACCACGGTACTGATCCTGCTCGGCCTGCGCTGGCTGCCCCGGCGGATCGAGGATGTTTCGCCGCTGCCCAGCAGCCTGCCCAAGGCCCGTGCCCGCCGCCTGCGCGACCTGCTGCTGTCGATCGCCGTCGGCCTGGGCATGGCCGTGCTGTCCTACGCCATGCTGACCCGCCAGACCCCCAACGACATTTCCTCGTTCTACCTCAGCCGCGCCCTGCCGGAAGGCGGCGGCAGCAATGTGGTGAATGTGATGCTGGTGGACTTCCGCGGCTTCGACACCCTGGGCGAGATCACCGTGCTGGTGGCCGTGGCCCTGACCGTGTTCGCCCTGCTGCGACGCTTCCGCCCGCCCAAGGAAAGCATGCAGCTGCCGGCCCAGCAGCGCCTGCTGGCGCCCGACGTGGTCACCGACCTGGTCAACCCGCGCCAGGCCAGCGACACCGCCCTGGGCTTCATGATGGTGCCGGCGGTGCTGGTGCGCCTGCTGCTGCCGATCGCCCTGGTAGTGTCGTTCTACCTGTTCATGCGTGGCCACAACCTGCCGGGCGGCGGTTTCGTCGCCGGCCTGGTGATGTCGGTGGCGTTCATCCTGCAATACATGGTCGCCGGCACCCAGTGGGTCGAGGCCCAGATGAGCCTGCGGCCGCTGCGCTGGATGGGCACCGGCCTGCTGTTCGCCACCCTGACCGGACTCGGCGCCCTGGCGTTCGGCTACCCGTTCCTGACCACCCATACCCTGCACCTGGACCTGCCGCTGCTGGGCGATATCCATATCGCCAGCGCGCTGTTCTTCGACATCGGCGTGTACGCCGTGGTGGTCGGCTCGACCCTGCTGATCCTCACCGCGCTGGCGCACCAGTCGGTGCGTGCCCAAGTCAAACCCCAAGCCAAGCCAGGAGCCGCCTGATGGAAGAAGTCATTGCAATCGCCATTGGTGTGCTGGCGGCCTCCGGCGTCTGGCTGGTGCTGCGGCCACGGACCTTCCAGGTGGTGATGGGCCTGTGCCTGCTGTCCTACGGGGTCAACCTGTTCATCTTCAGCATGGGCAGCCTGTTCATCGGCAAGGAGCCGATCATCAAGGACGGCGTGCCCCAGGACCTGCTGCACTACACCGACCCGCTGCCCCAGGCGCTGGTGCTCACGGCGATCGTCATCAGCTTCGCCATGACCGCGCTGTTCCTGGTGGTCCTGCTGGCGTCCAGGGGCCTGACCGGCACCGACCATGTGGATGGCCGGGAGCCCAAGGAATGAACCTGATGCCGCACCTGATCGTCGCGCCCATCCTGCTGCCGCTGCTGACCGCCGCGGTGATGCTGATGCTCGGCGAGAAACATCGCCCGCTCAAAGCCAGGATCAACCTGTTCTCCAGCATGCTCGGCCTGGGCATCTCCGTGCTGTTGCTGTGCTGGACCCAGCAGACCGGCGTGCCCGGTTCCGTCGGTGTGTACCTGCCGGGCAACTGGCAGGTGCCGTTCGGCATCGTGCTGGTGGTCGATCGCCTGTCGGCGCTGATGCTGGTGCTCACCGGGATCATCGGCGTCAGCGCCCTGCTGTTCGCCATGGCTCGCTGGGACCGCGCCGGGGCCAGTTTCCACGCGTTGTTCCAGATCCAGCTGATGGGCCTGTACGGTGCCTTCCTGACCGCCGACCTGTTCAACCTGTTCGTGTTCTTCGAAGTGCTGCTGGCCGCCTCCTACGGCCTGATGCTGCACGGCTCGGGCCGGGCGCGGGTGTCCGCCGGCCTGCACTATGTGGCGATCAACCTGCTGGCCTCGTCGCTGTTCCTGATCGGCGCGGCGCTGATCTACGGCGTCACCGGCACCCTGAACATGGCCGACCTGGCGCTGAAGATCCCGCTGGTGCCGGAAGCCGACCGTGGCCTGCTGCACGTCGGCGCGGCGATCCTCGCCACTGCGTTCCTGGCCAAGGCCGGCATGTGGCCGCTGAACTTCTGGTTGGTGCCGGCCTACTCCTCGGCCAGCGCGCCGGTGGCGGCGATGTTCGCGATCATGACCAAGGTCGGGGTCTACACCCTGCTGCGCCTGTGGACCCTGCTGTTCTCCGGCCAGGCCGGGGCCTCGGCCTACTTCGGCGGCGACTGGCTGATCTACGGCGGCATGGCGACCATCGTCGGCGCAGCCCTGGCGATCCTCGCCGCGCAACGCCTGGAACGCATGGCCAGCCTGAGCATCCTGGTCTCGGCCGGGATCCTCCTGGCGGCGATCGGCTTCGCCCAGCCCAGGCTGATTGCCGGCGCGCTGTTCTACCTGGTCAGCTCGACCCTGGCCCTGAGCGCGCTGTTTTTGCTGGCCGAGCTGATCGAGCGTTCGCGTTCGGCCAATGAGATCCCCCTGGAGGATGAAGTCGAAACCCTGCCCCGCCCCCAGGAGCCGCTGCAACCGCCACCGGGCACCAACCTCGACGACGAGCGTAAAGCCGTGGTCGGCCAGGTGATTCCCTGGACCATGGCCTTCCTCGGCCTGAGTTTCATCGCCTGCGCGCTGCTGATCATCGGCATGCCGCCGCTGTCGGGTTTCATCGGCAAGCTGAGCCTGATCGGCGCCCTGCTCAACCCGCTGGGGCTGGGCCAGGCCACGGATGCGCCGCTGTCCGGCGCCGCCTGGGGCCTGCTGGCCTTGCTGATCCTCTCCGGCCTGGCGTCGCTGATCGCCTTTTCGCGCCTGGGCATCCGGCGCTTCTGGGCCCCGGAAGAACGGCCCTCGCCGCTGCTGCGACGCTTCGAGTGCGTGCCGATCATCGCCCTGCTCGGGCTGTGCATGCTGCTGACCGTCAAGGCCGAGCCGCTGCTGCGCTTTACCCAGGCCGCCGCCGACAACCTCAACGATCCGCAGCAGTATGTGATGGCCGTGCTCGGCACCCGGGCGGTCCCCAGCCCCGAGGCCCAGGCGGCGTTGCAGGAGGTACAGCCATGAAGCGCCTGTTCCCCGCTCCCTGGTTGTCGCTGGCGCTGTGGCTGCTGTGGCTGGTGCTGAACCTGTCCGTCAGCCCCGGCAACCTGCTGCTCGGCGCGCTGCTGGGGTTCTGCGCGCCCTTGATGATGCGGCCGTTGCGCCCGCTGCCGATCCGCATCCGCCGCCCCGCGACCATCCTGCGCCTGTTGCTGGTGGTCGGCCGCGATGTGCTGCTGTCGAACCTGGCCGTGGCCTGGGGCGTGCTCAACGCCAGGCGCCGCCCGCCGCGCTCGCGCTTCGTCAAGATCCCCCTGGAGCTGCGCGACGCCAACGGCCTGGCCGCGCTCTCGACCATCACCACGGTGGTGCCGGGCACGGTGTGGTCCGAGCTGTCCCTGGACCGCAGCATCTTGCTGCTGCATGTGTTCGACCTGGACGACGAAGCGGCTTTCATCCAGCACTTCAAGACGACCTACGAGCGTCCGTTGATGGAGATCTTCGAATGAGTGCCTTGCTCACGAATGCGATCCTGTTCAGCCTGTTCCTGTTCTCCGTGGCCATGGTCCTGACCCTGGTCCGGCTGTTCAAGGGCCCCTCGGCCCAGGACCGGGTCCTGGCCCTGGACTACCTGTACATCCTGGCGATGCTGATGATGCTGGTGCTGGGCATCCGCTACGCCAGCGACACCTACTTCGAGGCGGCTCTGCTGATCGCCCTGTTCGGCTTCGTCGGCTCCTTCGCCCTGGCCAAATTCCTCCTGCGTGGCGAGGTGATCGAATGAATGCCGTCAGTGAACTGTCGTGGTGGATCGAGATACCGGTGGCGATCCTGCTGGTGCTCAGCAGTAGCTTCGCGCTGATCGGCGCCCTGGGCATGCTGCGCATGAAGGATTACTTCCAGCGCATGCACCCGCCGGCCCTGGCCTCGACCCTGGGCGCCTGGTGCGTGGCCCTGGCGTCGATCCTGTATTTCTCGGGGATGAAGTCGGGGCCGGTGCTGCACGCCTGGCTGATCCCGATCCTGCTGTCGATCACCGTGCCGGTGACCACCCTGCTGCTGGCGCGGGCCGCGCTGTTCCGCAAGCGCATGGCCGGCGACGATGTACCGGCGGAGGTCAGCAGCCGACGCAGTGAAAGCGGCAGCTGAGTTCAGCCACTCAGTTCCAGGCCACCACCAGCAGCCCCGCCCCCAGCACCACGCACAGCGGCGAATAGAACAGCGTGTCCAGCCGGGCGAACCTGGACCCGCTGACTTCCTTGAAGAACCCCACCAGGTTCGAGTCGCCGATGGCCCGGGCGAACATCAGCAAGGCCATCGCGCTGATCACCCATTGCAGCGCCGGGTGGCTCACCGTCGGCAGGTACAGGCCCACCCGCAGGCACACCAGCATCGCGATCAGCAGCAAGCCCACCGCCACCAGCAAGGTGGCGAATCCCGAGGGCTTGAACGCCGGCTCCAGCTTGCCCGGCGTCCTGCCCGGCACCTGGGGGATCACCGCGTCGCTGCCGCGCTTGCCGCCGGCGGCCCAGTACAGGTGGATCAGGCTGATCAGCAGGAAGGCTCCGGCCATCCCTTGCGCGATCAAAACATTCATATGCAAACGTCCATGGCAAAAAAATGTCGCTGAAGAATGGACCCACCCGCACGTTTTTGTAAGTACGTTCGTCGCCTGCAATGGTAAAGTGCCGCCCCATGAAACTCGCCCGAACCGATCGCTCGCTCGTTGCCTGGATGCTCTATTGCTGCGTCCTGTTCAACGTGTTCGCCTGCAGCATCGGCCACGGGCAAATGGTCGGCCAGCAGCTCAACGGTATCGGCGGCCAGTTCTGTACGGTGGATCCGCGCACCCAGGCGCCGGCCTCCTCCAACCCGGTCGACGAATCGCTGCCGACCCTGTCCAAGGCTTTCGGTTGCCCGCTGTGCTCCACCGGCGGCATGGGCCCGGCGTTCAACTCCAGCCTGACCCTGGCGATCCTGCCGCAGCACCACAGCCCGCCGCTGGCGCCGCGCGCCACCGCCGACGTCCCCACCCGCTTCACCTGGCCCGCGGCCCACCCGCGCGCGCCGCCCGCCTTCGCCTGAGTCTTTCGCCCTTGTCATCAGCCCGCCCCGTGCCTTAACCCACGGTGTTTGTTCGTGGCTGCTTCCTAGCCAAGCATTCAGGATCTACCGATGAAACACATTCCCCTGCTGGCCAGCCTGTGCGGCTGCCTGTCCGTCAGCGCCTGGGCGCAATCCAGCGTCGACCTGGCGCCGATCACCATCGACGGCGAGCAACCCGCCGAACCCGGCCTGGCCCTCGACCAGTCCAGCGGCATGGCCTCGCGCCTGGGCCTAAGCCTGCGTGAAACCCCGGCCTCGGTGGCCGTGGCCAACCGCAACGATATCGAGCGGCGCGGCGCGCAGAACTTCCAGGACGCCGCCAACACCCTGCCCGGGGTCAATGCCAGCGCCCCGCCGGGGTTCGGCGGTTTTGTCTCGTACCGTGGTTTCAGCAATAGCCAGATCACCCAGATGTTCAACGGCATCAACGTGTCCAGCGGTCTGGCGCGACCGGTGGACGCCTGGATCTATGACCGGGTCGAACTGCTCGGCGGCCCTTCCTCGCTGGTCAACGGCGCAGGCTCCGTGGGTGGTTCGCTGAACTACGTGACCAAGCTGGCCGATCGCCAGGAGCGGGCCATCGAGGGCCGGGTCAGCTACGGCAGCTACGACACCACGCAAACCGCCTTCGGCCTCAACCACGCCCTCAGCGAGGCCGACGACGAGGTGCAGCACTACGCCCGCCTCGACGTCAGCCACAACACCAGCAACGGCTACATCGACCGCCAGCAGCGGGATGCCTGGAGCCTGGCGTTTTCCCTGCTCAGCGACCTGACGCCGAACCTGTCCCACACCCTGGCCGTGGAGTACCAGGACGAACACGAGGACAGCCCATACTGGGGCACCCCGGTGCTCAACCCCAAGGCCGGCGAGTTGAAGATCGACAAGCACAACCGCTTCAACAACTACAACGTCGAGGACGGCCGCTACGAGCAGCGCACGATCTGGGTGCGCTCGATCGTCGACTACCGGATCAACGACAGCACCAGCCTGCGCAACACCCTCTATCACCTGGACAGCCAGCGCGATTACCGTAACCTGGAAACCTACCAGTACAACGCTGACAACAGCGCGGTGAACCGCTCCACGGCCTATCAGGTGCGGCACCAGGGCGAGCAGAACGGCAACCAGTTCGAGCTGCGCCACGACAGCTCGCTCTTCGGCCTCGACACAACCTGGTCCGGCGGCTTCGAGTACAAGGTCAACCGCACCACCAACTCGCCGCTGAACGTCAAGGCGGCCAACAGCGTCGACCCGAACAACTACCAGCCGGGGCATTTCTACGACCTGCCGGGCACCCGCCAGGGCTTTGTCGCCGACAAGACCAACGAGGTCACCACCCAGGCGCTGTTCGTCGAGAATCGCCTGGCCCTGACCGACCGGCTGACCCTGCTCAGCGGCCTGCGCTACGACCACATCGACCTGGACGTGACCAACCATCGCCAGGTGACGGCGAGCAACCCGCGGCACCTCAAGCGCAGCTGGGAGCCGGTCACCGGCCGGGTCGGCCTGACTTACCAGTTCCTGCCCAGTGCCAACGTCTACGTGCAATACAGCACTGCCGCCGAACAGCCCAACAGCGCCACCCAGGACTTCGATGTCTCCACGGGCAAGCAATGGGAAGTGGGCAGCAAGTTCGATTACCTGGACGGCCGCGGCTCGGCGACCCTGGCGGCCTACCGCATCGAGCGCAAGGACTTCGCGGTGACCGACCCGCTGGACCCGACCCTGAGCATCCCGGTGGGCCAGCAGACCTCCAGGGGCATCGAGGTGGCCAGCTCGCTGCGGGTCACCCCGAAGCTGCTGCTCGAGGGCAACTTCGCCTGGGTCGATGCGCAGTACGATGAGTTCACCGAGAAGAACGCCGCAGGGGTGGTGGTGTCACGCAAGGGCAATACCCCGACCAACGTGCCGGACCGGGTCGGCAACCTGTGGCTGACCTATGACCTGGCGCCGCAGTGGCAGACCGGGGTCGATGCGCGTTATGTGGCCTCGGTGTACGCCGACACGGCCAACACCATGACTGTGCCTTCCTACACCCTGTACGGCACCTTCCTGACCTACCAGCTCGACAGCCACACCTCGATCACCGGGCGGGTGCGCAACCTGACCAACGAGGTCTACGCCGAGTTCGCCCATGTGTCGCCGGCTTACTACCTGGGTACGCCGCGGACCTTCGAGCTGGCGGTGCAGAGCCGCTTCTAAAGGCATCGCGAGCCAGCTTGCTCCTACAGTTCGCGTAACCCTGTAGGAGCGAGCTTGCTCGCGATAGCGATCTCACTCTCACCTCAATCTCTCAATCCAGGCTGGCACTCACCTTGTCCGCCACATCCCCGGGCAACCACGCCCGCCACACGTCCGGATGCGCCTTGAGGAATGCCCGCGCCGCCTCCCGGGGTGGCGTGTGCTTCTCGCTCATCTCGGCCAGGGCCTTGTTCAGCGCTTCGATCGGCAAATCGACCTTGCCGAAGAACTCGGCGATCTGCGGGTACTGCTGCTGGAACGGCGTGGACACGCCAATCGACAGCTTCGAGGCCAGCGAACGCGTGGGGCGTGGGTTGGGGTGCTCGGCGTCGGTCAGGGTTTTCCAGGCCTCGGCATCGAACGGCGGCTCCTCCAGCTGGATCAGCTTGAAGCGGCCGAGCAGCGGGGTCGGCGACCAGTAGTAAAACAGGACCGGCTGGCCGCGACGGATCGATGAAGTGATCTCGGCGTCCAGCGCCGCACCGGAACCGCTGCGAAAATTCACATAGCTGTCGGTCAGGCCATAGGCCTTGAGCTTCTGCTTGTTCACCACTTCCGAGGTCCAGCCGATGGGGCTGTTGAGAAAACGCCCCTTGCCCGGGCTTTCCGGGTCCTTGAACACGTCCTTGTAGCGTTTGAGGTCCGTGACGCTACGCAGGCCCGGCGCCAGCGGCTTGATGCCCTTGGCCGGGTCGCCCTTGACCACGTATTCCGGCACCCACCAGCCTTCGGTCGCGCCCTTCACCGTGTCGCCCAGGGCCGCCACCTTGCCCTCGGCCTCGGCCTTGACCCACACCGGGCTGCGTCCGGCCCACTCTTCGCCGATGACCTGGATATCGTTATTGGCCAGCGCGGTTTCCAGGGTGATGGTGGTGCCCGGCAAGGTATCGGTCGGCAGGCCGTAACCCTTCTCGACGATGGTGCGCAGGATATCGGTGATCAGGCTGCCGCTTTCCCAGTTCAGGTCGGCGAAGTGGATCGGCGCCTGTACCGGCTGTACCGACGGTGCCGCCGAGGCGCCGGCGGGCGCCAGCAAAATACCCAAGCCAAGCAGCATGCCGCCCAGCAGTGTCCGCAGTCCTTTCATGCCTGTGCCCCTTTGGCTGTTCACAGCGTTGCAGGATGGTCTCGCGGTTTGGGACCGCAAGCCTCTGACTAATTGAGTCATCTGACTGTAGTAGAGGTTCCTGCTTTCGACGGGGGCTTCAGTTTTCGCCCTGCTCCTGCAGGCGCTGCAACTCGCGGCGCACCATGCTGGCGTATGCCGCCGGCTTCAGGACATACAGCTGCGAGGCCACCCAGGCCAGCCAGGCGCCTTGCAGCACGGCCTTGCGTTCGAACAGGCGCTGGGCCTCGGCGCGGGCGCGCGCAAGATGCTGCTGGTGGAATTCGGCGCGGCTCACTCGCTGGCCTTGAAGCTCACCAGTTCACCCTTGCGCCATTTGGCGGCCTTGCCGGTCACGGCTTTCAGGGTCTTGGTCAGGCCTTCCTGCAACTGCTGGTTGGCGGCGAATACCGTCACCACGCTGTGGCCTTCCTTGAACAGGATGGCGTGGCCGTCGGCGGTGCTGACAAAGGCGTATTCGCCCAGGCCGTAGACGGCCAGCTTGATCTCGCGAAACCGGATTTCGAACTTGCCGCCCTCACGACTGGGCAGGACCGCAGCGCGGAAATGGTCGCCGACCTTGAGTTCCAGGCGCGGCTTGTCGTCCACGACCAGCGCCGTCTCGGTGTCGATTTCGGCGACGTAAATGCCTTCCGGCGTCTGTTCGGTGATGTAGACGAAACGCGACTGGAACTGTTTGACCAACTTTGCGCGCAAGTCGCCCAGGACGAACAACGCGTGCATATCAAGATTACTTACTGCCAAGGAAAGATCCCCGAAACTGAAAATGACTCTGCCCGCGTAAACGACGGACAGCAGAAAAAGGCGGCCGAACCGGCGCCGTGACTCCACATGAAAACAATCCGAAAAAGCACCACTCGCCAACGCGTAGGCGCAAACACCGGAGCGCCCCTCCCCAGAAAAACCGGAAGGACTACCGGACCGTTTGGCCCGCATCAAGCGCAGAAGAAGTGGTTCCAGCCCGCCGAGAAAGCTGCGCACTCACTGTCGATCGGAAAACCTCACGATCCTTTCGTCACCCTTAATGGGACGGGAGTGCTGCAGGTAAACATCAATCTCTGACTGCCGGGGCAATTCTAGAGCAACTTTATGTATTCAGAGCAACCCATGCGTTAGCAAATCGCTGAAAAAACCTCTTTCACCCTGCCGGTCAGCCACTTGCGTGACTTAACTCAGCCATCGACCGGCAACAACTGCCATACTGCCGCGACCTTGAAGCCGGCCACCGGCCAGGCTTCACCAGCATAATTTCCAGGGGAAAGTCGGACGTGACGGAATTCGATATAGGCGAGTTTTTCATCCATGGCGAGGCCCGGGATGTCGAGGGCGAGTTCCAGGCCGTGATCGTGATGCGCGCCAAGCCACCGCTGCGCACCGTGCGCTGCCACCAGGTGGAAAAGGACCGCTGGTTCAAGACCGCGGAACTGGCCGAAGCCGCCGCCAAGGACGCCGCCCGCGCCCTCAAGCAGGCCGTCGACCAGGGTGCCCTGAACCTCTGACGCTGCGGGCGCGGTAAAGGAACGCCCCGCACGACCGATACCTTGGTGAGCCTTCATTTCAAGAGCGCCATGATGATCGACCTCAACCCACCTGCCCGCCTGCCTTCCCTGGGCGAGTTCGCCCTGCCCGGCGCGGCGGCCAGCGAAAGCCCGGCGAGCGATCCGTTTGACTTGCGCACCGCGATCACCCGGGCGACCAATGCCGCTCCCGACGGCGTGCTCGAAGCGAAAAGGAAACGCATCAAGCTGCTGCGCAAACAGATCGAACAACTGCAGCAACGGCTGCGCAAGGCCAACGAGCGCCTGGCGATGGTGCAAAGCGCCGCCCGGCATCGCACAACCGACGCGCACATGCAGGCATTGTCCGCCGCCCGGGCCCAGGCGCAGGCCGCCAGCAGCGCCTTGTCGATGGCCCAGGTGGCACTGTTCCAGGCCGAAAGCGCGGTGATCGGCAGCGAGGTCTGAAGGCGCGAGGGCCTGCGCCGTCAGGCCGAACGACTGAACAGCGGGTGCCCGACCCTGTCCCGCGCCAGTTGGGCCAGCCACGACGCCTGGCACTCCAGGGCTTCGTCGCGGCTGGCGAACGGCGCGCCGCGGCGCTCGCCATTGACCAGCACGACCCAGCACACATTCAGCCCGACCGAGCGAAAGGTGGCCGGTACACCGCTACCAATCATCACTGCGACATCGACTTTGCTTTGCATGAGAACTTCTCCTGATAACTAGTTAGCTAGCTAACAATACCACTCATACTAATGAGTTCCCATGCTGGGAAAAAGCCATCCCTGGTACAGCTCCGTTGCGGAGCCGGTAACAATGGCCAGCCCATTCGGGCTCAGCCGCGCGCGGCCTCGACAGCCTGCTCCGGTTTGTAGCCCAGGCGCAGGCCGCCCCAATGCCGGCCCTTGACCCTGATCGGCACCGACAAATCGTGCATCAGCTCGCCGGTATCGCGGGTGTAGGTTTGCAGCAACAGCGGCTGCTGGTGGCTGCCACAACGCAGGCCCGTGCGGTCCTCGAACTTGCGTTTGGTGCGGTTGTGCAGGGTATCCACCTGCGGGTCGCCGGTCAGCGGCTGCGAGAACGCCTGGTTGTGGGTCGGCACGTAACCCTGGGGCGTGCAGGCGATGGCGAACACCAGGCCTTCGTGACGCGCCAGCAACGGCTCCTGGATCGCCGGCAGCACCTGATCGGCGTAACGGTCGAAGCGGGTCTGGTATTTCACCGGCTGGGTATTGGCGATCGGCTGGTAGCTGCGGTCGAACAGGTCGTCGAGGCTGATGCGGTTGGCCGCAAGATCCGCCTCGAACTGCTCGGCGATGCGCCGGGCGCCTTCCTGGGCCAGGTCGTAGATGCGCTGGTGGTAGTCATCCAGGCCGACCTCGGCCAGGCGTTCGCTGATGATCTCCGCCTGCCCTTCCATCTGCACCGCCGCCTCGGCCAGGCGGCGGGTCTGCTGGTCGCTCACCGCCAGGTCGCCGCGCACCTGCTCCACGGCATGGAACAGGCTGTCCAGTTGCTGGCGGTTGGTCTCGGCGCCGCGAGCGATCTCGCCGACCTGGCTTTCCACCCCGGCTGCCAGCCGGGCGATGTTCTGCAGGTGCTGGCCGGTGGACTCGACCTGCTCGACCCCGGTGTTCAGGTCGCTGGACAGCTGGCGAATCTGCTCCACCACCTGGGCCGTGCGCTGCTGGATATCACCGACCATCACCCCGACCTCGTCGGTGGCGGTGGCCGTGCGCCCGGCCAGGCCGCGCACTTCATCGGCCACCACGGCGAACCCACGGCCATGTTCACCGGCCCGCGCCGCCTCGATGGCGGCATTCAGCGCCAGCAGGTTGGTCTGGCTGGCGATCGACTGGATCACCAGCGCCACCCGCTGGATGTCTTCGCTGCGCTGGCTCAGGGCTTCGATCAGTTGCCGGCTGTCGTTGGCGCTTTGGCTGAGGCGGTGCATGCGGGTGATCGACTCGCCCAGCACTGTGCTGCCTTCGGCGCTGCTGCGGTGGGCTTCGCTGGCGGCGCTCAGGGCCTGCTGGCTGAGCTGCGCGGCCAGTTGCTCGGTGTGGATCATCGCTTCGGCGCTGCTGACGATGCGCGCCGCCGAGTCCAGCTGCGACTGCACCCGCCCGGCCAGTTGCCGGACCGAATAGGCCACGCCGGCGGCCGACAGCGCGTTATGGCTGGTGCTGCAGGACAGGTCGCGCGTCAGCGCGGCGATCTCGCGGTTATCGACGTTGCCCGCCGGCGATGCGGCCTTGGACCTGCGCAAGAGCGGCAGCCAGACGATCAGCAGCATCAGCGGCACGGCGAGGTAGAAAGAAAGCAGCCCCTGGGACAGGACATACAGCACTAGCAGCAAGGCGCTGCTTTGCAGGGTTGGAACCTGCCAGCGCCAGGTGTTTTGGCCTGTTGGCAGCGGTTGCGCCATGGCAGCCGGCGAAGATCCGTCTTGCGTCATCTGGATTACCCCACGCTTTTCTAATTATTTGGCCTGCATTGAACGCCACTAAAAAGCCATTATCCATGGTCCATTAGTCGCAGCTTTGCAGCAGATCAATAGAAATGCGCGGGCTTTAAAGACGCCCACAAACGACTCGCGGGCAAGCCTCCGATCCCAGGCGTCTCGACGACCTTGGGATGGGGCTTGCCCGCGAGGGGGAGAAGTCTTGGCGATCAGGCCTGACGCTGGTGCTTGTCGATCTGCTCGTGACGTTCCTGAGCTTCGATGCAGTACTTGGTGGTCGGGCTGATCAGCAGGCGTTTCAGGCCGATCGGCTCGCCGCTGTCGTCGCACCAGCCGAAGCTGTCGTCGCCGATACGGCCCAGGGCCTGCTCCAGCTGCGGCAGCATGCGCTGGTCGCGGTCGATAGCGTTGACCAGCCAGGTCCGCTCTTCCTCTACGGAAGCCGCGTCGGCAGGGTCGGCCGGGGTGTCCAGGCTCTCAATGGCGATTCGGTTCTGTTCGATGCGCTCGTGGGTTTCGACCTTCATGGCCTGCAACAGCTCAGTGAAAAAAGCCAGCTGCTCGGCGTTCATGTAGTCATCCGCCGGCATGGCCAGCAACTTTTCCTTTGTCATTGATTTCTCTATAAAAAATACGTGCATTAAGGCGAATTAAAGCTGTTTTCCGTGCCCCCTTTCGGGGCATCGGAAAGGCGCCATACATTCCAAGCGCCACCCGGCACTCAATTTACGAGGGGCGGCAGTCTAAGGCCGGTTCGAGGCGTCAGCAACTGAAATGACATCAGATTTGTCTGATAAGCCCTGAAAGCCCGCCAGGGCTGGCTTTGGCGGCGGTTATCGGAGTGCGTTTATAACAAGAAATTCCATCGCCCGGGGTCTTTTAGAAGACAAACGGCAGCGGCAGGCCCGAAAAAGGCCTGCCGCTGCCGGGATTCTGCACGCTTCCCTGTAGGAGCGAGCTTGCTCGCGATGGGCGTCAATGCACCGCGTTTCCATCAGACCCTACGCGTTATCGTTGACCGCCATCGCGAGCAAGCTCGCTCCTACAAAAAAGCAGAGAGATCAGCGCTTGAGCTTGCGCTTGTTGCGGTACTGGTCGATGACCACCGCCACCACGATGATCAGGCCCTTGATGATGTCCTGGATGTAGGCATCGACGCCGACGAAGGTGAACCCGCTGGCCATCACCCCGAGGATCAGCGCGCCGATCACAGTGCCGGTGATACGCCCCACGCCGCCGGCCAGGCTGGTGCCGCCGATCACCGCCGCGGCGATGGCGTCCAGTTCATAGGACATGCCCATGCCCGCCTGCCCGGTCGCCGCCCGCGCCGAGGCCACCACCCCGGCCAGCCCCGCCAGCAGCCCGGCGATGCTGTAGA
Organism: Pseudomonas sp. GW821-FHT09E12; assembly: GCF_059416085.1. Lineage (NCBI taxonomy): Bacteria > Pseudomonadati > Pseudomonadota > Gammaproteobacteria > Pseudomonadales > Pseudomonadaceae > Pseudomonas > Pseudomonas sp. GW821-FHT09E12. Next base: position 417,817 of record NZ_JBWKOM010000002.1, on the reverse strand, counting down.
CGATCACCAGGTGGCGCTTGACGTTGATCCCCGAGGTCCGCGCCGCCTGCATGTTGCCGCCGATGGCGTAGGTGTACTTGCCGTACTTGGTGTAGCGCAGGGCGATATGGAAGATCACCGCCACCACCAGGAAGATGATCACCGGCATGGCGCCGTGGCCGATGGCCGTGTAGGAATCCGAGAGCATGCTGATCGGCTGGCCCTCGGTGTAATAGCGTGCCAGGCCGCGCGCCGAGACCATCATGCCGAGGGTGGCGATAAAGGGCGGGATGCCGGTGATGGCGATAATGCTGCCGTTGATCGCCCCCGCCAGCAGCCCTACCCCCAACCCGGCCACCACCGGGATCCACACCGGCAGGTCGGTCAGCGACGGGAACACCGCGCGGGTGAAGTCCGAGGTCTGCGCCAGGCTGGCGGCGATCATCGCCGACAGCGCCAGCACCGAGCCGGACGACAGGTCGATGCCAGTGGTGATGATCACCTGGGTCACGCCGATGGCCAACAGGCCGATGATCGACACCTGCAGGATCATCAGCACCAGGCGCTGGGAATTCATCAGGAAGCTCTGGTCGCGCACAATCCAGCCGAACAGCTCGAACACCAGGCCGATGCCGATCAGCACCAGGAAGATGCTCAGCTCGGTGGGCAGGCGCCGGCGCGTTCTGGCTGGCGCCGCCGCGGGTTTGTTTTCCAGTATCGCGTTCATAAGCCTTCACCTTCTTCTTGTATGGCCGGCGGCGAACACACCTCGCCGATGGCCTTGATACGTTTACCGGCTAGTGGACCAGGGACATCCCCGAAGCCAGTTGCATGACCTTCTCCTGGGTCGCTTCGCCGCGGTCGAGGGTGCCCATCAGCTCGCCCTCGTGCATGACCATCACCCGGTCGCTCATGCCCAGCACTTCCGGCAGTTCCGAAGAAATCATGATCACCGCCATACCTTCGCCGGCTAGGTAGGCGATCAGCCGGTAGATCTCGGCCTTGGCGCCGACGTCGATGCCGCGGGTCGGTTCGTCGAGAATCAGCACCCGCGGGTTGGTCATCAGCCAGCGCGCGAGCAAGGCCTTCTGCTGGTTGCCGCCGGACAGGGTGTCGATGCACTGCTCCAGGGACGGGGTCTTGACCCGCAGCTTCTTGCACATGTCCTCGCACAGGGCGCGCAGGGCCTTCTGCTGGATGAAACCGTTGCCGGCATAGTGCGGCAGCACCGCCATCTCCATGTTTTCCAGGACCGACAGGCAGGGAAACAGGCCGCTGAGCTTGCGGTCCTCGGTCAACAGGGCAAACCCCTTCTCGATGGCCATGTGCGGATCGCTGATGCGCACCGGCTGGCCGTCGAGGCGGATCTCGCCGCCGTCGCTGGGGGTGATGCCGAAAATCGTCTCGGCCACATTGGTGCGGCCCGAGCCCATCAGCCCGGCGATGCCAAGGATCTCCCCGGCGTGCAGGTCGAAGGACACGCCCTCGAACACCCCGTCCAGGCGCAGGTCGCGCACCGACATCAGCAGATTGCCTATGGGTTTCTCGCGCACCGGGAACAGCTGGCTCAGTTCGCGGCCGACCATCATCGAGATCAGGCTGTCGCCGTCCATGCTGTCGGCCCGTTGCAGGCCGATGTAGGCGCCGTCGCGGAACACCGCCACTTCATCGGCGATGGCGAACACTTCGTTCATCTTGTGGGTGATATAGATGATGCCCTTACCCTGGGCCTTGAGGTCGGCGATGATCGAGAACAGGTGCGCCACCTCTTTCTCGGTAATGGCCGAGGTCGGCTCGTCCATGATCAGGATGTCGGAGTCGTAGGACACCGCCTTGGCGATCTCCACCATCTGCCGCTCGGCGATGCTCAGGTTGCCCACCTGCTCCTCGGGGTCGAGGTTGATCCGCAGGCGCTCCAGCAGCAGCGCGGTGCAGCGGTGCATCTCGCGGTGATCGACCATGTGCAGGCCGTTGAGCTGCTCGCGGCCGATCCAGATGTTCTCGGCGATGCTCATGTGCGGCATCAGGTTGAGTTCCTGGTGGATCATCGCGATCCCCGCCTGCAAGGCCGCCAGCGGCGTCTCGAAATTCACCCGCTGGCCCTTGAGGCGTAGCTCGCCGGCGTCCGGCTGGTAGATCCCGGCGATGATTTTCATCAGGGTCGACTTGCCCGCGCCGTTCTCCCCCATCAGCGCCAGCACCGTGCCAGGGCGCACCCGCAGTTGCACATCGGACAGGGCGACAACCCCGGGAAAACCCTTGCTGACGTTGATGACTTCCAGCAGGTAAGGCTGCTGCTCGGACACAGACTGGGCAGACTGAGCGGCGGGCTGCATAGCCGCCGTCGGGATGCTCGAAGCAGTCGCTGAAGCGAACATGATCAGGTACTCCATCCGCGGGGCAGCTGGGCCACCCCGCCGGCTTATGGTTGTTGATGGAACGGACGGGCTGTTTGAACCGGGCTTATTTGAACTGGGCGACGTTTTCCGGGGTGATCAGGCGATACGGCACCCACACTGCCTGCTCCACCGGCTCGTGCTTGGCCATCTTCACCGCGGTGTCGATCGAGCCGTCGGCCTGGCCCTTGGCATCCTGGAACACCGAGACCGCCAGGTCGCCCTTCTGCACCGCGCGCAGGCCATCGGGCGTGCCGTCGACCCCGGCGATCAGCACGCTGCCCTTCTCCACCCCGGCCTGTTTCAGCGCCATGGCGGCGCCGATGGCCATTTCATCGTTGTTGGCCACCACCGCATCGAACTGGCGGCCCTGGGTCAACCAGTCGTTGACCAGGGTCATGGCCTTGTCCCGCAGCCAGATCCCGGTCTGTTCCTGCTCGACCTTGATCCCCGGGTACTTGGCCAGCACGTCCTTGACGCCCTTGGTGCGGTTGGTGGTGGAGTTGTTCGCCAGGTCGCCCAGCAGGATCACCACCTCGCCCTTGCCGCCCATCTTGTCGGCCAGGTACTGCATCTGCATCTGCCCGGCTTCCAGGTCGTTGGAGGCCACGGTGACCACGCCCTTGGGCAGGTTCAGGTCGTCCGGCCGGCGGTTGACGTAGACCAGCGGAATCCCGGCCTTGACCGCCGCTTCGGTGATCTTGCGGGTCGCCGCGGTGTCCACCGGGTTGACCACGATGGCGTCGACCTTCTGGCTGATAAAGCTTTCCACCTGGCTCAGCTGCTTGACCACATCGGCCCGGGCATCCTCGAACTGCAGCGTGACGCCGTCCGGCAGCGACTTGGCTTTGTGGTCCATGGATTCACGCAGGTAGGTCAGCCAGGTGTCGTCGAACTGCGACATGCTCACGCCGATCTTCAGGTCGGCGAACGCCGTGCCGCTGCCCAGCAGCAGGGACAGGGCAAGCGTGGCGAAACGGGTCTTGGTCTTCATGAAAGGTCTTTCTCCACATTCTTGTAGGTTTTATGGATAAGGCGCAGAAACCACTCAGTGAGGCAGACGCACGATCGGCGCGCCGGGCATGCAGAACACCAGCGCGCCCTTGCGTTCGACGCAAAGCAGGCGGACCAGGGACTGGACGACAAAGGCATGCCGGGGTGTTTGGCGAGGTGTTCGACTGGACAATGGATGGCGGCGCGGCAATGCGCGGCGAAGCAGGTGCACAACGGAACTGAAGGTTTTCATCGACGGTACCTGTTTTGTTTTTGTTGGCGGGTTTCACTCGGTTCAAGGCGGATCTGAAATCGGCCTGTGACGCTGGCGAAACCCTGCTAGTCGGCAACCTGGAAATGACTTTATTGGAAAATAATTTCTATATCAACTCATTTTAGAATTTTATTCCAAATTCATTCTGCAACCGGAAATCCGCCATTTCCACCACCTGGCGCTGGCGCCAGCTCAGGCGCGCGGCGTCCAGCACGCGGGTGGTGGCCAGGGCCTCGGCCGCTGTCACCGGCAGCGGCCCCTGCCCTTGCAGCGCCGCCTGCCACTGTTTATAGAACTGCAACCAGTCGCCCCGCTCGGAAGCCACCCGTTCGCGGATCTCGCCCTGCTCGAACCAGCCCCAGCGACGGTGTTCCTCGACGCCCCAGCGCTCGCCCTCCGTCTGCGGCGACAGGCCGGCAACCAGCGCCTGCTCCTGGCCGTCCAGGCCCTCGACCGTATAACTGCCGGCCGAACCGCTGACCCGGAACCGTGGCCCCTGGCAATTCTGCAGACAACTACCGGACACGTGTGAAACCACGCCATTGGCGTGGCTCAGGGCGAGAAAAAAACCGTGGTCGCAGGTCGGCGCCTGGGGGGCGTACTGCAATTCGGCGTAGACCCGGGTCACCGGGCCGAACAGCTGCAAGGCCTGGTCCACCAGATGGCTGCCGAGGTCGCGCAGGAAACCGCCGCCGCTGGTATTGCCCACGGCCTGCGGCACATAACGCTCGACCCGCGACTCGAAGCGGCTGACGCTGCCCAGGGCGCCGCTGGCGATCAGCTTGCGCAGGGTGAGGAAGTCCGAGTCCCAGCGCCGGTTCATGTACACACTCAGCGGCACCCGACGGGTTTGCGCGGCCTCGATCAGCGCCTTGGCCTGTTCGAGGTCGCTGGCGAAGGGTTTGTCGCTGACCACCGGGACACCGCGCTCGATGGCTTGCAGTACCAGCGCCGCACGGCCCTCCAGCGGGGTGGAAATCACCAGCCCGTCGATCCCGGCCGCGACCAGTTGCTCGATGCTGTCGAAGGCCCGCACCCCGGGGTGCTCCGCCGCCAGCAGCTGCCGGCGCTCGGCCGACAGGGTGACCACGCCGACGAAGGTCGCGCCGGGCAAACTGGCAATCAGCGGCGCGTGAAAATGTCGGCCACCATGGCCGTAACCCACCAAACCAATGCGCATCGCAAAGCCCTCCTTATATAGAACTCGATGTAGCCCTGTAGCCGCTGGCGCAGCCTGCGATCGAGGACAACGTCCTCGCAAAACTGGCCGGCGCGAATCGAACTGAAAGACCGTATGCGCCGTAATTGCGACCACTGCGTGGTCGATCGCAGGCTGCGCCAGCGGCTACAGACGGCTGCGTTTGTGTCAACGGCACAGCTCGCTGCTGACCCGCTCCAGCATCATCCGGTTGGATTCGTCCGGGCGGTCTTCCCAGGCGAACACCGAGACCGTGGCGATGCCGTCGAACTGGATTTCACGCAGGGTATCGAAGAACGCCGTCCAGTCCACCTCGCCCTGGCCGATGTCCAGGTGCTGGTGCACGGTGGCGGTGACGCCCGGCGGGTTGACGATATAGCGCAGGCTCGAAGACGCCTTGTGGTTGTAGGTGTCGGCGATGATCAGGTGGCTGAGCTTGCTGCTCGCATACTTGAGCATCGAGGCGATGTCGCCCTTGCCGTCGTCGTAGAAGAAGGTGTGCGGCGCCGCGTACAGGTAGTTGATCCAGTCCCGGTCGAAGCCGCGGATGATGTCCACCGACTCGTTATTGCGCTCGCAGAAATCATAGGGGTGGGCCTGGATATCGAGCTTGATGCCCTCGCGCTCGAACTCCGGGATCAACTCGTCCATGGAGCGCATGAACTGGTTCTCGCACACCAGCGGGTTGTCCGACTGGCCGGTGAACTCGCTGTTGACCAGCTCGCAGTCCATTTCCACGGCGATCTGGATCGCCCGCTTCCAGTTGCGCACCGCCGCCACGCGCAAGCCTTCGTCGGCGGCGGCCCAGTGGTACATCGGCAACAGCGAAGAGAGCTGCACCCCGCTGTCGCCGAGGGCCTTGCGAAATTCCTTGATCCGCGCCCGGTCGACCCGTGGCGCCTTGTAGAACGGCAGGAAATCCTCGCGCGGCGACAGCTCGATGTACTGATAGCCCAGTTCGGCGGCCTTGTCGGTCATCTGGCCCAGCGGCAGGTGGCGGTACATGTAGGGGTCCAGTGCGATGCGCATTTTAGTGTTCTCCCCGAATCTGAAGTGGTGACCTGTAGCCGCTGCCGCAGGCTGCGATCGCGACCGAAGGGCGCGTAGGACCTCAAGATCGCTGAAGGCCTGCGGCCTTATCGCAGCCTTCGGCAGCGGCTACAAAGTTGCTGTGTACCTTGTAGGAGCGAAGCTTGCTCGCGATGGAGTCGGATGCGCCGCGTTGTTCCAGACAGACCGCGTCATCGTTAACGTCCATCGCGGGCAACCGGCCGCTCCTACAGAATCAGCCATAGAACGCCGGGCGCGGCGGTTGCTCGACCTTGACGATCTGCCCGCTGTTCTGCGCTTCGATGCAGGCATCGGCGGCCACCGCCGCGGCATAGCCGTCCCAGGCCGAAGGGCCACCGACCTGCCCGGCCCGCACTCCGTCGATAAAGGCCTGCAGCTCGACGTCATAGGCAGCGATAAAGCGGTCCTTCCAGTCCATCAGGATCGTGTTGGACAGCTTGGCCTCGCTGCGCAGCTGCACCTGGGACGGCTCCGGCAACCTGGCGATGCCGGTCTCGCCCACCACTTCGCACTGGATGTCGTAGCCGTACTGGCAGTTGACGAACACCTCGACGTCGATGCGCGTGCCCTTGGCGGTTTCCAGCAGCACCACCTGCGGGTCGCGCAGGTGCGCCAACGCCTTGCTCGACTTACGCGGGAACACCACCTGCACCGACACATAGTCGTCGGCCAGCAGCCAGCGCAGCACGTCCAGCTCATGGATCAGCGTGTCGGTGATCGCCATGTCGGTCTTGTAGTTCTCGCCGACCCGCGGGTTGCGGTGGGCGCAGTGCAGCATCAGTGGCTCGCCGATCCGGCCGCTGTCGATCACCGCCTTCAGGGCGCGGTAGCCGGCATCGTAGGGGCGCATGAAGCCCACCTGGACCAGGCGCTTGCCGTGGGCCATCTCGGCCTCGACGATCTTGCGGCAGCCGGCGGCGGTCACCGCCAGCGGCTTCTCGCAGAACACCGGCTTGCCGGCGGCGATGGCGGCCAGCACGAACTCTTCATGGCTCGGCCCCCAGGAGGTAACCAGCACCGCCTCGACTTCCGGTGCCTTGATCAGCGCATGCCCGTCGGGATACACCTCGGCGGCGATCTTCAGCTCGGCCACCACCTTCGCCGCCTGCGCAAGATTGATATCGGTGACCGCCACCACCTGGCTGCCCAGCAGGGTCTGGCTGCAACGACGGATATGGTCCTGGCCGATGGCCCCGGTACCGATGACGCCCAGTTTCAAAGACATGAATGCACTCCTGTTTTTTGTTCGAGCAATAGGTTGTTCGAGCCTGTTGTTATTCGAGCGATCAGTACTGCCGGGCCTTGGCCAGGCGTTCGTTGAGTTGTTTGGCCACCGCGTCGGTACGGGCGCTGGTGGACACCTGCGCCACCCCGACCCGCCACCAGGACAGGTACTTGTGGATCATGGTCTTGGGCAGGACCTTGATATCGATCAGGGTCGACACCGTCTGGGTCCGCGCATCGGCCAGGGCCGCCTGCAGCTCTGCCACGGTCTTGACCTTGTAGGTCTTGCAGCCATAGGCCGCCGCGCTCATGGCGAAATCCACCGGCACGAAGCCGCCGTCGAGCTTGCCGGTCTCGGGGTTGCGGAAACGGAACTCGGTGCCGAAGCTGTCCATGCCGTGTTCCATCTGCAGGTTGTTGATGCAGCCGAAGGTCATGTTGTCCAGCAGCACCACGTTGATCTTGCGCCGCTCCTGGATCGAGGTGGCCAGCTCCGAATGCAGCATCAGGTAGGAGCCGTCGCCCACCAGGGCGTAGACCTCGCGCTGGGGTTCGGCGAGCTTGACCCCCAGGGCCGCGTTGACCTCGTAGCCCATGCAGGAATAGCCGTACTCGACGTGGTAGGTGTTGACCCCCTTGCTGCGCCAGCTGCGTTGCAGGTCGCCGGGCAGGCTGCCGGCGGCGGCGACGATCACCGCGTCGTCAGCCAGGGTCTGGTTGAGCACCCCCAGCACCCGGCTCTGGGTCAGGCAGGAACCGGTCAGCTCGATGAATTCGCGCAGCACCGCCGGGTCCATATGGTCGTTAATCTCCGGGACAAAGTCGTCGGCGTGGTATTCGACCTGATAGACCCGGTCCACCTCCGCGTCCAGCTGCGCCCGCGCCTGGCCGATCTGTTCGCCCCAGGCGGCCTGGTAGTCGCTGCGCGCCAGGGCCTTGGTCAGTTCGCCAAGACCTTCCCGGGCATCCGCCAGCAACTGCACGCCGTCGAGCTTCAGCGCATCGCAGGGGCTGATATTGAGGTTGAGAAACTGCGCATCGGCGCGGAACAGCGACTTCGAGGCGGTGGTGAAATCGCTGTAGCGGGTGCCGATGCCGATGATCAAGTCCGCCTCTTTCGCCAGCAGGTTGGCCGCCAGGCAACCGGTCTCGCCGATGCCGCCGACATTCAGCGGGTGGCTGGAGACCACCGCGCTCTTGCCGGCCTGGGTTTCGGCGAAGGGAATGCCGAAGCCTTCGGCAAACGCCAGCAGCGCCTCGTTGGCCCCCGAGTACTTGACCCCGCCGCCACAGATAATCAGCGGCTTGCGCTTGCCGGCAAAGGCCGCCACGGCGTCCTCGAGCATGGCCGCGGTGGCCGGCCGGCGTTCGATGCGGTGCACGCGTTTTTGCAGGAAGTAATCCGGGTAATCGTAGGCCTCGGCCTGCACATCCTGAGGCAAGGCCAGGGTCACCGCGCCGGTTTCCGCCGGGTCGGTGAGCACACGCATGGCGTGGATCGCCGCAGTCATCAACTGCTCGGGACGGTTGATGCGGTCCCAGTATTTGCTCACCGCCTTGAAGGCATCGTTGGTGCTGATGCTCAGGTCGTGGAACTGCTCGATCTGTTGCAGCACCGGGTCGGGCTGGCGGCTGGCGTAGACATCGCCGGGCAGCAGCAACAAGGGAATGCGGTTGGCGGTGGCAGTTGCCGCGGCAGTCAGCATGTTCGCCGCCCCCGGGCCCACCGACGAGGTGCAGGCGTAGATCTTGCGCCGCAGGTGCTGCTTGGCGAAACCGATGGCGGCGTGGGCCATGCCCTGCTCGTTGCGGCCCTGATGCACCAGCAGCTCGCCGCTGTCCTGCTCCAGGGCCTGGCCCAGGCCGAGCACGTTGCCGTGGCCGAAAATGGTGAAGATCCCGGCGACGAACTTGCTCTGCACCCCATCGATCTCGACGTACTGGTTGTCGAGGAATTTCACCAGGGCCTGGGCCATGGTCAGTCGTGTCGTAGTCATGCTTGCACCTTGATCAATACGGTGAAGGTTGATGCGCTTACCGCCCTTGCTGCTATTGCCCTTGCCGCTTTTACTGCTTTGCGCCCTTCCTGCTTTTGTAGCCGCTGCCGCAGGCTGCGATAAGGTCCGCAGGACCTTCGGCGATCTTGAAGAGCGCGCCCGCTACGCGGTCGATCGCAGCCTGCGGCAGCGGCTACAGGGAACGGTGTTATGCCAGGGCCTGCTTGAGGTGGTCGATGCTCGCGCCGATCGCCCGCTGGATATCCGCCAGCCCATGCACGCTGTCGGCGAACGGCTCGAACGACAGGTGACCGCTGTAGCCGCGCTCGAGCAGGGCCTCGATCTGCGCCGCGTTGCCGAGGATATCGCCCTCGCCCACCAGCACCCGGTGGCCGTCGCGGATGCTCGCCAGGGGCGCCTCGCGGTCCTCGACCCCGGAGATATGCACCAGCCCGGTCAGCTCGGGGAAGAATTCCTGCTCGCCGGCCAGGTGATGGTGAAAGGTGTCGTGCACCAGGCGAAACACATCCAGCCCACCGATGGCGCGGATCGCCTCCACCGCCGTGCGCTTGCGGCGCAGGGAGCACTCCTCGAAACCCAGGGGCTCGATAAAACCGAGAATCCCATGCTCGCGCAGGATCGGCGCCAACTCCGTCAAGGCGGTGCGCAAACCGGCGCCGCGCGAGGCTTCGCTGCGCGCATCGGCGCGGTCGTTCAGCGGGCACATCACCAGGCCGCGGGCGCCGCAATCACGGGCATAGGCGGCAAGCTTCAGGGCCTGGGCGCGACGCTCGGCGTTCCAGACATCGAAGGGGTACAGCGCATTGATCGACAGCACCTGGATGCCGTGGGCCGCGCACAACTGGCGCACCTGTTGCGGCGGCGTGCCGTCTTCGATCTCCACGCCCGCAAGGTCATTGCGGATCTCGATGGCATCGGCTTTCAGGGCCACCGCCAGCTCGATGAACGCCGGCAGGCTCAAACGTGGGGCAACCATACGATTCAGGGCGAAACGCAGGGGCTGGCTCATTATTCTTGTTCTCCAGAGCAACGGGTTGAATGGGGTTACTTGGCGGTCGGCATGCTGAACTCGGGGCCCTTGGCGATGCTGTCCGGCCAGCGCTGCATCACGCTCTTGTAGCGGCTGTAGAAGCGCAGGCCTTCCTCACCGTAGGCATGGTGGTCGCCGAACAGCGAACGCTTCCAGCCGCCGAAGGAATGCCAGGCCATGGGTACCGGAATCGGCACGTTGATGCCGACCATGCCGACCTTGATGCTGCGGGCGAAGGCCCGGGCCACGCCGCCGTCGCGGGTGAAGCAGGACACGCCGTTGCCGAACTCATGGGCGTTGATCAGCGCCACCGCGCTGGCGAAATCCGCCACCCGGACGATGCCCAGCACCGGGCCGAAAATTTCCTCCTGATAGATGCTCATCTCTGTGGTCACGCCGTCGAACAGGGTGGCACCGACAAAAAAGCCCTGCTCCGCCCCCGGCACCTTGAAGCCGCGGCCGTCCACCAGCAGTTGCGCGCCCTGGGCCACGCCCTGGTCGATGAAACCTTCGACCTTGGCCTTGTGCTCGGCGGTCACCAGCGGCCCCATGTCGCTGTCGCCCTGCATGCCGTTGCCGATCTTCAGCTGGTCGATGCGCGGCCGCAGTTTCTCGATCAACCGGTCGCCCACCTCGCCCACCGCCACGGCGATGGAGATCGCCATGCAGCGCTCGCCGGCCGAGCCGTAGGCCGCGCCGATCAGCGCATCGGCGGCCTGGTCCAGATCGGCATCGGGCATCACGATCATATGGTTCTTCGCCCCGCCCAGGGCCTGCACGCGCTTGCCGCGGGACGTCGCCTGGCGGTGGATGTACTCGGCGATCGGCGTCGAGCCGACAAAGGAAATCGCTTCGATGTCCGGGTGCTGCAACAGCCCGTCCACCGCCGCCTTGTCGCCCTGGACCACATTGAACACGCCATCGGGCAGCCCGGCTTGCGTCAGCAGGCGCGCCATCAGCAGGCTGGCGGACGGGTCGCGCTCCGACGGCTTGAGGATGAAGCAGTTACCGCTGACCAGGGCCAGCGGGATCATCCACAGCGGCACCATCACCGGGAAATTGAACGGGGTGACCCCGGCGCACACGCCCAGGGGCTGGCGCAGGTTCCAGTTGTCGATGCCGCCGCCGATGTTGTCGCTGAAGTCGGTTTTCAGCAGGCTCGGCGCGCCACAGGCGAACTCGACGATCTCGATGCCGCGGGTCACTTCGCCATGGGCGTCGGACAGCACCTTGCCGTGCTCGCGGGTGATGATCTCGGCCAGCTCGTTGTGGTGTTGGTCCAGCAGTTCCTTGAACTTGAACATCACCCGCGAACGGCGCAGCGCCGACTGCTCGGACCAGGCCGGGAAGGCCTTCATCGCCGAAGCGACGGCCTCGTCCACGGTCTTCTGGCTGGCCAGGGCGACCTGGGCCTGCACGCGGCCGGTGGCCGGGTTGAACACGTTGGCGAAGCGCTCGCCGCTGTCCTGCACCTGACCGTCGATGTAATGGCCGATTACCGGGGCGTCACTCATTGTTCTTGTTCTCCGTTCGAATGTTGGAATTCAGAGGCTGGAAATCACAGATCCAGCAGCCAGCTGTGCCGCGGATCGTTATGGAACTGCCAGACCCGCTTGGGCCCGGCCATGACGTTCAGGTAATAGGACTCGTAGCCATAGGGCACGCTGACCGGGTGGTAACCCTTGGGCACCACCACCAGGTCGCCGTGCTCCACGGCCATGGCCTCGTCGAGGCTGCGGTCGTCGGTGTAGACCCGCTGGAACACAAAGCCCTGGGGCGGGTTGACCTGGTGGTAATAGGTCTCTTCGAGAAAGCTCTGGTGCGGCAGGTCGTCGGTGTCGTGCTTGTGCGGCGGGTAGCTGGAGGAGTGCCCGGACGGCGTGCGCACCTCCACCACCAGCAGCGAATGGGCCGGCTCGCTGTCCGGCAGAATGTCGCAGACATAGCGGGTGTTGGCGCCCTTGCCACGCACGCTGCGCTTCATGCTCTCGGGAAGGATCAGCCGGGGGCCGAGGCCGTTGGAGCTTTTTGCAGTAGCGCCAGGCGCGGCGCAGACGGCGATCTGCACATCGCTCAGGGCGGTGACCTGGGCCTGGCTGCCGGGCGGCAGGTAGACGGCGAAGGGCGACTTGTCCTCGAACACCGATTGCCGGTCGCCGAGGTTGTCCCAGCCGAACGCGCCCTGCCCCGGCGCCTCGCCCTGGATGCCGATGCGCCCGCTGAGCAGCACCAGGCACAGCTCCCGGTCGCCGGCATTGACCGGCAGGCTTTCGCCGAGGCTCAGGCGGTAGGCGGCGAAACCGACGTACTGCAACCGGCCCTCGGCCAACTGGACCATGGTCCGGCCCTTGGCCGCGCTTTTTACCAGCAGGCTCATTGTCCCATCCTCTCGTTAAGCAGCGCGCGCAGGGTCTGGTAACCCTTCTTCGCGTAGACATAACTCGGTGCCACCGCCGGGTCCTGCTCGGCCTCCACCACCAGCCAACCCTGGTAATCGGCGGCCAGCAACTCGTCCAGCAGCGCGGCGAAATCGATGTCGCCATCCCCCGGCACGGTGAAGGTGCCGTTGATGATGCAGTCGGGGAAACTCCACAGGTGGTTGCGCGCCAGTTGCACCACCGGTTTGCGCACATCCTTGAAGTGCACGTGGCAGATGCGCTGGATATGTTTGCGCAGCACGTCCAGCGGTTCGCCGCCGCCCATGTAGCAGTGGCCCGAGTCGAACAGCAGGCCGACTTCGCTGCCGGTCAGGCTCATCAACTGGTCGATGTCCGCCGGCGATTCGACGTAGGCGCCCATATGGTGGTGGTACGCCAGGCGTACGCCCTGGGACAGGGTGAAACGCGCAAGCTCGGTGAGCTTGTCGGCGTATTCCTGCCAGGCCTGCTGGCTGTGAAAACGCGGACGCTCCACCAGGGGAATGCGCTGGCCCTGGATCGAGTCGGCGACCTCGCCACAGACCAGCACGGTGGCGCCGTTCTGCGCCAGCAACTGCACATGGCTGGCGATGGCGTCGATCTCCTCGGCCACCGAGCGCCGGGCCAGGCGGCTGGAATACCAGCCCGAGACCAACGCCAGGTCATAAGGCCGCAGTACATCGCCGACGCCCTTGGCATCCTTGGGGAACTTGCCGTTGAGCTCGAAACCTTCGTAGCCGATCTCCTTGCCTTCGCTCAGCGCGGTGCTCAACGGCGTTTCGCCGCCAAGGGACGGCAGGTCGTCGTTGCTCCAGGAAATCGGGTTGATGCCAATTCGGATTGCGGGCATGGCTGCACCTTTTATTGTTTTCTAAAGCAGTTCTGAAAAATCCCACCCGTAGCCGCTGTAGCCGCTGCCGAGCCTGCGAGGCTGCGATCGAGCTGGGCGGCATCCCGACGCAGCGCTCGCAAAACCTGACAACGCGTAGTGTCAGGTACAACGCTTGCGGTGGCTGCGCCACCGATCGCAGCCTCGCTACGCTCGGCAGCGGCTACAGGGATTTGTGCCAGGTTTACGTTCGGATTTGCGTTTGGGGTCGGGCCGTGCGCCAGGCGTCGATCAGCTCGACGAAGGTCGCCTGCACCCGGCGGATCAGGGTTTCGTCGTCGATCTCGCTGGCCAGCCAGGCCCGGCTCGGTTCATGGAAAATCGTCCGGCCCACGGCGAAGCCGCGGCAGGTGCGGCTGTTACCGGCCTGACGGAAACCCTCGGCCAGGGTCGCCGCCGGGGCGTTGAGGCCCAGCAGCACCACGCCACGGCAATAGGGATCGCGCTCCTCGATCAGCTCGTCGAGCCGCTGCCACTGCTCGGCGCTCTGCGCCTCGATCTTCCACCAGGCCGGGAAAATGCCCAGGTTGTACAGGCGCTTGAGGGCGCGGTAGAGCACGTCCGGGTGAGTCGAGGGGTGGTCCTTGGGCGGAATGATTTCCAGCAGCAGCTCATGGCCGCTGACCTGGGACGCCTGGTACAGGCCCTTGATCTGCGCTTCCTGCTCCAGGCGCAGCAACGGCTCGTCGTCCGGGTGGTATTGCACCAGGCACTTGATGATCTGCTCCTGGGGCCAGGCGATCAGGTTGCTGCCGATCGAACGCCCGTGTTCGAAAGCCAGCGGCCGCGAGCCCTGGACTTCCACCGGCCGCGCCACCCACCAGCCACGGCCGGTGGCGGCGTTCAACGAGTCCTGGCCGAAACGCTGATCGGCCAGCAGGCCGACATCGGCTTCGATGCCCTGCGCGCGCAAATCAGCCTCGACCCGCTCCACCGCCTGGATAAACAGCTGCTTGAGCTGGCCGATGGCCCTGAGCTCGCGCCCGCCCTTCTGCGCCAGTTCCACCAACTGCCCGCGATGGTCGAAGGCGAAGATGAACAGCTGCTTCCAGGCCTTGCGCGGCACGCTGACCTGATGCAGGCGCTGCAGGGTGCTGTCCTGGTCCGGCCGGGTAATGGGCACCGGGCTGTTGAACAGGTAATCCAGCTCGGCGCGGGTCGGCATCGCCGGCGCGCAGGCATGGCGCGACACCACCAGCCCGCCGCAGGCATTGGCCAGCTGGCAGCAGCGCTCGTCGCTGGCATCCTCCAGCCAGCCACTGAGGAAGCCGGACATAAAGGCATCGCCCGCCCCCAGCACATTGAGCACTTCGACCCGCACCCCGGGGTAGATCGCGCCGTCTTCCAGGCGCGCCGGGATCGCCCCGTGGATCACCGTGCAACCCTGGGGGCCAAGCTTGACCACCAGGGTCGCGGCGGTCAGCGAACGCACGGTGCGCAAGGCACTGAGCAAGTCGTCGCTACCACCGGCGATGAGGAATTCTTCTTCGGTGCCGACGATCAGGTCGAAGCGCGGCAGGATCTTCTGCACATGGGCGCTGACGTTCTGGTCGGCGACAAACCGGGTCTCGCCGTCGGCCTTGCCCGCCAGGCCCCAGAGCACCGGGCGGTAGTCGATGTCGAGCACGCGCTTGACGTCGTGCCGCTCGGCGTACTCCAGAGCCTGGAGGCTGGCCTGGTACACGCCGTCGGTGGAGAAATGGGTGCCGGTGATCAGCAAGGCCTTGCTGGAGGCGATAAAGGCTTCGCTGATGTCTTCAGCGCGCAGGGCCATGTCGGCGCAGTTCTCGCGGTAGAACACCAGGGGGAAGGTTTCGCGGTCCTTGAGCCCGAGCAGGACCAGGGCGGTCAGGCGCTGCGGGTCGACCTTGATCGCGCTGACGTCGCAGCCTTCGCGGGCCAGGGACTCCACCAGGAAACGCCCCATGTGATCGTCGCCGACCCGGCTCAGCATCGCCGAGCGCAAGCCCAGGCGCGCGGTGCCGAAGGCGATGTTGGCGGACGAGCCGCCGAGGTATTTGGCGAAGCTTACGACATCTTCCAGCCGGGCCCCGACCTGCTGTGCGTAAAGGTCGACGCCCAGGCGTCCGAGGCAAATCAGATCCAATTGACGCCCACTGGCAAAACGAGTCTGGCCCATGCTGGCTCCTGTTATTTTTATCAGCCTGCGCGTGGCACCGAGGAAGGCGCCGAACGCTCTTGGTGGATGCAGACTAAAACGTTCACCGGCACCAATCAATATTTTTTCTATAAATTTTTTACGTGGAATATTTTTTCCAATAAACTTTTTCAAGGCCGCTCCAGGCAGCCTGCATCGTTTCAGCAAGCGCCCCGTGGCCGCGTGGCTCAAGATTTTCCCCGCGCCGACCCTGTAGACTGCGCACAGCCCACCTATTGTCAGGGAGTGGATCAACCAGCCCGCTCCCATTAAGTACAAGCCAGTAAGCACAGAAGGATTGCCTATGTCCCGCACCGATCAGCCGGCCACGACCGAGAGCCCGCAAGACAGCGACCTCGCCAGCCCCCCGATCAATGCCGAGCGCCTGCTGCAGCTGATCACCCAGGAATACGAAAGCCTGCCGCGCCAGCTCAAGCGCATCGCCAGCTACATGAGCCAGCAGAGCGACCGGATCATGGTCGACCGCATCAGCGACATCGCCGGTGAATGCGAGGTGCACCCCTCGGCCATCGTGCGTTTCTCCCAGCGCTTCGGCTTCAGCGGCTTCAGCGAAATGCAGGCGCTGTTTCGCGAGGCCTACACCCACAAGACCACCCCGGTACAGAACTACCAGCAGCGCATCCGCAGCATGATCGCCAACAAGTCGCAGAAGGCCAGCGGCGGCGACCTGGCGCGCGAGTGCATCAACGCCACCCTGTCGGGCATCGAGCGCCTGGGCCTGGAGCTGGACGACGCGGCCTTCGACAAGGCCGTGGACCTGGTGGTCAACGCCGACAACATCTACGTGGTCGGGGTGCGCCGCTCCTTCGCCGTGGCCGACTACCTGGTGTACAACCTGCAGCACACCAACAAGCGCATTCACCTGGTGTCGGGCCTGGGCGGCAGCTACCGCGAACAGATGCGCAGCATCCGCCCCAACGACCTGGTGATCGCCATCAGCTTCACCCCCTATGCCAAGGAAACCCAGCACTGCCTGCGCATCGCCCAGCACCACCAGGCCAAGACGCTGATCATCACCGACAGCAACCTGTCGCCCCTGGCCAAGCGCGCCAACAGCGTGCTGCTGGTCAACGAAGGCAGCTCCTTCGCCTTCCGCTCCCTGAGCGCGACCCTGTGCCTGTGCCAGGCGCTGTTCATCGCCGTGGCCTACCGCCTGGAACTGAAGGTCGACGAGATTCACGAGCAGGCGGGGTTCGAGGACTGAGCCTCACCCCGCCGCGTGCGTATGCGCCTGCAACGCCCCCGGCACGCCGGTACGCAGCAAGCCGCCCTCTTCGACCCAGGTCAGGGTCTGCTGGTGGGCCCGTTGCAGCAGTTGCTCGGTCTGGCTGAAGTCGAACACCGAAATGCCCAGCGGGCACAAGGGCGCGACCACATGGATCGCCGCCTGTGGCGAATACAGCTCAATGTCCCGCACCAGCTGGCGCATGCTCATCAGGTTCAGGGTGTGCAAGGCCAGGGCGATCAAGCCGCTCGGCGGTTGTGGGCAGGCGCAACCGAATCCGGTCGGCACCACGATGACCCGGGTCGCGCCCAGCGACACCGCCGCGGCGATCGGGGTGTTGCTGGCGACACCACCGTCGACCAGCAGCTTGTCGCCGATCTGCACCCACGGAAACACCAGCGGAATCGCGGCACTGGCCAGCAGGGCCTGCTCGACGCTGCCGCTGGACAACAGCTCCTCGGCGCCCGTGAGCAGGTTGGTGGTGACGATATGCAGGGGCAGTTCGGTGTCTTCGATGCGGGTCACCGGCAGCGCCCGGCGCACCAGGCTCGCCAGCGCCGACGAGGGCAACAGGCAGCCGCGACGCCTGAGCAAGGAAGACAGCGCGTCAATCAAGGAAAACGGAAACACGTCGGCCTTGCGCAAGCCACGCCAGAAATCGGCCAGTTCGGCGACCCCGCGTGCATTGGGCCTGGCGGCAAAGTAGGCGCCGTTGAGGGCACCGACCGACGCGCCGACCACCAGGTCGAACACCACATGCTTTTCCAGCAGCGCCCGCAGCATCCCCACCTGGACAGCCCCGAGGCTGCCGCCACCGGCAAGGACAAGGGCAGTTCGGGTGGGATGCATAGCGCTTCTCCTGCCGATGTTCAGCCATTGCTCCCTAAACAATAGCGCTGCCGCACCCCGCTACGAAGCCGTCTGGCGGCTCCCTCGCCCTGGCCTGCTGTTCATCCGAAAGACCGGCACCGGCTACATCGCTCACCTACGCTGGGTAACGGATGCTCCACAGCACAATCATGCTTGCGCCGTTCAATCAAGTGCTGGTCATGGGCATCAGGACAAGTCCCTCGAAGTGCCAGGGAAGTTTGAGGTTCAAACTCACGCAAGGAGCGCATCATGACCGACAAAGCATACGCAATTCTTCTGTATTCCGAAGACGAGGATAATGGCTACCTCTACTTCCCCATTAAACGCGCCAATCTCGTGTATGGCGGCATGCCGCAGTTTTTCGGCGGCACCAAAAATGCGGGAGAAACGGATCACGACACTATCGCCCGGGAGATGAAAGAGGAAAGCGACGGTAAAATCACCCTGGAGCCCGACGGGCTGACTTTGGTACACAACTCTAAAGATGGAAAACTCAGATTTTATGTCGCTGAAGAATACAAGGGAAAATATTTCCTCGGTAACCTGACCAACAACGAGATGAGCAGTATCCAGCAGTTCTTCGTTCAAATCGGGCAGAAAGACGATGCCGAAGACCTGCTGAAATCACTCAAGATCGATCTGACCGAAGAGTTTGCCGAGTCCGAAACCTATAAGGCCTTCAATGAGGCAATCGAGTGGAGTGAACGATCAAAGAAACGGATGGTGATATAGCACTCACCCGATAGCGCTTTTGCCCCTTGAACCCGCAGCGCAACACCTGGCTGCGGGTTTCCAGCCGTTCCCCCCGGACATTTGCCGCCAACGCCGCTAGATTAGCCGCTGCCCTACCCATTAGCCGCTGCCCCTCCCCTGTCTCGTTGCTCCGCACAAGGAAATGCTCAATGAAACTCATCGGTATGCTCGATTCACCCTATGTTCGCCGTGTCGCCATTACCCTCAAGCGCCTGGAGATCCCGTTCGAGCATGAGGCGTTGTCGGTGTTTCGCACCTTCGAGCAGTTCCAGCGCATCAACCCGGTGGTCAAGGCGCCGACCCTGATCTGCGACGACGGCACGGTGCTGATGGATTCGTGCCTGATCATCGACTACCTGGAAGCCCTGGCCGGCCGCAGCCTGTTGCCGGCGGCGCCCCAGGCGCGGGCCCATGACCTGCGGCTGATCGGCCTGGCGCTGGCGGCGTGCGAGAAGTCGGTGCAGATCTACTACGAGTACCAACTGCGCCCCACCGAGAAGCGGCACGAACCGTGGTTGGAGCGGGTTCGCGGGCAGCTGGCGGCGGCTTATGGCGAGCTGGAAAAAGAACTGGAGAAACGCCCGCTGGCCACCGATGGCGATATCGATCAGGCCGGTATCAGCCTGGCCGTGGCCTGGAGCTTTACCCAACTGCTGGTGGCCGAGCATCTGGATGCCGAGCGGTTTCCAAGGGTCAAGGCGTTTGCGGAGTACGCCGAAG
The DNA here is from genome assembly GCF_059416085.1 of Pseudomonas sp. GW821-FHT09E12. Taxonomy (NCBI): domain Bacteria; kingdom Pseudomonadati; phylum Pseudomonadota; class Gammaproteobacteria; order Pseudomonadales; family Pseudomonadaceae; genus Pseudomonas; species Pseudomonas sp. GW821-FHT09E12. The sequence continues at coordinate 398,581 of NZ_JBWKOM010000002.1, read as the reverse complement.
GGTTGGCGTTGTTTGTCAGTACGCCGATGGTTTGAGGCCACCAGGCGGCGCGGTGTTACCGCAGCACCGCGTCATCGTTCAGGTTCATCGCGAGCAAGCTCGCTCCTACCAGAGAACTGCATCGTTCTCGACTTCATGTACAACGCGACCTTTGTAGGAGCGAGCTTGCTCGCGAAAAACTTCAGGGAGACGCGATGCCTCAGGCCAGCGCCACCTGCAACGGCGCCACCGCCTGCAAGCCGAAACGCTCGGCAAGGAACGGCGTGATGTCCAGCGGCAACGCCTCCTCATTCACCAACCGATCCAGCAACACGCCGGTGATCGCCGAGGTCAGGATGCCGGTGCGGAAGTGCCCGCAGGCATTGAGGTAACCCTCTACCCCGCACATCGGCCCGAGGATCGGCAGTTCATCCGGCGAGCCCGGGCGCAGGCCGGCCCAGCAGCGCTTGAGGTTGACCTGTTCGAGCTGCGGCACGCAGCGCACCGCGCCCTGCACCAGGCCCTGGATTTCCCGGTAGGTGGTGCTGATGTCGAAGCCCTTGTCCTCGGTGGTGCTGCCGATCAGTATCTCGCCGTTGTCCTTCTGCGCCATGTAGCAGTCGCTGGTGGTCAGGCAACCGTTGAGCAGTTGCGGCATGCGCTCGGTGAGCAGGATCTGGCCCTTGACCGGTTTCACCGGAATGCTCGCGCCGGTGGCTTGCAAGCTCAGCTCGGCGGCCCAGGCGCCGGCGGCGTTGATCAGGGTGTCGCAATGGAACAGCCCCGCCTCCGCCGTCTGCACGCCGCTGATCCGGCTGCCCTGGTGCAGCACCCCGGTGACGTTGGTGTTGAAGTACATGTCCACGCCGTTCTGCCGCGCGCCTTCGGTGTAGGCGTCAGCCAGGCGGAACGGGTTGACCTGGTGGTCGCAGAGAAATTCCAGGGCACCCTGGGCGTGATGGCTGACATTCGGCTCCGCCTGGCGCAGCGCCGCCTGGTCGAGCCAGCGCACCTGATGGGAGAGGTGCGGGATGCAGGCCACGATGTGCTCGGCGTAGAGCCGGTCCTCGTCGTCGTAGATCACGAACTTCAGCCCGGTGCGCTCGAACTTGAAGTCCATGCCGTGGCGCTCGCGCAGCTCTTCATGCAACTGCGGGTACAAGCCGTTGGATTGCAGGGCGAAGTCGAAGAACGACTGCGGCAGGATATGCGGCGTGCTGGAGTCCACCAGCACCGCCGAACCCTGGGCCTGGCGCTTGTTGCGCGCCGACATCATGCGAAAGAAGATCACCCCGCAGCCCAGCCCCACCGACTCGCCGATGGCCCACAGGCCGCCGGCCGAGGCGCGGGTGGCATTGCCCGGACGCTTGGCGTCGATCAACGCCACCCGCAGGTTCTTGCGCTTGGACAACTGGTACGCGCAGGAAGCGCCGATCACACCGCCGCCGGCGATGACCACGTCGTAGAACTTACTCATGATTCACAGCATCCTTGCTCGGTTGAGGGAAGGCGGAAAAAGGAATCGGGTCCAGGGGGAAACGCGGGCGCAACCAGCCCACGTCCTGGCGCCCGGTGGCCTGGCGCAGGCGGTCGCTGCAATAGCCCACGCACATGCGGCCCTGGCAGTCGCCCATGCTCACCCGGGTGCGCATCTTCAGGCTGGCCATGTCCTGCACGCCCTGCTCCAGGGCGCGGTCGATATCGCCACGGGTGGCGTGTTCGCAACGGCAGATCAGGGTGTCGGCGGCCGGCAGTTCGATCTGCCCGGTGCCGCGTTCGGTGTAGCGGTCTACCGCGGCGCGGAAACGGGTGATGGAGGCCAGTTTGTTCTGGTACTTCTGGCGCCGCGCCAGGGCCTCCTCGTTGCTCAGCACATCGCGCTGCATCAGGATCGACAGCGCGGCGATGCGCCCGGTGAGCATCGCTGCCTCGCCGCCGCGAATCCCGCCCATGTCGCCGGCCAGGTGAATGTGCGGCTCGCTGCTTTGCTGCCAGACGTTGGCCGTGGCCCGCAGGTAGCCGTCATGGCTGAAGCCGTGGTTGAGGCCCATCTGCTGGCTGAGCTGGGTGCGCGGGATAAAGCCGTAGCCCACCGCCAGGGTCTGCGCGGCGACCTGTTGCAGGCGGCTCAGGTCCGGTTCCCAGCGCGCCGAGTATGGCGCCACGCTGACGCTTTCCAGGCCGCCCGCGCCCTGGGCCTCGACCACGCCCCAGCCGTAATGCACAGGAATGCGGTGCAGCTTGAGGTAGGCCAGCATGCTCAGGCCGTCGAGGAACAGCTGCGGCTTGTTCAGCAGCGCCAGGCTTTCCTTGGCGATCCGGCCAAAGGTGCAGGCCTCGTAGACCGCCGCCACGTTCGCGCCGCTGGCGTGCAGTTGGCAGGCCACCAGCGGCAGCAACGGCCCGCTGCCGGCGATCACCACCGGCCCGCGCGGCTTGACCACGCCGCTCTTGATCTGCAACTGCAAGCCGCCCAGCAGCATCACCCCGGGCAAGGTCCAGCCGGGAAACGGCACGCTGCGTTCATGGCAACCGGCGGCCAGCAGCAACTGCGGATAGGCCACTTCCTGCAACTGCTCGTCGGCATCCAGCAGGACCAGGCTGCCCTTGCCTTCGGCCCCCACCACCCGGTGGTTGAGGCGCACATCGATCATCTGTTCACAGTCGGAAAAGGCGCCGTGCAGTTTCGCCAGGGCCTCGCAATAACGCGGCCCCAGATAATCCAGCTGCACGCCGTCGCGCAGCGGTCCGCGATAGACCACGCCGCCCAGGCGCGAGGCCTCGTCGATCAGGGTGCTGCGCACCCCGTGCTCGGCCAGTTCGATGGCCGCGGCCATGCCTGCGGGGCCGCCGCCGACGATCAGTGGGTTGAGGCTCATAGCACCTCCTCCACCGCATGGATGCGGTTGACCTCGGTCTGCACCTGCATGCCCGGCCGCACCTGGGTCTGGCAGGCCCGGCGCTTGTGCCGGCCGTCGATCTGCACCAGGCAGCAATGGCACACGCCCATGCCGCAATAGGCGCCGGCCAGCTGGCCGTGGTCGTTGCGCGCCACCTGACGCAGTCCGAGGGACTGGATGACGCTGAGTACGGTTTCACCAATCGCCGCCGTCACCGGCTGGCCATTGAGGCTGATGGTCATATCCGCCTGTTGCAGCGGCTGGATATCGAAGGTTCGTTCGGTATGGCGCATCAGGAAATTCGTCCTTGAGTGAAGAGGAATGCCAGCGTCCTGCTGTGCATCGCCGTGAACCTGGTCATCGACCCTGATCACGGTTGCGCGACGCCAGCTCCTCGGGGCTGAACACCGGGCCAATCTAGTAGGTTTGTCGAACAACAACATTGATCTGGGCCAAGCAAAGCGCAAGGCTCTGGAATGCGCCTTGCGCCGCCCTGCCCTAACTGGAAAACACGTAGCGGCCCTTGACCTTGCGCGGCCCGATGAAAGCGAAATCCGGAAAGATCAGGCTACGCACGTACATCGCAAAAAACACCACCCCCAAGGTCATGGCCGCGCCGATCAGGGTCCCCAACGGGTCCTCGGCATAACCTTCGAACAACCGCGGGAATTGTGACAGGGTCAGAAGGGCATAGAAGGTGTAGGCGTTCGCCGAAGGTTTATGGAAGCCCCAGGCAAACAGCAGCGGCACCAGGCCCCCCAAGAGCGCGAATACCCAGGCAGCCTTGGGGCCGATGACCGAGCCGAGGAAGAACCCGGCCACCGCACCGACCACCGCCTGCAGCAACATCACCGCCAGCAGGAGCTGGATCTTGCGCCGGTGCCGGGCATAGAGCGCGGGGTCGGAATAGGCCGCGATCCAGAACGCCAGCAGCCGCTCCTTGATCCCGCTGCCGGCGAACGCGGCAAAGGTTTCGCCCCTGGAGCGCCCGGCCTCAAGGCTGGCGATGACTTGGCGCTTGGCTTGCTGTTTGTCCATCCGTGTTGTCCCCGAAAGTGGCCCCCGGCGGCGCCATGCCGGCAACGCTAGTAGAGGCGCCCGGGGCTGTCCAATCGGTGTCTGCGCGGGTTATTTGCGCTTGTAGCTTTTGCTGCCGCTCGGGGTCAGGCAGTAGACCCCGCCCCGTGGCCCGGTGCAGAAACTGCCACTGCCACAGGAGCAGCCGTCGCTGCTGCGCAACAGGCTTTGTGGACGCGCGGCCTGGCCCGGGTCGCCGTAGTGCGCGGAACAGTTCTTCTTGGAACCGCTGATGGAGCCGTCGTTGCACAAAAACAGCTCGCCGTCGCAACCGGCGATCCCGCCCTTCTTGCCGGAGCAGGGTTGATTGGCGGCGAACGCCGGGGCCGCCGCCAGCAGCAACAGGCAGACGCCCAGGGCTTTCCAGTCGAGGTCATGAGGTCGGTGCATTGCGTAGCGTCCCTGCCAGCCAGTAATAGCTGGATGATATCAACGAATGCCCGACCCGGCCCGCCTGCTACCCTGCGTTGGCCAGGGCACTGGCGCGAAGATGAAAGATTTTTTAGAAAGCCCGCGGCCATTTCTTGGCAAAATGCCGGCCTGTGTCATGAAATCCCAATCAGGTAAGCCCCTATGACCCGCATTCTGACCATCGAAGACGATGCCGTAACAGCCCGCGAAATCGTGGCCGAACTGAGCAGCCACGGGCTGGACGTGGATTGGGTCGACAACGGTCGCGAAGGCCTGGTGCGCGCCGTCAGCGGCGACTACGACCTGATCACCCTCGACCGCATGCTGCCGGAGCTGGACGGCCTGGCGATCGTCACCACCCTGCGCACCATCGGCGTGTCGACGCCGATCCTGATGATCAGCGCCCTGTCCGACGTCGACGAGCGCGTGCGTGGCCTGCGCGCCGGCGGCGACGACTACCTGACCAAACCCTTCGCCTCCGACGAAATGGCGGCTCGGGTCGAGGTGCTGCTGCGGCGCAAGAGCACGGTGCAGGAATTCGAAACCAGCCTGCGGGTCGCCGACCTGGAGCTGAACCTGATCAGCCGCGAAGCGACCCGCGCCGACCAGTTGCTGAGCCTGTTGCCCACCGAATACAAGCTGCTGGAATTCCTCATGCGCAACACCGGCCAGATCCTCTCGCGGATGATGATTTTCGAGGAGGTCTGGGGCTATCACTTCGACCCGGGCACCAACCTGATCGACGTGCATATCGGCCGCCTGCGCAAGAAGATCGATCCGCCCGGCATGACCCCGCTGATCCGCACCGTGCGAGGCTCGGGTTATGTCATTGCTGAACCCCTCTAAGGGCTGGCGCTCCTCCAGCAGCCGCCTGCTGGCGCTCTACAGTTCGCTGTTCGTGGCCTGGAGCTGCATCCTCATGGGCGTCATGTACTACGAGGTGTCCGGGTATCTGGAAAGCCTGGCCAAGCACTCGCTGATGCAGCGCCAGCACCTGTTCGCGCGCTTCCAGGGCGAGCAGCTGGAAGAGGCCCTGACCACCAGCATGACCTTCGACATGCGCGCCATCGACGCCTATGGCCTGTTCGACGAGCGCCGCCACTACCTCAGCGGGCCGATCCGCGAGATCCCCGACGACCTGCCGCTGGACGGGCAGATCCATGAGCTCAAGAGCTGCATCGACTCCGACGACCCCAACCTGCCCCGCGACAGTTGCGATGCGGTGGCCACCTACACCCGCGATGGCCGCTGGCTGATCCTGGTGCGCGACAACGGCTCGCTGTTCGCGGTGACGCGGATCATCCTCCACGCGCTGCTGTGGGGCGTGTCGCTGACCATCATTCCCGGGGCCGCCGGCTGGCACCTGCTCCGGCGCCGGCCGCTGCAGCGGATCCGCGCCCTACAGGCCAGCGCCGAGGCGATAGTCGCCGGCGACATGACCCACCGCCTGCCGCTGTCCAACCGCCGCGACGAGCTGGACATGCTGGCGGCCATCGTCAACGCCATGCTCGACCGCATCGAGCGGCTGATGAACGAGGTCAAGGGCGTGTGCGACAACATCGCCCACGACCTGCGCACCCCGCTGACCCGCCTGCGCGCCCAGCTGTACCGCATGCAGCAACAGGCGGTCGAGGGCACGCCGGAAGCCTTGCAGCTGGACCAGGTGCTGGCCGAGGCCGACCGGCTGATGGCGCGTTTTCGCGGCTTGCTGCGGATTTCCGAGATCGAGGATCACCAGCGTCGCTCGGGCTTTGTCGAACTCGACCCGCTGCCGCTGCTGCGCGAGCTGTATGACTTTTATTTGCCCCTGGCCGAGGAAGGCCAGCTGACCCTGACCCTGGATGTGCCCGCCACGCTGCCGAGCCTGACCGGCGACCGCGCCCTGCTGTTCGAGGCCCTGGCCAATCTGTTGAGCAACTCGATCAAGTTCACCCCGCCGGGCGGCGAAGTGATTCTGCGCGGTGTCGAGGATGGCGACTGTACGCGCCTGGAAGTCCTCGACTCCGGCCCCGGCATTCCCGAGGCCGAGCGCAAGGCGGTGTTCCAGCGCTTCTACCGGGTCGACGACAGCAACTCCCACGGCGGCTTTGGCCTGGGCCTGTCCATCGTCGCCGCCATCGTCAGCCTGCACGGCTTCAAGCTCGACGTCGGCAGCAGCGACCGCGGCGGCGCGCGCCTGAGCCTCGATTGCCGGCCGAGCCTGATCGCCAAGGGCTGAAGTAATCCCCGTAGGAGCGAGGCTTGCCCGCGAAAAAACCTCACGGCAACGCGCTGCGTCAGGTCCCGCGCGTTATCGTTGGCCATTTTTCGCGGGCAAGCCTCGCTCCTACGAAGAGCATGTCGGCGGGGGTCAGGACAGATGCAGCAGGCTGATGGAGTTGCTGCGCAACTCGTACCGCAGCTCCTCGATCATCGCCAGCACGTCCGCCTCAGTCTCAAGCAGCCGCGGGTCGATGCCGGTGACCACCAGGTCGACCCGGCCACTCTGCGGTTCGTAGATCCGCAGGGTGAAGGTGGAGTCGGAGCCGGTGCTGAAGGCACAGGCCAGGGGCGCGAAGCCCTGTTCGATGTAGCGGCGCAACTGCGCCCGGGAAATCACCCAGGCCTTCCTCAGCGGCGACGCCATAACAGGCCGGCCAGCAGGCCGATCCCGGCGAGGATGGCGACACTGGCCATGGGCTTGTTACGGACGAAGCGGGAGACGCGGTCCAGGGCATCGCCATAGGTTTCCTGCAATTGCCCGGCGGCCTGGCGGGCCGCCCCCTCCAGGCGCATCTGCTGATCGTCCAGCAGCTCGCCTACTGCACCCTGGGCCTTGCCGGCCGCCGTGCCCACCGCACCTTTGATCTGTTCGCTACGCATGTGCATTCCTTCAGCTGATGATGTTCGGTGCACGGCCCGTGTCCGCCACGGCACCGCACATCACCCAGCCTAAGAAACCCCGTCACGCCGCAGAAGCGCCATTTGTACTGGTGGCACTGGTGCATTTGCACCGGTCAGCGCTGAGCCTTGCCGCGACGGTCGCCGCTGAACAGCCCGCGTTCGCGAGCCCAGACGATGGCCTCGGCGCGGCTGTGCACCGCCAGCTTGGAATACACCGTGGCCACGTGATTGCGCACCGTGCTAGGCGCCAGTTGCAGGCGCGCGGCGATCTCCTTGTCGGCCAGGCCCTCGCAGATCAGCCCCAGCACATCGCGCTCGCGGGCGGTCAGGTCGGTAAAAGACGCACTGGGCTGCTCGGCCTGGTTGGCGCTGCGCACATTGGCCAGCTTTTCGATCAGGGTCTGGCTGAACCACGAGGCATCGCGCATCACCTCCTCGATCGCCGACACCAGCTCCAGCTCGGAGCGCTTGCGCTCGGTGATGTCCATCAGCACCAGCAGGTAGCTGGGCTTGCCCTGGATATCCACAGTGTCGGCCGAGACCACGCAGTCGAGCAGTTCGCCGCCCTTCTTCGCCACCCGAAGGTCGACGTTGCGCACATCGGCGCTTTTCTCCAGGGCGCCGAACAGGCTGGCGCAGGCCTGCGGGCTGGCGATGAAACCGACTTCTTCCACGGTCTTGCCCAGCAGCTCTTCGGCGACATAACCGGTGCTGTCGAGAAAGGCCTCGTTGACGTCGACGATCTGCTGGCTGTCGGCACCGCAGACCAGGGTCGGCACCGGCGTCAGGCGAAACGCCTTGGCAAAGCGCTCCTCGCTCTGGCGCAGGGCGGTCTCGGCCTTGCGCCGCGGTTCCAGGTCCATGAAGGAAAACAGCATGCAGTCTTCTTCGTTGATATCCAGTGGCTGGCCGGCAACGATCACCAGCTTGCTGCCGCCTTCGGGCAGGCGCAGTTCGGCCTGCATCTGCGGAATGGTCGCGCCCTGGTTCAGGCGTTCGATGGCCAGGTCCTTGCGCTCGGCGCCCTCCAGCACATCCACTTCGTACACCGAGCGGCCGATCACCTGATCGCGGGCATATCCAGTCATTTCCAGGAAGCCCTGGTTGACCTTGATGTAGCGCAGGTCGCTGAGGCGGCAGATCACCGCCGGTGCCGGGTTGGAATTGAAGGTCTTCTCGAAACGCTGTTCGGCGCTGGCCCACTCGGTGGCGTCGCTGAGGATCAGCACCAGGGATTCCACCTCGCCGGCGCGGTCGGTGAGGATCATGCTGCGCACCCGATGCACCCAGGTGCGTTCTTCCTCGCCCTCGCCGCTGCGCACCTCCACCACCACATCGCTGAAGGTTTCCCCGGCGGCGACCCGGTTGATCGGGTAGCTGTCCAGCGCCAGCGGGTGGTTGTTGCGATAACGCAGGGCGAAACGCTCGGCGTATTGCTGGTCGTCGGCGCCCAGCTCGGCGATCTCCTCGACCCCGTGCATGGCCAGCGCCGCCTCGTTGGCCCAGACAATGCGCCGGTCCGCCTCGAGCAGGATGACCCCGTCGGACAGTCCGGAAATGATCTGCTGCAACTGCCGGCGATTGGTTTCGGTGGCGAGTAGATCCTGGCTCATGGCGACTCCTCAAAGGCCCGGCGCCACTGGCGTGACGTCGAAAAAAGGCGGGCAGAAACTACGACCACGGCGCATCGCCATCGTGCCCTGGGCTAATACACCCTTACCGCCGAAACGCATCCCTGTAGCCGCTGGCGCAGCCTGCGATAGACCCGAAGGGTCTCTGGCGCTAGCAAGACCGCCGCGAGCGTGCCGCTCGATCGCAGCCTTCGGCAGCGGCTACACAAAGCATGAGCACGGCTCCATTATCGTGCCCGGCATTGCCCTTGTAGCCGCTGGCGCAGCCTGCGATAGACCCGCAGGGTCTCCTACGCCAGCAAGATCGCCGCGAGCGTGCCGCTCGATCGCAGCCTGCGGCAGCGGCTACACAGGCATGGCGCGGGGCCGGAATGTCGAGGGGATCGCCGCATCCCTGTAGCCGCTGGCGCAGCCTGCGATAGGCCCGAAGGGGCTCCGGCGCCAGCAAGATCGCCGCGAGCGTTCCGCTCGATCGCAGCCTTCGGCAGCGGCTACACAGGCATTGAGCAGGGCCGGAATGTCGAGGGACGCGCATATCCCTGTAGCCGCTGGCGCAGCCTGCGATAGACCCGAAGGGTCTCCAGCACCAGCAGGATCGCCGCGAGCGTTCCGCTCGATCGCAGCCTGCGGCAGCGGCTACACAGGCATTGCGCGGGGCCGGGATATGGCGTGGTTCAGGAAATGCCCAGGGCCTTCAGGCGTCGGTACAGGGTGCGCTCGCTCAGGCCCAGGGCCTTGGCCAGTTCGCTGCGCGAGCCTTCGAACACTTCCAGGGCATGGGCCAGTTGTTCCAGGTCCTTGCCCGCGCGGCGCCGGCTCGGCGGCGTTGTGGCGGCGCTGCCCTCGCGCAACTCCTCGGGCAGGTCCTCGACGCGGATCACCCCGTCGTCGCTGAACAAACGCGCCCGTTCGAGAATATTGCGCAGCTCGCGGATATTGCCCGGGTAGGCATACAGGCCCAGGCGTTCCAGGGCCTGCGGCGCGACCCGCGGCACCGCGCCCGGCGCCAGGCGTTGCAGCAGGCTGTCGATCAGCAGCGGCAGGTCGTCGCTGCGCTCGCGCAGGGCCGGCAGGCGGATCGGGAAGGCGCTGATGCGGTAGTACAGGTCCTGGCGGAAGGTGCCGGCGGCGACCATTTCCTTGAGCGGCTTGTGGGTCGCCGAGACCAGGCGAAAGTCCGAATGCACGGTGCGCAGGCTGCCCACCGGGCGAAAGCTGCCGGACTCGATCAACCGCAGCAGCTTGACCTGCATCGCCAGCGGCACTTCACCGATCTCGTCGAGAAACAGGGTGCCGCCATGGGCCGCCTCGGCCAGGCCGATCTTGCGTTGCAGGGCGCCGGTGAAGGCGCCCTTCTCGTAACCGAACAGTTCGCTCTCCAGCAGCGACTCGGTCAGGCCAGTGCAATCGACCACCACCAGCGGCCCGCCGGCACGTGGGCTGCCGTCATGCAGCGCGCGAGCGAACAGCTCCTTGCCGGTGCCGGATTCGCCCTGCAACAACACCGGGATCTGCGACGGCGCCGCCCGCTGCAGGGCACTCAAGGCCGCATTGAAGGCCGGTGAACGCCCCACCAGCCCCTTCTGCTGCGGTTGCACCGAGGCCACCGCCACCGAACTCAGGCGCTCGACGTAAGCCACCACCTGCCCCGTGTCGCCGAGGATCGGCCGCAACTCCACATCCACATGCTCCGGCCCGCGCGGGGTGTGATGGATATGCAGCAGGCGCTCCGGCAGGCGGGTCTCGAAGGCCTTGCGCATCGGGCAATGCTCGCCGGCCTGGTCGCACGGCACCGCGAACTGGTGGGACACCCGATAGCACTTGGCGCCGACATGGGGTTTGCCCTCGACACCGAACTGGCGCTGGTAGGCGGTGTTGGCGGCGAGAATGTTGTAGTCAGTGTCTAACAGGATCGTCGGCTGCGCGTCATGCTCCAGATAGGACATCAGGGCTAACATTTCAGGATTGGCGAGGGCATTCGGGGACTGGGGCATGGCAACTCCTGGGCGTTGCGCGGCAGCTTAAACCATGGGCCCGGGTTCTGCCATTTCCTGCCAGAAACTGCCAATCGACTGCCACCTACAATTGACAGTGACAGCCAGAACGCCCACCCCAGGCCTTTGAATTCAATGAATGGGCGGTAAAAGCAGCGCGCGCCGGTTGGCACGCTTATTGACAGTCCAAGGGACGACTGCCCGCCTTGGCCGACGTCACCCTATTGTTCGGAGAACCCCATGATCATCGGCGCATCGCTGTGCGTAGAAGCCTTTTTTGACAGCCAGACGTGGACCATCAGCTACCTGGTGATGGACCTCGACACCCGGCGCTGCGCGCTGATCGACAGCGTGCTGGACTACGACCCCAAGTCCGGCCGCACCCGCACCGAGTCCGCCGACAAACTGATTGCCCGGGTACGGGAACTGGACGCCCAGGTCGACTGGATCCTCGAGACCCACGTGCACGCCGATCACCTGTCCGCCGCGGCCTACCTCAAGGCCCAGCTCGGCGCCCGGGTGGCGATCGGCAACCAGATCACCGTGGTGCAGCAGGTGTTCGGCCAGCTGTTCAACGAAGGCCAGGGCTTTGCCCGCGACGGCAGCCAGTTCGACGTGTTGCTCGAAGACGACAGCCGCTTCGCCATCGGCAACCTCCAGGCCCGCGCCCTGCACACCCCCGGCCATACCCCGGCGTGCATGACCTACCTGGTACAGGTTGGTGAAGAGACCGTGGCCTTTGTCGGCGACACCCTGTTCATGCCCGACTACGGCACCGCCCGCTGCGACTTCCCCGGCGCCGACGCGCGCACCCTGTACCGCTCCATCGGCAAGATCCTCGCCCTGCCAGCGCAGACCCGGCTGTTCATGTGCCACGACTACCTGCCCAACGGCCGCGAACTGCAATACATGACCACGGTCGCCGAACAGCGCGCCCACAATATCCATATTCATGAAGGGATCGACGAAGACGCCTTTGTGCGCATGCGCGAAGCCCGCGACGCCACCCTGGAAATGCCGGTGCTGATCCTGCCGTCGGTGCAGGTCAACATGCGCAGCGGCCAGTTCCCCGAGCCCGACGACAACGGCGTGAGCTACCTGAAGATCCCGCTGAACGCCCTTTAAATCCTATAACGCCACTCCACCAGGAGACGCTGCCATGCGCCCGATTTCCCCCATCCCACGAGCCGTCAACGGCAGCCACCAGGTGCTGATCGTCGGCGGCGGCGCGGCCGGCATTGCCACCGCGTCCAGCCTGATCAGCCGCGAACCGCACCTGGACGTCGCCATCATCGACCCGGCCGACACCCACTATTACCAGCCCGGCTGGACCCTGGTCGGCGCCGGGGTGTTCCGCGCCGAAGACACCGCCCGCAGCATGGCCTCGCTGATCCCCAAGGGGGTGAAGTGGATTCAGGCGGCGGTGAGCAGCTTCGAGCCGGAGCACAACGCCCTGGTACTCAACGACGATCGTGTGCTGGGCTATGACCAGTTGGTCGTCTGCCCGGGCCTCAAGCTCGACTGGAACGCCATCGACGGCCTGAGCGAAACCCTGGGCAAGCATGGCGTGACCTCCAACTACCGCTATGACCTGGCGCCCTACACCTGGCAACTGGCGCAGAACCTCAAGCAGGGCCAGGCGCTGTTCAGCCAGCCGCCGATGCCGATCAAATGCGCCGGCGCGCCGCAGAAGGCCATGTACCTGTCCTGCGACCACTGGCTGCGCAACGGCCGGCTGGGGCAGATCAACACCCGTTTCCTGAATGCCGGCGGCGTGCTGTTCGGCGTACCGGACTACGTGCCGGCGCTGATGGAGTACGTGAAGAAATACGACATCGCCCTGGATTTCGGCCACAACCTGGTAGCGGTGGACGGCCCCGGTAAGCGGGCGACCTTCGTCCGCAACGGTGCCGATGGCCAGCAGGAACGCGTCGAGCTGCCCTTCGACATGCTGCACGTGGTGCCGCCGCAGACCGCCCCGGACTTTATCCGCAACAGCCCGCTGGCCGACGCCGCCGGCTGGATCGACGTCGACCCGCACAGCCTGCGGCACAAGCGCTACAGCAACATCCACGGCCTGGGCGACGGGACCAATACCAGCAACGCGAAAACCGCGGCGGCGGCGCGCAAGCAGGCGCCGGTGGTGGCCACCAACGTGCTGGTGAACCTCAAGCGCCTGCCGACCCGGGCCCAGTATGACGGCTACGGCTCCTGCCCGCTGACCGTGGAGCGCGGCAAGATCGTCCTTGCCGAGTTCACCTACGGCGGCAAGGTCGCGCCGAGCTTTCCGGCCTGGCTGCTGGACGGTCGCCAGCCGACCCGCCGCGCCTGGTGGCTGAAGGAACGCATCCTGCCGCCGCTGTACTGGCGTGGCATGCTCAAGGGCCATGAGTGGCTGGCGCGGCCAAGCCTGGTGACGGACCTGCCGGAATCATGAGTGAGTACAGCTTGCTGGGCGCCGGCCTCGGCGCACTGATCGGCGCGATCCTGGCATTGACCGGGGCCGGCGGCGGGATTCTCGCAGTGCCGCTGCTGGTGTTCGGCCTCGGCCTGAGCATGGTCGAGGCCGCGCCCATCGGCCTGCTCGCGGTGGGCCTGGCGGCCGCCGTGGGCGCGGTGCTGGGGTTGCGCGAAGGCATCGTTCGTTACCGCGCCGCCGGCTTTGTCGCCGCCATCGGCATCCTCATGGCGCCCGTGGGCCTGTGGCTGGCCCACCGCCTGCCGAACCTGCCGCTGGCCCTGCTGTTTTCCGCGGTGCTGCTGTACGCCTGCGGGCGCATCCTGCTCAAGGCCAGCCGCGAACTGCGCCACGGCCAGCCGGCACCCCGCGCGGCCTTCCAGCCCTGCGTGCTCAACCCCTTGCAGGGCCGGCTGCGCTGGACCCTGCCCTGCGCCCGCGCGCTGACCGTCACCGGCCTGCTCTCGGGGCTGCTCTCCGGGCTGCTCGGGGTCGGCGGCGGCTTCGTGATCATCCCGGCGCTGACCCGCTACACCAACCTGGACAGCAAAAGCATCGTCGCCACCTCCCTGGCGGTGATCGCCCTGGTGTCCGCCGGCAGCGTGATCACCGCCAGCCTCAGCGGTGTGATGCACTGGGCAGTGGGCGCGCCCTTCGCCATTGGCGCAGTGCTGGGGTTGATCGCCGGCCGCCAGGTCGCCCGTTACCTGGCGGGGCCGCGGTTGCAGCAGTTGTTTGCCTTGGTGGGGATGCTGGCGGCGGTGATGCTCAGCCTCGGAGCACTCGGCGCCTGGCACTGAACCCGCAATCGCGAGCAAACGCTCTTCTGTAGGAGCGAAGCTTGCTCGCGATAGCGCCCGCCCAGGCAACAAAAACATCCCGGCAATCAATCGTTCCTACAACCAAATCAGCCACTGCGTCGACGCTTGCAGATTCCTCCTAAATCCCTGCCCCGCCATTCCCGGTACGGTTTCCAGCGCCCCTTTCGCCTGAACCAGGACCTGCCATGGCCAGCAACGGACCCGGGCCGATGCCCAATCTTCTACGGCCCGCCAATCCCAACCAGAGCCCCGCCGAACGCGCCGCAGAGACCGACCAACCCAGCTACGGCGAACAGCTCTGGGCCCAGTATGAGAAATACGCCAAAGAGCCCGCACCACCGCCCGACAAGGTCCAGGTGGCGCTGCGCATCGGTGTGTTCTTCGACGGCACCGGCAACAACGCCAGCAACTCGGCCATGGGCCAGATTTGCGGCGCGCAGCATGCCATTGAAGCCAGGGATATCGATGGCAGCTGCAAGCCGTATATGAGGGATCCGGAGAGTAGTTATGGGAATGATGTGAGCAATGTTAAGCGGTTGAGTGATTTGTACTATTCCACACAAGAGCCCGAAGGTATGGGCCTGCAAAAGCGAGCCTCCTTTGCAATTTATCTTGAGGGTATCGGTACGCAGACGGGCAAGAAAGACAGCCTGATCACCTCAGGTACGGGGCGTGGCGACACAGGAGTCGCAGGATGTGTGCAGAAGGCATTCCGTGAGATCAAGGAACGTATTGCATTTTTCTTCGAGCAATATCCCGACAGTGAAATATCCTCGTTGACCTTCGATGCTTTCGGCTTTAGCCGAGGTGCCGCAGCAGCCCGGCATTTCGCCAATGAAGTTGTACGCTGGCTGGGGCCGCTTGAACTGATCCTGCACGACCACTCCAAGGCCTTCAGCCTCCGTTTCAACCGGCAGTACGGCCACGATGTTGATATGGGTTTTATCGGCCTGTTCGATACGGTGCCGTCGGTTGCCGGGCTAAGCAATCTAGGTAATGTGCGCAGCGCCATGACCCCAGGTATCAAGCTGCACCTCGACCGTCGCTACTTTCGCTCGGTGGTGCAACTTGTTGCCCGTGACGAGTACCGCGCCAATTTTGCCCTGAGCCGGGTCAAACCCGACCATGTGGAAATCACCCTGCCCGGCGCGCATTCGGATATCGGCGGCGGTTATCTGGATGAGGTACAGGAGTGTGTACTGGTCAGCCCAATGCAGGCACTGGAGGTGCCACTCGATACTGATGTAACCCAGACCTCGATTTACCGAGACGCGGTACAGGCAAAATCGCGCTGGCTGGCCAAGGGCTGGCCCGCACAATGGCTGGAAATCGTCACACCGGCGCCGATGGTTCTACCGCAAGATCGACAGGACCGTCTTGGTTTACGACAAAAGCGGGTGTATGTCGGCTTACAGCTCAACAGGCCAATGAGCAACAAACTATCGAGAGTGTATCTCCGTGTGATGTATGAATTGGCCAAGGAGAATGGCATACGCTTCAAGGCCATCGACGAACAAGATCCGGACTACACCATCCCGCAAGAGCTTCAAGCCCTTTGTGACAGATTTGTCGCCGGTGACTACAGTACGACTCCAGTTGAGGAGATCATGCTCAAGCTGCGTTATATCCATCTTTCGGCCCACTGGAACCACCCGTTTGGTAAACAGGATGGCGGCAGCCTTAAAGTCGTCTATATCAATGCCCCCACGGTGGATGCCGTGCGTGTGCAACACCCTCACGTACCTGACTGGACGCTTTGGTAATGAGAGTATTCATCGCCCTGCTGAGCACACTGCTACTAAGTGGCTGCCTGACCACCGATCCCCTATCCGGAAAAAACGACCCCAAAAGTCCCTGGTGGGATCTCGGTTTCACCGAGCCCAATTACATGGAAGTCTGGGTTGAAGACAGCGCGGTAGAAGATATCAATGGAAAACTGTTTCGCCGCACCGGCGGCGGAACTGCAGCAGGCGGACAACCCGAGGACAACCGGGAGTCTGCAAGGGGATGGACTGGAGTCGGGGTCGCTGGCAAATCCGTGGTCGGTGCCGACCTGCCCAAACGCATTTTCGTGCGCTGGCAATCGGTGGTTGAACCGCAAGCCTATCAGGTATGGATTGATATTCCGGAAGATGCCCGACAGATCATGCGCAGGGCGACCGACCGTCGTTGCTCAAAAACTCCAGAACAAACCGCCAGCTACATGGCCTCGGTCAATCTGGGGCTCGCGCCAGGTGGAATTGTTCAGGTTTGGGTAAGAGACGAATGCCGTCACCCGATCAAAGTCGCCCGCGTCCAAGCTGAGATTGAACCGCTGGGACCACACCTGGGTAAATCAAACGGGCACTATTACCCCCTGTCCGAGAACTCCAAGCGGTACATAGAGAAATATGGCATTCCCTATGGCAGTTGGTAGGCAGAGCCCTTCTGGTATCGAAAGTGCGCTGTTCAATAATCACGTCCACTCACATACCTGACTGGACGCTTTGGTAATGAGAGCATTCATCGCCCTGCTTGGCGCACTGCTGTTGACTGGCTGTCAGACCGACCCGCTATCCGGAAAAAACGCCCCCAAAGATCCCTGGTGGGAGCTTGGCTTCGTCGAGCCGTACTACATGAAAGTCTGGGTCGAGGACAGCGCCGTTGAGGACATCAACGGCAAACTATTCACTCGTACCGGTGGCGGCTCCGCTGCGGGTGGCGACATGGGTTACGACAAAGAGTGGGCCAGAGGATGGAGTGGTGGAGTTGGAGGCAACGGTAAATCGGTAGTTGGCGCAGACCTTCCCAAGCGAATTTATGTCCGCTGGCAATCCATCGTAGAGCCACAGACTTATCGCGCCTGGGTCGATATCCCGGAAGAAGCCCGAAAAATCATGTGGACCTCGACCAACCGACGCTGCCCGGAGACTCCGCATCAGACTGCCCGCTATATGGCATCAGTCTATTTAGGCCTGGCCCCTGGCGGCATCGTCCAGGTGTGGGTAAGGGATGAATGCCGTCACCCTGTCAAAGTAGCCCGGGCCCAAGCAGAAGTTGAACCATTAGGACCGGACCAAGGAAAAAACAATGGGCGTTACGCCTATAAGGTCAGCGAGAAGTCCAAGCGCTATATAGAGCAATACGGCATTCCCTATGGCAGCTGGTAAACACCCCCTAGCGAACAATCCCCACCAAGGCTAGTGTCCAGACCTACCCCTCAAAGGACGCCCCACATGGACTGTGAAATCCGCCCCGCCCACGCGCAGGACGCCGACGCCATCAGCCGCCTGATCATCGCCGCCCTGCAGACCAGCAACGCCCAGGATTACCCCGCCGCGGTAATCGCCCAGGTGCAGGAAAACTTCAGCCCGCACGCCGTGCGCCAGTTATTGAGCAAACGCCAGGTATTCGTAGCCCAGGCGGCCGGCGAAATCGTCGGCACCGCCAGCCTCGACGGCCATGTAGTGCGCTCGGTCTTCGTCGCCCCCGCACGGCAAGGCCAGGGCGTGGGTCGCCAACTGATGGCCGAGCTCGAACGCCAGGCCCTGGGCGCCGGCCTCACCCAGCTGACCGTGCCCGCCTCGATCACCGCCGAAGGCTTCTACGCCAACCTGGGCTTTCACACCCTGCGCGAGCAACACCACGGCGAAGAACGCACCCTGATCATGCAACGCGAGCTGACACCACCCCTGTAGCCGCTGCCGAGCAGCGCGAGGCTGCGACCGACTGCAAAGCAGTCGCCAAACCTGCAAGCACGGCCTATCTGAATAAACACCCAGGCCAACCTACAAAACCGAGCCCAGCTCAAGGCAAAGCCTCAAACCGCCCACTCCCCTCATTCCACTGAAACCCCGGCAACTTGCAGTCGCTCAAACTGAGCCGCAGGCTCTCCCCCTCCGCCTGCACCTGCAACATATCCACCCCTTGATACAGACAACCCGGCGCCGCCAGCGTCAGGGTCTGCAGCGGTTTGCCGCTGGCCTTGTCCACCACCTCGATCGCCGTTATCCGCTGGTCATTGCCCTGCATCGGCACCTGGAAATACCAGCGTTTGGTCGACGCGCTCTGCAACAGCGTGGTGTTCGGCTGCGGCCACGAACGGTCCGAGTCCACCAGCGCCACCAGCTTCAAGGCGATGGGCAAGGTCTTGCCGGTGCGATAGCTGGTCCAACTGCCGCGCACCTGCTCGCTCTGGCGGCTGACCATCAGCTCGTTGAACTGCAAGCGCGCCACCGGCAGGCCCTGCTCGTCCAGCTCGTCCATGGCCAGCACTTTGTTGCTGAAACTGAAGGTAGGCTTGAGGCGGATCGGCGTGCGATAGCGCTGGTAGGCATAGGTCCCCTGGTACAGCGCATTCTGGCTGCCCAGTGTCAGCACAATGGCCTGCTTGCCCAAGGTGCCCTGATACACCCCATGGGCCGCCTGCGCCGGCACTAGCCACGACACCAGCAACAACGCCGCCAGCCCGCGAAAGACATTAACCCGCCGCATCAGAAACGCTCCTCGCCAGACTGAATGAATTCCAGCCGGTCAGGGCTGATCACGCGGTAATAGTCCCTACGCTGGGTGCCCGCACTGAAGTTGATAAAGTCCTGCTTGCTGAACTCCATCTGCCCGCCCGCAAAGCGCACAGTGCCCTCGGCGGCCAACTGCTCCAGCTGCGGATGGCGCAGATACGCCTGGGTCTGTGGGTGGTACAGGTAATACTGGGTCGGCGCGCACAGCACACTGCCGTACGGGCCGTTCAAGCTGTAGCCCTGCACCTGGAAATCGAGGGTGGAATCGGCATCGAAATGCTCGAAGGTCAGGGTGCGGGTCCCGGTCGGAGCCATGCACCACTGCCCGCCCACCTCCTGCACCACCTCGCCGGTGGCCCGGCTCAGCACCCGGATGTTGTCCACCCGCCCCCTGTCCTCCCCGGCATTGCGCACGGCATGCACACTGAAATAGAACTGCTGGTCGGCCGCCGGCTGCAACAACTCACCGTCAAAGGCCTCCCGCTGACTCCCGCCAAAACGCATCACCCGCTGCAACCGCAACGGCTGCTGCCCCCCCGTGCGCAAATCGACCAAGGCCCCCTGCAACGCCTCGGCCCCCTCGGCAAAAGGCTGCAACGACACAGCCGCCGCCGGCAAGGTCGGGTTATCCATGATATTGATCAACAGCCCCCTGTCCGGGCGATACGGCGTGAGCTCCAAAGGCATCGGCAAGCGCTCGGCCCCGCTAAACCAATAGCCGGACATCCCGCCGCCATATTGCGAGTCATACACCAGCGCCAGCTCCACCGGCGTATCGCCGAGCGTGCCGCGATAGGTGGTGACCGGGTTGGCGCTGGCCGTCGGCACACTCAGCGCCAAACCCACAAACAGCGCCGGCGCCAACCGAAATAGAAAATGCCCCAGGCGAGACACACCACCCCACTTCCCTGTCCCTACTCGCCTACAGCCACCAACGGACTGGGTCATGCCTGCGCTCCTTGCAATGGGTAAAAGGCGCGCAGGATAGCAAAGTCTTACGCCCTGTAGCCGCTGCCGAGCCCGCGAGGCTGCGATGGGGCGCGCAGCGCCCCCAAACCGGCACACCCCGATTATCCAGCTACACCTCAACGGCTGAATGGCGCCACGGCCTGGACCTGCGGTAACTGCTACGGAGTTATTGCAAGCATCCCGTTCGCAACAGGATCAACGACTCAGCCTCGCCCTACCTACAATCGAGAGCTTTCCTACAGCCCTGCCGTTGTTCCTAATCCACCCCACACCTATAGTTTTCAGGTCTGCTGATTTCGGTCAGAGACAGGGTTTCGCAGCCCAACAGATACGATTAATCTAAGCCCCCCATAAAACATTGGTCGCCCATCGCGTCCTGAGTTTTCTTATGGCGGCTGTGTGCGGGAGATCTTCGGATCTGCCGAGTTCTCGTATCTTCGGTCTGCGAACCCGCGCATAGCTGCCACCCAATTCGATTCGCAGCGAATGGCAGCCGTATTTTCCGATACGAGGAGCAATGCCATGAAGACTCAAGATGAGCCCCAACGCTTTATCCCGCTGACGCCAATCGCCAGCGACACGCCTGTACTGTTTGTCGATAGCCATGCGCCTTTAGCGGATCTACATGCATGCGCCAGCGAGCGTTTGCGCACTACCCTCGACTACCTGAATTTGATGGCCTGCACTACGTTGCGAGATTCAAGCGACAAGGATATTGGCACAGTGACCAATACCGCCCGGTTGTTGCTGCAGGATGTGCGGGATGTACTGGCAGTGATTGAGACAAGGGCTTTTGGCGGGGTGATTTAGAGCTTAAGAAAGCCGGCCACAAGCCGGCTTTTTAATCGTCCAAGATCATCCGCTCCCATCCGAGAATCCTGCAAATGGCCTAACTATTACGGGCTTTTTAGGCATACCAACGACAGCGAAGTTCGGCCTTACTTACCAAGGTTACAGTGAGGCCGGAACGTAAGGCGCTCTTGAGAGACCTGAAACTTACATAGGGTAATTCAGGATATCTCCGGAATATCGGTATCCGCTTCTGAATATCGGAATTCCTTGACCTGCAACCAACACTCGAGCTTCTTGGCCCATTCGGAAATCATCCTCCCACCCGCACCACGGTGAAGCGCTTCATTTACTTCATGGGCCCAAGTAGCCAACTGTCTTTGTAGTTCAGGTGAAATGGCCTGAGCCTGCCAAACGTGGTGAAGGTTGAGATTATGTCCGAGTTTAAGTGCAAGAACCGAGACCGTGTACACAGTGATATTGCCCTGAAATGCTGGGAACAGAGGCCTGATCACCTTCTGAGCAGACTTGAACAAAATGGCCTTTGCAATCATATCCTTGAACTGGTGTTGATCCGGAATCACATCCACTCCAGCATTTTCCCGCTCTCCTAGCTCATCCATGAAGGCCTGAAAGTTTTTCTGACTGCCCAGCCCTACAACGTGGGGCTTCTGCTCCCAAGTGAACAAAAACTTTGCCAGATCCGGTTTGGTGATCTTGCGGTAGGGGGGAATTGCTACCTGCAGCTTTTTCTTTTGAACAACCGTGGTCGCCTCTTTTTCGAGCATCACTTTGTAACTGCCAGCCGAGCGCTCATAGAACCAGCGTCCCACACCATCTGGGCAATATGTGCGCATGGATAGCTTTTCCAGCTCTCGGTGAAATGGCTTGTTTGCTGAAAGATCTGATTGCTTTACAACGTTCTGGCTATTGGCATAGCGAGAGATATTCGAGATCAATTCCTCGTCATCACCCTGACCATTCCGGAGCACGATAATCTTCGCAGGAACTCGGACATTGCCAAGATCTATATCGGGGCTTTTTTTCTTGGCGAAGTAGATGGAGGCTGTGGTCTGTCCCCCATTGACGATTTGCATTCCCTGAAGCCATAGAATGCCAGTTGATCCGTCTGATGTACGGTCCAGCTTGGCAGCATCGGCTACAACAACAATGCCATTGTTGTAGGCCATGAATCGATCTGGGTTATGCCGCAAACTGTCACGGATTCCCTTGTTTACCCCTCTGCTGCCAACCCCCAGGAATGAACGTACGTTTGCTTCAAGAATGCGCGGCCCGTATTTCTCGTAGATAAAGCGCAGAGCCTCGCCAGGAATTGCCGTCAGGGCATAGTCGTATTCATCATCGCCCGCCCCGGGGACCCATACACTCGGCAATGCCGTACCACAGAGGTCCTGAAAGTTGACCACCAGTTCATCCCGCGGCCGCCCCTGCTGCCAATGGTTGAACAAACGCTGAATATCCATGACCTCAAGGCGAATTTGTTTGCCCTCGATATCCTGGGGTGCATAGTTCCTTGTCTTAACCTGACCATCAGTAATTACGAAAATCCGGATGCTATCCAGAGTTTTGAATATACGCTCAACTTCCGTGACGAGCGGATAAGCCTCGTTCGTTTCATCAAGTTCCTTTGAAAGCTTTCCCGTGGCGCAAAACTTGAGAAAATGCAGCCCTTGCTTGGCCGCTCTACCGATTTCAGGGTCCGGAATATCTTCAATATCTTCAAGTCCCTTGTAGAGACTCACGAACAAATCCAGTCGGTCAGGGTTTCCCTGTTCGTCGGTTGTGTCCGAGACCGAGTAGCCACTGATTTTGACCTTGTAAGATCCGACCTTGGCACCGTAATGACAGACTGTTGGCTCAAAGGTTATTCCTTCGTCGGCCATATGAGTCATCACATGTTCAGTAAATACAGCCTCTGCTGGCACAGGGAGCTCCCCCGGTGCAACATCCTTCACAATTTCTTCTCGGACCGATGCTTGGGTGTCCCGCAAAAAATCCACAAGTTCCATCAAATGACTCCAAGTTGCTCAAGCACATCCGCCAGAGGATGGTTATCAGCCGGTATCAATGCCAAGTCGAGCTCGTACTGCGCTCGACGAATGGCTGTCGAGATGCTGAAAGGCGTCAGCCTCGGGAATTCCGCATCAACGAGATGCATCCTTATCTCACTCAGCGAAAAGCGACGACTGTAGTTCTCTGCCTGCATATCCAGATACCCAGCCTGGTGAAGTGCCTGTTCGAAAAGCCTGGTCGCTGCGGGATCAGGCTCCAGTAGGCAGCGCAGATCCTCCACAAACTCGGGAAGTGACATTCCCGAATCCGCTGATCCGAAGCGTAGTGCGGCAAGGAATAGTGGCGGACACTGAGACTCGTCGAGTTGGTCCAGTGAGGCAATCCTCACCGGAAAGCCTTCCGTCGCCATTGTGGACTTAACCTCTATCGCCCCCATACCAATTTGAAAGTCATGAAGCCCATCGAGCGGCCCTTTCCACCCTTGCACTGCCGAGAAAAGTAGCACGCCTTCATCAATCAGCTGCCGCAGTAAACAGAGCTCACCAACAAGCCCCAGCTCAGCTTCAAGCCCCAGCCCCTCTCGTCCTTTGCGCATGAATTCCTGCCACCCGCGCACTCTTCCAAGCAGTCGCTGATATACAAGTTCTTCGGTGCAACCAATGCCGGAATCCAGCAGTCCGCATAGGTCGGAAACTACGGCTGCAAACAGCTCTAGGCTACCTTCAGGTTGACGAACAATGGCAAGCCAATGATGTTCACCTGCGGCCTCACCCAACCCGACATTTTCAATGCGAAATCCTTGCCCCTGAGGCAACTGCGAAGTAGGCGCTGTTCTGCAGTTTGCAAAACCGACCAGAACCGCCTCTTCATTTCCCGGCGCATGTCTGGCTGCCTTGACCCTGATTGTTGCTTTCTGAAAGAGATCAATCGACCGCCATCCTGGAGCAGACGCGTTTCCGGGAAGAGCCCGCCAGATACCAAGCAACTCGCAACTAGTCACTGCCGCCATTATTGTTGCTGCTCCCACATGAGATTAGTGACGACATAGGGCACCGATTTTCCCGAATTACTGGAAGGAAAGCTGATTGCAAATGCAACTACAGGTACATCAACTCCCAAGACTTTAGATTCCGTTGGGTCGAGAAGGTACATAAGCAGAAGCCCTCTTTCGGGATGTGGTGCTACTTTCCCACGTCCCTGACCACGAACACGCCTGATGCAAGGTCCGCTTGGTATCTCAGGCAACTCCTTGCCTCTGGAACGGCCAGGGTCAGGTTTCCAGTCTGTACGAGTCCACTCAAGTGCGGCATTCCATGAAGATTCATCAAGATCAAGAGCTTCATCCTGAGGAGAAAGCAAACGACCTATCGAATACTTATGATCAGCCTCTTTAGACTTGTTTTGCCGCTTCATTCGCTTTACCGAAAAGCCTGCAACATCCTCAGCTCTAGCAACACCACCACCAATAACGGCAACCGTCCAAGAGGTAAGCTCGCCCGACCTGCTCATTTCCTCAATGAAATTCGCAAGCAGATCACTTCTCACTTTTCGGGAATCCGGATGCGTCTGGTACGCCCTCAGAAAATCAACGACAGACTGTGCCTCGATACCATTCCAACTCACACCGTTCCAGCTATCGCTCCGACCGTTTCGACTCTGCGGAAGAATCGGTGATCCCTTACCCATGGCGCATACGAGGGAGTTGAAAGCCGCGATATTTTGTTCGAGTAGGTTGGAGTCCTTGAAGAAGCTGACCGTCTCGACAATATCTCCACTGAAAGACAGATGCAGGGTTTTGGCGGTCCTCATTTTCAGGGGCGAAGTCACCATCAACACCGGGTGAGAGACGACCTTGAGACCATACTGACGTGGTGTCAGGCCGCTTTCCATCATGAAGTCAAATTCGGCTCTCAACTCTTCCGCTGCGTCGGCGATGTGCTCGAACCATTCAACCAGATCCGTCGTGGTATAGAGACGACACAAGTCTAGGTAACCCGGTCGATAGCCAAACCATCGACCCATTTGCATCAGCGTGTCGTACATTTTGGAAGCGCGAAGAAAATAGCTGACACACAGGCCTTCAAGCGTAAGCCCTCGAGCCAGCTTGTCTCCTCCAATTGCAATGACTTTCAGCCCTGTGGCGCTATCAACATAGTCCAGAGCATCTTTTGCAGTGCCATTAATCATGCGCACATCAATCTGTTCCAGCAGATCAGGTAACACTCGCTCTATCTCGAGCCAGTCTTCGGCTTTGCGCCGATAGTCCTCTCCCATCTGCGTTTCAATTTCGTGACTTGTCGCTCGGATGTCTCTGTCCCACAGACTGCGCAGCTCAGCCAACACTCCTTCATGGTCAATGCGTCTTCTGAGCCGCTGCTTCAACTGCATGATGTAATTACGAACTTGCCCGTGTACATGCTGCTGAACCAGATTGAATCGCGTGACGTGTACTAGCATCGAGCTGTGCTCGGCACCCTGCCCCCGCAACTGGCGAATGGTACATGCCAGTACGAATGCCTGTATTGCCTCGACCAGCGAAGGAGGCATGATGTCGGAAGGCACGTAATTGCTTTTGTGGCCGACAGGCATCCAACCGCCCTTTCCATCAGAGGAACAGTGATCCGTGACTGGACGAACCAGATCAAGAGTGCCGAGGCGTCCATTTTCTCCTGCCAGTCCGAACACCCTAGACGGGCCGATGTAGCTGGACGGCGCAGACAAATTGGTAATGAATGCTGCGGGGAAAAGATCGGGCCCTTCCTTTGCTGTCTCGCCCTGTTCGTGGATATAGATATTTGCAAATGGTGTGGCCGTATAACCGACGTAGGCCTTTCTTGAGAAGGAGTGCAATATCTGGCGAATCAGTCTATTGATCGCAGTGGGTTCATGTTCGAGATCAGGCTGGCCATGTTCGTCCATTACCTTCTCACCAGTATCCACAGACGCATGATCCGCCTCGTCGTCAACGATCAGCAGCGGGAGATGGGTTACCAAGGGCCGACCGGTTTCCGGTTCCGTCGTTTCTGCGACATGCTTATGAATCCATTTCAGCAGACGCTGCAGAACCGTCTTGTTCTTCTTAACGACAAATAGCCACGGTTTCTGCTCCGGCGAGACGCCAAGATTTTTTACGAATTTGGTATTGAAGTCTCCAGTCTCTGTCCTATTGGTAACGTACTGGGGACGCAATGAAGGAGAGGGGTCAATTTTTCCAACTCCAATGGCCACGTTCCCCTCTCCCTCTATGGGGCTGGTTTCATAGCCGAGAAACCCCTCATCCAGTCGCATCTGAGTCTGGGAACGCAGGTTGTTGTGAAGCCCTGCCAGCACAATGATGATTTTGTATCCAGCGTCTGCCGCCTTGCAGATAAGCCCCGTATAGTTCCCGGTCTTGCCCGACTGCACGTGGCCGACCACCATGCCACGACGATCCCAGGGACCTTCACGCCTAGGATCTTCCAACATGGAAAGAACATTGTCGGTAGTTTCATCGAGTGCCTCCACAGCACTCCATGGCAACTTCTTTTCCTGCCACTCTCTGTAGCGGCGCCAGTAACGCCATTCTTTCTTGATCTCGCTGCTCAACCAAGGCATATGCCCGGCCATGTCGACAAGAGAGGACTCCTTTCCGACCCAGATACTGAACCGCCTGATCAGTTCGTCAGTGACGGCCTCGCGATCCAACCCCTCAGCCTTGTTCGGCATGATCCTTAGCACCATGTCGATCTTTTGCGAAATGAGTGCAGGTGTAATCGCCGACTTGCCCTGCTCGTCCGCAATCATCTCTTGGACAAACTTGACCATGCTCCACTTGTTGTCTTCAGACATTCGTTGCAGCTCCTTAAAAATTGTCGGGCAGGGCATCTACCAATGAAGGGAAAGCATGAAAAGGCTCCGTTGTCCGAAGCTGCTCCCTGGCAGAAGAAGGCGAATATCCCTTTTTCTCGATCATGCTGCGGTACATGACCATCAAAACCTCATTGACCTCACTGGACGGGGTCTTCTCAAAGCCTGTGCAGGGCGTATCCCTGTTTTCCGCCGTATCGATCCATATCCTCTGAACAGGGACTGTCTCCTCGATGACTCGCAGCATCGCTCTGATCTGCGGAAGCAGCCCCCCCGCATCATCTAGGACGTCTCTTATCGCGGGATGATCGCTGTCTATCCGGTATCGTATTCCGCTCGCGAGGCGCTCGACCTTCCAGGCTTCGGCAACCTGTTTATTGCCAAGCAATGTGGGCCTGCCTCTGTGAGCAAAGGCTCGGCGCGCCCGTCCACGGGTCGCTTCGGCAAGACGGGTCAGCCAGTCGCGTAGGTAAACCGGAGGTCTGGCAGTGGATTTACGAATATCGATCTTCCAGTCGGCATCAGCAGAGTTGGGTATGTCCAGACGAATTCTTGCCAATCTGTGAGCTTCATCCTTTGTCCAGGATCTGCCGGTCCCTAGGCCTAGCCAACTACCTGCAACCAGAAGGCGTTCGTTTCGGTAAACATAAAACCCTTGCTGGGCTGTCCAGCCTTCAGGACCGCCCAACACTTCAAAATCCTCGCCCGAGAGCATGTCTTTGTGCGGCAGAACATGACACTCAGCCTCGACCCCTTTTAAGGTCGGGTGCCTGAATACGGGAGGATTGTAGGGTTTTCCCGGATGGTCCGTCATGAAGGGATCCCAGGGCTTTACTGGCTGGCCATTGAGCAGAATTCTGAGGCGTGGTCGACTCCCTTCCAGATACCTGTGAAACACCATTCCAAGATGCTGCTCAACCTTGTCGGCCAGGTTCAGAAAGTCCTGAACTGTGCTTCCCGGAGTAATGATCCGATCCAGCTCCTCCCAAAGGACCAAGGTCCCGCAGCCGGCTTCGGAAAGTGGCTCGGCAAACCCTTCAGAACCAGGGTGGGAGCCCTCCAGCAAGTGCCAGCCACCATCGGAACTGTTCGCCAGATAGTCGAGATCCCAACGCAGAGACTGCACCCCATCCACACCGATAGTTGCCACGGTAAGTCTGCGACATTGTGAAAATGATGCAGTCTTGAGACCCAGCCCGAAGCGACCAAGGTCGGATGCTGATCGCTCTTCCAGCGGGTTGCGCTCTCCCAGCCTCATCGCAAGATCAAGCTCGGCTGCCGACATTCCGGCACCGTTATCAAGGCAGGTAATTCGACTCTCTGTCTGGGCCCAGACGAACTCGACTCTGACCTCCGAAGCCCCTGCAGCAATGCTGTTATCAATGATGTCAGCCAGTGCCGTTTGCGTGTTGTAGCCCAGCCCTCGCAATGCCTCGACCATTGCACTGGCCTTGGGCGGAGCATTTCGGCTCTTGAATGTGGGTGACAAAGTAACGCTCCCTGTCGTACCTGTAATGGTGGATTTGATCCTACTTCGCGTTTTTTCCACGCCTAACGATCCGGGCAACAACATCTGCAATTTGCCGAGCCAAAAGCGGCGGAACTGCATTACCCACTTGATGGAACTGTTGTGTTCTATTTCCGAGAAAGAAGTAGTTGTCGGGGAAAGTCTGTAGTCGTGCAGCTTCGCGAACAGTCAGACTTCGGCACTGCTTTGGATCGTAATGAATAAAGTAGTGACCGTCCTTCGCGATGTGGCTGGTTATTGTGGTGGAGGGAATACCTGCTCTCTGGACACGAAAACGATCACTGAACTTTCCCGTCGTCCAGTTCTTGTGATCAGGCGCCAGCCCGGGAAGATTGAAATCCTGGTGCCCCTTGGGTGAGTCCTTGTAAATCTCGGCAAAAGCGGCAGCGTAAACATACCTGCGCAGATCGGAGCTCATGTGCCCCCTAGCCTCGTGATTAAGCCAGTACTTCAGCCTCGAGTCCTGCAGCCAGCTATCAAGAGGAGTTCCCGTTACTCCGCTCCAGGCGTTCTTTTTCAGTACCCGCAGACCACCGGGGTTCATGTCGCGGCTGTCATAACTGTTGGCAAGAATGCCGAGTCTGGTTGCCAGCACAAGTCTTTCAGGTGTATCACTTACCAACTGAAGGCACTCATGATTCAGTTCCTTCAGGTGCTGACGTACTATGTCCGCCCATGCATCAGGAGAGTCTTTCAGCCGAGTAAGGCTACTGCGCAATGGCGGCAGACTACCAATTATCTGATCTATTGTCGGTCCAGAGACAGGAGACAGCTTATGATCGCCCAGTGCATCCAGATACTCCTCGGAAACACCGAGAAGTATCACTCGATGCCTCGCTTGGGGGACGCCGTACTCCTCTGCACAAATGATGTAGTTGCTTGGTTTGATGCTGTCAGAATCTGCTCCACTTTCGTAGATATCATCGGCAACGAGAGAACAGATTCTGTACTTCGGGCCATTGCCACTTTCTCCAAACGCTGCATCCGGGTCAGCAAGATCCCGCAAAATTTGGGGGAACATCTGCTCGCCGGCGACCTGTGAGGAAAGAATGCCCTTCACATTTTCCATCACGAAAACTGCAGGTCTCTTTTTCTGAATAATTCTCAGGTATTCGCGATAAAGAAAATGTCGATGATCATTCTCTGCACGATAATCCAACTTCCCGCGGTTTCTGGCTCGACCTACGATTGAGTAGGCTTGGCACGGAGGCCCCCCAATAAGAACCCATGGCCTTGTCTCATCGAGACGGCTTGCCAGAATTTTATCGAGCCTGGTGTTCCCCTCTTCGGTACCCAGCTCCAACAGCTGCGCTTCATTGTCCGCATGCCTCCATGCTTCCAGACTTCTGGGCGTATGGGGCTCAGGCACATCCGCAGTTTCACAAAAGTTGTAGTAATCCTCGAGGGCCTCGGGCTGTTTATTCTTCAGCAGCCGATAGAAGGCCCTGAGCCGAAGGGTGGAATGCGCAGAAGCCTCCATTTCGGCCGAGACCTTGATCTCAAAGGTTTCACCATTAATGTCCGAATGAGAGGAAAATCCTTCCCCAAGACCGCCAGGGCCGGCAAAGAGATCCACAACTTGAATGGGATAGCTACGACTCATGAAACCACGCTGTTTTGAGAAAATACGAAATGGATATCGTTGACCAAGCCACAAGATCCCGCATGATGGCAGGCATCAGGGGGAAAGACACCAGACCGGAGCTGGTTGTCAGACGCTTTCTGCATGCACATGGCTACCGCTTCCGGCTTCATCGAAGAGACCTGCCGGGAAAACCAGACATCATACTGCCTCGACTGAAAGTCTGTATTTTTGTGCACGGATGTTTTTGGCATCGCCATGCCGGCTGCAGGTACGCCGTATTGCCCAAGACACGCGTCGATTTCTGGACAAAAAAACTGGAATCCAACGTGGATAGAGATCGCAAGGCACTGCAGGAGCTGGACAGCGCCGGATGGCGGGTTTTCACCGTATGGGAGTGTGAGCTCAAGACTCCCGAGGCGGCATTGCCTGCACTGCTTAAATGCTTGAGGGCGCTTGAGTCACCGTAATCGATGAACAATCTGCTCACAAAGCGTTATCCAAGATGAGCAAAATATCTGAAACCCACGGATGGCACTCCCATCCGCCAGATCCTGATTTCTTCAGATAGTAGTTCAGAGAGCCCGATAGAAGCTTATTGATATCCGTCACGTGATACCCCAGCACTAGTTCCGCGTGAGCAGCTCGATCTCCCGGATTGTCTGCAAAGTATCTCAGTACATCTTGGGCTACTGTGCTGAGCTTGGCAGTGCGCTCCACAAGAGCCCTCTCTTCAGGCGATCTTATACTTGCAAGTGAAGGAAAGATTGAACCTTCAGTCCACAGAGCGTCGTCAAAAGGTTGGGTAAGATCAGGAATTACTGCCCCCTTTTCCTCAGAAGTATAAGAGCCGATAGCTCCCTGAATTCGACTTGCAGCAACCCTTAGCTCCATATCATCTATTTCTGGAGTTTGTGCCTCCGCTGACGCAGCCCAGTCCCAATCCTGCAGGCTTTCGTCCTCGATAATTGAGCCGATTTCTATTTTCGCCCCCAAACCATCAACTGAAGGAACTGCGTTAGTACAAAGGGCAACTGCACTTGATACCTCACTAGTAAGCAGTCGAGCCTGCAACAGACTACTTAATCTTTCCGAGTCGTGTTTCTCGCATAGGAAATACACTAACAGTTCGCGGGCTTCCTGTTCGAGCCCCATGAATGTCAATGAAGATATTGCACAGACAATCCCGTCAGGCAGGTTATCTCCAAACTGCATACGAAGAAGTGAGAAACACTCCTCTCTTAGAACCGGAAGTGAGCCTGGCAATAAACGTGTGACAAGTACTCTCCATTCAGCGGCATCGAGTCGCCTATCAATACCTGCCATGCTGCTTTCGCTTTCAACGTAGATACACCCGCCCTCTACCGGCCAAAGCCGCTCTCTGTAGATGACAACAGACCGGTCTCTATCCATTCTGAAAGAGCGTGTAATGCGGTCAATTTCACGCCCGCCGTACATTACTCTTATCGTCTCTTCCATATCTTTTTCGCCTAGTCGAACGGCTAGCAATGCTCGACAACGCAATGATGGCCACATGCCGTATCATGCCTAGAAAAGCTGCTACCTCCAAGAAGAGTTGAATCGTACCGGGTTTTCACCCTCCCCCTCTAAAACAGCTCATTGCCTCCTCAAGCAAGGTCACAAAAATCTCACTGCGCGTTGGTTGGAAGAAGCTGATGAAGGAGCAGCCCCGATTTTGCACAACTACAACCGATCTCATCATCAAAAACACCTTTCGCCCCATGGTTGTCTGAGGGATGAAGGGCTGCTCCCTGTACTGCACTGATCTAGAAACGGAGCCAGCGTCTGCAGAGGATTCTACGATGGAAGATGATGCCTCCAAACATCAGATCAACGGCTCCCCCCCCAACCCCACCAACTTCTCCGGATTCCGCACAATAAAAATCCTTTCTACTCGCCCACTCTCGTCATACCCAAAACTCACCACCGCCACCACCTCCCCGTCTCCCCGCAACACCACCCCACGCCCACCATTGATCTCCACCTCCTGCCACTGATACTCCCGCCAGTACTTGCTCAACGACTCGCCCACAAACCCCAGCACCGCCTCCAACCCATACAGCGTCTCGCGAATGGCGCTGGCTTTGCCGCCGCCATCGGCGCACAGCTCGACGTCTTCGGAGAGCATGGCGGCCAGGCTTTGGGTCGAGCCGCTGGTGATGGCGCTGTGGAAGGCGCTCAGCAGTTGTTGCTGGCGTGAGGGTTCCGGCTGGTAGCGCGCTTGGGTGTTGCCCAGGCTGGCTTTGGCGCGGGACACCAGTTTGCGGCAGGTGGCTTCCTGGACGCCGAGGGTTTGTGCGACTTGGGGGTAGTCCAGGTCGAAGATGTCGTACAGCAGGTAGGCGGCGCGTTCCTTGGGGGTCAGGCGTTCGAGCAGGAGCAGGAAGGCGGTGGACAGCGACGAGGCCAGTTCATGGCTCTGTTCCGGGGAGTCGTGATGCAGGCTGTGGATCGGTTCCGGCAGCCAGGTGCCGACGTATTGCAGGCGCGAGCGCTGGGCCGAGCGCAGCAGGTCGATGCAGTGCCGGGTGCAGGCGGTGGTCAGCCAGGCGGCCGGGGTGGCGATGGAGGCCTTGTCGGCCTCCAGCCATTTGATGAACAGGTCCTGCACCACGTCCTCGGCTTCGGCGCGCGAGCCAAGGAGGCGGTAGGCCAGGCCCAGCAGGAAGCTGCGACGGCTTTCGAACACCGTCGTTTCATCGATTCGATCCATCCTTTAGTGCCTCGACACCTGCAAGCGATTCCACAGGTTGATCATGCCGATATCGGCCGTCAAGGCGGCGATCTGCGCGTCGCTGAAATGTTCGCGCAGGGCCGCGCGCAACGGGCCGAAGTCGGTGTCTTCGCGCAGTACGGTGAGGGCTTCGGTCCAGGCCAGGGCGGCGCGTTCGGCGGCGTTGAAATCGCTGACATGGCGCCAGACCACCAGGCGGTCCAGGCGGTCGTTGCTTTCGCCGTCTTCACGGGCTTCGCGAGTGTGCATCTTCACGCAGAAGCCGCACTGGTTGATCTGCGAGGCGCGCAATACCACCAAGTGGTGCAGCTTGCGCGCCAGGCCATGGGCGTCGATCAGGCCGTGGACCTGGCCCAGGCTTTCGAAGATCTCGGGGATGGTTTGCAGCAGGTTGACGGCTTGGGTCGGGTGGCTGGATGACATGGGGTGGCTCCGTTAATTGAGGGATACACCGACATGACGGGCCAGGTGGGTGGTTTGTGACGGGGTGGCGGAAAAATAATTCGGGCTCCGATAAGGCAATTCAACCCGCGATGAAACAGCAGTAGATCCAGCACAAAATCGCGCCCGCCGACCTGCAACGGGTAGCGCGAAGCGACAAAACAGAAGTCGCGGCTCATTTCGATCAGAAAGTCTTTCAATGGATGGATGAATTCGAGTTCGTAGTGAAATACACAGCTGGCAAGCAGTGGCTGCAGATCAAGGCTGGACAACCCGTTGAGCAGATCGTCCATCAGCGTGGGCACACGGCCAGGCGGCGGTGCCATATCGGACAACACCGCGCTCATGTTCATGGGGAGTTGATGAGTATGGCGATACGGACAAGATCTCCGCCAAGCCGAATATGAAGCAGACCGGGGACTATATTACCGGGCGGTTTGGATAGGTTGGCTGGCAGGGCGGGCCCAATCTTCGACACCCCATGAGCCTTCAAACGAAGTCAGCGTTGGCTTGGGGCTGATGGATGCCAGCCCCGCGCCAACGCAACGTCACAGTCGCCAGGTTACTTGGGGGCTGACTTGAAAACAAAACTGACCCGCAACGTGGGGCAAATCCTGCTGGGGGAACTCGCGCGGTGGAGAATACACCCTGGAAATATGACGATACGGCCTGGCAGAGGCGCCACGGACTTTATGATCTCCCTGCCCTCACCGTAAAACAGTAACTCGGCGCCCCAGTCTTGTTGCCAGTCGTCGTGGGCGAAGTAGATTGAAGACAGATTGTCCTCTCGATTACTGTCCGTATGCGAATACCCTTCCGTGCCGTAGGTATGTCCATTGGCGTAGGCCCTGAGCAACTTTTGCGGCGAACCAATCATCGCCTCGATCTCTAGCCATAGTGAACTGACCGATTGCAAACCCTGCCTGTCGGATAAAACAGCGGCACTGTCTGTCTCGCTACTGGTATCACCACCGGCAAAATGTGAGTGCCAGAAAAAATAATTATCGTTTTGAACATTAGAACGCCAACCGTATTGCCAGATCGGCTTTTTGGCCAGCGAGCTCAACTGAGCGCCTAATTCGGTCGATATGGCTCCGTCATAAATTTTTATATCTTCGGCACCGAGACTCATTTTTACCCCCTATCCAATCCACACGATATATTCAATATCAAGCGCGCCATGCGTTTGAGTACATGGGCGCTCGTAACCATGACTAGAAAAACTACCAAGCCCCGCATCAGCGGCAATAACACTCAGTTGCTGGGCCACGAACCCTGCGCTTAACCAGTCGATACGCCTGTCGGCGTTGGCTGCCGGTTTAGACAAAAACAAAAACAATAACGAATTCCGACCAATATCAACTTCTTCTACTAGAGATTGCTGTAGCAGCTGAAACACTTCGTCTTCTGACGACACCTGAACAATGTCCAGTTCGGGACTTGAGTAATTCTCTATGAGTGTCATGCAACGACGCTTCACTTCATCCAAACGCCAACCATTCGCTTCACGCCCCAGCCCACTACGCGAGGTTTTACGTTGCAACCAGGCATCGTCAGAAACACCCCGCATCCGTTGAGTCAACTGTACAAACTCCTGCACATTCAACGCGTGCTCATTTCGCCAGCAACTGTAAATAATCGAATACAGCGGCATATCAAACTTAACAAAGCCAAGCGTCGCTTCGTCCAGCTTTATCAGCGTGTACATAAGGAGACCTTATAGCGTAATGGTCGCTATGGATGAGCAGTAGTCACTCACGCCTCGGTTAAAACCGGTTAATGTCAGCGATAGCGGGATTATGTTTCTGAGCTGCAGCGCATGAAACAATACGGCTATCGCATGACCCGACTCAATGTAAAGTGCACTGAGACTTCGTACGTCTCGATAGCGCTCCGCCAGTCGTTCAAAATCGCATTGCACCACTAACGTGCCTGGACGTTCACCGGGCTCCGCGTCGTCGTGTATTACAAAGAACCGATCACAATACGAGTCGTATAGAAAACCATTGCCGTGTCGGTCTGTATAACAACACTCCAACGAGTGCACCGCGCCATTAGAAGGATAAACACGCCGAACACCTGGTCCCAGACCATTGATTGCCCAAGGCGTGAGCGCCGTGTTTTTGAAAGCAAACCTAATGGCCTCGAACACACTGCCCTCAACGGCTTGGCCTCTGGCCTCTATCAGGGATGGTGCATATCGGGGGCGGGGCTTGCCGAACAATACAGCCTGGGTTCGCATTCGTTGATTGATGACTGCTTTTCCACCACCTGTATAGCGGGTTCTGGAGCGTTCACTTTCATAAATCGCGTCGGCCACCCACTTCGCATCCTGTACCGTGCAATCGAATCCTTCAGCAGACAGCCTGTCCCACAAACGCTCACTCTGTGAAAACAGTAACTGTCCGGTGTCGGTGTTATACCTGAACAGTGACTTTTTTGACTTATACAAGGCATCTATTATCATTCAGAAAAATCCTTTTTCTGTGCAAGTGATACATCAGCAACAGTCTGACCATGTAACTGATGCCCACAAAATGGATAATAGACGCCGGCCCGACATACCCCAAATAGATCAACACACTCAAAGGCACAAAATACACAACTAACAGCCACTTGTTAGCGCCGGAGATAATACTGTTCATCGTCGTCAGCCGAAACACCCCATTCAGCGAGATAACAATGGCCATGGCGGGATAGTAAGCCATCGCCAGGAGCGAATGAATGAATTGCCCTGGCGACAGTTGATTGGCCAGAATAGCGACAACCAATGCAAGCCCGACCGGAACAAACCAGGTGACCTTGAATGTATAAATAATCGCTCTATAAAACAGTGAAGAATCCTGCGCTGAATAGCGGCGGATGATCAATACAGCGGCGCGCGTACAAATCATCCAGCAGGCCATTTGAAACGCAAAGGGAATGCGAAAATCAGAAAAACTTTCCTGAGATATCTTGAATGCGGCAACGCTCAGTAGCAAACCTGACAATGAAATGCTGGCCACCGTGGACAGCTCAGGCAAGACAATTTTGCTGATTTTCAAACTGAACTTAAACGAGGGCTTTATTGATCTGAGGCGAATACTCCCCGACGCCTTGAGTATCGATACAACCACCACAAACAGCGCCAGGTCGATCGCTACCATCCCCAATCCCGCCAAGACGTAGGAAAACTCTATACCGCTCAGCCAGAGTGTCAAATAAAGTGCGACATTACACAACCACACTGCCATCTGCACCCAGAACACCGTCCGACCATAACCCAACAACATCAAATAGGCTTGATTGAGTGAAGCAAACACCAGAACGCAGACAGACACCATTCTAAGTAACAAAAACACCAACAGGCCGGTGTTATGGTGACTTTCCTCAATCATGTTAAGCGAAACAACTATGTACAGAATCGAAATCACTGCCCCAACGACGATCAGCGCTGCCGCGCACTTACTGTAGGCGCGGTACCTTGACACCTTTGAAAGCTGTAGAAAGGCAATCACCCAGGGCGATGCGAACGGAATCAACGCGGACATCACGTCGATGTTCACGCTCAACACACTGAATTGATGAGGAAAAGCGACGCTGATCAACATCAGTATGCTGATACCCTTGATAACATCCACGCCGCCGGTGATGACAAAAAAGATGTCGCTGAGGGCGTCGTTACTCTTCAAGATTTCTGTTCCCCACTTTCCCCATCGTTGCCGTGTACATGGGAATCTCGTCGCTCGCCAAATCGATATGCAGAAGGGCTCGAAGTTCATCATCCCTTGTCGCTGGCGTTGTAACGCCTTGCACATTGAATTCGCTACAGGCGTTGACGTGCATGTGCATGATTCTTCCGGCCTCGATAAACAGGTTTCTCAAGGCTTTATCGTGCCGGTAGCGCCAGGCATAACAGCTGGGTGTGGCGGTTAACACCAAGGTATAGTTGGCTGTCTTGGGAGCCACCATACCCCAGATGATACGAGACATCGGCTCTCTGAAATCTCCCTCTTTTATCAGCCCGAAGCTCAGTTCTTCCAAATTGAGAAAGTAAACACCCGGCGTCAGGCCAACGATGTCATACACCACGATATACGAGGAAAATGCCGCACCGAAATTCTTGGTGTATCTTAAGCGGCTGCCATCCAGTCGTTGGCACACGTCCAGAGTTTCCAGCAATCGGGATGCCGAGTGCGACAGTATTTCCTGAAACTCAGCCACCTCAAGAGGGAGCCTTTTGAATTCTCGATGGCTCCTGCGTTTAAGTGCTTTTTCCGGAAAACCCGGTATCCAGTCATTACTGGCCGAAGCAATTTTTCGTAGTGCAAAAGCAGGTTGAGCGTTTTCGATAAATACTGGAACCTTCGGCGTCGGGCACGTTGAAGCCATCTCATATTCACAGTATTTATTATCAAGAATCTTCGCTCGATCCTTGTCATCATCAACGTACTTGATGGTCCTGGACAACAAGTAAAAAGGAATACAGGCTTCCCAACCTCTCTCGGCCCAATGGGTTGTACTGGCCGGATTAATTAGGGTGTGGGTTGCCGGGGGACGTTCATTGCGTATCGCAGCCATCCGCTCAGCATAGTCGGGGCGAATAAAAAAAGACGGTGCGATATTGAAACTTCTACCACTGCTGAGCTCACTGAATTCTAAAGTATTGTCACGATTATTCGCGAAGGATATATAAGCGTTTTTCAGGATTTCATGCTGCATTCGACTGTTCCCCGATCATGACGGCACTCATCACCCCTTCCACAAGCGGATCGAGCCCCAACAGACGTTCGAAGTTTATAACCTGAAGATTATATTGAGCCTGATTTCTATACTTCATCTTCAGCAGTGCCGTTTCAACTTGCATCGAGGCGTGCCCGGCATCCAAATGCACGGACCTGAAGGTTCTCGGCTCGCGATAGCGGAACATATTGCGCTCCCAGATGCAGGTAAAGACCACCGCAAAATTAACAGCAAAATCTATATACGAATCCCGAACGCCAAATATCGTGGTGTACAGGTCTGGGGACTCGACACGTTTGACGGTATCAAGGCTATACGTCACAGCATTAAAGTGATGGACCGTCTGGTTGGCGAAGTCCACCAGATAGGCTTCAACCGGATGTCGCCCGCCGCCGCTGGGCACTGTCTTCTTTAATATCCGGCCGCCCGTATTGAGTTGCGCTTCCCTTTGTACGCCCAGGCTCAGGCTCAATGCGCTGAGGATATTCTCCAGGTCGCCCTGCGTGCCGCCATCACTAATGAGTGCCGCACTGCACTGCGGATTGACCCCCTGCGCCGCGACTGGGGCATCAACGTAAACTTTGGAACGCTCGATTTCTTGCTCAACAGCCAGATATTCTTGCATCCGGTTATTGTCTTTGCTACGACCATCCTTGTCGTATTCAAAGAACGGATAGTTGTGCGTAACGTTCAAATAGTCTGAAGCACTCTTCCAGTTGTAGCGCTCCAGGTCAGCGGTCCTTCGGTCGCATGGTGAGGCGCCAGCGCTTAGTTTTACAAATCCGCTGCTGATCAGTTTCCCGAGTAAACCGTCCTCTCCCGTCGAGTCTGTTTGAGACGCGGCCGGACGGGCGGAAAATCCAAGAAGGTATTCAACCACAGAAAAGGAAATTTGAATTTTCTTGCTTGAACCGACCAGATAAGCCAGCGCAGAGTGTTCAAACGTAATAATTCTAAGATCGGGGTTAACCGACAGACTGGCAACCATGCCTGCTTGCTCCTGAACAATGAAACAGGGCAATTTTACTTGCCCTGCTCCGAGACAACTTATGACGAAAACAGGGCTAACTTAGTGGTTAACGCCGCCATCGCCATGTTGCAGGCAAGCTTCGTTACGCTCAATTTCCACAAAATCGGCAACATCATACTGCTCGTTGATTTTCTGGGAGTTATCTACAGCCGCTTTGATCGAGGTTTCGTTAGATGCTACGCAAGCTTTTTCAATAGACATTGTTCACATTCCTCTGTTGATTATTTTTCGTCCGCGGATAACGAACGGGTTGAATCTAGGCAAACTAAAAAATAGTGTCAACATACAAGTCTCCGTCCTAGAAACACCAACCGAGTCAACTTGTTTTTTTAAATTTGACGAATCAGCGTACGACGACTACCGACCAAAATCCGATGATCTAATCACCCTATACATTAGGTGTAACTCTGTAAAAAACCGGCCACCTAATTAATAATTATCCGCATTAAAAGAATAGAAGCACAGACACGCACCTGACTTTTAAGTCCGAAAGGAAATCAAATGACATTATGTTATTTCGTTTAAGTATCTAAAAAGTCAGCAATCCACGACGATTTCTAATTTTTTGAAGCGCTGAGGCCTCTACGCAAGCTGTTTCAGACGCTGAGAGGCCAAGAGACCGACGCTGCTCAAGCGGCGCCGCGGAGGATGGGGTTGGAAGACGTTAGCCACCAGCGCCTTCCCTGAAGGCTGACGCTGGTGTAACGGAGCAAGGAGCGAGCGGCCCTACTTCAGATGGTTACAGCACGATATTGACCAGACGACCCGGCACAATCACGATTTTTTTCGGAGTGCCCTCTATAAAGCGCGCTACCGCTTCATCCCCAAGTGCACAGGCCTCTATTTCCGCTCGGTCAGCCGTCGCAGATACCACAATTTCCCCGCGCAACTTACCGTTGACCTGCACCACCAGCTTCAACTCTGAGCGAGTCAGAACCTCAGGCGACGCCACAGGCCACTGCGATTCGAGAATGTCCTTGTCAAACCCCAGCTCGGTCCAGAGCACATGCGCGATGTGCGGCGTGATCGGGTAGAGGACTTTCAACAGGATCTCGACCCCTTCTCGAATGACGCTGCCTGAGGCGGCCTTCTCGTTTTCAAGCAGGTTGAGGATTTTCATCGCGCCGGAGACGATCGTGTTGTAGTGCAGCTTTTCATAGTCCCTGTTGATGCTCTCCAGCACGCTGTGAATCTCGAACTGAAGTTGTGCCGAACGCTCGTCCAGAGTGCTTTGCTGCGCGGCTGCCGTGAGGAGGGTGTCTTGGTGCTTGAAGGCGAAACTCCATAACCGTCGCAGATAGCGATAGGCACCCTCCACGCCACTGTCGCTCCAGACAATGCTTTGAGTGGGTGGCCCTGCGAAAATAGTAAACAGGCGAGCTGTGTCGGCACCGAATCTCTCGATGATTTCCCGTGGCTCGACAACGTTATTTTTAGACTTGGACATTTTTTCGATGCCACCCATGATCACGGGCAAACCATCTTCCTTGGCAACCGCATCCACCGCCTGACCACCATCGCCAAGCCTGACGTCTACTTCCGCCGGGTAGAACCAGCGTTTGGCGCCGTCCTGCGCTTCTCTGTAGAAGCACTCACGCAGCAACATGCCCTGAGTGAACAGGTTCTTGAAGGGCTCATCGAGATCGATCAGGCCTTCGTCGCGCATCGCCTTGGTCCAGAACCGTGCGTACAGCAAATGCAGGACGGCATGTTCGACGCCACCGATATAGTGATCCATCGGCATCCAGTATTTCGCTGGCCCAGCGACCATCGCGTCCTGGTTACCCGGATCGCAGTAGCGCATGAAATACCAGCTGGAATCGACAAACGTGTCCATGGTGTCGGTTTCGCGCCGGGCGGAGCTACCGCAGGTCGGACAATCGACATGCAGGAAATCCGCTTGTTGAAGCAAAGGATTGCCGGAACCGTCTGGTATGCAGTCCAAAGGCAAAATGACAGGCAGGTCCTTGAGCGGCACGGGTACATCGCCACACTTGTCGCAATAAATCATCGGGATCGGCGTGCCCCAGTAACGCTGGCGGGATATACCCCAGTCCCGGAGTCGCCAATTTATTTTTTTCTCACCACCGTGGCTGGCAAGTCGGGCACTAATAGCTTCGCTCGCCTCTTTGAGTCCCAGGCCGTCAAATTCGCCAGAATTGATCAGCACGCCTTTATCCTTCGCGGCGTATGACGCATCCCATGAACGGTCGTCGTACTCCACCCCATCAATATGAATGACCTGCCGGATCGGCAGGCCTTTTTTGCGGGCCAACGAAAAATCACGCTCATCGTGTGCCGCCACCCCCATGACCGCACCCGTGCCGTACCCCGCGACCAGGTAATTCACCACCCAAACCGGGATAGAAACGCCGCTGATTGGATGCTCCACCGTGAAGCCGGTGAATACGCCATCCTGATCAATGCCAGACAATTGTGCTTCGCTGGTGCCGCCACCTTTGAATTGTTCGATCACCTGAGCCAATTCAGCATTGAGCTCTACCGCCCGCAGGGCGATCGGATGTTCCGGGGGAATCGCGCAGAAAGTCACGCCCATCACGGTTTCGGCGCGAGTGGTGAACACCGACAGCCATCCGTCCTCGATAAGTGTTCCATTCTTGTCTTTTATCTGGTGAGGGAACCCGAAACTCACCCCTTCACTTTTACCAATCCAGTTGCGCTGCATGGTCTTGACCATTTCCGGCCACCCATCCAGGCTATCGATATCCCTCAACAACTCTTCAGCATATTGAGTGATAGCCAAGTAATAACCAGGAACTTCTTTCTTTTCGACCAGCGCGCCAGACCTCCAGCCCCGACCATTAATAACCTGTTCATTCGCCAGCACGGTCTTATCGAGAGGGTCCCAATTAACAATCTGGGTATGTTTGTAAGCAATACCCTTTTCAAGCATTTTCAGAAAGAACCATTGGTTCCACTTGTAGTAATCAGGATCACATGTTGCAACTTCACGGCTCCAGTCAATACTCAGCCCAAGGGGACTCAACTGCGCCTTCATGTCTTGTATGTTTTGACGTGTCCAGGCGGAAGGTGACTGATTAGAAGCCAATGCGGCGTTCTCTGCGGGCAATCCGAAGGCGTCCCAGCCCATTGGCATCAGAACGTTGAAGCCTTTCATGCGCTTCTGCCGTGCCAGAACATCATTGATGGTGTAGTTACGAACATGCCCCATATGCAACTTACCCGACGGGTACGGCAACATGGAACATGCATAATATTTGGGGCGCGAAGGATCCTCGAAAACTTCAAATGTCTTTCTGGCAGCCCAATCAGCCTGAGCGCTTGCCTCGACGTCGGCCGGATTGTAGTGTTCCTGCATAAATTTCTCTCTTTACTTATCGATAAGTAGAAAGATCTCATGACCTTCCATTAGTCAACCAACCCGTATTTCGTTAACGCCTTACCATACAATACAAATCCAAAGGCTTTCTAGTCGCGCTCCTACGCTATGCATCTATATAGACGTGGGCATGTGCGGTGCGGATGACGTCACACGTCGGCACCTGGTCGGCGTTCAGTCTGCTCTGAGCGAAGTCCGCCGGCACGCCCAGTCGTTGCGCGGCCGACACTTTCTTCCCCTGCGATAGGTCCCCAGCCGCGTCAACATCACCCCGGCATACACTCAAAATCCCGCACCCTCGCCACCTGCTTGCCCTCCCCGTCATACAACCTCGCCCGCACCTCAGTCCCCAAGGTCGACTCCACCAGTTTGTAATGCTCCCCCGCCTTGAAGCTCGGGTAGCTCACCTGCCCGCGGCAATCGACCTGGTTGGAGTCGCCGCCGACCTCCTCGAACAGGGTCACGTCCAG
The DNA here is from genome assembly GCF_059416085.1 of Pseudomonas sp. GW821-FHT09E12. NCBI lineage: Bacteria > Pseudomonadati > Pseudomonadota > Gammaproteobacteria > Pseudomonadales > Pseudomonadaceae > Pseudomonas > Pseudomonas sp. GW821-FHT09E12. Next base: position 356,401 of record NZ_JBWKOM010000002.1, on the reverse strand, counting down.
GCGGTGGGCGCCGGGTTGGACTTCGAAGTAGCGGCCGTCGTCGACGTTCTTGCCGTCGACGCGTTCGGCCATCAGGTCGCTGGGGCCCTCTTCTTCCAGGCTGATCCAGGCTTGCCTGGGGTCGGGCTGGGGCATCGGGCCAGCGCAGGCGGAGAGCAGCAGCACCAGACTCAGGGTGGGAATCAGCAGCAGCGGTTTGGCGTTCATGGCAGGTACCTCGGCAGTAAAAAAAACGACACAGGGCGGAGCGAAAAAAGCGCTCGCGCCGATTGCCATCCAGAGTGTCGAGGCACCCGCCACAGGACAAATGAATCCCCGTGAAAGGAAGTTCAGGCCCAACCTAAAACTTCCTTCACCTGGCTGAAAGCCGCGTGTTAGGTGGGTCGCGGCAGGCTGCCGAGGTTCGTTTTCCCTCGGAGGTCCACCGCATGCTCGGGCTGGTCAAGACCGCTCTGCTCAAGCCCTACACGTTTATCGTGCTGGCGATTTTTATCTGCATCATCGGGCCGCTGGCGGCCCTGCGTACCCCCACCGATGTGTTCCCCGATATCGGCATTCCGGTGGTGGCGGTGGTCTGGCAGTACACCGGCCTGTCGCCGGACGCCATGGCCGGCCGGGTGATCTACACCTACGAGCGCTCCCTGAGCACCACGGTCAACGACATCGAGCACATCGAGTCGCAGTCGCTGCCGGGCATGGGCATCGTCAAGATCTTCTTCCAGCCGGGGGTGGATATCCGCACCGCCAACGCCCAGGTCACGGCGGTGTCGCAGACCGTGCTCAAGCAGATGCCGCCGGGCATCACCCCGCCGCTGATCCTCAACTACAGCGCCTCGACGGTGCCGATCCTGCAGATGGCCTTTTCCAGCCCGATCCTGTCGGAAGCCAGAATCCGCGACCTGGTGCAGAACAATATCCGCCTGCCCCTGAGCTCCGTGCCGGGGCTGGCGATGCCGACGCCCATGGGCGGCAAGCAGCGGCAGATCACCCTCGACCTGGACCCGCAGGCCCTGGCCGCCAAGGGCCTATCGGCGCAGGACGTGGGCAATGCCCTGGCGGCGCAGAACCAGATCATCCCGGTGGGCACCGCCAAGCTCGGCGCCAGCGAATACACGGTGCTGCTGAACAACAGCCCGACGGCCATCGACGAGCTCAACGACCTGCCGATCAAGACCGTCGACGGCGCGCTGATCACCATCGGCCAGGTGGCCCATGTGCGCGACGGTTCGCCGCCGCAGAGCAATATCGTGCGGGTCGACGGCCACCGCGCGGTGCTGATGCCGGCGCTGAAGAACGGCAATATCTCCACCCTGTCGATCGTCGATGGCATCCGCCAGATGCTGCCGCGCATCGACGAAACCCTGCCGCCGGCGCTGAAGACTTCGCTGCTGGGCGACGCCTCGGTGTTCGTCAAGCAGTCGGTGTGCAGCGTGGCCCGGGAAGGCATCATCGCCGCGCTGCTGACCAGCGCGATGATCCTGCTGTTCCTCGGCAGCTGGCGATCGACCCTGATCATCGCCGCCTCGATCCCCCTGGCGGTGCTCGCGGCCATCGCCCTGCTCGCCGCCAGCGGCCAGACCCTGAATGTCATGACCCTCGGCGGGCTGGCGCTGGCGGTGGGGATTTTGGTGGACGACGCCACGGTGACCATCGAGAACATCAACTGGCACCTGGAACAGGGCAAGGCGGTGAAGGACGCAATCCTCGACGGCGCGAAACAGATCGTCGGCCCGGCCTTCGTCTCGCTGCTGTGCATCTGCATTGTCTTCGTGCCGATGTTCCTGTTGCAGGGCATCGCCGGTTACCTGTTCCGCCCCATGGCGCTGGCGGTGATCTTCGCCATGGCCAGCTCGTTCATCCTCTCGCGGACCCTGGTGCCGACCCTGGCCATGTACCTGCTCAAGCCCCATGTGCCGGAGCCGAGCCCGGGGCATCACCCGGAAGACGCATTCATCAACCACCACGAAGGCGAGCAACACGCCCGGCCGCGGCATGCCCTGGTGCGCGGGCTGCTGGGCTTCCAGCAGGGGTTCGAGCGGCGCTTCTCCAACGTACGCGACACCTACCACGGCCTGCTGACCCTGGCCCTGGCCCACCGCAAGCGCTTCCTGCTGGGCTTCCTCGCCTGCGTGCTGGCCTCCTTCGCCCTGCTGCCGAACCTCGGCCAGGACTTCTTCCCGGCCACCGACGCAGGCGCCCTGGCCCTGCATGTGCGCCTGCCCCTGGGCACGCGGATCGAGGAAAGCGCGGCGGCCTTCGACCGCATCGAGGCGCGGATTCGCGAGGTGATTGCGCCGGAGCAACTGGACAGCGTGATCGACAATATCGGCATCCCCCTGAGCGGCATCGACATGGCCTACAGCAGCAGCGGCACCATCGGCCCGCAGGATGGCGACATCCAGGTGACCCTCAAGCCCGGCCACGCGCCGACTGCCGACTACGTGAAGCGATTGCGCGAAGCCCTGCCGGAGAGTTTTCCCGGCAGCCAGTTCGCCTTCCTGCCGGCGGACATCAGCAGCCAGATCCTCAACTTCGGCGCGCCGGCGCCGCTGGACGTGAAAATCTCCGGGCCCGACAGCACCGCCAACCGCGCCTATGCCCTGGAACTGCAACGGCGCCTGCAGCATGTGCCGGGCATCGCCGACCTGCGTATCCAGCAGTCCACCGGCTACCCGTCGCTGGCGGTCAAGGTCGACCGCCTGCGGGCCAATGGCCTGGGGATTACCGAGCGCGACGTGACCAACAGCATGGTGGCCTCCTTGGCCGGTAGCTCCCAGGTGGCGCCGACCTTCTGGCTCAACCCGCAGAACGGCGTGTCCTATTCCATCGTCGCGGCCACCCCGCAGTACCGCCTGGACAGCCTGCCGTCCCTCGAGGCCCTGCCGGTGACCGGCAGCAACGGCCAGTCGCAGATCCTCGGCGGCCTGGCCAGCATCTCGCGGGTGGACAGCCCGGCGGTGGTCACCCACTACAACATCCAGCCGACCCTGGACCTCTACGCCAACATCCAGGGCCGCGACCTGGGCGGCGTGGCCCGGGATATCCAGCACGTCCTCGACCATAGCCAGGCGCTGCGGCCCAAGGGCGCGACCATCAGCCTGCATGGGCAGATCGACGCCCTGCACGAAGCCTTCAGCGGCCTGAGCCTGGGCCTGCTGGGCGCGGTGGTGCTGATCTACCTGCTGATCGTGGTCAACTTCCAGTCCTGGCTCGATCCGTTCGTGATCATCACCGCGCTACCGGCGGCCCTGGCCGGCATCGTCTGGATGCTGTTCTTGAGTGGCACCTCGCTGTCGGTGCCGGCGCTGACCGGGGCCATCCTCTGCATGGGCGTGGCCACGGCCAACTCGATCCTGGTGGTGAGCTTCTGCCGCGAACGCCTGGCGGAACACGGCGATGCCCTGAAAGCCGCGCTGGAGGCCGGCTACACGCGCTTTCGCCCGGTGTGCATGACCGCCCTGGCGATGATCATCGGCATGCTGCCCCTGGCCCTGTCCGAGGAGCAGAACGCGCCCCTGGGCCGCGCCGTGATCGGCGGCCTGATCCTCGCCACCACCGCCACCCTGTTGTTCGTTCCCGTGGTGTTCAGCCTGGTCCACGGGCGTCACCCCACTCGCGCTGTCGCTGGAGAAAGTACCCATGTCGCCTGAACACACCCCCTCGCGCAAACGCCTGCTGTGGCTCGGCATCGGCGGCCTGACCCTGGCCGCCCTGCTGGTGGCCAACGGCCTGGCCGCGCGCACCCGCCATGAACGCGCGGTGGCCGCCTGGACCGAAACCGCCGCCGTGCCCCAGGTGCTGGTGTTGCAGCCGCAGCAAAACCGCCAGGGCGACACCCTGTGCCTACCGGCGCACCTGGAAGCCTGGAGCAAGGCGCCGATCCACGCCCGGGTCAGCGGCTACCTGAAAAGCTGGAACAGCGACATCGGCGCCAAGGTTCAGGCCGGGCAAGTCCTCGCCGAAATCGACAGCCCCGACCTCGACCAGCAACTGGCGCAGGCCCATGCCCGGCTGGTGCAGGAACAGGCCAATGCGCGCCTGGCGCAGACCACCGCCGTGCGCTGGCAGAACCTCGTGGCCAGCCACTCGGTGTCGCGCCAGGAGGCCGATGAAAAAACCTCCAACGCCGCGGCCGCCAAGGCCAATGCCGAAGCAGCCGCTGCCGACTATGCGCGGCTCTCGGCCCTGGAGGCTTACAAGACCATCCGCGCGCCCTTCGCCGGCACCATCACCGCGCGCCACACCGATATCGGCCAGTTGATCAAGGCCGACAACGACAGCGACCCGCAGCTGTTCGATCTGGCCGACACCCGCAAGCTGCGGCTCTACGTGCCGGTGCCGCAGAACTACGCCAGCGTGATCCGCCCCGGCCTCAGCGCCGAGCTGACGGTGCCGGAACACCCCGGCCAGCACTTCAGCGCGCGGCTGATCGGCGACTCCACCGCCATCGATCAGCGCTCCGGCACCCTGCTCGCCCAGTTCGTCGCCGACAACCCCGACGGCGCGCTGCTGCCCGGCGACTATGCCGAAGCCGCCCTGGCCCTGCCCGCCGACACCCGGGGCGTGAGCATTCCGGCCAGCGCCTTGATCTTCCGCGCCCAGGGCACCCAGGTGGCGCTGCTCGACGAGCACAACCACGTGCACCTGCGGGACATCCATATCGGCCTCGACCTCGGCGCGCGGCTGGTGATCGACCAGGGCCTGCAGGCCGCCGACCGGGTCATCGACAACCCGCCCGATGCCCTGCGCGAAGGCGACCTGGTGCAACTGGCCGACGCCGGAGGTGAGCATGCGCCCAAGGCTTGAGCCGCTTGCGGTGTTGCTGATGCTGGCCCTGCAAGGCTGCTCCCTGGCGCCCGGCTATCAGGTGCCAACCGTGGAGCTGCCGGCCCACTACCGCGAACAGACCAGCGGCGGCCCCTGGCATCCGGCCCGACCGGCGGATCAGCTGGCCAGCCAGTGGTGGCTGCTGTACCAGGACCCGCGCCTGGATGACCTGCAACAGCGTCTGCTCAAGGCCAACCCGGACCTGGCGGCGGCGCTGGCGCACTTCGACGCGGCCCAGGCCTATGCCAGCCAGCTGCATGCCGGGCTGTTCCCGCAGATCAGCGCCAGCGGCCAGTCGCTGCGCCAGCGCCAGTCGGACCACCGGCCGTTGCGCGGCGGCAGCCAGCCTTCGCTGTACAACAGCAACAGCGCCGGTTTCTCGCTGAGCTTCGACCCGGACCTGTGGGGGCGGATTCGCAATCAGGTGGCCGCCGGCGATGCCCAGGCCGAAGCCTCGGCCGACGACCTGGCGGTGGCGCGCCTGAGCCTGCAACAGCAGCTGGCGACGCTGTATGTGCAGCTCAATGGCCTGGATGCGCAGCGCACGATCCTCAGCCAGTCCCTGGACGACTACGCCCAGGCCCTGCAACTGACCCGCAGCCGCTACCAGGGGCAGATCGCCTCGGAACTGGACCTGACCCGCGCGCAAAGCCAGCTGGCCAGTGCCGAGGCCGAGCTGGACGAAGTGCGCGGGCAACGCAACCTCACCGAACACGCGATCGGCGAACTGGTGGGCGAACCGGCCAGCCAGTTCCAACTGCCCACGCCCCAGCAAACCCTGGCCGTGCCCAGCGTGCCGCAACAACTGCCCAGCGCCCTGCTGCAACGCCGCCCGGACATCGCCGCCGCCGAACGCCGGGTGTTCGCCGCCAACGCCAATATCGGCGTGGCCCGGGCCGCCTGGTACCCGGACTTCAGCCTCACCGGCCTGCTCGGCGGGCAGACCCAGGGCAGCGGCAACCTGCTGGCGGCGGGCAATCGCTACTGGGCGCTGGGGCCTCTGGTCAACCTGCCGATCTTCGACGGCGGCCGCCTGAGCGCCAACGAACGCCAGGCCCACGCCGAATTCGAGGAAGCCGCCGCCCATTACCGCGGCCAGGTGCTGCGGGCGGTACGTGAGGTGGAAGACAACCTGGGGCAACTGCGGGACTTGCAACAGGAGGCCCTGGACCAGCAGGCGGCGGTAAATGCCGCCGAGCATACGCAGGCCCTGGCGATGAACAGTTATCAGGCGGGGGCGGTCAGTTATCTGGAGGTGGTGACGGCGCAGACTGCGGCGTTGCAGGCGCAACGGGGGTTGCAGGCGCTGCAGACGCGGCGGTTGCAGGCGAGTGTGGGGTTGGTGGGGGCGTTGGGTGGGGGGTGGAAAGCCGGGGGCTGATGCCAGAGGCAGGGCTATGGAAAGCTCGATCCTGCTGTGTACATATCCGTTTCTGCGGTAACGGCGGCTTAGGGTTCCGCCCTTACGGCGGCTCACTTTTGAAGAGCGCAAAAGTAAGCAAAACGCTCTTGCCCCACCACTTGGTGCCTCGCTGAGGCTCGGCATGCCCGAACGAAGGCATTGAGCCGTGGGTAACCCGGCAGGACGCCGGGTTAGCCGCACTGGGCCATGGATGGCCCATTGCGGCGGCCCACGGATCAATGCCGGAGTGAGGGTATGCCGAGCCTAGGCGAGGCACCGAGTGGTGGGGCAAAGCGTTTTTTGGTTCCTTTTTTTGGCGTTTGAAAAAAAGGGACTCGCCGTAAGGGCGAAACCATAAGCAGCCGTTACCGCAGGAATGGATATGTACCCCGTCCAAAAAATGCAGTGCCCGACGCAAGCAATCAAGCGTCGACCGGCTGCTCCTACAGATGCCCAAAAAACATGACCCGAGAACGAAACCACCAGCAGCCAATCCCTCAGATATGGCAACTACTCAACCCATTCTTCTCCAAATACCGCTGATGCCCCTCATCCGCCAACTCAAACCGCCCCAACGGCACAACCACCGTCGCCACAGGTCTACCCAGCCGTCCCGACTCCTGCAACGCCACCTTGGCCAACCGCGCCTCCTGCGCCTGCCCACCATCCTGATAAAAAATCGCCGAGCGATATTTCACCCCACCATGCACCCCCTGCCGATCCACCGAAGTCGGATCATGCAGCCCCCAAAAGTGCTCAATCAGACTCGGATAAGCCAACACCCGAGGATCGAAATCCACCTGCACCACCTCGATCCGCAACGACTCGTCGCCCGCCTCCACCGCATAGCCCACCCGTGTCTCCACCACCCCCGGCAGTGCCCGGAACGCGGCTTCCGCGCCCCAGAAACAGCCCGCGCCGAAGGTCGCCTGTTTGATCCCGCTCATGTTCCGATGCTCCTCGCTCACTGCACCGCTCCGACTTTCTCGCCGCTGGCGCCCAGCCATTGATCGACGATCGCCGGGTTGGCCTGGACCCAGGCTTTGGCCGCTTCCGCCGCCGGTTGCTGTTCCTTCTCGATCCTGAGGATCAGGTCGTTCAACACCTGCGGGTCGATGCTGAAGTTTTCCAGGAAGGCAGCGATCCGTGGCGCGCGTTTCTGCAAGGCGCTGGACGCCAGGACATAGACCCGGGCGTCCGGGTAGGCGCAGGTGATCGTGCTCTTGTTCAGCCAGTCGGCGTCCACCGTCGGGCTGACGAATTTCCAGCAGCCGTCGGCCTTGTACAGCGGGTCGCCCTTCTTGTTGTCCTGGGCGTAGCCGTCGAACGCCGGTTCGTCCAGGCGGCGCAGGTCGAAGGCGGAGAAGATCCAGTCCGGGGTGTAGGCGTAGAACACCACACCGCGCCGGGCCTTGTAGGCTGCAGCCAGCTTGGCGTAGGTCACCGAGGCTTCGGTGGACACCGATTCGAATTTGTCGGCAAAACCGAAATCCTTGGCCTTGATCTGGCCGATATAGGTCGACTCCCAACCCGCCGGGCCCACCAGCAATTGCGCCTTGCCGCCGCCCAGGGGTTCGAAGAGCTTGGCCACTTCAGGCTTCTGCAGGTCGTAGACCGATTTCACGCCGTATTGGTCTTGCAGGTAGCCGGGGATATAGAAGCCCTGCACCCCGAGGTAGGGCTGCTTGTTCGGCACCAGGGAGCGGGTGCCGCCGGTGACGTACTTGGCCCAGGCGGCGGATTGATTAGGCAGCCAGATATCGGTCAGCACATCCACCGAGCCGTCGCCCTTGGCCGCGGCGGCGAACAGCACCGGTATGTCACCGGCCAGGTAAGACACGTCGCCGTCGAGGCGGCTTTTGATCACCTCGCCGAGGATGTTCTGGATGGCGATGGCGCCGGTCCAGTTCTGTTCGCCGATGACGATCTTGTCCTTGGCCAGGGCTGGCAGAGCCAGCCCCAGGAGCAGCGCGGCGGCGCCCAGGGTGCGGGAAAACGACTTGTTCAAGAGACACCTCATTGCTGATGGAAAGCGCGATCCCGCTGACGCAGGGTCGCTTGAATGATGCGGTCGGGAATCAACGCGCAGAACACGATCGCCGCGCCGGCCAACATGCCCTCGCCGCCCTTGATATTGCGCAGCGCGGTCATCACGTCGTGGCCCAGGCCGCCGGCGCCGATCAGCGCCGCGACCACCACCATCGACAGGCTCATCACCAGGGTCTGGTTGATCCCCAGCAGCAGCGAGCCGGCGGCCAGGGGCAGCTCGACCTTGGTCAGGATCTGCCACGGCGTGGCGCCATGGGCCAGGGCTGCTTCGACGGCGGTTTTGGGCACTTCCCGGATCCCCAGGGCAGTGAGGCGGATCATCGGTGCCAGGGCGAAAATCACCGTGGCGATCACCGCCGGGGTCTTGCCCACCGAGAAGAAGGCGACCGCCGGGATCAGGTACACGAAGGTCGGCAGGGTCTGCATCACGTCCAGCAAGGGCGTGATCAGGCGCCGCGCCAGGGCGCGCTTGGCCAGGAGGATGCCGGCGGGCACGCCGATCAGCAGCGACAGCAGCACCGAGGAACCCACCAGGGCCAGGGTGGCGATGGTTCGCTCCCAGAAACCGAACAGGCCGATATAGAGCAAGGCCGCCGCGCTGGTCAGGGCCAGGGCCGCGCCGGCACTGCGCCAGGCCAGCAGCACCAGGGCCAGCGCCGGCACCGGCCAGGGCAGCCAGCCCAACAGGCTTTCGATGCTTTCGATCACCGTGCGCACAGCGACTATCACCCCGACAAAGGTGCTTTCGAAGGTAACCTGGGACCAACCGATCAACTGGTCGATGGCCGCCGCGGTGCTCAGCAGCGCCTGGCGGTCGGCGGGAAATTGCAGCCAGGGGCCGCTGGCATCCACCGCCAGCACCCGCCACAACACCAGGCCCTGGCACAGCAGCAGGACCAGCCACGGCAGGCGCCAGTCGGAACGGCCCTGGCGGCTCGGACGGTGGGCCAGGGTCACGCTGAGCAGGCGGCTGAGCGACAGGCCGAGCACCGCCAACCCAGCCCAACCGAGGCTGGCGCTGGCCAACCACTGCCCTAGGGCACTGGCCGCCGCCAACTCCAGGGCGAACCCAAGCCAATACAGCGCACCACGGCCGCTGGCGGCCAAGGCCGCCGGCCCCAGCAACAGCGCCTGCCAGAAGGAAAACCCCGGGGCCACGGGCGCCGGAGCGGCTGTTGTTTTAACCGAAGCGACGGGCGCCACGGCCAGCGTGTCGCTGCGCACGCCGTGTTCCTGAAAGAAGTCCGCCACCTCGGCGTCCGCCGGGTGCTCCAGCAACTCGCCGGGGCTGCCGAGCTGGATCAGCTGGCCCTGGCGCAGCACCGCGATGCGGTCGGCCAGGCGCAGGGCTTCCGCCGGGTCGTGGGTGACCAGCAAGGTGGTGATGCCACGCTCGCGCACCAGGCGCAGAAAGTGGCTTTGCAGGTCGCGGCGGATGGTCGGATCGAGGGCGCTGAAGGGTTCGTCCATCAGCAGGATGTCCGGCTCGCTGACCAGCGCCCGGGCCAGGCCGACCCGCTGTTGCATGCCACCGGACAGCTCATGGGGATAATGGTCGCCCCAGCCCTCCAGGCCCATGGCCCGCAGTTGCACATCGGCGGCGGCCTGGCGCAGGGCCTCGGGTTCGCCGCGCAGTTCCAGGGGCAAGGCGACGTTGTCGCGCACGCTGCGATGGGGCAGCAGGCCGAAGTGCTGGAAAACCATGCCGATGCGCCGCGAACGCAGGGTGCGCAGGTCCTTGGTCGAAAGCTGGCTGATGGCCGCGCCGTCGATCAGCACCTCGCCGCTGCTGGGCTCGATCAGCCGGTTGATGTGCCGCAGCAAGGTGGACTTGCCGCTGCCGGAGGTGCCCATCAGGCACAGCACTTCGCCACGGCGCACGCTGAGGCTGACCTGCTCCACCGCCGGCGCGGACGAGCCGCGGCCGTAGCGCTTGGTCAGGTTGCGCAGCTGGAGCACCACCTCGGCGCTGGCCGGTTGCGGGGCCGACGCGGCTGGGACGGCAAAGGCCTCTTGGGGGTGAACGGCAGACACGGGAACTCCTGACGCCGGACGCGCAGCCGCGTCACCGGCAGTGATAAAGAAGAAAAATGGCTGGGGCCAGCCAGGCGGCTACCCCGTGGGAAGGGGCTCGCCGACACAGGCGAGCCAAGGCTCAGTTACAAATGCTTGGGACTCCACAGCTGCACCGCGCGGGCATCCACCGGCTTGGGCAGGAGTTTTTCCTGGTAGAAGGCATCGGCGATTTTCTGTTGCTCGCCCAGGGCGTCCGGCTGCACCGCTTCCACCTTGTAGGTGCGACGACTGTTGGCCAGTTCCACCGTGCTCACGTCCAGGTTGCCCCACAGCGGGCCGAGCAGTTTTGCCGCCTCCGTCGGGTGCGCCTTGACCCAGGTGCCGGTCTTCTGCAGCTCGGCGAACACCTGCTTCAGCACTTCTGGATGAGCCTTGGCGTAATCGTTGGAGGCCAGGTAATAACGCCGGTAGCTGGCCAGGCCCTGGCCGTCGTGCAGCACCCGCGCGCCCTGCTGGCGCTGGGCGCTGGCGACGAAGGGTTCCCAGGTGACCCAGGCATCGACCTTGGCGGTTTCCAGGGCGGCGCGGCCGTCTGCCGGGGTCAGGTACACTGGCTGGATATCGGCGAAACCCAGGCCGGCTTCGCGCAGCGCGGCGATCAGCAGGTAATGGCTGCCGGCGGCCTTGGTCACGGCGACACGCTTGCCCTTGAGGTCGGCCAGGGACTTGAGCGTGGAATCCTTGGGAATGACGATGGACTGGGCCGCGGGCGATGGGGTTTCCGTGGCGAAGTAGGTCAGTTTGGCGCCGGCGGCCTGGGCGAACACCGGCACGGTGTCGGCAACGTCGGCGCTGATATCGACGTTGCCCACGTTCAGCGATTCCACCAGGGGCAGGCCGCTGGTGAATTCATGCCAGGAGATCTTCACGCCCTGCCCCACCAGCTGTTTTTCCAGGGTGCCCTGGGCCTTGAGCACCGCCAGCAGGGTCGAGGATTTCTGGTAGCCGATACGCAGGTCGGTATCGGCCTGGGCATCGAGGGCCATGCCCAGCGCCAGACCGGCCAGGGCGGTGATCGACAAGCTACGACGCAAAGCAAAGGGCAGGCGCATGGGGGCGGACCTTTTGGGAGCCAGGAAAGTCGCTAAAAGCTAATCGATCTAAGAATTCAAATATAAATACTTTTTAGGAATTAGCTTAGGTTCGGCTGGACGATCCCAAGCTGCATGCAATGGCCGATCACAACATCACCCGGTAGCCGCTGCCGAGCCCGCGAGGCTGCGATAAGGCCGAAGGCCTTCAGCGGTCTTGAGATCCCCGCGCCCCCTGCGGGGTCGATCGCAGCCTCGCGGGCTCGGCAGCGGCTACAGGTGTATGTCAGCGATTTCAGTGCTGTTCTCACAATTATCGCGGGCAAGCCTCGCTCCTACAGAAGCACGCAATCTTTTTTCTGTAGGAGCGAGGCTTGCCCGCGATGGCGTCCGTGCAAACAACCCGACTATCAGGCTCAGGCCACCCGCTGTCCTTTCGCGACGGCCTGGGATGCCGCCAGCATTGCCCGCAGCAACACCGCGCAGCCGGCGGCGAGGTCGTCGGGGTCGGCGTTTTCGATTTCGTTGTGGCTGATGCCGCCTTCGCAAGGCACGAAGATCATCCCCGCCGGGCCCAGCTCGGCGACGAAGATCGCGTCGTGCCCGGCGCCGCTGACGATGTCCATATGACTCAGGCCCAGCCCCTGCGCCGCCTCGCGTACCGCGTCGACGCAGATCTTGTCGAAATACAACGGCGGAAAGTCCGCGGTCGGCAGCATGTCGAAGGTCAGGCCATGTTCTTCGCAGGTGCTGTCGATCACCTGGCGTACCTCGGCGATCATCGAGTCCAGCCGCGCCGGCTCCAGGTGCCGGAAGTCCAGGGTCATGCGCACCTCACCGGGGATCACGTTGCGCGAACCGGGATAGGCCTGCAGGCAACCCACGGTGCCACAGGCATGAGGTTGATGGCCGAGGGCGGCGCGGTTGACCGCGGCCACCACCGCCGCCGCGCCGACCAGGGCATCCTTGCGCAGGTGCATCGGGGTCGGGCCGGCGTGGGCTTCGACGCCGCGCAATTTCAGGTCGAACCATTTCTGGCCGAGGGCGCCGAGCACCACGCCTATGGTTTTCTTCTCGTCCTCGAGGATCGGCCCCTGCTCGATATGGGCTTCGAAGTAGGCCCCCACCGCGTGTCCGCTGACCTGGCGGCTGCCGGCATAGCCGATGGCGTTCAGCGCATCGCCGACGCTCACGCCTTCGGCATCGGTCTTGGCCAGGGTTTCTTCCAGGGTGAATTTCTCGGCGAACACCCCGGAGCCCATCATGCACGGCGGGAAGCGCGAGCCTTCTTCGTTGGTCCACACCACCACTTCCAGTGGCGCCTCGGTTTCCACCCCAAGGTCGTTGAGGGTGCGCAGCACTTCGAGCCCGGCCAGCACGCCGAAGCAGCCATCGAACTTGCCGCCGGTGGGCTGGGTATCGATATGGCTGCCGGTCATCACCGGCGGCAGCTGCGGGTTACGCCCGGGGCGGCGGGCGAAGATATTGCCGATGCCATCCACCGTGACCGTGCAGCCGGCCGCCTCGCACCACTGCACGAACAGATCGCGGGCCTGGCGGTCGAGGTCGGTCAGGGCCAGGCGACAGACTCCGCCCTTGAGCGTGGCCCCGAGCTTCGCCAGCTCCATGAGCGACTGCCACAGGCGGTCGCGGTTGATGTGCCAGTGGCTGGATTGCAGAACGTCGACGGCAGCGTTCATGGTGATCTCCTCAGGCTTTTCTGGTTGTCGTTGACGAGGGGCGCTCGTCTGGAATCTGGCGATGGGCGATGGACTTTTTCGCGAGCAAGCTCGCTCCTACAAAAAGCCACACGGTCCCTGTAGGAGCGAGCTTGCTCGCGATTGGCCGGCCGCCATAACGCCATTCAAAGGTCATACCGGCGTCTTGACGCTCACGCTCTGCGGGCGGCCCATGCTGCACAGGCCGTAATAGAGCAAGCCGCCCAGGGCCGAGCCGGTGAACCAGCCGTAGCTGTAGAACCAGCTGAATACATCGCTGCCCAGGGACAGCACCGTCAGCGCCACCGGCACGCCAAAGGCGATAAAACCGTAGCCGTTCCACGCCGGGTAGACGTCATCGCGGTACAGCCCGGCCAGGTCCAGGCGCTGTTTCTTGATGATGAAATAATCCACCACCATGATCCCGGCGATGGGCCCCAACAGGCTGGAGTAACCCAGCAGCCAGTTGGAATACACGGTCTCCAGGCTGACGTCCGAGACCAGCAGGCCGAGTTTTTTCAGCAGCTCATGGGCCATCAGCGCCAGGCCGACGAGCCCGGTGAGGATCACCGCCTTGGTGCGGCCGATCAGCTTGGGCGCGATGTTCTGGAAGTCGTTGGTCGGCGAGACGATGTTCGCCGCGGTGTTGGTCGAGAGCGTGGCGATGATGATCAGCGCCATGGCCAGGGCCACCCAGCCGGGGCTCTGGATATGGCCGATCAGGCTCACCGGGTCGGAGACGGTGACGCCCACCAGTTTCACCGAGGCGGCGGTCATCACCACCCCCAGGGCGGCGAACAGGAACATGGTCAGCGGCAGGCCGAAGATCTGCCCGAGGATCTGGTCCTTCTGGCTTTTCGCGTAGCGGCTGAAGTCCGGGATATTCAGCGACAGGGTGGCCCAGAATCCGACCATCGCCGTGAGCCCGGCGAAAAAGTAGCTGTAGACGCTGGCGCCTTCCGGACGCTTGGGCGGAATCGCCAGCAACTCGCTCAGGGACACATTGGGCAAGGCCCACACCAGCAGCCCGACACCCACCGCCACCAGCAGCGGCGCCGACAGGGTTTCCAGCCACTTGATCGACTCGGCGCCGCGCAGCACCACCCACAGGTTGAGGGTCCAGAACAGCATGAAGCCGATCACCTCGCCGGTGCCGCCCAGGGCTTTCCAGCCCTCGAAGATCGAGCCGAGGAACAGGTGGATCGCCAGGCCGCCGAACATGGTCTGGATGCCGAACCAGCCACAGGCCACCAGGGCGCGGATCAGGCACGGCACGTTGGAACCGATGACGCCGAAGGATGAACGCAGCAGCACCGGGAACGGAATGCCGTACTTGGTGCCGGCGAAGGCGTTGAGGGTCAGGGGGATCAGCACCACGATATTGGCCAGCAGGATCGCCAGCAGCGCCTCGCCCACCGTCAGCCCGAAATAGGCGGTGAGCACACCGCCCAGGGTGTAGGTCGGCACGCAGATCGACATGCCGACCCACAGCGCGGTGATGTGCCATTTGTTCCAGGTGCGCTCATGGACCTTGGTCGGCGCGATATCGTGGTTGTAACGGGGGCTGTCGAGCACGTCACTGCCGGCGTCCAGCTCGTACAGGCCGGCACGCTCGGTCACTTGAGATCTGTTCTGTTGCATGGCCGCTCCACTTTTTTCTGATTATTTTTGCTCATCAAACGGGCTGGCAGACGTGCTGCCAGCCCGGCGATGGCCGGAGAACTGACGACTTTTACCGACCGGCCATCCTGTCGACGGCGGCACTCAATAAGCGTGCCGGCTTGCCCGTCGACGGTGCTCCACAGTCGGTAAAATCCATGTAAACAACTGATGTTTCTTCAGTTTTATTCTGAACAACTTCCTGTCCGAGATAACTTGCCGATTCACTCAGGCCGAATGCCGGGCAAGTTGTCCATTGGGTCAGGACTCAATCTGGTGCACGCAAACTTTTTTCAAACTTTTGTATGGGCCACAGGCCTCCTTCAAGCGGCTGATTTCACATAGGAAATCTTGCTCATATTTCGATCCTGTCAAGTGCGTCAAAATGGTGAAAGGCTGCACCATTTTGCGGATTTACAAATTAAAATCTTATATTTCAATAACTTAATATCTATATATGCTTATAAAAAATAATCTTGCCGATTGATTGAACACCAGCTAGTTTTTATTCCTGACACCGCTGACAGGAATAAACATTCCGCAGCCTGCGTATTACAAAAACACTAGAACCGGCATAAGCCGGTCATGCCTGCGAGGAACTCGGAATGTCTCTGTTGATCCGTGGCGCCACCGTTATTACCCATGATGAAAGTTATAAAGCCGATGTGCTGTGCGCCGACGGCGTGATCAAGGCCATCGGCCAGAATCTGGACAATCCCGCAGGCTGCGAAGTGCTCGACGGCAGCGGCCAATACCTGATGCCCGGCGGCATCGATCCCCACACCCATATGCAACTGCCCTTCATGGGCACCGTGGCCAGCGAAGACTTCTTCAGCGGCACCGCGGCGGGCCTGGCCGGTGGCACCACCTCGATCATCGACTTCGTGATTCCCAACCCGCAGCAATCGCTGCTGGAAGCCTTTCATCAGTGGCGCGGCTGGGCCGAGAAGTCGGCATCGGACTACGGCTTTCACGTGGCCATCACCTGGTGGAGCGAGCAGGTGCGCGAGGAAATGGCCGAGCTGGTGAACCAGCACGGGGTCAACAGCTTCAAGCATTTCATGGCCTACAAGAACGCGATCATGGCCGCCGACGACACCCTGGTGGCGAGCTTCGAGCGCTGCCTGGAACTCGGCGCGGTGCCGACGGTGCACGCGGAGAACGGCGAGCTGGTCTACCACCTGCAACGCAAGCTGCTGGCCCAGGGCATCACCGGGCCGGAAGCGCACCCGCTGTCGCGCCCTTCCCAGGTCGAAGGCGAAGCCGCCAGCCGGGCGATCCGCATCGCCGAAACCCTGGGCACACCGCTGTATCTGGTGCACGTCTCGACCCAAGAGGCGCTGGACGAAATCACCTACGCCCGCGGCAAGGGCCAGCCGGTGTACGGCGAAGTGCTGGCCGGGCATCTGCTGCTGGACGACAGCGTGTACCGCCACCCGGACTGGCAGACCGCCGCCGGCTACGTGATGAGCCCGCCCTTCCGCCCTCGCGGCCATCAGGACGCGCTGTGGCACGGCCTGCAATCGGGCAACCTGCACACCACCGCCACCGACCACTGCTGCTTCTGCGCGGAGCAGAAAGCCGCCGGCCGCGACGATTTCAGCAAGATCCCCAACGGCACCGCCGGCATCGAAGACCGCATGGCCGTGCTCTGGGACGAAGGGGTGAACAGCGGGCGCCTGTCGATGCAGGACTTCGTCGCCCTGACCTCCACCAACGCGGCGAAGATCTTCAACCTCTACCCGCGCAAGGGCGCGATCCGCGTCGGCGCCGATGCCGACCTGGTGCTCTGGGACCCGCAAGGCAGCCGCACCATCTCCGCCGCGACCCACCACCAGCAGGTGGACTTCAACATCTTCGAAGGCAAGACCGTGCGCGGCGTGCCCAGCCACACCATCAGCCAGGGCAAGCTGGTCTGGGCCGACGGCGACCTGCGCGCCGAACGCGGTGCCGGCCGCTACATCGAGCGCCCGGCCTACCCGGCGGTGTTCGACCTGCTGAGCAAGCGCGCCGAGTTGCATAAGCCGACCGCCGTCAAACGCTGAACCCGATGACCCGCGATCCCCGTAGCCGCTGCCGAGCGCAGCGAGGCTGCGATCGGTCGCGAAGCGGCCGCAACCCGGATAACACGCATAACCTGACGCACCGCGAATTCAGGTTTTGCGGCAACTGCGTTGCCGATCGCAGCCTCGCTGCGCTCGGCAGCGGCTACAAGAAGCGTTGCAGCGAATCCAGCGGGGGTCCGTCCCGTTGGTGAAGAACAATGCCCGTCAGAGGCAATCGACAAAAAACCGTGAGGCCTGAACCGTGATCAAGACCCTGAACCACTTGCCCCATCCCCAGGAGGATGGCGCCACCCTCGCCGGTCACTTCAGCGACCTGGCGCCGCCGCTCAACGACCGCCAGGCGCACCTGGAAGCCTCGCGCTGCCTGTATTGCTACGACGCGCCGTGCGTCAACGCTTGTCCCAGCGAGATCGACATTCCCTCGTTCATCCGCCATATCCACACCGACAACGTCCAGGGCGCGGCGCAAAAGATTCTCTCGGCCAATATCCTCGGCGGCAGCTGCGCCCGGGTGTGCCCGACGGAGATCCTGTGCCAGCAGGCCTGCGTGCGTAACAACGCCCAGGAATGCGCGCCGGTGCTGATCGGCCTGTTGCAACGCTACGCGGTGGACAACGCGCACTTCAGCCAGCACCCGTTCCAGCGCGAGGCCGCCAGCGGCAAGCGCATCGCCGTGGTCGGCGCCGGGCCGGCGGGGCTGTCGTGCGCCCACCGCTGCGCCATGCACGGCCATGAGGTGGTGATTTTCGAGGCCCGGGAAAAAGCCGGCGGCCTCAACGAATACGGGATCGCCAAGTACAAGCTGGTGGACGACTTCGCCCAGAAGGAGCTGGACTTCCTGCTGCAGATCGGCGGCATCGAAATCCGCCACGGGCACAGACTCGGCGACAACCTGAGCCTCACCGAGCTGCACCAGCAATTCGACGCGGTGTTCCTCGGCCTCGGCCTGGCTGCCAGCAAACAGCTGGGCCTGCCCTTTGAGGACGCCCCCGGCCTGCTGGCCGCCACCGACTATATCCGCGAACTGCGCCAGGCCGACGACCTCACGCAACTGCCCCTGGCCGACCGCTGCATCGTCCTCGGCGCCGGCAACACCGCGATCGACATGGCGGTGCAGATGGCCCGCCTTGGCGCCCACGATGTCAACCTGGTGTACCGCCGCGGCATCGAGGACATGGGCGCGACTCGCCATGAACAGGACATCGCCAAGGCCAATCAGGTGCGCCTGCTGACCTGGGCTGCGCCCGAGCAAGTGCTGCTCGACGCCCAGGGCCAGGTGCGCGGCATGCGCTTCGCCCGCACCCGGCTGGTGGAGGGCCGCCTGCAAACCACTGGAGAGACCTTCGAATTGGCCGCCGACGCGATCTTCAAGGCCATCGGCCAGGCGTTCGACGGTGCGGCTCTGAGCGACCCGCTGGCCCGCGAGCTCAAGCGCGCCGGCGAGCGCATCGAAGTCGACGAACAGCTGCGCACCAGCATCCCCGGGGTGTATGCCGGCGGCGACTGCGTCAGCCTCGGCCAGGACCTCACGGTCCAGGCGGTGCAACACGGCAAGCGGGCCGCTGAGGCCATGCATGCCCAACTCATGCTCAACGTGGAGGCTGCGTAAATGGCCGATCTGTCGATTGTGTTCGCCGGTATCAAAGCCCCCAACCCGTTCTGGCTGGCCTCCGCGCCGCCGACCGACAAGGCCTACAACGTGGTCCGCGCCTTCGAGGCCGGCTGGGGTGGCGTGGTCTGGAAAACCCTGGGCGAGGACCCGGCGGCGGTCAACGTGTCTTCACGTTACTCGGCGCACTTCGGCGCCAATCGCGAAGTGCTGGGCATCAACAATATCGAATTGATCACCGACCGTTCCCTGGAGATCAACCTCAGGGAAATCACCCAGGTCAAGAAGGACTGGCCGGACCGCGCGCTGATCGTGTCGCTGATGGTGCCCTGCGTCGAGGAGTCATGGAAAAACATCCTGCCGCTGGTGGAAGCCACCGGCGCCGACGGCATCGAGCTGAACTTCGGCTGCCCCCACGGCATGCCGGAGCGCGGCATGGGCGCGGCGGTCGGCCAGGTGCCGGAGTACGTGGAACAGGTCACCCGCTGGTGCAAGACCTATTGCTCGCTGCCGGTGATCGTCAAGCTGACGCCGAACATCACCGATATCCGCATGGCCGCCCGCGCGGCCCATCGCGGCGGCGCCGACGCGGTGTCGCTGATCAACACCATCAACTCGATCACCAGCGTGGACCTTGAGCGCATGGTGGCCAACCCGATGGTCGGCAGCCAGAGCACCCACGGCGGCTACTGCGGCTCGGCGGTCAAGCCGATTGCCCTGAACATGGTCGCCGAGATCGCCCGTGACCCGCAGACCCGTGGCCTGCCGATCTGCGGTATCGGCGGCATCGGCACCTGGCGCGACGCCGCGGAATTCGTCGCCCTGGGCTGCGGCGCGGTGCAGGTGTGCACGGCGGCGATGCTGCATGGTTTCCGCATCGTCGAGGAGATGAAGGACGGCCTGTCGCGGTGGATGGACAGCCAGGGTTATCACAGCCTGCAGGACTTCTCCGGGCGCGCGGTGGGCAACACCACCGACTGGAAGTACCTGGATATCAACTACCAGGTGATCGCCAGGATCGACCAGGACGCCTGCATCGGCTGCGGCCGCTGCCATATCGCCTGCGAAGACACCTCGCACCAGGCCATCGCCAGCCTCAAGCAGGCCGACGGCACGCATAAATACGAAGTGATCGACGCCGAATGCGTGGGCTGCAACCTGTGCCAGATCACCTGCCCGGTGCAGGACTGCATCGAGATGGTGCCCCAGGACACCGGCAAACCGTTCCTCGACTGGCAGCACGACCCGCGCAATCCGTATCGCGAGGCGGTGTGAGGTTCGCCGGGTAAATAGCATTGGCTGGACTGACGTCCATCACGAGCAAGCTCGCGATGGACGTAAACGTTGACGCCTGCCTGTAGCCGCTGCCGAGCGCAGCGAGGCTGCGATCGGGCGCGAAGCGGCCGCAACCCGGATAACGCGCAAGACCTGACACACCGCGAATTCAGGTTTTGCGGCAACTGCGTTGCCGTTCGCAGCCTCGCTGCGCTCGGCAGCGGCTACACGCCAACGCTCAGGGGGCGTCGTATCAGGGCTCCAGCCCGATCCCGCGCAGGATCACGCTGGTCACCGTCTGCACGGCCTTTTCGAACTGCATGTCCGACAGCGGCTGGTGTTCGTTGATGATCATGATCTGGTGGTCGAAGTCGGCGTAGTGCTGGGTCGAGGCCCAGATCATGTACAGCAGGCTCGACGGTTCCAGCGGCAGGATGCGCTGGTCTTCGACCCACT
This sequence comes from Pseudomonas sp. GW821-FHT09E12, assembly GCF_059416085.1. Taxonomy (NCBI): domain Bacteria; kingdom Pseudomonadati; phylum Pseudomonadota; class Gammaproteobacteria; order Pseudomonadales; family Pseudomonadaceae; genus Pseudomonas; species Pseudomonas sp. GW821-FHT09E12. Next base: position 336,233 of record NZ_JBWKOM010000002.1, on the reverse strand, counting down.
GGCGGATCTTCGCTTCCTTCATCTTCGCCCAGTCGTACAGGCTGGCGTCCAGCGCCTCGCCCAGGGTCGGCGCGCCGTGGATGATTTCGTTGGCCCAGACTTTCGAGCCATAGGGCCGGCTGCGCGAATGGTTCATCTTGGCGCGGATATAACTGCTGAGCACCACCCGCGGGTCGTCGAACATCTCGAAGCACAGCGCGTCCTGCTTCCACAGCTCCAGCAGTTCCAGCAGCACCGCGCTGTACAGCTCGCTCTTGGTGCTGAAGTAGTAATGCAGGTTGGAGCGCGGCAATTGCACCTCGGCGGCGATATCGGCCATGGCCGTGCCGCTGAAGCCTTTTTCGGCGAACACCTTTTCCGCCGCCAGGAGGATTTTTTCGACGTTGCTGCGACGGATCTCGATCTTGTGATTGCCCATAAGGGCTCCCTGAAAACAGTCTGCTGCAAGACTACCATCGGCCTTCGTACAAAAACGAAACTTCCTGCGCCCGGCTTTCCCCGGCAAAACCGATTGGTTAGGATCCCTCCCGCCTTATTCCCGGGCACCTGAAGTGTTCCGTCCAGGCGTTGATTCGCGACACGGACATGCAGGCAGGACTTTCGCCGCCGAACCCAGAGCGTTTCGGCCATCCTGCAACGCCGCTATGGAGCTTATCCATGAACATTCGCAAACGCCGGGCCGCGGACGATCCGCGGCTCGCCGCCCTGTGGGAACGCTCGGTACGGGCCACCCACGACTTTATCGCCGAAGACGACATCCAGCTGCTCTACCCTCTGGTGCGCGACACCTACCTGCCAGCCCTCGAAGCCTGGTTGCTGGAGGATGCCGACGGCACCCCGGCCGGCTTTATCGCCACCGCCGGCGACAAGGTGGAAATGCTGTTTATCGAACCGACCCGCCGTGGCCAGGGCGTCGGCCGGCAACTGCTCGACCATGTGCGCAGCCGGCATCCGCGGCTCAGCGTCGACGTCAACGAACAGAACCCCCAGGCCCATGGTTTTTATCGGCACTACGGTTTCGAAGACATCGGCCGCTCGGCAACCGACGGCCAGGGCCGGCCGTTCCCGATCATCCACATGCGCCTGAAAAGCGCTTGAACAGCGCGCCGATGTTTCATCCAGCGACCCGACCACGGTCCTTATACTCATCGACGCAGCGACCACCCGACACTCATTGAACAGGTATTTCCCATGCTGAAAAAACTGCTGACCACCAGCGCCCTGCTGGCCTCTCTCGTCGCCGCCTCTTCGGCCTTCGCCCACGCCCACCTGCAAAGCCAGGTCCCGGCCGCCGACAGCACGGTGAGCGCGCCAAGCGAGTTGCGCCTGGTGTTTTCCGAAGGCGTCGAGGCGGCCTTCACTAAAGTCAGCCTGAGCAAGGATGGCGCGGCGGTCGCCGTCAAGGCCCTGGCCACCGAAGGCGCGGACAAGAAGACCCTGGTCGTGACCCCGGCGGCACCGCTGGCGGCGGGCGCCTACAAGGTCGAGTGGCACGCGGTGTCGGTGGATACCCACACGAGCGAAGGCAGCTACAGCTTCAAGGTCGGCCAGTAACCGATGTCGACCCTGTTGGTGCTCTGCCGCTTCGTGCATTTCGCGGCCGTCCTGCTGCTGTTCGGGGCCTGGGTGTTCAGGCCCCTGCTGTTGGGGCGCGAGCCCGTTGCCGCCTTGGATCGCCGCCTGACGCGACTCGGCCGCGGGCTGGCCTGGACGGCCCTGGCCACCGGCATCTGCTGGTTGCTGCTGATCACCGCCAGCATGGCCGGCAGCGGCGCCGCGGCCCTGGACCCGGCGACCTTGCGACTGGTATTGGGCAAGACCTTTTTCGGCCAGGTGTGGAGCTGGCATCTGCTGCTCAATGGCGCGCTGGTGGTTCTGCTGCTGACCCGCCTGGGTGAGCGGCTGGCGCTGCGGCTGATCCTCGCCGCCCTGTTGCTGGCCACCCTCGCCCCCGTGGGCCACGGCGCCATGCTCGACGGCCTCAGCGGCCAGTTGCTGATCCTCAACCAGATCGTCCACCTGGGCTGCGTCAGCCTGTGGCTCGGCGGTTTGCTGGTGCTGCTGATGATTCTGCGGCAACCCGGCGAGCAGCCTCTGGAGCGGGTCCTACTGCGTTTCAGCGGCGTGGGTTACGGGCTCGTAGGTGGGTTGCTGGTCACGGGTCTGATCAATGTACGAGTGCTGACCGGCCAGCTGTGGCCGACACCGCTGCTGTCCGGCTTTGCCCTGATCCTGCTGATCAAGGTGCTGCTGGTGTGCGGCATGTTCGCCCTGGCCCTGTTCAACCGCCTGCGCATCGAGGACTGCCAGCAACGCCTGGGCACCCTGCGCCGCAGCGTGCTACTGGAATGGCTGCTGGGCATCGCCGCGGTGGCGGCCGTGTCGCTGCTCGGCACCTTGCCGCCTCTCACCGTCTGACACCCCGCCCGTCTTCTGTAGGAGCGAGGCTTGCCCGCGATAGGATCTTGAGTCCGACACCCACTCCGGACCTGTATCGACCGGGCTGGCGCCTTCGCGGGCAAGCCTCGCTCCTACACAAGCGTCGGATCATTCGACCCGGGCGTTGCCCTCCGCGGCCGTATCGATACTCACCACCACCGACATCCCCGGACGCAAGCGTTCGCTTTCTGCCTGGTCGGGGTCGACGGTGATGCGCACCGGTATCCGCTGGGCAATCTTGACGAAGTTGCCAGTGGCGTTATCGGCCTGCAACAGGGCGAACTCCGAACCGGTGGCCGGCGAAATGCGCTGCACATGGCCGTGGAATTTACGGTGGTCGAGCGCATCGACGGTGAAGCTTGCGGGCTGGCCGACACGGATGTTGTCCATCTGGGTTTCCTTCATGTTGGCGATCACCCAGAGCTGGTTCGGCACCAGCGCCATCAGCTGCGCCCCGGAATTGACGTAGGCCCCCAGGCGCACGCCGATCTGCCCCAGCTGGCCGTCGCGCGGCGCGGTGACCCGGGTGTTGGACAGGTCGATCCGCGCCAGTTGCACCGCCGCCTCGGCATTGGCCACCGCGGCCTCCAGCGAACCGCGATTGACGATCACCGTCTGCAGGTCCTGGCGGGCGATGTCCAGCTGCGCCTGGGCCTGGGCCACCGCGGCGAGGGTCTGGGCGTTGGCGGCGCGGGTCACGTCGAGGTCCCGCTGGGACACCGAACCGTCGGCGATCAGCTCCTGGTTACGCCGCAGGTCGGCGGCGCTCTTGCGTGCCTGGGCCTGGCTGTCGGCCAGCGCCGCCTGGCGCAGCTTGATGGTGGCTTCGGCGCTGTTGCGTTGCTGCACCACATTGGCCAGCGCCGCCTTCTGCGCCGCCAGCTGGGCCAGGGACTGCTCCAGGCGCTGCTTGTAGATGCGGTCGTCGAGGCGCACCAGCAGATCGCCGGCCTTGACGAACTGGAAGTCCTGCACCGGCACCTCGAACACATAACCGCTGAGCTGCGGCCCGATGATCGTCACCTGGCCGCGCACCAGGGCGTTCTCGGTGCTTTCGATGGGGCTGCTGAACGGCGGCAGCTGCCAGGCATAGAGCACGATCAATACTCCGGTGATGGCGATCGCGGCGAACCCCAGGGACGAGATGATCCGCACCCGTAGCGAACGCGGCTCGGTGATCGGCATCGACGGCGGCGCGCTGCCTTCCGGGGTCGAGGCAATGGCGTTGGTGGTGGTGATGGTCGGTTCGGTCATGAAGAAATGGCACCGCTGGGTTGGACGGGAGTCGGGGCTGGGGTTGCTGGCGCAACCGCCTTGGTCGTGCTCATCAGCCACAGGCTGCGAATGAAGATCCAGATCATGGTCAGCACGGCGATCACCGCGATCAGCATGAACACATCGTTGTAGGCCAGCACGTTGGCTTCGCGGGTGACGGCGCTGGCCAGGCTGCGGATGCCTTGCAGCTCGCGCGCCTGCGGGTCGGCGATGACCCGGCCGACGGCCGCCCCGCCGCTCTGCACCCGGCCCAGCACCCGTGGGTCCATCAGCACCAGTTGCTCGACGATATGGCTGGAATGGTATTTCTCGCGGACGATCTGGAAGGTCCCCAGCAGCGCCGAGCCGATCAGCCCGCCGAGGTTCTGGCAGATGCCAAACAGCACCGAGAAGCTCACCAGGTTGCGCGGATTGGTCAGCACGTTGCGCGTGCCCAGGACCATGGTCGGGCCAAGAAAGAAGGTGCCGCCAAAGGCCAGCAGGAACTGGCTGAAATACATGTTGGCCGGGCGCGTGAGGTTATTGGAGAAGCTGTCCATCACCGAGCCCACGGCCATCAGCGCCAGGGAGATGATCAGCGGCATCAACAGGTGCGCCGGGTTGATGGTCAGGGCACTGGTGGCCAGGCCCGCGATGCTGCCCAGCAGCATCACCCCATACAGCAGGCGCATCTGCTGGCTGCTCATGTTCAGCGCCTGGAGAAACCCCACGGCGCCGGTGGACTGCTCGGACAGCACCATGCGAATCAGGATCACTGCCAGGGCCAGGCGGATCGCCGCCCCGCTGCCCAGCCAGCGGGTCATCAGCATCGGGTTGCGGCGGTTATGTTCGATGGCCAGGCCGGCGAGGATCAGCACGATCGAACCGGCGCTCGCGTAGCCGATCCACGGCGCCTCCAGCCACCAGTCGATGCGCCCCAGGGACAGCACGGCGCAGAGCAGCGCGACGCCGCTGGCGAGGATGGCGAAGGTCAGGAAATCGAGTTTCTCGAAGGTGCGGAAACGGTCGCCGGGCGGCAGCTTGAGCAGGAACACGCAGCCCAGGGACGCCAGCGCCAGCCCCAGTTCGAACAGGTACAGGCCGCGCCATTCGGCGATCTGCAGCAGGTCTTCGGAAAACAGCCGCGCCAGGGGCAAAGCCAGTTGCGAGGCGCCCAGCCCGAGCACCAGGGCTTTCATCCGCCACTTGGCCGGGAACGCCTGGACCATGTAGTACAGGCCCAGGGAGCTCAGGGCCGCGCCGACCATGCCGTGGGCCGCGCGCACGGCGATGGCCGAACTCAGGTCGTTGACGAACAGGTGGCCGAAGGTCACCAGCGCATAGAGCACCAGGAACACCTCGGTAAAGGCGCGCAGGCCGAACTGCTGGCGAAACTTCACCAGCAGCAGGTTCATCGACACGTTGGTCATCACGTAGGCGGCCGGCAGCCAGGCCATTTCCGCGGTGGTCGCGCCCAGGGCGCCTTGCAGATACGGCAGGTTGGCGATCACCAACGAGTTGCCGAGGCCGCCGGTGATCGCCACCAGCAAACCGACCAGGGCATAGGCCAGGCGCTTGTGGGTGGGGTGCAGCGGCGTCGAGGGGGAACCGGGCAAGCTGGGCTTTTCGTGGGGTTGCCAGTTGCGCGGGGCGTAACTATCCATTTATTGACCTTGCCATTGCGTGAGCTTGTTCCATGTCCGCCCAAGTGGCGGACGATCCAGAGTTGTTCCGGATTGTCCGGCAGTTTGCCGGAACCTGAGGCGTCTTTGTAGGAGCGAGCTTGCTCGCGATAGCGGTGTGCCTGGCTGGCCGCGGTACCCGTATCGCCAGCAAGCTGGCTCCTACAGATCATTTCTTGCGACGTCGCATTTACCATTGCCGCCCCTGCCCCTCTAGAATCAACCTCCCCTTGCGCTCCAGCCGCGGAGACCTCCATGCCCCTGCCTTTTCAGAAGCTGCATGCCAATGGCGACGACTTCATGCTGGTCGATGCCCGCGGGCGCGACAACCCGATCACCGCCGAGCTGGCCAGGGCCTTGGGCGACCGCCATCGCGGCGTGGGTTTCAATCAACTGGTGGTGCTCAGCGATTGCCCCGAGACGGCGGCGCAACTGACTTTCTGGAATGCCGATGGTTCCAGCCTGAGCACCTGCGGCAGCGCCACCCGCGGCGCGGCCGACCTGCTGATGCGCGAAAGCGGCGCAGACTCGGTATGGGTGAAAACCGTGCGCGGCATCCAGCACTGCACGCGCCTGGACGATCAGTCGGTAGCGGTGGAGATGGGCGTGGCGCAATTTGCCTGGCAGGACATTCCGCTGGCGACGGCCCTCGACAGCCTGGCCCTGCCCCTGCCCGGCGAGCCGGCGGCGTGCAGCATGGGCAATCCGCACTGCACGTTTTTCGTCGAGGATGTGCAAGCCATCGATGTGGCCACCCTCGGTCCGCGGATCGAGGCGCACCCGCTGTTCCCGCGCAAGACCAATGTGCATTTCGTCCAGGTCATCGACCGGCAGACCATTCGCCTGCGCATCTGGGAACGCAACGGCGCCATCCCTCTGGGTTCCGGCTCATGCTCTTGCGGCGCGGCGGTCAACGGCATCCGCCGCGGCCTGCTGGACAGCCCGGTGCGGGTGCTGTGCGACGGCGGTCCGGTGACCGTCAGCTGGGACGGCCAGGGCCAGGTGCGGCTGGCCGGCAGCGTGACCAAGGTCTTCAGCGGCTGGCTGTGAATCCTGGGCGCCTGCCCGGCAAGGCGCACCCAGGAGAGCGGGCTAGAGCCAGCCCAGCCATTTCCACCAGGTCATGGCGAACACCAGCATCAACAGGTAGCCCAGCAGCGTCACCAGCAGCCCGACCTTGGCGAACTGGCGAGCGGTGAAGGTCTCGGTGCCCAGGCAGACCATGTTCTGCGGCGCATTGATCGGCAGGATAAACCCGTAGCTGACGACGAACCCCAGCAGCATGGTCATGCCCAGGCGGCTGAACTCGCCCGGCAGGGTCTGCAACACGGCGATCAGGATCGGCAGCAAGGCCGAGGTCAGGGCCGTGGCGCTGGCGAACCCCAGGTGGATGAGGATCAGGAAGGCCGCGAGGATCGCGAACACCGCCAACGGCCCCACCTGGTCCAGCCCGGTGTGGGCCACCACCTGGCTCCCCAGCCATTGCCCGGCCTGGGTGCTGAGCAGCGCCGAACCGAGGCTGATGCCGACCCCGAAGACAATCACCGTGCCCCAGGGAATCCGGGCCTGCACGTCCTTCCAGGTCATGATGCCGATCCGCGGCAGCAGCAGGATCACCAGCCCGGCGTAGGTGGTGGTCGTGGTGTCGAACGGGTGCAGCTTGCCCTCGGTGGACCAGGCCAGGAGCAGCAGCAACGACACCGCCAGCAGGCGCTTCTGCGGCCCGGTCATGGGCCCGATGTCCGCCAGGGACCGGGCCACCGCCTCCTTGCCGCCGGGAATGCTGTCGGTTTCCGGGGGCAGCAGTTTCAGCACCAGCCACAGCAGCACCAGGGACATGATCACCGCCCAGGGCGCCCCGGCGATCAGCCAGTCGAGCCAGGCCACACGCTGGCCGAGCATCTTGTCCATGAAGCCCACAGTCAGCAGGTTCTGCGCCGCGGCGGTCTGGATGCCGACGTTCCAGATGCTGGTGCCCTGGGCCACGACGATCATCAGCCCGGCGGCGATGTTCGAGCGCTTGTCGACGCCGAACGCGGCAATCACCCCCATCATGATCGGCACCACGCAGGCGCTGCGGGCGGTGGCGCTGGGCACCAGCAGGCTGAGGAGGATGGTCACGGCGATGGCGCCGACCAGGATCCGCCGGGTGCTGGTGCCGACCCGGGTCAGGGTCACCAGGGCGATGCGCCGGTCGAGGCCGGTGTGGGTCATGGCGGCGGCGATGAACAAGGCGCCGGCCACCAGGGCCAGGGCCGAATTGGAGAAACCGGTCAGGGCCAGGCTGATAGCCGCCGAGCTGCCGTAGAGCTGCGTCGGGTCCTGCAAGGTCGGCGCGGTGCCGACCAGGAAGGCCATCAGGGCGGTGATCATGATGGCGCTGGCCTCGTAGGACACCGCCTCGCTGACCCACACCACCACCGCGAACGCCAGGATCGCCAGCATCCGATGCCCCGCCACCGGCAGGTCGGCGGGCAGCGGCAACAGCAGCACGCCCACCATCGCCAGCACGGCGACCAGCAAGCCGATCGGTAAGGCGGCCTTGGCCGCGGGCGCCGTTGTCACAGGCTGGGTCATGGGCCTTGTTCCTTTTACTGGAGGGGGTCGCAGCATGCCCCACAAGCCTTCGAGGCACGTTGATAAGGGTCAAGCCCGCTGGTTTGCCTGCCCTCACGGCGCAACTGTGACGACGGCCGACCCGGCACCCGTTGTCGGAACGAAAGAACTTCGTCGAAATATTTTTTACATCGCTACAGATTTTTCATCTCTTTGAGGCCAGAGTGATAACAAGGCGACAGGGAGTCGAAATATGACCGGTTGTATCACTCCAACCTGCAAGGTGCCTGTATGACAACAAGAAATATGAAACTGACCTTCAGGGCGCTCCTGAGTTTTGGCGCCATCTGTGTGTTGTTGATCGCTCTGGGAGGCTTGGTACTGTGGAAAATGGAGCAGATTCACGAAGCGGCCGTGGACCTGCAAAGCAACTGGATGCCGAGCGTCAGGCAAGCCGCGAAAATCGAATCCGCCACCTTGCGCGTGCGCCTGGAGGCCCTGCATTACGCCACTGAGGACGAGAGCCTGAAAGGCGCCTCCCTGGACAAGCTAGCCGGTTTGAAAAACACCCTGGCCCTGGCCATCAAGGACTACGAGCCGCTGATTTCCAGCAACGAGGAAAAGGCCATCTACGAACAGGTCCGACGCGGCGCCCAGGACTACCTGGACAAGCTGATGGTGATGATCGACACCAGCAAGACCAACACCGCCGAACAGACCAATACCTACATCAACCAGGTCACGGTGCCGCTGGCCAACACCCTGCAAAGCGCCATCGAGGCGCTGATCCGCATCAATGAGGCCGGTGCCGAGCAGTCGGCCTTGACGGCCGATGCCCAGTTCAATAGCGGCCTGACCCTGACCTCGGCGATCATCGTCCTGGCCATTATCCTGACCATCCTGATTGCCACCCTGTTCACCCGCAGCATCATCCGTCCGGTGCTGTCGCTGCTGGCCACCACGCAGAAAATCGCCGAGGGCGACCTGCGCACGCAGGTGGAAGTCAGCGGTCGGGACGAACTCACCGACCTGCAGAAATCCACCCAGGCCATGCTCGACAGCCTGAAATCCACCATCCGCCACATCGCCGACTCTTCGACCCAGCTGGCCTCCGCCGCCGAGGAAATGAGCGCCATCACCCGCGAGTCCAACGCGGGCATCCAGCAACAGAGCATGGAGACCGACCAGGCTGCCACAGCGGTCAACGAAATGACCGCCGCGGTCGAGGAAGTGGCGCGCAACGCGGTGTCCGCCTCGCAGTCGACCCAGGCCTCGGAGCGCTCGGCGAGCATGGGCAAGGAGCGGGTCGAGCAGACCATCCACTCCATCGAGAAACTCACCAGCACCGTGGAAAACACCCGGGTGGAAATGGCCGGCCTGGCCCAGCAGGCCCAGGACATCACCAAGGTCCTGGACGTGATCCGGGCGATTGCCGAACAAACCAACCTGCTGGCCCTCAACGCCGCCATCGAGGCGGCTCGGGCTGGCGAACAGGGTCGCGGCTTCGCCGTGGTCGCCGACGAGGTACGCGCCCTCGCCCACCGCACCCAGCTCTCGACCCAGGAAATCGAGCAGATGATCCAGGGCATCCAGTCCGGCTCAAGCAAGGCTATGCTGTCCATGCAGCAAAGCAGCGAGGACGCCAGCCAAACCCTGAGCATCGCCCATGAGGCCGGCAACGCCATCGCTCACATCACCCAGGCCATCAGCGACATCAACGAACGTAACCTGATGATCGCCACCGCCTCGGAGGAACAGGCCCAGGTAGCGCGCTCGGTGGACCAGAACCTGATGAGCATCCGCGACCTGTCGCTGCAAAGCTCTTCGGCCGCCAGCCAGACGTCTATCGCCAGCAGTGAACTGTCGACCCTGGCGGTGAGTCTGAACAAACTGGTGGCACGCTTCTCCCTTTGACCGCCGGCGCGGCCGCCTCGCGCCCGGTTGTGCAGTTCAGGACAGTCACGGCAAGGAGCCTTATTGTCCGGTGTCGGCGGGTCCCTCGACCCGCCGGCAGCGGATCGGCTGGAGGATTTCAGCGTGCTCAAACGTATTTCCATCGATCAGTTGCGCATCGGGATGTACATCCACCAGTTCTGCGGCTCGTGGCTTGACCACTCGTTCTGGAAAGCCGGTTTCGTGCTCAAGAGCCAGACCGATTACCAGCGCCTGCGCCAGTCCAAGGTCAGCGAGCTGTGGATCGACTCGGCCAAAGGCCTGGACCTGCCGCAAGACGGCCAGGCGCCTGCCCCCGCCCCGGAGCCGCCGCGCGCCCGCGATGCGCAGCCGCGGGTGGAGCGCGCCGAGGAAATCCAGCGCGCGATGAAACTCTGCACCCGCTCGAAACACGCGGTCATGGCGATGTTCCAGGAAGTGCGCATGGGCAAGGCCATCGAGCTGGCCCAGGTCGACGATCTGGTGTACGAGCTTTCCAACTCGCTGCTGCGCCACCCCGACATGCTGATCAGCCTGGCCCGGCTGAAGACTGTCAACGACTACACCTACATGCACTCGGTGGCGGTGTGCGCGCTGATGGTGGCGGTGGCCCGGCAGTTGGAGCTGCCGGAAGCCCAGGTGCACCAAGCCGGGGTCGCCGGGCTGCTGCACGACATCGGCAAACTGACCATCCCCGACAGCATCCTCAACAAACCGGAGAAACTCTCCGCCGCCGAGTTCGAACAGATCAAGCAGCACCCGGTCGCTGGCAGCGCGATCCTGCGGCAGAACCCGCAGGTGGACGCGCTGGTGCTGGACGTGTGCCTGCACCATCACGAAAAGATCGACGGCAGCGGCTATCCGCACAACCTGGTGGGCGAGCAGATCAGCCTGTTCGCACAAATGGGTGCGGTCTGCGATGTGTACGACGCGGTGACCTCGACCCGCCCCTACAACCGTGGCTGGGACCCCGCCGAAACGCTGCAGCGCATGTCCGGCTGGACCGGGCATTTCTCCCCCCGAGTACTCCAGGCCCTGGTGAAAAGCGTCGGCATCTACCCGGTGGGTTCCCTGGTGCGCCTGCACAGCGGGCAGCTGGCGGTGGTGCTGGAGCAAAACCCCGATTCGCTGTTGATGCCCAAGGTCAAGGTGTTCTTCTCCAGCCGCTCGAAAATGCCCCTGCCGCAACGGGTCCTCGACCTCTCACGGGGCCGGGACGAAGAACGCATCGTCGGTCGCGAAGCCCTGGAAGACTGGGACTTCAAACAACTCCAACAACTGTGGAGCGACATGTCCGCCTGAACCTCAACTGCCCAGGGTCAAGCCATTGGCCGGCAGCGGCAGCGCGGTCTTGTAGCGCACCTGCTTGAGGGCGAAGCTGGAGCGGATGTTGGCCACGCCGGGCACCTTGGTCAGGAAGTCCATCATGAAGCGCTCCAGGGCCTGGATGGTCGGCACCAGCACGCGGATCAGGTAGTCCGGATCGCCGGCCATCAGGTAGCACTCCATGACTTCCGGGCGGTCGGCGATGGCCTCTTCGAAATGCTGCAGCGCCTCTTCCACCTGCTTCTCCAGGCTGACGTGAATGAACACGTTGACGTGCAGCCCCAGCAGGTCGGCATCCAGCAGGGTCACCTGCTCGCGGATCAGCCCCAGCTCCTCCATGGCGCGCACGCGGTTGAAGCACGGGGTGGGCGAAAGGTTCACCGAACGGGCGAGGTCGGCGTTGGTGATGCGGGCGTTCTCCTGGAGGCTGTTGAGAATGCCGATGTCGGTACGGTCCAGTTTGCGCATGAGACAAATCAACCTGTTTTTTATGTTTATGCAGATTTTTTATCTGCAAATCATCCTGAGCGCAACGAAACAGAGATAAATATTCTCCTTGGCCCGGCCTATGATTGTTGTAGGACAAGATTTCCCTTACCCAGGGAATGACTGTCAGCTAAGCGCGCCCACTACAAGAAATTCACAAGATCGAGCGTAGACAAGCCATGACCCAAGCGTACGAACCGCTGCGCCTGCACGTGCCCGAACCCTCAGGCCGTCCCGGTTGCAAAACCGACTTCTCCTACCTGCGTCTGACCGACGCCGGCACGGTGCGCAAACCCCCAATCGATGTAGAACCCGCCGACACCGCCGACCTGGCCCGTGGCCTGACTCGCGTGCTCGACGACCAGGGCAATGCCTTGGGCGAATGGGCCGAAGGCGTGCCGGCCGAGGTCCTGCGCCAGGGCATGCGCGCCATGCTCAAGACCCGGACCTTCGACAACCGCATGGTGGTCGCCCAGCGCCAGAAGAAGATGTCGTTCTACATGCAGAGCCTCGGCGAGGAAGCCATCGGCAGCGCCCAGGCCCTGGCACTGAACATCGACGACATGTGCTTCCCCACCTACCGCCAGCAAAGCATCCTGATGGCCCGCGACGTGCCGCTGGTGGACATGATCTGCCAGCTGTTGTCCAACGAGCGCGATCCGCTCAAGGGCCGCCAGCTGCCGATCATGTATTCGGTGAAAGAGGCCGGTTTCTTCACCATCTCCGGCAACCTGGCCACCCAGTTCGTGCAAGGCGTGGGCTGGGGCATGGCCTCGGCGATCAAGGGCGATACCAAGATCGCCTCGGCCTGGATCGGCGACGGCGCCACCGCCGAGTCGGACTTCCACACCGCCCTGACCTTCGCCCACGTGTACCGCGCGCCGGTGATCCTCAACGTGGTCAACAACCAGTGGGCGATCTCCACCTTCCAGGCCATCGCCGGCGGTGAAGCCACCACCTTCGCCGGACGCGGCGTCGGTTGCGGCATCGCCTCGCTGCGGGTGGACGGCAACGATTTCATCGCGGTCTACGCCGCGTCCCGCTGGGCTGCCGAACGCGCCCGGCGCAACCTCGGCCCGACCCTGATCGAATGGGTCACCTATCGCGCCGGCCCGCACTCCACCTCCGACGACCCGTCCAAGTACCGCCCGGCCGACGACTGGAGCCACTTCCCCCTCGGCGACCCGATCGCCCGCCTCAAGCAACACCTGATCAAGATCGGCCAATGGTCCGAAGAGGAACACGCCGCGGTCAGTGCCGAACTGGAAGCCGAAGTCATCGCCGCGCAGAAGCAGGCCGAGCAGTACGGCACCCTCGCCGGCGGGCAGATCCCCAGCGCCGCGACCATGTTCGAGGACGTGTACAAGGAAATGCCCGAGCACCTCAAGCGCCAACGCCAGCAACTGGGAATCTGACATGAACGACCACAACAACAATATCCAGTTGGAAACCGCCATGACCACGACCACCATGACCATGATCCAGGCCCTGCGCTCGGCCATGGATGTGATGCTAGAGCGTGACGACAACGTGGTGGTGTTCGGCCAGGACGTCGGTTATTTCGGCGGCGTGTTCCGTTGCACCGAGGGCCTGCAGACCAAGTACGGCACCTCGCGGGTGTTCGACGCACCGATCTCGGAAAGCGGCATCGTCGGCGTCGCTGTTGGCATGGGCGCCTACGGCCTGCGCCCGGTGGCGGAAATCCAGTTCGCCGACTACGTCTACCCGGCCTCGGACCAGATCATCTCCGAAGCGGCGCGCCTGCGTTATCGCTCCGCCGGCCAGTTCACCGCCCCCATGACCCTGCGCATGCCCTGCGGTGGCGGCATCTACGGCGGCCAGACCCACAGCCAGAGTATCGAGGCGATGTTCACCCAGGTCTGTGGCCTGCGCACCGTGATGCCGTCCAACCCCTACGACGCCAAGGGCCTGCTGATCGCCTCCATCGAAAACGATGACCCGGTGATCTTCCTCGAGCCCAAGCGCCTGTACAACGGCCCGTTCGACGGCCACCACGACCGCCCGGTAACCCCCTGGTCGAAACACCCCTCGGCCCAGGTGCCGGACGGCTACTACAAGGTGCCGCTGGACGTCGCCGCCATTGCCCGCCCGGGCAAGGACGTCACCGTGCTGACCTACGGCACCACGGTGTATGTCTCGCAAGTGGCCGCCGAGGAAACCGGGATCGACGCCGAAGTCATCGACTTGCGCAGCCTGTGGCCGCTGGACCTGGAAACCATCGTCAAGTCGGTGAAAAAGACCGGCCGCTGCGTGGTGGTCCACGAAGCCACCCGCACCTGCGGGTTCGGCGCCGAGCTGGTGTCGCTGGTGCAAGAACACTGCTTCCACCACCTGGAAGCGCCTATCGAGCGCGTGACCGGTTGGGACACCCCCTACCCGCACGCGCAGGAGTGGGCGTATTTCCCTGGCCCGTCCCGAGTGGGCGCGGCTTTGCAACGGGTCATGGAGGTCTGAATGGGCACGCACGTAATCAAGATGCCGGACATCGGCGAAGGCATCGCAGAAGTAGAACTGGCGCAGTGGCACGTCAAGGTCGGCGACCTGGTGGTCGAGGACCAGGTGCTGGCCGACGTCATGACCGACAAGGCCATGGTCGATATCCCCTCCCCGGTGCACGGCAAGGTCCTATCCCTGGGCGGCCAGCCCGGCGAAGTCATGGCAGTGGGCAGCATATTGATCAGCATCGAGGTCGAAGGCGCCGGCAACCTCAAGGCGTCCGATCAGCTGGTCAAGGAACCCGCGGTTATTAAACAAGCAGCACCCGCAGTAGCAGCGCCCAAGGTCGAGGCCGCGCCAGTGGTCGAAAGCAAACCCGCCGCCGCTTGCCGCCCCGCGCCACAGGCGCCGGTAGCCCGCGACGCCGACGAGCGCCCGCTGGCCTCCCCGGCCGTGCGCAAGCATGCGCTGGACCTGGGCATCCAGCTGCGCCTGGTGCAGGGCAGCGGCCCGGCCGGCCGCATCCTCCACGAAGACCTGGACGCCTACCTGGCCCAGGGCAATCAGCGCGCCCAGAGCGGCTCGGCGCCATCCGGCTATGCCCAGCGTCATGACGAGGAACAGATCCCGGTGATCGGCATGCGCCGCAAGATCGCCCAGCGCATGCAGGAAGCCACCCAGCGCGCCGCCCACTTCAGTTATGTCGAGGAAATCGACGTCACCGCCGTGGAAGAACTGCGCGCGCACCTCAATGAAAAACACGGCGCCACCCGCGGCAAGCTGACCCTGCTGCCATTCCTGGTGCGGGCCCTGGTCGTGGCCCTGCGTGACTTCCCGCAGATCAACGCGCGTTACGACGACGAAGCCCAGGTCATCACCCGCCACGGCGCGGTGCATGTCGGGGTGGCCACGCAAAGCGACGTCGGCCTGATGGTGCCGGTGGTGCGTCATGCCGAAGCCCGCAGCCTGTGGGACAGCGCCACGGAAATCGCGCGCCTGGCCACAGCCGCGCGCACGGGCAAGGCGGCCCGCGACGAACTGTCCGGCTCGACCATCACCCTGACCAGCCTCGGCGCCCTGGGCGGCATCGTCAGCACGCCGGTGCTGAACCTGCCGGAAGTGGCGATCGTCGGAGTGAACAAGATCGTCGAACGGCCAATGGTGATCAAAGGCCAGATCGTGGTCCGCAAGATGATGAACCTCTCCAGTTCCTTCGATCACCGGGTGGTCGACGGCATGGACGCGGCGCTCTTCATCCAGGCCATTCGCGGCCTGCTCGAACAACCCGCCAGCCTGTTTCTGGAGTAACCCATGCAACAGACTCTGAACACTACATTGCTGATCATCGGCGGTGGCCCTGGCGGCTATGTGGCGGCGATCCGCGCCGGCCAGCTGGGCATCTCGACCATCCTGGTGGAAGGCCAGGCGCTGGGTGGCACCTGCCTGAACATCGGCTGCATCCCGTCCAAGGCGCTGATCCATGTCGCCGAGCAGTTCCAGCAGACCCGCCATCACAGCCAGGGCTCGGCCCTGGGCATCAACGTCTCGGCGCCGACCCTGGACATCGGCAAGAGCGTGGAATGGAAGGACGGCATCGTCGACCGCCTGACCACCGGCGTCGCCGCCCTGCTGAAAAAGCACAAGGTCCAGGTGATCCATGGCTGGGCCAAGGTCGTCGATGGCAAGACCGTGGACATCGAAGGCGCCGACACCCGCATCCAGTGCGAGCACCTGCTGCTGGCCACCGGTTCGAAAAGCGTCAATCTGCCGATGCTGCCGCTTGGCGGGCCGATCATCTCCTCCACCGAAGCCCTGGCGCCCAAGGCCCTGCCCAAGCGCTTGATCGTGGTCGGCGGCGGCTATATCGGCCTGGAGCTGGGCATCGCCTACCGCAAGCTCGGCGCCGAGGTCAGCGTGGTCGAGGCCCAGGAACGCATCCTGCCGGCCTATGACAGCGAACTGACCCAGCCGGTGCTCGAATCGGTGAAGCAACTGGGGATCAAGCTCTACCTCAAGCACAGCGTCGAAGGCTTCGATGCCGGCACCCACACCTTGCAGGTGCGTGACCCGAACGGCGACAGCCTGCAGCTGGAAACCGACCAGGTGCTGGTGGCGGTCGGGCGCAAGCCGAACACCCAGGGCTGGAACCTCGAAGCGCTGAACCTGGAGATGAACGGCTCGGCCCTGCGCATCGACAAACGCTGCCAGACCAGCATGCGCAATGTCTGGGCGATCGGCGACCTCGCCGGCGAACCGATGCTCGCGCACCGGGCCATGGCCCAGGGCGAGATGGTCGCCGAGCTGATCGCCGGCCAGCATCGGGAATTCAACCCGACGGCCATTGCCGCGGTGTGCTTCACCGACCCGGAACTGGTGGTGGTCGGCAAGACCCCGGACGAGGCCAAGGCCGCCGGCCTGGACTGCATCGTGTCGAGCTTCCCGTTCGCCGCCAACGGCCGCGCCATGACCCTGGAATCGAAAAGCGGTTTCGTGCGGGTGGTGGCACGCCGTGACAATCACCTGATTGTCGGCTGGCAGGCGGTGGGCGTCGGCGTGTCCGAGCTGTCCACGGCCTTCGGCCAGTCCCTGGAAATGGGCGCGCGCCTGGAAGATATCGCCGGCACCATCCACGCCCATCCGACCCTGGGCGAGGCGGTACAGGAAGCGGCATTGCGGGCCCTGGGCCACGCCTTGCATCTGTAAACGCCACACCGGGAGGCAACCCCGCCCCTGTAGCCGCTGCCGCAGGCTGCGATAAGGCCCGCAGGGCCTTCCAGGATCTCAAGAGTACGTCCTCTTCGAGGCCGATCGCAGCCTTCGGCAGCGGCTACAGGGTTCGCTCCACAGGACGACAGGAGGGTTCATGAGCAGCTGGTTTTTTTGCTGCCCCTCCCATCGCCCGGGATGCGGTGCCCCCCCGGAATGCAGTATTGTTGTGCCCATCCAAAAAACGTCAGAAGCCTTGAGCCGTTGCGACGGTTGTTAAGCGATAGAGGGTGTCATGGGTAACGAAAGCATCAATTGGGACAAGCTGGGTTTTGACTACATCAAGACAGACAAGCGCTATCTGTCGCACTGGCGGAACGGCGAGTGGGACAAAGGCACCCTGACCGAAGATAACGTGCTGCACATCAGCGAAGGCTCCACCGCCCTTCACTATGGCCAGCAGTGCTTCGAAGGCCTGAAGGCCTACCGCTGCAAGGACGGTTCGATCAACCTGTTCCGCCCGGACCAGAACGCCGCCCGCATGCAGCGCAGCTGCGCGCGCCTGCTGATGCCACAGGTGTCCACCGAGCAGTTTGTCGAAGCGTGCAAGCAAGTGGTACGCGCCAACGAACGCTTCATCCCGCCTTACGGCACCGGCGGCGCGCTGTACCTGCGCCCGTTCGTGATCGGCGTGGGTGACAACATCGGCGTGCGTACCGCCCCCGAGTTCATCTTCTCGATCTTCGCCATTCCGGTCGGCGCCTACTTCAAGGGCGGCCTGACCCCGCACAACTTCCTGATCTCCACCTACGATCGCGCGGCGCCACAGGGCACCGGCGCGGCCAAGGTCGGTGGCAACTACGCCGCCAGCCTGATGCCAGGTTCGGAAGCCAAGAAGAAGCACTTCGCCGACTGCATCTACCTGGACCCGCTGACGCACTCGAAGATCGAGGAAGTCGGTTCGGCCAACTTCTTCGGCATCACCTTTGATAACAAATTCGTCACGCCGAAGTCGCCGTCGGTACTGCCGGGCATCACTCGCCTGTCGCTGATCGAACTGGCCAAGACCCGCCTGGGCCTGGAAGTGATCGAAGGCGACGTGCTGATCGACAAGCTGTCGGACTTCAAGGAAGCCGGCGCCTGCGGTACCGCCGCGGTGATCACGCCGATCGGCGGCATCGAGTACCAGGACAAGCTGCACGTGTTCTACAGCGAAAAAGAAGTCGGCCCGATCACCCAGAAGCTCTACAAAGAGCTGACCGGGGTACAGACCGGCGACGTCGAAGCGCCAGCCGGCTGGATCGTCAAGGTCTGACCTGACGCCCCCCGGCAGTAAAAAGCCCGCCTTTCACTTGCGTGATCGGCGGGCTTTTTCATGGTGGTCACACGGCTCTGAAAACCTGTGCCCCTAGCCGAGAGCCGCCACTTCCGGCGGCAGCAGAATGGCGCTCGCCTTGTCCTTGCCGTGATATTTGTCGATCAGGGAAAACAGGATGGCCGCTGTGCGGATATCCACGATCCCGCTGACATTCTCCTGGTTAAAGCGCATCTGGAAGGCTTCCACCACCCTTTCCGGTTGTTGCTCCAGATAGCCATAACCATAGGTTTGCAGCGCCTTCGTGACCTGGACCATGCTCGGCGGCGACACGCTGAAGCGAGTCAGGTAGTCGTCAATGGTGCGCTCGTCGGGCCAGGCGCCAATGCCGGCTTCGGCAAGCCGTTTCCAGGGAAAGAACGGCCCCGGATCGATCTTGCGCCCGGGGGCGATATCCGAGTGCCCGACGATGTCCGTCGGCTGTATGTCGTACTTCCTGACCAGGTCCCGGGTCAGGCTGATCAACAGTTCTATCTGCTGCTCGTTGTAGGGCTCGCCCAGCAACTGGCCGGTGTCCTTGTCCCAGCCAGCGTTGACAATCTCGATCCCGAGCGAGGTGTCATTCAGGTTGCTGCGGTTCTTCCACTGGCTCACTCCCGCATGCCAGGAGCGGTCGTGGTCATCGACCAACTGGTCGGCCACCGGCAGGCCCTTGTAGGTCTTCGGCCGGTCGGGAATCAGGTAGTTGGCGCTGACGTGTTCCGATCGCGTCAGCGTTTCGAAGGACTGCGCCTGATCGAGCGCGGTGTAGTGCAGGACCAGGAAACGGATCCGATGGTTCTTCGCCACCGCCCTTTCGCCTTTCGAAAGGACGTAGCCCTCTTTCTCCGTGAGCCTGGCCTCGGAGGTGTCTTGGTTGCTGCTGGTACAACCGGTCATCGCCAGCAAGAGGCTTAAGACCGTGGTGTATTTCTTCATGACTTGCCCTTGAACGTTGCTTTCCTTTTCCCGCCTGGCTTGCTGCGTTGCAGGCCTGCGGAGCGGCGCATGCTAGGGACCGGGAGGAAAGACTGTCTTTAGGAAAAGTCCGAAAGTCGCTGAGAAAGTCCGACGACAGAGAGCACAGATGATGGGCCACGCAGGGCTACTGCGCCCCAAGGGGTGGGCATGCCGGGGCCGGCATGCCCGATAGTGCGGGAAAGGTCGCGGCTACTGGTGCTGGACCTGGAACATCGAGTTCACCTGGACCCGCGCCAGCATGTGTTCGGCGCCACCGCCGCGACGCATGCCACGCACCGGGCAGGCGTCGAGGTAGTCGAGGCCGACCGCCAGCTTCAGGTGCCGCTCGGGCCGCGCCAGGCGGTTGGTCACGTCGAAGCTGTACCAGCCGCCGTCGATCCAGGCCTCCGCCCAGGCATGGCTGGCCAGGTGGTTTTCGTCTTCGGTGCACAGGTAGCCGGAGACATAACGCGCGGGAATCCCCAGGCCGCGGGCGCAGGCCAGGAATGCATGGGTGTGGTCCTGGCAGACCCCGACCCGGCCGGCGAAAGCCTCGGCCGCGGTGGTGTCCACTGTGGTCGCGCCCGGGCTGTAGACCATGTGCGCGGCCAGGGCATGCATCAGCTCGATCAGCGCCGCGCGGTCGCGCCGGGTGCCGCAGTGCTGCGCGGCAAAGGCGCCGAGGGCGGCGTCGGCCTTGGTCAGCGGGCTGCTGCGCAGGAACGGCAGCGGCGACTGGCTGTCGTGTTCCACCTCCCGGGCCTGGTCGATTTCCACCTGGCCATAGGCGCTCAGGACCAGGGCGCCATGGGGTTCGTCCATGGTCAGCACGTGCAGGATATTGCCGTAGGGATCGAGCTGGCTGCGCACCAGGCGCGGCAGTTCCAGGTGCCACTCGAGGATGTGCTGGCGCTCGCTGTTCTGCGGGGTCAGGCGCAGGAACTGGATGCTGGTGCAGACTTCGTCGGCGTAGCTGTAGGTGGTGTCGTGGCGTATGGAAAGTTTCATACAACCTCCAGATAGGATTCGTGGACGGTCTGCCCCAGGTGACGGATCTGCGCGATGAAATCGCTCAACCACAGGTGCAAGCCCGACGCGAGGATCTCGTCGATCCCGGTGTAGCGCAGGCGCGCATTCAGCTCGGCGGCCAGACGCTGGGCCGGACGGCCGTTGTTGCCCGGCAGGCTGGCGAGGATCTGGTCCAGCTCCTCGACGCAGGCATGCAGCGAGCGTGGTACGTCGGCGCGCAACAGCAGCATCTCGGACACCTGCTCGGCCCCCGGCGCGTTGCGGTAGATCTCGTTGAACGCCTCGAACGAGGACAAGGCGCGGAGCAAGGCGCTCCACTGGTAGTAGCCACGGGCCGAGTTGTCGCTGACCTCCTCCGACTCCTCGCCGAACATTTCGTAGCGCGCGTCCAGCAGGCGCAGGGTGTTGTCGGCCCGCTCGATAAAGGTGCCCAGGCGAATGAAGCAATAGGCGTCGTTGCGCATGATGGTGCCCGAGGTCGCGCCACGGAACAGGTGCGAACGCTCCTTGACCCACTCGCAGAAATGGCTGATGCCGTAGCGTCCCAGGCCGCTCTTGGCGATGTTGCGCATCTCCAGCCAGGTGGCGTTGATGTTTTCCCACATGTCGGCGGTGATGCGCCCGCGCACCGCGTGGGCGTTGGTCCGCGCCGCCCGCAGGCAGCAATAGATGCTGCCGGGGTTGGTCTCGTCGAGAGCGAAGAAGTGCAGCATGCGCTCGGTGTTCAGCTCGCCGTAACGCTGGTTGTAGTCGTCCAGGGTGCCGGCGGCCAGCAGCGACATCGCCAGCTCGGCGTGGCCGTCGCTACGCCCCGCCTGGGGCATCAGCGACAGCGAGTAACTGACTTCGAGCATGCGCGCCAGGTTCTCGGCGCGCTCCAGGTAACGGGACATCCAGTAGAGGTCTGCAGCGGTTCTTGAAAGCATCGGTCAATCCTCCACGACCCAGGTGTCTTTGGTGCCGCCGCCCTGCGACGAGTTCACCACCAGCGAGCCTTCGCGCAAGGCCACGCGGGTCAGGCCGCCCGGCACCAGGCGGGTTTCGCTGCCCGACAGGACGAACGGACGCAGGTCGATATGCCGCGGGGCGATGCCGTTCTCGACAAAGGTCGGGCAGGTCGACAGGCACAGGGTGGGTTGGGCGATATAGGCCTCGGGGCGGGCCTTGAGCCGGGCGCGGAAGTCTTCGATCTCCGCCGCGGTGGCCGCCGGCCCTACCAGCATGCCGTAGCCGCCGGAGCCCTGGGTTTCCTTGACCACCAGGTCCGGCAGGTTGGCCAGTACGTGGGACAGTTCCTCGGGTTTGCGACATTGCCAGGTCGGCACGTTCTTCAGGATCGGTTCCTCGCTCAGGTAGAAGCGGATCATCTCGTCGACATAGGGGTAGATCGACTTGTCGTCCGCCACCCCGGTGCCCACCGCGTTGGCCAGCACCACGTTGCCGGAACGGTAGGCGGCGATCAGCCCGGGCACGCCGAGCATGGAATCGGGGTTGAACGACAAGGGGTCGAGGAAGGCGTCGTCGAGGCGGCGGTAGATCACGTCCACCGCCTGGGCACCGGAGGTGGTGCGCATGAATACGCGGTCGTCGCGCACGAACAGGTCGGCACCCTCCACCAGCTCCACGCCCATCTCCCGGGCCAGGAACGCATGCTCGAAATAGGCGCTGTTGAACCGCCCCGGGGTCAGCACCACCACCGTCGGGTTGTCCAGCGGACTGGAGCTTTTCAGGGTATCGAGCAGCAGGTTCGGGTAGTGGTCGATGGGCGCCACGCGCTGCGCGGCGAAGAGTTCGGGGAACAGGCGCATCATCATCTTGCGGTCTTCGAGCATGTAGCTCACGCCGCTGGGGGTGCGCAGGTTGTCTTCCAGCACGTAGTAGCTGCCGTCGCCGTCACGCACCAGGTCGACGCCGGAGATGTGCGAATAGATATTGCGGTGCAAATCCAGGCCGCGCATCGCCACCTGGTAACCCTCGTTGGCCAGCACCTGCTCGGCCGGGATGATGCCCTCCTTGAGAATGCGTTGCCCGTGGTAGATATCGGCCAGGAACAGGTTCAGGGCCTGGACCCGCTGGATGCAGCCGCGCTCGACGTTCCGCCATTCGCTGGCCTTGATGCTGCGCGGGATGATGTCGAAGGGAATCAGCCGTTCAGTGCCTTGCTCGTCACCGTACAACGTGAAGGTGATGCCAGCGCGGTGGAACAGCAGGTCGGCTTCGCGCCGACGCTGGTCCAGCAGCTCCACGGGAGTGTCCGCCAGCCAGCGGGCGAACTCCTGGTAATGTGGGCGGCAGCCACCACTCGCATCATACATTTCGTTAAAAAAAGCACGGGACATACCCCAACTCCTCGCCGTGGTTTAAACGGCTTTTTTATTTAAACTCTCTGTTTCAATAAATCGGGCCTTACGCTGTGCGATAGAAACTGTTCTGTTGAGCACCTCATTGTGCGGCTTGAATATTCCGCTCGATGCTGGCGGAAATACCCCCACTTATTGACGCCAGTTGTCTGGCGAAACTTCCCGTATGGATTTTCGGCAATGGAGCGCCCGCGATGACGTCCATTGGTTGTGGAACTCGTCACCTCCTTTTTCGTTTTAATGTGAACTTTCAATCTGAAAGTTTTCCGAAACTTCGACAGCACCCTTCACTGGAATCCGAAGGCTGTTTATCTGCTGTAGCAATCGCTGTGCCCAAACCCCGCCTCCTTGCGAATAAAGTCCCCAAGGGTGAAAAAACGCCCGCTTGACAGCATTTTTCACTCAACCACGGGGCCCCACCCCTGGTTGACGCTGAAACGTTTTATCCGGAAAGCCGCCTGAACGGCTTTGCACAACACTGGCGCGAACGAAAAAAGTGCAGAAACTGTCGAGGAAGGTTTTTTTGCCCTGACACGGGGATTTTTGGCAAAGCAGTTGTTATCGCTTTGCATAAAGCAAGAGTTGACGCGGCCTGCCGAGAGAAAGAACAGCGCACCATTAGCGGTCCGGAAAACGCACCAACGGCGAACGAAACACCCAATAGCGCCAACTATTGGCGCAATTTCAGCTTTTCGCCAGCGCTAGTTTGTAAAAGTGTCGGACAGGATTGAACCGGACATTTCCGACTGTGCACGGTTCGCGCCCGAAGGAATAACATTCGCCGACGTTATCCGCCGAAGTCTTCATTCCACTTTTTATTGATTCAGTGCAATCAGCCAGGATTTATCGCCGCCCTACCCCTACCACCGAACCTGTAGGAGCGCAGCTTGCTCGCGATGCAGGCACCATGGTGAATCAGGCACGCCGCCATCGCGAGCAAGCTCGCTCCTACAGGGATTCGCGGATAAATAGCTACTCGCACACAGCGTAAAATGTGTAGGAGCCAGCTTGCTGGCGATCCAGGCGCCGCGGTGGGTCAGGTACTACAAGGTTTCCAGGTGTTCGACGATGATCCGCACCGCCTCCGCCGGCGACGACAGCGAACTGTCCAGCATCAAGCGCTCGCCGCTCCAGGCCTGGTAATCGTGATCGAGCACCGACTGCCAGCTGGGTGGGCGCAACCCGGGTACATCCGCCTCACGGTTTTCCACCCGGCGCCGATGCTCGGCGACGTCGGTGCAGACCACCTCGATATTGAGCAGCGGGCTCTGCTCGGCCTCGGCTATGCCCTGCCAGGCCTGGCGGCTCTCGGCGACCGGATTGACGCAATCGGCCACCACCCGGTTGCCCAGGGCCAGGTTGCTGCGGGCCAAGGCATTGGCGATGTCGTACCCGGCCTTGCCGACTTCCGCCAGCCCGCCGTTGCGCAGTGCCTGCTCGATGTTGTCGATGCGCAGATAGGTGGCCCGCAGATGGCTGGCCAGGGCCCGGGCGATGGTGGTCTTGCCGCTGCCGGGCAGGCCACTGAAGACGATAAGCATGCTGAAGACTCCAAGCCAGGACTGCATTCGGAGGCTGACGACAATGTCAGCCATGGGTTTGTGGACCGGCCTACGAAGCCTGGGTAACGGCCGGGCGACCCGGTTTGGCAACGCTCCTGGCACGCGGGGCCGAGCTGTCCGGCTCTTCGAGCTGGACGTCGAACCGACTGGCGATCTCCTTGCGCCCCAGGGCGGTCAAGCCCAGCGCCCGGCTGTCCAGGTCCTGGGTCAGCCATTTGCGCCGGATCGCCTCCTGCAACAACGCCGCCCCCAGCGCCCCGCCCAGGTGCGGGCGGCGCATGCTCCAGTCCAGGCACGGGCAGGCAAAGCGCCGGCGCAGGCTGGCCAGAGCTTGCACATCGATACCCAGCCCAACAAAAAACCCTTCGCCGGCCGGGCTCAGAACGTACTCCTGGGCGCCCTCCTGCGGCTCCTGCAACCAGCCGGCCTCGAGCAGGCGGTCATGCAACTGCACCGCCAGGGTGCCGGCCATATGGTCGTAGCAGGTGCGGGCGAACTGCAGGCGGTCCGGGGTGCGTGGGCTGAACACGGGCGTGGCGTTGCGGCCGATCACCATCAGCGCTTCCAGGGCCTGGGCCACGCGCTTGTCGGCGAGGCTGTAGTAACGATGGCGGCCCTGCACATGCAGGCGCACCAGGGCCAGTTCCTTGAGCTTGCCCAGGTGCGCGCTGGCGGTGGAGGCGCTGACATCGGCGATCGCCGCCAGCTCGGTGCTGGTGCGCGCGTGGCCGTCCATCAGCGCGCAGAGCATTTTCGTCCGCGCCGGCTCGGCAATGGCCGCGGCGACCTGGGATACGGCGTTGTCGTGCTGCTGTGCATTCATATTTCGCTCCCGAACGAATCGTGCCCCTCGCAGGTTGCCGATAGTAGCAACACTTCTCCCCCGCGAATAAGGCCGCCCATCATGGACCCGATCACCGCCGTCACCCACGCCGATCCCTACCCTTACTACGCCAGTCTGCGGGCCCGGGGCGGGCTGGCCTTCGACCCCGGACTGGGGATGTGGCTGGCCAGCAGCGCCGCAGCGGTGGCCGCGGTGCTGGCCCATCCCGAGTGTCGGGTACGTCCTGCGCACGAGCCAGTACCGCGGACGATAGTCGACGGCGCTGCCGGTCAAGTATTCGGCCGCCTGATGCGGATGAACGACGGTGAGCGCCAGCGTTGCCCCCGGGCCGCCATCGAGCCGGGCCTGCAACAGGTGCATGCCGAGGAAGCCAGCCAGCGGGTCGCCGCCCTGCTGCTGGGCCTGCCAAGCGATACCGCGGCCAGGCTGCATGACTGCCAGTTCCACTTGCCGGTGGCGGTGGTCGCCGGGCTGCTGGGCTTTGCCGCGCATCAGTTGCCAGCAATTGCCGAGCTGACCCGGGACTTTGTCGCCTGCCTGTCGCCAGCCAGCGACCGGGCACAACGGGATGCCGCCCACCGGGCAGCCGGACAGCTGACTCGACGCTTTGAGGTTCTGCTCGATCAGCCACCCGCCAGCCCGCTGTTGCAGCGGATCGTCAACGGCTTCGGCGCTCAGGACCGTGACAGCCTGATCGCCAACCTGATCGGCCTGTTGTCCCAGACCTTCGAGGCCAGCGCCGGGCTGATCGGCAATACCCTCTGCGCCCTGCTGGACGATCGCCGGTTGCTCGCGGACCTGCGGGCGGCCCCTGAGCGGGTCGCCGACCTGCTGGCCGAAGTCCAGCGCCACGATCCGCCGGTGCAGAACACCCGGCGCTTCGTCGCCGCCCCTTGCAGCATCGCCGGGGTGACGCTGGAGCCCGGCGCAGTGGTGCTGGTGCTGCTGGCCTCGGCCAATCGCGACCCGCAGTTGAACCCGCAGCCGGATCGCCTGCTGCTCGAACGCGAGGCGCGGCGCAGTTTCAGCTTTGGCAGCGGTCGCCACCAATGCCCCGGCCAAGAGTTGGCCCTGGCCACAGCCGGCGCGGTGGTCGGTGCACTGCTGCGGCAATCGACCCTCGACCAGCCCATCGCCTGGACCTACAAACCCTCGCTCAACGGGCGCATCCCCTTGTTCACTAGCCTGCCGGAGTCGCACTGATGATCGCCGTGATATTCGAAGCCCTGCCCCGCCCGGAACATCGCCAGCGTTACCTGGACATCGCCGCCGCGCTGAAACCGCTGCTGCTGGAGATCGACGGCTTCATTTCCATCGAACGTTTCCAGAGCCTGAGCGAGCCGGACAAGCTGCTGTCCCTGTCGTTCTGGCGCGACGAGCAAGCGGTCGAAGCCTGGCGCACCCTGGAACGCCATCGCACGGCCCAGGCCCTGGGGCGGACCCAGGTGTTCGCCGACTACCGGCTGCGGGTCGCCGAGGTGGCGCGCGACTACGGGCTGACCCGGCGCGAGCAGGCGCCGGCGGACAGCCGCCGGGCCCATGCCGGGTAACACTGCTGGGCGCCTATTCGACCAATGAATGGTGCTCAGAGGGTCAGCGGGCTTCTGCTAGGGTCATGCCTGGACTCGGGAGGACACGCTCATGAGCCAGATCACCCAACATGCCCTGAAGCTCAATGGCATCGAGCTGCACCTGCATGCCGACGGCCCGCTGGACGGCCCGCCGGTGTGGCTGCTGCATGGGTTTCCCGAGTGCTGGTATTCGTGGCGCCGGCAGGTCGCGCCGCTGACGGCCGCCGGCTACCGGGTGCTGATCCCGCAGATGCGCGGCTACGGCGACAGCAGCGCCCCCGAGGAGGTGGCGGCCTATGACGTGCTGACCCTGTGCGCCGATATCCAGCAGTCGATGGATGCCCTGGGCCAGGAGCAGGCCTGCATCGTCGGTCACGACTGGGGCGCGGTGGTGGCCTGGCACCTGGCGCTGCTGGAGCCGCAGCGGGTCAAGGCCCTGGTGGCCCTGTCGGTGCCGTTCGCCGGCCGCCCGAAACGCCCGGCCGTGGAGATCATGCGCGAGCTGTTCGCCGAGCGTTTCAACTACATCCTGTACTTCCAGGAACCCGGCGTCGCCGAGCGGGAACTGGACGCCGACATCGACCGCAGCCTGCTGCATTTCATGCACGACTGCGAACGCCTGCTGGATGAAAAAAGCCCGTCGGCCCTGCTGTTCGAGGGCATGCCTGCGCGCCACTCACCGCCCGCCTGGTGCACGCCAGAGGATTTTGCGGTGTACCGGCGCACCTTTACAGGGCGAGGTTTTCGCGGCGCCTTGAACTGGTACCGCAACTTCGAGCGCAACTGGCAACGGACCGAACACCTGGGCGAATGCCAGGTGAGCCAACCCACCCTGTTCATGATCGGCGACCGCGACCCGGTGGGCCAGCTGGAAGCCCGCACGATGGAGCGCATGCCCGGCAAGGTGCCGCGCCTGGAACAGCATCGACTGGCGGATTGCGGGCACTGGATCCAGAGTGAAAAGGCCGAGGAAGTCAATCTGCGGCTGCTGGACTTTCTTGGGAGAAACTACCCCTGCCCGCCTGCGGTGCAGACAGGGGCCTAGCGTTACAGGCTGCGATATTCGAGGGTGAGGTGCGACAGTTCGTGGACCGGCGCCAGGCGCTGGCGGATGGTCTCGGCACTGACGCCAGCGGCCGCCACCACACTAACAATCGCCGCCCGCGCCTGCGGGCCGACCTGCCACACATGCAGGTCGGTGATACGCGCATCGCCGGCGGCTTCCACCGACTGGCGAATCTCGCCGGCCAGTTGTTCGTCCGTGGTGTCGAGCAGCACCGCCGCGCTGGACTTCATCAGGCTATACGCCCAACGGGCGATCACCACCGCGCCAACGATGCCCATCACCGGGTCGAGCCAGACCCATCCCAGGTAACGCCCCGCCAGCAACGCGGCGATGGCCAGGACCGAGGTCAGGGCATCGGCCAGCACATGGACATAGGCCGAGCGCAGGTTGTTGTCGTGGTGATGGCCATGCCCGTGTGAATGCTCGTGCGGATGCTCATGAGCCTGCTGATGAACGTGGCCGTGGCCGTGATGGGCGTGACCGCCGGAAAGCAGCAAGGCACTGACGATGTTCACCAGCAGCCCGGCCACGGCGATCACGGTCGCCTCGGTGAAGGCCACCTGGGTCGGCTGCAACAGCCGCAGCAACGACTCACCGGCAATGCCGATGGCCACCAGGCCGAGGATCAGCGCCGAGGCGAACCCCGCCAGGTCGCCGACCTTGCCGGTGCCGAAACTGAAGCGTGCATTGTCGGCATTGCGCCGGGCGAAACCGTAGGCCGCCGCCGCGATGCCCAGGGCCCCGGCGTGGGTTGCCATATGGAAACCATCGGCGAGCAAGGCCATGGAACCGGTGAGATAACCGGCGGCGATTTCGCCAATCATCATGACGAAGGTCAGCGCCACCACCCACAGCGTGCGCCGGGCGTTTTCATCGTGGGCGGCACCGAGGAAGTGGTGGTCGTGGGTCAAGGCTGCCGCGGGCAAGGTCGGGCGCATGGTGTGGCCTCCAGTCAGGAATAACGGCGAATGGCTTCGAGTAGTTCGTTCACGCCCTTGGCCCGTTCGGCATCGCTGAGTTCAGGATGGGCCACATGCTCCAGGGCATGGGCCTCGATGATTTCCCCCATCAGGCCGTTGATCGCGCCCCGGGTGGCCGCCACCAGGTGCAGGGTCTTGGCGCACTCCGCGCCGGACTCCAGGGCCCGCTCCACGGCCTGCATCTGGCCCTGGATGCGCCGGACCCGTTTGAGCAGATCGTCTTTCTGTGCGTGCGTGTGCGACATACCCATACCCCCTATACCTATATGACGCTTATCCTGGCCGATGCCACGGGCCCACGTAAGGGCTTGATGACACCGGTCGTCCGCCACTGCATGTCGATCACCCACGGCCCAGCCCCGCCAGGCGAAGCACGGAGACACGATTTCAAAGAGGGATTTACCGAGGAAGGTCGCGCCCAGATCAGGCAGATCTCCTGACCTGGGCGATGGGCGAAATCAATCGTCGCGGGTCAGGACTTCCAGCAACTCGATCTCGAACACCAGATTGGAGTTCGGCGGGATCTTGCCCATCGACCGCTCGCCATAACCCAGGTGCGCCGGCACCAAGAGCTTGCGCTTGCCGCCGACCTGCATGCCCATCAGGCCCTGGTCCCAGCCTTTAATTACCCGTCCGGTGCCAATCACGCACTGGAACGGCTTGCCGCGCTCCCAGGACGAATCGAAGGGCGTGCCGTCTTCCAGGAAACCGCGGTACTGGGTGGTGATCAAAGCGCCCTTGACCACCGCCTTGCCCTCGCCCACTTCGATATCGATCACCTGCAACGAATCGCTCATCCACTCACTCTCTATTGACGGCAGCCGGCAGTGGCCACCGAAGGTGCGGAAAATAGCAAATTTTCGCCCTCGCGACCTGTAAGGCATGCTCCTGGAGGGGGCTGAGGCAGAGCACATTATCGATGCCTCCTGGCCCAGCCACCATCTTTCAGATTGTCCCTACAGACCCTCCATAGCCAAATCCAATAGCGTCCCTAAGCCAACTGCAAATGCTCTTCGCTCCCCCTCTGACGGGGGCTTCTTTATGGACAATGTGGACGCGAACACGGATGAGTGGCTACGTACCGAACACCCCGAAGGGCTATCGCAACAAGGGTATAGAGCCCGTCGATCTGGGCGCCCAACGCTGGGCGCAATACCCGGACCTGCCACCGAAGGCAGAAGCCAAGCCCCAGACAGCTGGGTGCACTTTTACCAAGCCCTGAAAGCTCCCTGATGGGGTTATCAACTACGCAACTCGTGTCATCCCCACCAATGCCATCAGCGAATACGGGCAGCTCGTTTTGCTGGGCGGACGCGAAGCGGATGCAACAGGGAAAATCCCTCTCCAGCAAATCAGTGGTTTTGAAGATGCCAAATATGATGAGCTCAGCCAGCCCCAACCCGAGCTTGGCCGAGAAGTGACGATCAAGACCAAAAGCGGAGCCCGTACAAGGCTCGACATGCTGGGACGTGATGCTGATGGCAAACTTTCCTGTATCGAGTGCAAATCATCAGACACAGCACCACTGACCAAGAATCAGAAAGTTGCTTTCCCTGAAATCGAAGAAAGTGGTGCAATAGTTGTAGGCAAAGGGAAGCCGGGGTTCCCCGGTGGTACTGAAATCCCACCAACCAAAGTCGAAATTATTCGACCAAAGCCCTGAGGGAACAGACATGTCTATTACGAATCCGCAGGTAATCGATATCTGGGTCATCCCCACCTGGGAGCCCAATAACATTGTGCTGATTATCTCTGACCACCTTGAATGGGGCGACAAAGTCCAACAAGGCGAACATCTGCAACTACTACAAGACAAGATCAACACATATGTTGCTTTCATTGAGAGCGGGGAAATCTACACTGAGATTCCGGGTGCACTTGGTAAGTCCCCCATCATTCGCATCAATGGACTGCATGAACTACCAGAGCAAGGTGAGCTCTTCATTGATCGTGCTACTGAGGTGCTGAAAGAGGTTGGTATTGGACTAGAGTTCGTGCTTGATGAAAACGAGACAATACGCAACATGTGAACAAGGGCCACGCCCAAATGAAAGACAGCGGCACCAATGTCGATCGGTTGAAAGAGTGCCAATGGGATCTGGCAAAGCCCTGATCCCCCACTCCCCCCTCAAGACCGCTTGAACAAACTCCAGACAAACGCCACCACCCCACCCACAGTCGCCACTACCGCCAGCCAGCCCACCACCGACAACCCCTGCCAGGCCGGGCCGGCCGCGGCGATCTGCGGGCCGAAGGCGATCAGCAGCGCGCTGATCAGCAGGGCCAGGGACAAGCGGGTGGAGGCCAGGCGCAGGGATTTTTCCAGGCGCTCGATGCCCGGCATGTCGAGGCGCAGGTCGACCACGCCATGTTTCAGGCGGTTGATCAGCAGGCGGGTCAGTTGCGGCAGTTCCACGGCGACGCCACGGCCCAGCTCCAGGCCGTCGAGGCCCAGGCGGCGGGCGAGTTTCCAGCTGAACTGTTGCTTGAGCATCTTGCTGATGGCCGGGCGCGCGGTGGCTATCAGGTCCAGTTGCGGGTCGAGCCGGGTGAGTACGCCATCGGCAGTGATCAGCGCCTTGAACAGCACCAGCAAGTCAGCCGGCAACAACAGCTGGTATTCGCGCATCAGGCCGAGGAAGTCCTCGATCATCGCACTCATGTTCAGCGCCTTGCCGCCGTGTCGGCCCATGAACTCCCGGGCGGCCTGTTCGATGGCGGACAGGTCGCGCACCTGCTCGCCGCTCCAGTCGATCAGCACCGCCACCAGCGCTTCGGTACTGCCTTCGGTCATGGCCCGCATGAAGCTCATGACCTCCAGGCGCCGGCGTTCGTCGAGGCGCCCGACCATGCCGAAGTCGATGAAGCCGACCCGATTGTCGTCCATGGCCCGCAGGTTGCCGGGGTGCGGGTCGCCGTGGAACAGGCCGTCCTCCAGCAGCATCTTGATGAACGCCTGGGCCCCGCGCTGCGCCAGCAGGCTCGGGTCCAGGCCCTGCTCGATCAGGGCCTGGCGTTCCAGCGGCGTGTGACTGGGCAGAAATTCCTGGACCAGCAGGCGCTCGCTGCTGTGCAGCCAGTGGATACGCGCAATGGCGATCTGCGGATGCTCGGCGAAATTCGCCGCCACTGCGTCGCAGTGCTGCCCCTCCTGGGTGAAGTCCAGTTCTTCGAGCATCGCCCGGGCCAGTTGCCGGACCATCTGCCGTGGCTGGTAATGGGCCAGGGTGGCGTTCTCTTCCACCAGCATCGCCACGCCTTCCAGCAATTGCAGGTCGGCGCTCATCTTGCGCCGCAGGCCGGGGCGCTGGACCTTGACCACCACCGTCTCGCCACTGAGCAGGCGCGCGCGATAAACCTGGGCGATGGAGGCCGCGGCCAGGGGCTCGCTGTCGAACTCGGCGAACACCTGGTCCAGCTCGCAGCCCAGGTCGTCGCGCACCTGATCTTCCAGCTCGCTCCAGGGCAAGGTCGCGGCGCCGCTGTGCAACGCCTCCAGCTCGCTGATCCAGTGCGGCGGCAGGATGTCGCTGCGGCTGGCGAGGATCTGCCCGAGCTTGATAAAGGTCGGCCCGAGCTTTTCCAGGGCCAGGCGCACCCGCTGCGGCGTCGAGTCCTGCGGCAGCGCTTCACCAGCGGCTGGCGACTCGCCCAGCAGGCGCCCCAGGCCCAGGCGCAGCAAAACGTCCTGGGCACCGAAGGCCGCCAGCACGGCGACAATCTGATGCACCCGCTTATGGTGTTTGAGTGCCGTCCAGGTGGGTTCGAGCATGGTCGGGATGATCCTTCACAAGGTGACGCCCGCGGCGTGGCTGGCGGGCCCAGGGTTGGGTGGCGCGCCTGCCGCAGACTCCGGGATCGACGACACGCCATGCAAGGTCCGACCACAGCAGCCGGCAATCATTCACAACGCGCTGGCGCCGATTGCGCCTGCGCGTGCGAGGCGCTGCCGAAGAGCGCAGGCCGACAGTTCCCCATGGCTGCGCCCGCCATGAATTCGGTTACCATGGCGCCCCCCTGAAATCCGCACGCCGATAAGGACATCCGTATGGCTGTTTCAACTATTGTGATTCTGCTCGTTCTGGCCCTGCTGGTGATCTACGTCATCACCGTCTACAACGGCCTGGTGGCCCGCCGGAACCGCTTCAAGAACGCCTTCGCGCAGATCGAAGTCCAGCTCAAGCGCCGTTACGACCTGATCCCCAACCTGGTGGAAACCGCCAAGGCCTACCTCAAGCACGAGCGCGACACCCTCGAAGCCGTGACCGCGGCGCGCAATGCCGCGCTGGCGGGTCTCAAGGCCGTCGCGGCCGAGCCCGGCAACCCGCAGCACATGGCGCAACTGGGCCAGGCCGAAGGCGTACTGTCCAGCGCCATGGGCCGGCTGAACCTGAGCATGGAGGCCTACCCGGACCTCAAGGCGTCGCAGAACATGCAACAGCTGAGCGAAGAGCTGACCAGCACCGAAAACAAAGTGTCCTTTGCCCGCCAGGCCTTCAACGACACGGTGATGGATTACAACAGCTACAAACAGAGTTTCCCGCCGGTGATCCTGGCCGGCCTGTTCGGCCATGGCGCCGATGCCAGCCTGCTGCAATTCGCCGACAGCGCCCTGATCCAGGAAGCCCCCAAGGTCGCGTTCTAACCTTCTGTCACCCTGGATGGTCCGATGAATTTTTTTGAACACCAGGCCCGGGCCAAACGGCGTACCGGCACCCTGGTGCTGCTGATGATCCTGGCCGTGCTGTGTCTGGTGGCCGTCACCAGCCTGGCGCTGAACCTGCTCTGGCTGCAATTTCTCAAGGAGATGAAGCAGTCGCCGAGCTTCGACTGGCACCTGAGCGCGATGATCGCCGCGGTGGTGTTCCTGGTGGTGATCGGCAGCAGCATGGGCAAGCACGCCGAACTCAAGGCCGGCGGCAAGGTGGTCGCCAAGCGCCTGGGTGGCCGGCTGATCAACCTGCACCCGGACGGCCTGGAAGAACAACGGCTGCTCAATGTGGTCGAGGAAATGGCCCTGGCCTCGGGCACGCCGGTGCCACAGGTGTACGTGCTGCCCGATGCCGGGATCAATGCGTTCGCCGCCGGCTTCACGCCACAAGAGGCGGTGATCGGGGTCACCCGCGGCGCCATCATGGTGCTCAACCGCGAGGAACTGCAGGCGGTGATCGCCCATGAGTTCAGCCACATCTACAACGGCGACATGCGCCTCAACACCCGGCTGGTGGCGATTGTCCACGGCATCCTGGTCATCGGCCTGACCGGCGAGGCGATGGCCGAAGGGGTCAACCAGGCTGGCCGGCTGGCGCAAAACCGGGTCGGCGGGCTGGCGATGTGGAGTGGCCTGGCGCTGATCCTGCTGGGCTCGGTCGGGACTTTTTTCGGCAATCTGATCAAGGGCGCCATCAGCCGCGAGCGCGAGTTCCTCGCCGATGCCTCGGCGGTGCAGTTCACCCGCAACCCGGCCGGCCTGGTCGGCGCGCTGAAAAAAATCGGCGGTTACGCCGCCAGCTCGAAACTCGACAGCGCCTTCAGCGCTGAATACAGCCACCTGTATTTCAGTGAAGGGGCCACCCTCTCCGTCTACGGCCAGTCCGCGACCCATCCGCCCCTCTCGGCGCGGATCCGGCGCCTGGAACCCGGCTGGGACGGCCGCTTGCCCACCGTCGAAGCCATCGAACTGCCGGCCGAACCCGCCCGCTCCGGCCTGGACAGCTCCGGGGTGTTCAGCCGCCAGTCGCAAGCGACCAGCGCCCTGGTGTTCGACCTGAATGCGATCAAGCAGTCGATTGCCAGCATCGGCAGCCCGAACGCGCAACATCTGCTGGCGGCACAGGCAACGCTGGTCAGCCTCGACCCGGCGCTCCAGCGCAGCGCCCACAGCACCACCGGTGCCCAGGCGCTGGTCTATGGCCTGCTGCTGTCCGCCAACGACTCGATGCGCAGCCGCCAACTCGCGCAGCTGGACACCAACAGCCCCGCCGAGGTCTTCGGTTGCCTGCAAGCCCTGCAAAAACAACTGGCGGCCCTCGACCCGAACCTGCGCCTGCCGCTGCTGGACCTGTCGATACCGGCCCTGCAGCAGCTGGACAAGCAAGCCTGCAAGCTGTTCATGGACAACCTGCGACAACTGATCGACGCCGACGATCAGGTCGAGCTGCTGGAGTGGACGCTGCTGCGCATCGTGCAACGCAATGTCGAAGGCCTGCCGGCGCCCGAGTACAAATGGGGGCTGTTCCAGCGCAGCGAAGAACTGGCGGTCCTGCTCGGCGCCCTGGCCAGTGCCGGGCAAAAGACCGCGCAGCAGGCCCAACTGGCCCTGGCCCATGCCTGGAGCGGCCTGCCCTTCGCCCAGCCACAACCGGCGGAGGTCGACCTCGAACACCTGGATGCCGCCCTGGTGCGCCTGCGCCAGTTGATGCCCGAGGAACGGCCGACGCTGCTGCAGGCCATGGCCCGCTGTGTCTGCTACGACGGCCAGGTCACCGTGGCCGAAGCCGAGCTGATGCGCGCCGTGGCCGATGTGCTGGATTGCCCGATGCCGCCGCTGCTGTCCCCCGCTGCCCCACCGCCGGCATCTGCCCAGACGTCTGTAACATCCCCCCAGACCGCCACGCTCTGAGCGCCGGCCAGCTATCCCTGCCCGGCGGCTGACGCCAGCCCGGGCAGGCTTTATTCTCCCCCCGGGGAACCGATGGCTGCCGCCGTTGCCTGAGGCGCAACCATCGTTTTTTACGCGTCAATCAATACCCGTTTTCCCAGGAGTAAGCCCATGCCCCATGAAGGCAACCTGTTGCAAGCCGCTGTCGTGTTCCTGTTCGCGGCGGTGCTGACCGTCCCCCTGGCCAAGCGCCTGCAACTGGGGGCCGTGCTCGGTTATCTGCTGGCCGGGGTGATCATCGGCCCGGCGGTACTGGGGCTGGTGGGCAACCCGCAGAGCATCAGCCATGTCTCGGAGCTGGGCGTGGTGTTGCTGCTGTTCATCATCGGCCTGGAGCTGTCGCCACGGCGCTTGTGGGTGATGCGCAAAGCGGTGTTCGGCGTCGGCCTGGCCCAGGTGCTGCTGACCGGGGTGGTGATCGGCTGCGTGGCCCTGTTCCTGTTTGGCCAGCCGCTCAACAGCGCGATCGTGCTGGGCCTGGGCCTGGCGTTGTCGTCCACCGCCTTCGGCCTGCAAAGCCTGGCCGAACGCAAGGAGCTGACCAGCCCCCACGGGCGCCTGGCGTTCGCCATCCTGCTGTTCCAGGACATCGCGGCGATTCCGTTGATCGCCATGGTCCCGGTGCTGGCCGGGGCCGACCACAACACCAGCAGCGCCGAAGACCTGCGTCATGGCCTGCAAGTGCTGGGCAGCATCGCCGTGGTGGTGATCGGCGGCCGCTACCTGTTGCGCCCGGTGTTCCGGGTGGTGGCGCGCACCGGCCTGCCGGAAGTGTCCACCGCCACTGCCTTGCTGGTGGTGATCGGCACCGCCTGGCTGATGGACATGGTTGGCGTGTCCATGGCCCTCGGCGCCTTCCTCGCCGGCCTGCTGCTGGCGGACTCGGAATATCGCCACGAACTGGAAGCGCAGATCGAACCCTTCAAGGGCCTGCTGCTGGGGCTGTTTTTCATCAGCGTCGGCATGGGCGCCAATATCGGCCTGCTGTTCAGCGCGCCGATCGCGGTGCTGGGCCTGACCCTGCTGCTGATCGCTATCAAGCTGCCGCTGCTGTTCGTGGTCGGGCGCCTGGCCGGCGGTCTGGGGCGCTTGAGCGCGGTGCGCCTGGGCGTGGTGCTGGCGGCCGGCGGCGAATTCGCTTTCGTGGTGTTCAAGATCGGCCGCGACCAGGGCCTGTTCGAGGCGCGCCTGTATGACCTGCTGGTGCTGACCATCACCCTGTCCATGGCCGTGACCCCGTTGCTGCTCCTGGCCTGCGCGCGCTTCTTGCAGCCCAAGGCCAAGCCGCTGGAAATGCCCGCCGAATACCGCGAGATCGAAACCGACGCGCCACGGGTGGTGATCGCCGGCATGGGCCGGATGGGCCAGATCGTCGCGCGGATCCTGCGGGCGCAGAACATCCCCTTCGTGGCCCTCGACACCTCGGTCGACACCATCGAGCTGACCCGCAGCTTCGGTGGCATGCCGGTGTTCTACGGCGACCCGATGCGCGCAGAAATCCTCAAGGCGGCCAAGGTCGGCGAGGCGGAGTACTTCGTAATCGCCACCGACGACCCGCAGACCAACATCAACACCGCGGCGGTGGTGCGCAAGCTCTACCCGCACATCAAGATCATCGCCCGCGCCCGTAACCGCCAGCACGTGCACAAGCTGGTGGACCTGGGGGCCGAGGCGGTGCGGGAAACCTACTATTCCAGCCTGGAAATGAGCCGCAAGGCGCTGATCGGCCTGGGCCTGACCCACGCCCAGGCCGACTCGCGGATCAAGCGCTTCACCGCCCACGACGAACAGGTGCTCGAAGCCCAGCACGCGATCTACGACGACCACGCGAAGATCCTGCAGTCGGCCCAGGAAGCCCGGGCCGAGCTGGCGCGGCTGTTCGAGGCGGACGCCGAGGACGAGCAGGCCGAAGGCGTGTTGCCGGCGCCGCGCTGAACATAGGGCCACGCGCTGCGGCCTTTCGCGGGCAAGCCTCGCTCCTACAGAAGCGGGGCTTGCCGGGGCCCTCCTGACACAATCTGTCAGCCCGCTGCGCTACAGTGCCCGGCGCCCCGTCCCGTCCCGTCCCGAATGGATACGCCGATGACCGCCACCAGCAACACCCCTGCCCTCAAGGAAATCTTCAACGCCGAACGCCTGGAACACATCGCCGAAGAAATGCTCGCGGTGTACCCGGCGTTCGACCGCCGCGGCTTTCTCGCCCACGCGAACAAGGGCCTCGCCGAGTTGTCGGTGATGCAGCGCCTGGCGCGGGTCAGCGAGAGCCTGCACGCGGTGCTGCCGGCGGACTACGACGCCAACCTCGCACGGCTGTACGATCTCGCGCCGCGCCTGGACAGCCGCTTCGTCTGCATGTTCCTGCCGCACTACGTGGCCAGTTACGGCGACCACGCCTTCGAGCGATCGATGGCGGCGCTCAAGTATTTCACCGCCTTCGGCTCCTCGGAATTTGCCATCCGCCCGTTCCTCGCCAGCGACCTGTCGCGCACCCTGGCGGTGCTGCAGGACTGGGCCCGGGACGACAACGAGCATGTGCGCCGCCTGGCCAGCGAAGGCAGCCGCCCGCGCCTGCCCTGGTCGTTCCGCCTGGAACGGATCCAGGCCGACCCGACCCTGGCGGCGCCGATCCTCGAATGCCTCAAGGCCGACCCCAGCCTGTACGTGCGCAAGTCGGTGGCCAACCACCTCAACGACATCAGCAAGGATCATCCCGACTGGCTGCTGGGGTTGCTCGAAGGCTGGCCGCTGGACCAACCGCACACCGCCTGGATCGCCCGCCATGCCCTGCGCAGCCTGATCAAGCAGGGCCATCGCCGGGCGCTGGCGATCGTCGGCGCCGGGCATGCGCCGCAGGTGACGCTGCATGGCCTGCGGGTCGAGCCGGCGGTGATTCGCCTGGGTGAACGGATCAACCTGTCCTTTGCCCTGGAGTCCACCGCCGACGCCAGCCAGCGCCTGGTGGTGGATTACGCCATCGACTACGTCAAGGCCTCGGGCGGCACCCGCGCCAAGGTGTTCAAGCTCAAGGCCTTCACCCTGCCGGCCAAGGCCCGGGAGCAACTTGGCCGCGCCCAGCACATCCGCGAACTGAGCACCCGCCGCCACTATCCCGGGCGCCATGCGCTGCATATCCTGGTCAACGGCGAACGCCTGGGCAGCACGGCGTTCGATATCCAACCTCCCGCCCCATAGCCACCGCCACCTCCCTTACAGACATACCCCCTGTAGCCGCTGCCGCAGGCTGCGATCGACCCGAAGGGGCGCAGCGTTCTCATTGCCGCCAGAGGTCCTGCGGACCTTGCACAGCCTTCGGCAGCGGCTACAGGGAGGCGCCTATCTCGTAACGAAATATTTCAGAATGCCCGGCAAAAAACAGACAGCAAAAATACCTGGATCTTCCCGGCAATCACCAGAACTCGAACGGGCCGCAGATATGGCCTTAAGCCATACCCTGCGGGGAGAAACCCCGTGCTCCACGACGCGTTCAAAACGCCGTGGCTGGCTTTATCCCGCGTCTCCCAAGCCTGGAAAAATTCTAAATAAACCGCTCTATCTCAAGCCTTTCAGCGGGATCAATTGTCAGACAATGCTGTAAATCCGTATTGCGATAAATTATCATTTGGCGCCTCCCCCGCCAGCCACGCCCCTGGCACAGGTGATTCGACCGGTGCGACGTGGCTGATTTCAATGATTCACCCGAGGCGCTCATGTACCGTTTTCCGCTTTACCGTCCCCTGATCTGCGCCGGTCTCGGACTGCTCTCCTGGCAAGCCTTTGCTGCCTATCAACCGCAATCGGAAGCCGCCCTGGCCGCCGACTCCGAAATGGAATGCCAGTTCAACGCCGACCACAGCAGCGACTGCACCACCACCCAGCACTACACCATCCTCACCCCGGCGGGCCGGGACATGCTTTCGCGCATCGACTTCAGCTATGCCGAAACCGATGGCTTCGAACTGCGCAAGGCCGAATTCACCCAGCCGGGCGGCAAGCCCGTGGCGCTGGCGCCGGCGCAGATCGATACGCGCACCGCACCGAATCCGGAACAGGGTTTCCTGCGCGAGAAACAGACGTCCCTGGCCTTCCCCAACCTGCGGGTCGGCACCCGGCTCAGCTACACCGTGCAGCAGCACTACGCGGCCAAACCGCTGCTGGGGCAGTTCCACTCGGTGCTGCAGTTCGGTCCCAAGCCGGTGCGCCAGGACAGCTTCAAGATCACCTACCGCGCCACGCGCCCGATCGTCTGGCGCAGCGAGCAGATGGACGACTACCGTTTTACCGCCAGCAGCGACCGCAAAAAGCTGACCATCGAGCAGAAGGCGCCGGTCTTCCTCAACTACATCAATGAACCCTCGATCGGCTTTATCCAGCGGGTGCCGCGGGTCGAACTGGGCAGCAGCACCGAGGTGCAGGACTATTTCGGCACCCTGGCCCAGCGCTACCAGCAGATCCTCGCCGCGCCCCTGCCGCCAGCCAGCGCCAAGGCCGTGGCCGGCCTGCGCGACCTGCCGCCAGCGCAGAAAGTGGCCGGGCTGATGCAGCACATCAACGACAACTACCGCTACCTGGGCGACTGGCGCGCCACCGAGCGCGGTTACCTGCCCTTCGAGCTGAAGCAGATCGAGCAGCGCGGCTATGGCGACTGCAAGGATCTGGCAGTGCTCCTGGCCGCCATGCTCAAGGCCAGCGGGATCAAGGCCGAGATGGCCTGGGTCAGCCGCGAGAACGTCGTCGCGCCGCTGTTGATCCCCGGCACCCATGCGCCGAACCACGCCATCGTGCGGGCCGAAGTCGATGGCAAAGTGTGGTGGCTGGACCCGACCAACCCGGTGTTCGACCCGGGCCGCAGCATGCCCGACATCCAGGAGCGCTGGGCCTTTGTCAGCGACGCCAAGGGCCAGGTGCGCGAGGACTACATCCCCCTGGGAACCCCGGACACCAGCCTCGTGCTGGACAAGCAGGAGCACTTCGACAGCAACGGCCAGGCCCGGGTCAACGCGCGTATCGAGTTCAGCCATATGGAGCTGATGCGGCTGATGGTCTCCGACAACCAGAACGGTATCGCCAGCAACGACCAGAGCCTGTGCGAGCGTTTCACCCGGGAACTGCGCGACTGCCAGATCAGCCGCGAGCCGACCGCCTTCGTCGCACCCGCGACCTACCGGATCAAGGCCTCCCTGACCGACCTCAAGCCCCTGGAAAACATCTCCGGCAACTACTTCTACAAGGCTCCGGCCCTGGAGGGCGACTGGGACTTCCTGGTCAACTACCGCCGCAACGGCCAGTTGGCGGACCTGTACATCGGCGACGCCAACACCCTGCGCTACACCTTCACCCTCTCCGGTGCCCGGCTGGACAAGGACATCAAGGCCTGCAACGTGCGCTCGCCCTGGTTCGACATGGACCTGAGCAGCGAACGGGTCAAGGGCGAGTACCGCTATCACTACCGCCTGAGCCAGAAAAAACGCTGGCTGAGCCATGACGAAATCGTCAGCGCGCCGTTCGACGCCATGGTCAGCCAGGCCAAGGCGTGCGCCGAGCAAACGCGGCAACTGGTCCAGCTCAAGGGCACAAAGAAAGCCTGAGCCACAGCGGCGCCTGCACCGCCAGCAAGCTGGGCTCCTGCAAGTTCGGCGCCGTCCATGTAGGAGCGCAGCTTGCTCGCGATAAACGTCAACGATGACGCCTATCGCCTGGATGAACGCGTCGTTCTCGCGGCCATCGCGAGCAAGCTCGCTCCTACAAAGGCACACCAGTGTTTGCTGCGATCAGGCCGGTTCGGCGAGCAGCAAGCCCTGCTCGGCCGCGCACAGCTCGACCACGTAATCCCACACCACCCGCAGGCGCACGGACTTGTGCAGCTCGCGGCGGGTGCTGATCCAGTAGGCGCGCTGGATGCTCTCGCTGGGCAGCAAGGGCACCAGCTGCGGATCGCCGGCGGCCATGTAGCACGGCAGCACGGCGATGCCCAGGCCGGAGCGCGCGGCCTGTTGCTGGGCGATCACGCTGGTGCTGTGGAACACCACCTGTGGGTTGCGGCAGAAGCTGGTGAGGAAGATCAGCTCCTGGCTGAACAGCAGGTCGTCGACATAGCCGATCCAGGCATGCCGCCCCAGGTCCTCGCGGCTGCGCAAGGGCGGTGCACGGTCCAGGTAATCCTGGCTGGCGTACAGGGCCAGGCGGTAGTCGGTGAGCTTGCGGGTCACCAGCATGTCGGCGTTGGGCCGCTCCAGGTGGATGCTGATTTCCGCCTCGCGGTTGAGGATGCTGACAAAACGCGGCACCGCCACCAGCTCCACCTCCAGCCCCGGATAACGCTCGAACAGGCCGCGCATGCGGCTGGCGAGAAACATGATGCCCAGGCCCTCGGTGACGCCCACGCGGATCTTGCCCAGGGGCGCCGTGGACTGGGTGATTTCCTCCTGGGCCAGCAAGGCCACGTTCTCCATGGCTTCGGCGTGCTTGAGCAAGGCCTCCCCGGCCGGCGTCAGTTCATAGCCCTGGGCATGCTGGACGAACAGCGCGGTGCCCAGGCTTTTCTCGATCGCCTCGATATGCCGGGCCACCGTGGCGTGGGTGGTCTTCAACCGCTGGGCCGCGGTCAGCAGGCGAC
Organism: Pseudomonas sp. GW821-FHT09E12; assembly: GCF_059416085.1. Classification (NCBI taxonomy): domain Bacteria; kingdom Pseudomonadati; phylum Pseudomonadota; class Gammaproteobacteria; order Pseudomonadales; family Pseudomonadaceae; genus Pseudomonas; species Pseudomonas sp. GW821-FHT09E12. The sequence continues at coordinate 294,395 of NZ_JBWKOM010000002.1, read as the reverse complement.
CGCTGCGTTTCAGCTCGAGAAAAAACCGCAGGTCGTTCCAGTCGAACATGACTCTTCCTTGCAAATGCCAGGGGGAGCCGCTGTTTAAAAACGCACAGCGGCTGAGCAAAAACTAACATTCTTTTAACGAAAGCTAACAACTAGGATGAGCCGCAACAAGAACGATAAAACGAGGTCATGGATGCTGCCTGCCTTTGATCCCTACGACTACATAGTGGTCGGCGCCGGTCCCGCCGGGTGCCTGCTGGCCAATCGGCTGTCCGCCAACCCGGCCCACCGCGTCCTGCTGCTGGAAGCCGGTGGCCGCGACAACTATCCCTGGATCCACATCCCCGTCGGCTACCTGTTCTGCATCGGCAACCCGCGCACCGACTGGTGCTTCAAGACCGAAGCCGAACCCGGCCTGCAAGGCCGCAGCCTGAGCTACCCGCGCGGCAAGGTGCTGGGCGGCTGCTCGTCGATCAACGGCATGATCTACATGCGCGGCCAGGCCGGCGACTATCAGCGCTGGGCCGCCGACGGCAACCCCGGCTGGAACTGGCAGGACGTGCTGCCGCTGTTTCGCAAAAGCGAAAACCACTTTGCCGGCGACTCGCAATTCCATGGCGCCGCCGGCGAATGGCGGGTCGAACGCCAGCGCCTGTCGTGGCCGATCCTCGATGCCTTCCGCAGCGCCGCCGAACAGAGCGGCATCGCCAGCGTCGACGACTTCAACGGCGGCGACAACGAAGGCTGCGGTTACTTCCAGGTCAACCAGAAAGCCGGGGTGCGCTGGAATGCCGCCAAGGCCTTCCTCAAACCGATCCGCCAGCGGCCCAATCTCACGGTGCTGACCGGGGTCGAGGTCGATCGGGTGCTCCTGGAAAACGGCCGCGCGGCGGCGCTCAGCGCCCGTTACCAGGGCCAACCGCAGACCTTCAAGGCGCGTCGCGAAATCATCCTCAGCGCCGGTTCCATCGGCTCGCCGAGCATCCTGCAGCGTTCGGGAATCGGCCCCGCCGCCCTGCTGCAACGCTTGGGCATAGGCGTCGCCCACGAACTGCCGGGGGTCGGCGGCAACCTGCAGGACCACCTGCAACTGCGGCTGATCTACAAACTGGAAAACGCCCGCACCCTGAACCAGATCGCCGGCAGTCTGTGGGGCAAGCTGGGCATGGGCCTGCGCTACCTGTACGACCGCAGCGGCCCGCTGTCCATGGCGCCGAGCCAGCTGGGGGCGTTTGCCCGCTCCGGGCCGGAACAGACTTCGGCCAACCTCGAATATCACGTGCAGCCGCTGTCGCTGGAGCGCTTCGGCGAACCGCTGCACGCCTTCCCGGCCTTTACCGCGTCGGTCTGCGACCTGCGCCCGCAAAGCCGCGGCCGGGTGCAAATCCGCTCCGCCGACCCGCAGGCGGCGCCGCTGATCCAGCCCAACTACCTGAGCCACCCGGAGGACCTGCGGGTCGCCGCCGACGCCATTCGCCTGACCCGGCGCATCGTCGCCGCGCCAGCCCTGCAAGCCTACAAGCCGACCGAATACCTGCCGGGGGCCGAGTTGCGCAGCGAAGAACAGCTGCACCAAGCCGCCGCGCGCATCGGCACCACCATCTTCCATCCGGTGGGCACCTGCCGCATGGGCCAGGGCCCGGAGGCGGTGGTCGATGCCGAGCTGCGGGTGCATGGCATCCCCGGCCTGCGCATCGCCGATGCCTCGATCATGCCGTACATCACCTCCGGCAATACCTGTTCGCCGACACTGATGATCGCCGAGAAAGCCGCCGAGCTGATTCTCGCCACCTCGACCAGGAGCCCTGCCGCCGAAAAACCAAGCGTCACCCCCGCCTGACCCGTGTAGGAACGAAGCTTGCTCGCGATAGGCCCTCGGACATTGCCTCGTTCTTCAGGCCGCCATCGCGAGCAAGCTTCGCTCCTACAGAAACAGAAGATGTACGACAAGACGCGGCACCGAAGTCGAAGGTGGCGCCGACAGTGGAACAACAAAAACAATCACTGTGAGGGATATCGATATGTCGGAACATGCTCAATCGATGGACGCGGCGGTCGCCGCGCCCACCAGCCAGGAAAGCCAGAAAGTCATCTTCGCCTCGTCCCTGGGGACGGTGTTCGAGTGGTATGACTTTTTCCTCTACGGCGCCCTCGCGGCGGTCATCAGCAAGCAGTTCTTCGCCGGGGTCAACGACACCACCGCCTTTATCTTCGCCCTGATGGCATTCGCCGCCGGCTTCGTGGTGCGGCCCTTCGGCGCGCTAGTGTTCGGCCGCCTGGGGGACATGATCGGGCGCAAGTACACCTTCCTCGCCACCATCATTCTCATGGGCCTGGCGACCTTCGCCGTGGGCCTGCTGCCGACCTACTCGAGCATCGGCATCGCCGCGCCGATCATCCTGGTCGCCCTGCGCATGCTCCAGGGCCTGGCCCTGGGCGGTGAATACGGCGGCGCCGCGACCTACGTCGCCGAGCACGCCCCCCAGGGCAAGCGCGGTTTCCATACCAGCTGGATCCAGTCCACCGCGACCCTCGGCCTGCTGCTGTCGCTGCTGGTGGTGCTGGGCTGCCGCTACTTCACCGGCGATCAGTTCGAAGTCTGGGGCTGGCGCCTGCCGTTCCTGCTGTCGATCGTGCTGCTGGGCATTTCCACCTGGATTCGCCTGAGCCTGCATGAGTCGCCGGCCTTCCTGAAGATGAAAGAAGAAGGCCGCGCCAGCAAGGCGCCGATCCGCGAGTCCTTCGGCAAATGGGAAAACCTCAAGGTGGTGCTGATCGCCCTGTTCAGCATCAACGCCGGGCAGGCGGTGACCTTCTACGCCGCGCAGTTCTACGTGCTGTTCTTCCTCACCCAGTTCCTCAAGATGGACCCGGCCCTGGCCAATATGCTGCTGATCATCAGCGTGGTGATCGGCGCGCCGTTCTTCATCTTCTTCGGCTGGCTGTCGGACAAGATCGGCCGCAAGCCGGTGCTGATGGTCGGCCTGCTGCTGGCCACCGCGCTGTACTTCCCGATCTTCAAGTCCCTGGCCCACTACGCCAACCCGGCCATCGACCAGGCCAGCCGCCAGGCGCCGATCAGCGTGCTGGCCGACCCCGCCACCTGCACCTTCCAGTTCGACCCGGTGGGCAAGGCGCGTTTCGACAGCCCGTGCGACAAGGTCAAGACCTTCCTGGTCAAGCAGGGTCTGCCCTACGCAAGCGTCGCCGCGCCCGCCGGCAGCCCGGTGCAGGTCAACGTCGGGGACGTGCAGATCGACGGTTTCGACGAGGCGGCCCTGCGCGGCGCCGTGACCCTGGCCGGCTACCCGCAACAGGCCGATACCCAGAACGTCAACAAAACCATGGTGGTGGTGCTGATCGTCGCGCTGATCCTGATCGCCGCCATGTGCTACGGCCCGCTGGCGGCGCTGATGGTCGAGCTGTTCCCGACCCGCATCCGCTACACCTCCATGTCCCTGCCCTACCACATCGGCAACGGCTGGTTCGGCGGCTTCCTGCCCACCGTGTCCTTCGCCCTGGTGGTGTACACCGGCGATATCTTCTACGGCCTGTGGTACCCGGTGGTGATCACCGGGGTCAGCCTGATCGTCGGCCTGATCTGCCTGCGCGAGACCCGCAACGTCGATATCGACAAGAACTGAAAAGCCCGGCTGACGGTAGCGCCCCAAGCATGCTTGCAGGCCTTGGGGCGCTCAGCGTCAGCCAAGGGAACCTGGCAAAAAAAACGGCGCGCCATGGCGCGCCGCTTCCGTTGCTGTCGATCAGGCCACGATATCGGTGGTCGCCGCCTGGCCAACGGTGCCCACGGCGAAGTCCACCGCGCCCAGACCGGTGAGGTCGACCAGCAGGCTGGTCTGGTCGGTTTCGGCGTAGTAGGTCAGGATCGCGTCGCCAGCATGGCCGGTGAAGCCGCTGACGAAGTTCAGGGTCGCCTGCCCCGAGGCGAACGGCGCCAGGCCGCTGAGGTCGATCTTGTCCTGGCCGCTGGTGAAATCCATGATCCAGTCGGGCTCGTCGAAGGTCGAATCGGATGCCGCGCCGAACACGAAGGTGTCCGCTCCCGCCCCGCCCCACAGCGTGTCGCGACCGCCGCCACCGTAGAGGATGTCGTTGCCGGCACCGCCTTCGAGGATGTTGGCCGCGGCGTTGCCGATCAGCAGGTCGTTGCCCGCACCGCCGATGGCATTTTCCAGGGTCACGCCATGGGCCACGGACACGTTGCCCACCAGGCCGCCGACGTCGGAGAACGAGCCCTCGTTGAGGTTGATCTTCTGGTTCTGGGTGAAGCCGGAGAAGTCCAGGGTGTCGTTGCCGCCGCCGTCCCACACCGAGAACACCAGCTTGGAGGCAGATGAGCTAGCGCTGTAGAAGTCGCGCCCGGTGTTGGAGTTGAAGCCATACACGGTGTCGTCGGCGCGGGTCTCGTGGTTGGCGCCGTAGAGTTTCTGCACCGCGACGATATCGTCCATCAGCGGCGCCGAGGCGTAGGCGCCACCACCGTCCTTGCTGAAGTCCTGCCCGGTGTTGCTCTCGCTCCAGTAGCTCATCAGGCTGTAGCCGCGCGTGTCCTGGGCGTAGGTGGCATCGTTGTAGGTCGGGTTGCCGTTGCCGGCGTTGTAGGTGCCCGGATGGGACAGGCCCAGGCTGTGGCCGATTTCGTGGGTCAGGGTCTGGCGACCGTAGTTGCCGTTGCCCGGGGTTTCGTTGACCCGGTACTGATCGTTGATCAGGTACCAGGACTGGCCGTCATAGCTGCCGCCCGAAGGCAGGTAGGCGAAGGCCGCGCCACCGGTGCTGACGCTGTAGTTGCCGAAACTCAGGTGCCCGTCGCCGCCGCTCGCGGCTTCGTTGAAGCGCACATTGGCCACGTCCGACCAGGATTGCAGGGCCAGGAACGCCTGGGCTTTCTGCAAGGCGCTGAACTCGCTGAAGCTGCCCAGGTTCGGGTTGTAGTTGGCCGGCTTGCTGGTGAGGAAGCTGTAGCTGAGCTCGACCTTACCGTCGCCGTTCTGGTCGTGCCAGGACAGGCCCTTGCGCAGGATCTGCTCGGCGGCCTGGTCCGCGGTGTACGACGGCTTGCCATTCACCAGCTCCGCGCCACCACGGTCATAGGCATGGCTGAAGGCAGTGATCAGTTGGTAGGCATCGCTACCCGGAGCTGCCGAAAAACCGGCATTTTCTTTGGCTTTTGACATCATTTACATCCTTGTTCAACGCTGAAAATTTCCGATAGACCACGGCGACCTGTTAGCGAGATCGTCCTATCACTCGCCCTATTCAAGGCGGGGAAAAACTGACACAGACCCTGGCGTGGCGTCCACGATTTTTATTGTCCGACAATATGCCCAGGCGACTTTGCACCTCATTAAAATCGCTACCCACCCCCTGCCCCGGCGTGCCATACGCTAAGCTTCAGCGCTAATGGAACCACTGCCACACTCGTGCTTCTGCCTGTTTCCCGAAGGAGTCCACAATGAAAAAAATCCTCCTGAGCTGCGCCCTGTCGATCGTTGCCAGTGCCGCCCACGCCGAAGGCATCCCGCTGTTCAACGTCGACTGCCCGGGCAATATTCCGGTCAGCGCGGAGGAAGGGGGACCGGTGTTCATCAACGGCAAAGAGGCCCAGACCAAGACCGTCAACGAGCGCTATTTCGAGGCCAAGGGCTCGGGCATCACGGTGGACATCAGCGTGGAGGACGACGACTCGGTGGTCGTGACCTACAGCGGCAAACAGGGTGCCAGCGGCATTTGCACCTCGGTCGACGACTGAGCCAACTCACTCACGTGTAGCCGCTGCCGAGCCTGCGAGGCTGCGATCGGCAGCGCAGCGGCCGCAGCAGGGGCATCGCGGTTACCCTGACTCAATGCATTCTCAGGTTTTGCGCCTGCTGCGTCGGAATGCCGCCCAAGTCGTTCGCAGCCTCGCAGACTCGGCAGCGGCTACGACGAGACGCCTCCTAGAACAACCCCATCTGCCCACCCACCAGGGTGCTGAAGTCGTCCTGCACGAACGGCAGGATGGCATCCGCCACCGGCTGCAATTGGCGGGTCACGTAGTGATCGTAATCGATGGCCGCGGTGCGGTTTTCCAGGGGTTCGGGACCGGCCAGGGTGATCACGTAGCTGATCCAGCCACCGTTCTGATAACGCTGGGGCCGGCCCTGCCGCTGGTTGTATTCGTCGGCCAGGCGCGCGGCGCGCACATGGGGCGGCACGTTGCGTTCGTAATCGTCCAGTTGGCGACGCAGGCGCTTGCGGTACACCAGTTGCTCGTCCAGTTCGCCGGCCAGGGTGCGCCGCACGTAGTCGCGCACATAGTCCTGGTACGGCTGGCGGTGGAAGATCCGCTGGTACAGCTCCTGCTGGAACTGCTGGGCCAGCGGCGACCAGTCGGTGCGCACCGCTTCCAGGCCCTTGTAGACCATCTCCTGGGTGCCGTCGGCGCGGGTCACCAGGCCGGCGTAGCGCTTCTTGCTGCCCTCCTCCGCGCCACGAATGGTCGGCATCAGGAAACGGCAGAAGTGGGTTTCGAATTGCAGCTCCAGGGCGCTTTCCAGGCCGTACTCATCGCGCAGGTGATCGCGCCACCACTGGTTGACGTGCGCCACCAGCGCGCGGCCGATGCGCGTGGCGTCCGCCTCGGCGTGGGCGCTGCCGAGCCAGACGAAGGTCGAGTCGGTGTCGCCGTAGATCACCTTGTGGCCCTGCGCCTCGATCAACTGGCGGGTGCGGCGCATGATTTCGTGGCCGCGCATAGTGATCGACGACGCCAGGCGCGGATCGAAGAAGCGGCAGCCGCTGGAACCGAGCACACCGTAGAAGGCGTTCATGATGATCTTCAGCGCCTGGGACAGCGGCGCGTTGTGTTCGCGTTTCGCCACTTCGCGGCTCTCGGCGACCCGGGCGACGATCGAGGGCAGGCAATGCCGGGTGCGGGAAAACCGCGCGCCGCGAAAGCCCGGCACCGATTGCTCGTCCGTTGGGTGGCGCAAGCCTTCCACCAGCCCCACAGGATCGATCAGGAAGCTGCGGATGATCGACGGGTACAGGCTCTTGTAGTCCAGCACCAACACCGACTCGTACAGACCGGGCCGCGAGTCCATGACAAAGCCGCCGGGGCTGGCTTGCGGCGGCTTCTCGCCCAGGTTCGGCGCGACGAAACCCTGGCGGTGCATCAGCGGCATGTACAGGTGGGTGAAGGCCGCCACCGAGCCGCCGTTGCGGTCGGCCGGCAGGCCGGTGACGGTGGCCCGTTCGAGGAGAAAGGTGAGCAGCTCGGTCTTGGCGAAAATCCGCGTCACCAGCTCGCAATCCTTGAGGTTGTAGCGCGCCAGGGCGGGCTTGTCCTCGGCGAACATGCGGTTGATTTCGTCCATGCGCTGGTAAGGGTTGTCGATCGACTTGCCTTCGCCGAGCAGGGTCTGGGCGACGTTTTCCAGGCTGAACGACGGGAAGCTCCAGGTCGCCGAGCGCAGGGCTTCGATGCCGTCGATGATCAGGCGCCCGGCGGCCGCAGCGAAATAATGGGTACGGCTGCCGTGTTCGCGCCACTGCATCTCTTCGCCGCCGCGCCCCAGGCGCAAAGGCACCGCCAGGCGCCGCGCGTGTTCGTGCAGCACCCGCAGATCGAACTGCACCAGGTTCCAGCCGATGATCGCATCCGGATCGTGCCGTGCCAGCCACTGGTTGAGCCGTTCGAGCAACTGCTCGCGGCTGGCGCAGAACTCCAGGTCGAAATCCACTGCGCTGTCGTCCTCGCGAGCGCGACCAAGCATGTACACCTGGCGCTGGCCGCAGCCTTCCAGGGCGATGGAATACAGCTCGCCGGTCTCGCTGGTCTCGATATCCAGCGACACCAGCTTCAACGCCGGCCGGTAGTCCGGCGCCGGTTTCATCTGCGCCTCCAGCAGTATCCCGCCCTCGCCCGGGGTGCCGCCGAACCACACCGGCGCGGTGATGAAACGCTCCATCAGGTAGCGCTCGGGCGGCCGCACATCGGCCTCGAGCACCTCGACCCCGGCGCGGCGCAGGGTCTTGTCGAGGCGGATCAATTGATTGTGCTGCGGGCAGTACAGGCCGAGCACCGGGCGGTGCTGGAAGTCGCACAGGCCCAAGGGGCGCAATTGCACATCGCGGTCGTCGGCCAGCAGGCGCCGGGCCTGTTCCTGCTGTTCGGCGGGAATGAAGGCCACGGAGGTCTGCACCGGCAAGCGGATCTGGCGCGGCCCGGCATCGGTCGCCAACCAGAACTCGACTTCCGTGCCTGCCGGCGTGTCACGCCAATGCCGGGTCAGGACGAAGCCTTGCTGTAAATCCACCACTGCAACCTCAAGCACCTGTTTCAAGGCCTCGATTCTACCTGTCCTCGGTCGCGATAGCCCGTTCCGCTCATGTGCCGAAAGGTTTTGTCGGACAAAATGTAGTGCTTGAAAATTTTCACTACAAAACCGTTGACGAGGCGAATTTGCCCTTGCATGATGCAGGCGTCTCCCCGATCGGGAGACTTGGCAAAGGTGTTATGAGCAAGCTCGTCTGACCGCCGAGCTGTTAACCCGGATGTGTACTGCCCACAAGGCAGATTGATGAAACTGACCTGGCATGAACGTCCAGTACAAAGGGCGGGAAGCTGGCGAAAACTCCTCAAGATGCTTGTGGCCGAAACTGAAAACTTCGGCAGCTTGATCCAGGTTTACGCTGCTTCTCTTCGTTGTGACGCTATTGCGTAGCAGTTAATCAAGACGACTACACGCATCAGGCTCTGGGCCTTATCTGTATCCGACAGACACCCTCTGTCGCCCTGTTTCCGGTATCAGGGTTCAACTTACCGATGTAGCGATATCAATTAGCGACTCAACTAGATAGATCGAAATGGTCAAGGGGCTTACAAATGAATCTGAACAATCAACCTACTATTGATGAACTGTCTCATCTGTTCGCGGCACAGAAAGACAGCCATGACAGCCATATCCTGTGGATTGCCAAGTCTGGCCAGGTCCATATCGACTGCCTGTCGCCCCACGCCCATGAAGAAGAGTTCGACAAGAACAACCAGGACCTGCTGGCCCGCCTGAAAATGTACCGCCGTGGCCAGGGCTACGTCGGCAAGAAGGCCGCCGCCGACAGGGACTTCATCGGACGGGTATTCGATACCCTGAAGAATGAATGGCAATCGCTGCAGAACAAGTCGGAAGTTCGGGTGATTGACCGGTTCTGCTAAGTGCAACTTGTCGTTGTCGCTGATCAACCGTTGATCCATTAAATAAAAAGGGACGCTCCAATAAGAGCGTCCCTTTTTTATTGCAACTTGCCAGTTAGTTGGATGACGCGGTGTTTCTGCTAAACCGCGTTACCCTTGGCGGCAGACTTACTTGACCTGCCGCTGCGGCGCCTTGTGCACCATGGTGTAGGCGTAATCCACACCCATGCCGTAGGCGCCGCTGTGCTCGCGCACCAGGTCCATCACCGCGTCGTAGGTGTCCTTGTGCGCCCAGTCGCGCTGGAACTCGAGCAGCACTTGCTGCCAGGTCACCGGCACCGCGCCGGCCTGGATCATGCGCTGCACCGACATGTCGTGGGCTTCCTGGGTGGTGCCGCCGGAAGCGTCGGTGACGATGTACACCTCGTAGCCTTCGGCCAGGGCTTCCAGAGCCGGGAAGTTCAGGCAGACCTCGGTCCACAGCGCGGCCATGATCAGTTTCTTGCGCCCGGTGGCCTTCACCGCGTCCACCAGTTTCTTGTCTTCCCAGGAGTTCATCGAGGTGCGCTCGATCGGCTGATGGTCGGGGAACACGCTGAGCAGTTCCGGCCAGATGTAGCCGCTGAAGCTCTCGGTTTCCACCGAAGTGAAAATGGTCGGCACATTGAAGATCTTCGCCGCCTTGGCCAGGCCCACGGTGTTGTTCTTCAGGGTCTGGCGGTCGATCGACTGCACGCCGAAGGACATCTGCGGCTGGTGGTCGATCAGGATCAGGGCGGAGTTGTTTGGGTTGAGCAGTTCACGGATAGACATGGCGCGTTCCTTTTGCTGTCGAGTGGGTTCAAGCGTTGAGTTGCACAATTCGGGAGCTCGGCGCGGGTTCCGCTGGGGAGGCTTTGCTGCCGGCTTGGTGGCTAATTTAGGGGTTGATATAAAAAGCAACAATTCCCTAAAATTGAGAATCATTGATTCCAAAAATGGGACAGTCATGGATCGCATCGAATGCATGCGCGCGTTTGTCGTCACGGTCGATGCCAACGGCTTCGCCGCCGCGGCCCGGGCCATGGACGTGCCGCGCTCGAAAGTCAGCAAACAGATCCAGGCGCTGGAGGAAGCCATTGGCGTGCAGTTGCTGCACCGCACCACCCGCAGCCTGCACCTGACCGAAGCCGGCGCCGAGTACTACGAGTCGGCGCGGGAAGTCCTGGCCGCCGTGGACGAAGCCGAACAACGGGCGCGGGACGGCATCGGCGAATTGCGCGGGGTGCTGCGGGTCAACGCGCCGATGTCCTTCGGCCTGCGTCGCCTCGGGCCGCTGGTGCCGCTGTTTCATGAGCAGCACCCGAACATCGAATTGCAGCTGGTGCTCAGCGACCAGCAAGTGGACCCGGTGCGCGGCGGTTTCGATGTGACCATTCGCATCGCCAGCCTGGCCGACTCGTCGATGGTCGCCAAGCTGCTGGCCCCGGCCCCGCGGATCATGGTGGCCTCGCCGGATTACCTGAAGCGCGCCGGCACCCCGCAGACGCCCCGCGACCTGACCGCCCACCAGTGCCTGAACTACGGCTACCTGCAAAGCGGGGTCAGCCTGCAGTTGAGCAACGGCAAGGACACCCAGCGCGTCCATGTCACCGGCCCGCTGCACGCCAACAACGGCGACCTGCTGGCCCAGGCCGCCGAGGCCGGAATGGGCATCGCCCTGCTGCCCGACTTCATCGTCGCCGACGCCCTGGCCGCCGGCCGCCTGGTGCCGGTGCTGTGCGAATGGCAGGCGCCGCCGATCAGCATCCACGCGGTGTACCCATCCGCCCGGCGTGTGCCGCAGAAGACCCGGGCCTTTATCGAGTTCCTGGTCGCCCAACTGGCGGAGAAACCGCCTGTGCATCCGTAGGTGATCCAGGCGAGATGGGGTGTCAGATACACCGCCTCGCGGGCAAGCCTCGCTCCTACAGAAGCCGGGAACACCATGGCGTCCCTGTAGCCGCTGCCGAGCCCGCGAGGCTGCGATCGGCACCGCAGGGGCCGCAAAACCAGGCACCGCGTTCCTACAGGCAAACCGCATGCGCAGGTTTTGCGAGGACTTCGTCCTCGAGCGCAGCCTCGCGCTGCTCGGCAGCGGCTACAGACATGCGTGAACACCCCCTCTTCTGTAGGAGCTAGGCTTGCCGGCGATGCAGGCGACGCGGTGCCGCGGGCGACCTGGGCTGTCTCGGCGATGGACCTACACTGAAGGCATACACCTCGGCATTCGTGAGGGGCCATCATGCGTAATTCTCCCCAACTCGCGGCGCTCAGCCTGATCGCTACCCTCGCCTACCTCGGCCTGGCCATCCTCGGCATGGGCGGACCGGTGGCGTTTTTCTCCCACCCGGCGCTGTGGGTCATCACCCTGTCCCTGCTGGCCATGGCCTTTGTTGCCCAGTTCAGCGAAGGCAACCTGAGCCCCGGCAAACAGGAAGACCGGGAAAATCGCTGGGTCCTCGTCGCCTTCGGCATCCTCGGGCTGTTGCTGGCCTTTCTCCCCGCCTATACCGACCGCCTGCACTTCTGGACCTTTGGTAGCGCCGACGTGCGCTGGTTCGGCGTGGTGTTCTTTATCGGCGGCGGCATATTGCGGCTGTGGCCGGTGTTCGTGCTGGGCAAGCGCTTCAGTGGCCTGGTGGCGATCCAGCCCGGCCACCAGTTGGTGACCACCGGTATCTACGGCACCCTGCGCAACCCGAGTTACCTGGGGCTGTTGATCAATTGCGTGGGCTGGGCCCTGGCCTTCCGCTCCGGGGTCGGCCTGCTGCTGACCGCCTTGATGCTGATCCCGCTGATTGCCCGCATCCACGCCGAAGAAGCCTTGCTGCACAAAGAATTCGGCAAGCAATACGACACTTACTGCACCTACACCTGGCGCCTGGTGCCGTGGGTTTACTAAGGATTTTTTTCGCCGTGCTGCCGGGGGCGGTGTTAAATATTTTGTGACGCGCCCCTTGGCAGCGAGGACCAGTCCCGGTAAAACGGTGAGCCTCACTTGCACGAAATGTCCGTGAATTCTTGACGAGATCCGCCGGCCGATGAACGCCTTGTGTTGCCGCCCGCCCTGCCAGCCCCACGCTTCTGCCCCGTGCAGCCGCTTCGGCATCGGCATTGGAACGGCAACAACGCAGCGCACCCACGGCGATCTCCACGGCAACCCCGGGTCCCGGCGATGAAACTGCTGGTCAACCTGCCCATGGCCCTGTGCCGCTCCCGCCTGCGTCATTCCTCGCGCCCTCCGGACCTCTCGCTTTCGCTCTGAACGCGCCCCTCTGCGCGTCGAGCCTTGCCGCCTTGCTATCTGCCATTGCAACCGGGCCCTGCCGGCGCCGCTGCATGAACCGAACCTGCGCGCCGCCATGGCGCAAGCGAGAGAACCATGAAATTTGCAGCCCTTGACGAGGCCCGTAGCTTCCTGGCCGCCAACCCCGATATCGACATGATCGAGCTGTTCATCCTCGACGCCAACGGCGTGCCGCGCGGCAAGCTGTTGCACCGCGAGGAACTGCTGGCGGTCTATGAAAGCGGCCGGCCACTGCCCAGCACCATCCTCGGCCTGACCCTGCAGGGCGACGACGTGGAAAACTCCGGGCTGGTCTGGGACGTCGGCGATATCGACTGCCGCGCCTACCCCCTGGCCGGCAGCCTGGTGCGCCTGCCGTGGCGGCAGATCCCCACCGCCGCGGTGCAGGTCAGCATGCACCCGCAGGAAGGCCTGCCCGCCAGCATCGCCGACCCGCGCCACCTGCTGATCAAGGTCATCGACCAACTCAAGGCCGAGGGTTATCACCCGGTGATGGCCTGCGAGCTGGAGTTCTACCTGCTGGACGCCAAGCGCGACGGCAACGGCCGCCCGCAACCGGCACTGGACGCCGACGGCGGCCGGCCACGGCACACCCAGGTCTATGGCCTGCGCGAACTGGAACAGATCGAACCCTTCCTCGCCGACCTCTACGCCGCCTGCAAGCTGCAAGGCATCCCGGCGCGCACGGCGATCTCCGAATACGCCCCGGGCCAGGTGGAAATCACCCTGGAACACGGCGACGCCCTGGAGGCCATGGACCAAGCGGTGCGCTACAAGCGCCTGGTCAAGGCGGTGGCCCACCGGCACGGAATGCAGGCGACCTTCATGGCCAAGCCCTTCGATGACCTGGCGGGCACCGGCATGCACATGCATGTGAGCATCGCCGACGCCGAGGGCCACAACCTGTTCGCCGCCGAAGACCCGGCCGGCACCCCGCTGCTGCGCCAGGCGGTGGGCGGCATGCTCGCGTCGCTGCTCGACTCGCTGCTGCTGTTCTGCCCCAACGCCAACTCCTACCGCCGCTTCCAGGCCAACAGCTACGCGCCGCTGGCGCCGACCTGGGGCGTCGACAACCGCACCGTGAGCCTGCGGGTACCGGGCGGTCCGGCCAACAGCCGGCATATCGAGCACCGCATCTGCGGCGCCGACGCCAACCCCTACCTGGCAGCGGCGGCGATTCTCGCCGGGGTCCATCGCGGCCTGCGTGAGCAGCTCGATCCGGGCGATCCGGTGCAAGGCAACGGCTATGCCCAGGCCAGCGAACTGCTGCCCACCGACTGGTTGACCTCGCTGACCGCCCTGGAGAATTCCACCTGGGCCCGCGACGCCCTGGGCAGCGAATTCCTCGGGGTCTACCTGGCGGTCAAGCGCGCCGAATACCGCCAGTTCATGGCCGAAGTCGGCGAGCAGGACTGGCGCTGGTACCTGACCCAGGCGTGACGCGCTGGCCGGCGTCACGGCGCCGGCCCGGCCCCAACAAAAATTCGAGAACAGCCCATGACAGCCGCACTCAATCCGGTCACACCGGCAGCCGAACGCTGCCCTTCGTATTACAGCGCCACCCTGAATCAGGAAACCCATTACCCGACCCTGCAAGGCACTCATCAGGTCGACGTGGTGATCATCGGCGGCGGTTTCACCGGCGTCGCCAGCGCCGTGGAACTGGCGGAAAAAGGCCTGAAAGTGGCCATAGTCGAAAGCCACAAGATCGGCTGGGGCGCCACCGGGCGCAACGGCGGCCAGGTCACCGGCAGCCTGTCCGGCGACGAGGCCATGCGCAAGCAGATGCGCCGCACCCTGGGCGACGAAGTCGACGATTTCATCTGGCAACTGCGCTGGCGCGGGCACCGGATCATCCGCCAGCGCGTGGACAAATACGCCATCGCCTGCGACCTCAAGCACGGCCACCTGCATGCTGCCTACAAGCCCAGCCACCTCGCCGGCCTGCGCGCCGACTACGAAGAAGCGGTGCGCCGCGGCATGGGCGATGAGGTCAGCCTGCTGGACAAGCAACAGCTGCGCGAGGTGCTGGACAGCCCGCTGTACCACGGCGCGATCAAGAACACCCGCAACCTGCACCTGCATCCGCTGAACCTGTGCATTGGCGAAGCCCGCGCCGCCGAAAGCCTCGGCGCGCTGATCTTCGAACACAGCGAGGTGCTGCAGATTGTCCACGGCGAACGCCCGGCGGTGATCACCGCCCAGGGCCGCATCGACGCCAAGCAGGTGCTGCTGGCCGGCGACGTGTACCACAAGCTGGAGCCGAAACAGCTCAAGGGCAAGATCTTCCCGGCCATGGGCGGCATCGTCACCACCGCGCCCCTGGGCGACCTGGCCAAGCGCCTCAACCCCCAGGACCTGGCGGTCTACGACTGCCGCTTCGTGCTCGACTATTACCGCATGACCGCCGACGGCCGCCTGCTGTTCGGCGGCGGCGCCAACTACAGCGGCAAGGATTCGCGGGACATCGCCGGCGAACTGCGCCCCTGCATCGAACGCACCTTCCCGGCGCTCAAGGGCGTGACCATCGACTTCCAGTGGAGCTGCGCCATGGGCATCGTGATCAACCGCATCCCGCAACTGGGCAAGCTCTCGGACAACGTCTGGTATTGCCAGGGCTACTCCGGGCACGGCATCGCCACCAGCCACATCATGGGCGAGATCATGGCCCAGGCTATCACCGGGCACCTCGAGCACTACGACACCTTCGCCGCCTGCCAGCACATCCGCGTACCCTTCGGCGACCAGCTGGGCAACCCGATGCTGGCGGCGGGCATGTGGTACTACCAGATGCTCGAACGGTTGCGCTGAGGCCCCAACCTTCCTCGTATCCGTAGGAGCGAAGCTTGCTCGCGATAGCGCCCTTGAGACCGCCATCGCCGGCAAGCCAAGGCGGGTCAGGCAGGGGTGCGCGGCAAGGCGCGTTTGTGGGCGGTGCGGTGGTAGGCGGTTTCGATCAGCTGGCGCACGGCATCGGACACCGGCTCGCCCATCAGGTAGGCGTCGATCTCGGCGTAGCTGCAGCCATAAGCCGTTTCGTCCAGTTTGCCCGGCGCCAGTTCTTCAAGGTCCGCCGTGGGAGCCTTGTGCACCAGGTGCCCGGGAGCGCCAAGCGCCTCGGCCAGCGCGCGCACCTGGGTCTTGGTCAGGCCCGACAGCGGAGCCAGGTCGCAGGCACCGTCGCCGTACTTGGTGAAAAACCCCATCAGGGCCTCGGCACCGTGGTCGGTCCCCACCACCAGGCCGTTGCTGAAGTTGGCGACCGCATACTGCGCCAGCATCCGAGCCCGCGCCTTGACGTTGCTCTTGGCGAAGTCGGCCAGTTCGGCCGACGGCTGCAAGCCATCGATCCGCACCTGGCTCATCAGACCGTCGACACTCTCGGCAATGTTGCAGGTGCTGACCGAGTCCGGGCGGATAAAGTCCAGGGAGGCCTGGGCATCGCTTTCGTCAGCCTGGCTTTTATAGGGCAGGCGCATGGCGATAAACCGAGTGTCGTGCCCTGCCCCGCGCATCTGCTCCACCGCCAGCTGGCACAGGCGGCCAGCGGTCAGGGAATCGACGCCGCCGCTGATGCCCAGCACCAGGGCCTGGCCGCCGGACTCGCGCAACACCTGCTGGATGAAATCCACGCGCCGGACGATTTCCGCGGCTTCGTCTCCGCGCGCCAGTTGCCGATCGATGCCCAGCTCCCGGGCAATTCGTTCTTGGGTTTGGCTGCTCATATCAGGCCTCCAGGGGCGAGTTACTGAGGTTGACGTTGAACACCTGCGCCGCGTACCTGAGGAACGACGGGTCTTCGCAGACGTTCTTGATCGGGTCATCGGAAAACTTCACCACCGGTTCGCCATGCACTCGCACCAGCTTCATCACGATGCTCAGCGGCTCGACGCCTTCGACATCGCAGGCCAGGCTGGTGCCCATACCGAAACCGAACCGGGCCTGGCCACGCACGTGACGCAGGATCGGCAGGCATTTCTCGAAGTTCAGGCCGTCGGAGAACATCAGGTCCTTGGTCCGTGGGTCGATGCCCAGTTCCCGGTAGCGGGCCAGGACCTTGTCGGCCCAGGCAATCGGGTCCCCGGAATCCTGGCGCAGGCCGTCGTAGAGCTTGGCGAAGTACAGGTCGAAGTCCTTGAGGAAGAAGTCCGTGCTGATGCAGTCGGTCAGGGCAATGCCCAGGCGGCCGCGGTATTCGCGCACCCAGTTTTCCAGCGCCGTGTTCTGGCTCTCCCGCAGCCGTCCCAATTGCTGGTGCACCATCAGCCACTGGTGGGCCATGGTGCCGATCAGCGGCAGGTCGAACTCGTAGGCCAGGTGGGCATTGCTGGTGCCGACGAAGACCCCGGGGAAGTCGCTGCGCATGATCTTCACCACCTCGCGCTGGGCCTTGAACGACAGGCGCCGACGCGTAGAGAAGTCCGAGACCCGCAGCTCGGCGAGTTCTTCGCGGCTGGCGTTGTTCTCCAGCCATTCGAATTTCCGATAGAGCCGGCGGGTGACGTCCGCAAGCTCCACCTCCGGATACCTGTCGCGGTTGCGCAACTCACTGACCATGGCCAGCACCGGCTGTTCGAACATGATGCAGTGCAACATCGGGCCGCGGACGCGAATGCTCAGTTGGCCATCGACCGCCGCCACGTGGATGTAGCGCAGGTTGAAACGGAACAGGCCGAGAAACTGCTCGAAGTCCGGGGTCAGGTACTCGCGAAAACGCTTGTTGAACAGAAAGCGCTGTTCGCCTTCGCGCATCTGCAGGCTGGCGAGCTTTTCCAGTTCCTGGCGGATCTCCGGGATCAGATGCACCAGGGACTCTCTGGAGCGGACGATGAACTGGTATTCCACATCGACATTGGGGTGCTGGTGCAGCACCGCCTGCATCATGGTGAAGGTGTAGTAGTCGGTGTCCAGCAGGCCCTGGATCACGCCATTGTTACGGTCAAATGCACTTTCCATGGTGACTCCTCAGGCACTGGCCAATCTGGCGGTTTCTTCGCGGGTCGCGGCCACCGCGATACCCGCTTGTTGCATCTCGTCGATCGCCTGGGTGGCGCCCTCTGCGCTGATGGCGCGGCATGCCGGCAGATGGATGATCACCTTGAAGCCGGCGGCGGCCAGTTGCAGAGCGGTGGTCTTGACGCAGAAATCCAGGGCCAGGCCGCCGACGATGACCCGTTGCACACCCTGGCTGTCGAGGTATTCGATGACCCCGGTGGACAGCTTGCCGTGCAGGTCGTGGTAGCAGGCGCCGTAGGGGTGCAGGTCCGGCTCCACGCCCTTCCAAACGAAGTAGTCGTAGTCATAGGGCGTCGGCAATTCGTCCAGCAGGGCGAACCCTTCGGTGCCCGGTACGCAGTGGCTGACCCAGGTCAGGTCGGCATGCTCCAGGCCGGTGGGCTGGAGCATCTGCCCGGGCTCGTTCACCACCCAGGGGGCCTGGGGGCTGTGGGCGTCCTTGCTGCCGATGCGCAGGCTGGCCAGGGTCGCCATGAAATTCAGCTCGCCACCGATGCGGTCGCCCTCGGCCACGGGCAGTTCGTCCGGGCACAGCGGGGTAAAGCTCTTTTGTGCATCGACATCGAAGGAAGCGGTCTTCATCGTTTGGCTGTTCATGCTGGTTCTCTCCTTTGCACGGAACATAAAGTACATGTCATATACTTTCATGACAACCCCCTTTGACTCCGCTTTTTATTTCATCGATCCAGATCAAACACTATAAATAGTGCATGACATGCCAATTCTCTGCACGCACAAGCAATGATAAGGTACACGTCATGTACCAATGCAGGAGATGCAGATGTTTGAACTGGCCCTCTATGGCGGTGCCTTCAACCCGCCCCACGCCGGTCACGCCCGGGTCATGCTTGAAGCCGCCCGCCACGCCCGGCGCGTGCTGGTAGTCCCCAGCTTTCGCCATCCGGACGGCAAGCGCATGGCCGACTTCGAGCAACGGGTGAACTGGTTGCAGGCCATCACCCGGCATCTGCAACCCGAGTGCCCCGCCGAACTGGCAGTGAGCCGCCTGGAGCAGCAACTGGGCCTGGCCGATCCCGCCCCGGTCTACAGCTACACCCTGCTGCAACGGCTGGCGGACGACCTGGCTCTGGACGGCAAGCGCATTGCCTTGGTGGTGGGTGAAGACGTGGCGCGCCAGTTGCCCGGGTTCCATCGCGGCGAGGAGTTGCTGCAGCGCTTTTCCATCCTGCGGATCGAAGAACAACCGGGGGTGCGCAGCAGCGTGTTGCGCCAATGCCTGGCCCGCGGCGAAACCCCGCCAAGCCAATGGCTGGCACCGGGCATGAATCCGCTAAACTACGGCCTCTACGCCGTCCACGGAAGTTGATATGCCCGATCGCCCCCTCTCCCCCAGCGCCTACCTGCACACCATCGACCTGTGCCTGCTGCGCTATAACCGCGAACGCTCCGAGCTGGAAATCCTCCTCCATCAACGCGACAGCGAGCCCTTCGCCGGGCACTGGGCCCTGCCAGGCATCGTGGTCAACGGCGATGTCGAGGACCGCAGCCTGAATGATGCGGTGCAGCGGCTGCGGCGCTCCAGCAAGGTGGACATGCCCCTGGCCTGGCTGGAGCAGGTGGGCACGGTCGGCGACGCCTTTCGCGACCCGCGCTGCTGGTCGTCCTCGACCTTCTACCTGGGGATCGTCAGCGAGCCGGTGGAGGCCGGCCCGCAGCAGGGTTTCTTTACCCTCGGCGACGTGGCCAGCGGCAGCTTCAAGCTGCCCTTCGACCACAACAGCCTGGTGGCCCAGGTGCACGAGCGGCTGTTTTCCAAATCCCTGTACAGCAGCCTGCCGTTGATGTTTCTCGGCAGCGAGTTCAGCGCCCCCGAAGCGGTGAGCATCTTCTCCCTGGTGCTGCAACGGCCAGTGCTCAAGACCAGCATCCGCCAGCGCCTGTTGAAGATGAGCGAAGCCGGTTACCTGCGCGAGACCGGACGCAAGAAAAGCGGCGACGGCGGCCGGCCGCAAGCCACAGTGGAAAATCTCAAGCTCGCCGAGCTGTACCTGTTCGATCGCTGTTTTCTGGAGTGATACCCCCATGAGTTCCATCGCCGACAACCAGTGCCTGCTGGAAACCCCGTATTTCAAGGTGGTCCGTGAGCAGGGCTACTTCATCATCAAGGAACCCCGGGCGGTGAACGGCGTGGTGGCCGTGCCGACCCTGGCCGATGGCCGGCTGATGCTGGTCAACCTCAAACGGCGGGCCATCGACGGCCAGTCCATCGAGTTTCCCCGCGGCGCCATCGATGCCGGGGAAAGTGCCGTTGACGCCGCGGCCCGCGAATTGCTGGAGGAAACCGGCTGGCAGGCGTCGCACGTTCGCGAACTGGGCCTGCTGCACAGCAATACGTCGCTGATCGCCAGCGCGGTGGCGGTGTGTCAGGTGCAGATTGCCGAGCAACAGGCCGCCGCCACCGATGGTGAAGTGGACCATCTGCTGTGGGTCAGTCGCCAGGAATTGATGACGATGATCGCCACCGGCCGGATCACCGACGGCCACACTTTGTCGGCGGCGATGATGCTGCTGGCCAGCGAGTCGGCCTGACGCCAGCCAGCCCTGCTGCCGGTCCTCCGGCACCAGGGCATCGGGCATCAAACCTTCCTCTTACGCTATTGCGCTGCTGCCCCGCACGGGCACAACCCCCGCCCGCCCCTATGCACCCCGGAATCTGTTCTAGGCTTGAACCTCTGGCGACTATTGATTTAGAGCCATCGAGCAAGTGGAAACACATGGAAATGACTTTCAAGGAGAAACCCCATGTCTGCGATTCCTTCCAGAACCAACCGCTCTCCCCTGCGCATGAACAAGGACGTCACCGCGCTGATTCCGGACTTCCCCTTTCACTACGCCAAATATCTGCAGAGCGCGGCTAATCGAAAGCTGCCTCCCTGCCAGGTGGATCCGGCGAACTATGGGCAGAAAGTGCTGATCGTCGGGGCTGGCGTCGCCGGTCTGGTCGCCGCCTATGAGGCCATGCGCATGGGCCTGCACCCGGTGGTGGTCGAAGCCTCCGAGCGCATCGGCGGACGGCTCTACTCCAAGCTCCAGGGCGACCCCGAAAACCCGGGCAACCAGGTGCTCTGTGAACTGGGCGCGATGCGTTTTCCAGTGTCCGGCAAGGCGCTGTTCCACTACTTCCGCAAAGTCGGCATGACCGACAACTCGGCGGACTTTCCCAACCCGGGGACTGCCGCGGCGATCAGCACCGTGGTCGATTACCGCGGAAAAAAAACCTATTACGAAGTGGACGGCAACCCCGACTTTCCAAAACCACCGGAATACACCGAACTGGAAAACCAGTTCTTCGATAACTTCCTGGAAACCTACGATTTCACCGCCATGGAAAGGGCAATGACCGAAGGCTCCATCAGTCAACAGACGATCAAGAAGCTGTGGAACGCCATCATCAAACCCCAGTCGGGAACCAGCGGCGACGATGTCAGCTTCTACGCCGCGCTCCTGGAAAACTCCGGCTGGAGCAAGGCCGATATCGACCTGTTCGGCCAGATCGGCTTCGGCACCGGCGGCTGGAACACCGACTACCCCAACAGCATCCTCGAACTGCTGCGCGTGCTGTACACCGGCCTGGATGCCGACCATCAACTGATGTTCGACGGCTCCTCCAGCCTGCCGCAACGTCTCTGGTCGAAGACCCCGAAAGAGCTGGGGGACGCGATGCTGCACTGGGGCGCGGACACCACGGTCGAAGCGCTGTCGCGCGAGGTATTCGCCGACCCGTTCCACAAGGAGGTGCGACACATCGAACGCCAGCCGGATGGCTCCTTCCGCGTCTCCATCACCGATACCCGCACCCGGCAGACCCAGCAGTGCGACTTCCCCAGCGTCATCTACACCCCGCATGTGCGGATCCTCGACAAACTGCGCTACTCGGGAAACCCGCAAAGCCTTCCCGCCATGGACAGCCTGCTGCCCATCGATACCTGGGAAGCCATCATGTACACCCACTACATGCAGTCGGCGAAGATTTTCGCCGCCACCCGGCGCCCGTTCTGGAATGACCCGGTGGCAGAGGGCGAGCAACGCAAGATGAGCATCACCCTCTCCGACCGCCTGACCCGCGGCACCTACCTGGTGGACTACTCGGCCAGCAAGGGCAAATACAGGGGCAGCGGGATCTTCCTGTCCTACACCTGGAACGACGACGCCCTGAAGTTCCTCGGCGACCGCCCCGCGCCGCTGCCGCAGCATGTCGATCTGTGCACCAACCTGCTGGCCAACCTCTACCCGGATATCAAGCTCAACGAGCAATACAGCACGGTCAATGCGGTCGTGGAACACAACTGGGAAGACCAGCCGCTGTACCTGGGCGCCTTCAAAATGAACCTGCCAGGGCAGTACGAATATCAGCGCAGGATCTTTTCCCAATTCATGAGCGGCATCGGCACGGACAATCCCGATCGCTTCATCCTGGCCGGCGATGATGTGTCCTGGACCGCCGGCTGGGCCGAAGGCGCGGTCACCACCGCGATCAATGCGCTGAACAAACTGGCGGTCTGCTTTGGCGGCGGCAGCCAACCAAACAATCCGGGGCCGGTGGAGTCCTGGGACAGCCTGAAGCCTGTCGAACTGGCTTGACCGAACCTGCGTGAACCCGACCCCGTCGCTGCCAGACCGGCACGGCGGGGTCTTTGTTTCATGACCTGGCGCTGCTTAGCGCCCCCATTTCTCCAAGGCGAACTCAACGAAGCTGCGCAGCTTGGGCAGGCGGTAACGGTCCTGGGCGTACAGCAGGTGCATCGCTCGCAAGGGCAATTGATAGTCCTGCAACACAGGCACCAGCCGCCCCTGTTGCAGGTCCTCCTCCACCAGGGCATCGGGCATCATCACCACCCCCAGGCCACCCCGCGCCGCGCGGTGCAGGCCGGACGAAGTGTTGGTCAGCAGCGAACCGGACACCGGGATCAGTACGTCCCCCTCGGGCCCACTTAACGGCCATTGAGTGGCGGTGGAGCTCCACTCGTCACCGGCCGGATAGGCGAACGCCAGGCAGTTGTGGTGTTGCAGGTCCTCCGGGACTTGCGGTGTACCGCAGCGCTCCAGGTAGTCCGGCGCGGCGCAAATGGTCAGGGTGTAGTCCTCCAGGGGCCGGGCGATCAGCGACGTGGTGTCCAGGTTGCCCAGGCGAAAAGCCACGTCGAAGGCGCCGTCGATCAAATCGAAGCGCTGGTTGGCCAGGGTCAGCTCCACCTTGACCTGCGGGCAGCGCTGCTGGAATTCGCTCAGCGCCGGCGCCAGGCGCTCGGTGCCGAAGGTCAGCGGCGCGGTGATGCGCAGGGTGCCGGACGGCTCGCCCTGGACCTGTTCCGCCATGCGCTCGGAGTCCGCCACCAGCCCCAGCACCGCCAGGCAACGCTGGTAATACTCGGCGCCGAACTCGGTCAGGCGCTGGCGCCTTGTGGTGCGGCTGAGCAGGCTGACCCCGAGGCGCTGCTCCAGGGCCCGCAAGTGATTGCCAACCATGGTGGTGGACAGGCCGCACTCACGGGCGGCGGCGGTCATGTTCCCCGCCTCCACCACCTTCACATACACCGTCATCGCCTGGAACAGATCCATTATCAACCCTGACTTCAAGATGATTAAAGAATTGACGAGTTTATCTAGCCAGGGTGGCTAACGATACTGCCAGCACACCCCACTCGATGGAGCGACCCGTCATGACCGCCACCTGCCTGATGAGCACCTATCAACCGCTGCCCCTGAGCTTCACCCACGGCCTGGGCACCCGCCTCTGGGACCAGGCCGGCCGCGAATACCTGGACGCGGTGGCCGGTGTGGCGGTGACCGGCATCGGCCATTCCCATCCCAAACTGGTCAGCGTCATCCGCGAACAGGCCGGCCTGCTGCTGCACACCTCCAACCTGTACAGCATCGACTGGCAACAGCGGCTGGCGCAGCGGCTGACCCGCCTGGCCGGCATGGACCGGGCGTTCTTCAACAACTCCGGCGCCGAAGCCAACGAGACCGCGCTGAAGCTGGCACGGCTGCACGGCTGGCACAAAGGCATCGAGCGGCCGCTGGTGGTTGTCATGGAACACGCCTTCCACGGCCGTACCCTGGGCACCCTGGCGGCCAGCGACGGGCCGGCGGTGCGCCTGGGCCTGAACACACTGCCCGGGGATTTCCTCAAGCTGCCCTTCGGCGACCTGGCCGCCCTGGAGCAAGCCGCGCAGGCCCACGGCCCGCGTATCGCCGCGGTGCTGATGGAGCCGATCCAGGGCGAAAGCGGTATCCGCCTGGCCCCGCCCGGCTACCTGAAAGCCGTGCGCGAACTGTGCAGCCGGCGCAACTGGCTGCTGATGCTCGACGAGATCCAGACCGGCATCGGCCGCACCGGCCAGTGGTTCGCCTGCCAGCACGAGGGTGTGGTCCCGGATGTGATGACCCTGGCCAAGGGCCTGGGCAACGGCATCCCCATCGGCGCCTGCCTGGCCCGGGGCAAGGCCGCGCAGCTGTTCACCCCCGGCAGCCACGGCAGCACCTTCGGCGGCAACCCGCTGGCCTGCCGGGTGGCCTGCACCGTGCTGGAGATCATCGAGGAACAAGGCCTGCTGGCCAACGCCAGGCGCCAGGGCGAGCATCTGTTGCAACGCTTGCGGGTGGAGTTGGCGGATCACCCGCAGGTCCTGCAGGTGCGCGGCCTGGGCTTGATGATCGGCATCGAGCTCAAAGCCCCGCAGCGCGAGCTGGCGCTACGGGCGGCGCAGGATCACGGACTGCTGATCAACGTGACCCGGGGCACCACCATCCGCCTGCTGCCAGCGCTGATCATCGATGAACGGGAAGTCGAGATGATCGTGCGCGGGGTCAGCCGGACGCTGCAAAGCGCTGAAGGTGATGGCGGTGCAGCAAAAGAGGCAGAAATGCTGGCAGTGTCGTGACCGATGCCTGATGGTCAGCTGAACTCAGGCGAGGTGAGTTAGAACGCTATCGCGAGCAAGCTCGCTCCTACAGAAGCCTGTATGTTTCTGCAGGAGCGAGCTTGCTCGCGATGCGCTATCAGGAAACGGTGATGGCCAGACTCAGTCGTCCAGCGGCTTGGGTGGTGCCGCAGGCTTGCCCGATTTGGCGGCCTTGCCGGCGTGGGCTGCCTTGACTTCCGAGACCGGCGCTAACGTCGGCGCAACGGCTTCCTTTTCCGCCGCCGGCAGTTGGTCGATGGTGCTGAAGACTTCCTTGAGTTCGATGGCCCCGGAATGCTCGAGCTTCTTCTCGCCGTCCTTGCCCACCAGGATCACCTTGGTCTGCGCCCCGGCGCCGAGCTTCAGGCTGCGGATCAACGCCATGCTCGATTGCGGGTCCAGGTCCTTGCCGTCACGCTGGCCGATGGTGTTGATCACCGTGTAGAGCACCATGTTGCGTTCGCTGAAGGCCTGGCGGTTGGCCGGCTCGTCGAGGGACTTCTTCAGCGCCACCAGGGTCGGGTCCACGGTGCTGGGAGCGATGACGATCAGTGGGCGCGCCTTACCCTGATCCTGGGCCAGAGGGCCTTCGTTGTCGGCCGCCATTGCGGGGCCGACGACAGCGAGCAGCGTTGCGAGGGTCAATGACCGAATGAACATGCGTCTCTCCTTTGGGTATCCACGTCCTAATGATTGCGCATCAGGGGAAAAGGTCCAGACCCGGACTCAAATTCTGACATTTTATTGAGCCTTTCCCCTGGCTCGAGGCGTTGCGACAAGCGCTGCGTACTCTCGTCCTCGCCGCTACAGATCGACGCTCCCATAAATGCCAGTGATAACCGAACCTTCTTGTTCGGCATGATCGACCCGCCTTGGCGCCCATGACAACCGGCATGGCCTATGCCGTTCTGGCATGGGCCCATACGAATTCGTCATCATTTTCGCCGCGGCGGCGTGATAGCCTTCATCCCGGCCATAACAAGAGCGCCCGCCTGGCTTTTTCCATCCGGTGCGGCGTCACCCGCCGTTTCACACCTGCTTGCTTCGTCTTCATCTGCCCAGGTTTTCGCAGCGCCCCTTCTACACAGGCGCGCTGGACGACCGATTGCATTTTTGACTCGACGCTATCGTCGGCATCTCTTTTACCTCCTTCCGGGAGTTCGTATGTCCAGGCTGTCTCATCAAGATTTACGCCGTAGTTTTCGCGAGTTGATCGCTTCAGACTCCTGCTTTCACACCGCCTCCGTATTCGACCCGATGTCGGCACGGATCGCCGCCGACCTGGGGTTCGAAGTGGGCATTCTCGGCGGCTCCGTCGCCTCGCTGCAGGTGCTGGCCGCGCCTGACTTCGCCCTGATCACCCTGAGCGAATTCGCCGAGCAGGCCACCCGCATCGGCCGCGTCGCCCAGCTGCCAGTGATCGCCGACGCCGACCACGGCTACGGCAACGCCCTCAACGTGATGCGCACCGTGGTCGAACTGGAGCGCGCCGGCGTCGCCGCCCTGACCATCGAAGACACCCTGCTGCCGGCCCAGTTCGGGCGCAAATCCACCGACCTGATCTCGGTCGCCGAAGGCGTGGGCAAGATCCGCGCGGCCCTGGAAGCGCGGGTCGACCCGGAGCTGGCGATCATCGCCCGGACCAACGCGGCGATCCTGCCGATCCAGGAAATCATCAGCCGCACCCAGCAATACGAGCGCGCCGGCGCCGACGGCATCTGCATGGTCGGGATCAAGGATTTCGAGCAGCTGGAGCAGATCTCCGAGCACCTGTCGGTGCCCTTGATGCTGGTGACCTACGGCAACCCGGCGCTGCGCGACGATGCGCGCCTGGCGCAACTGGGCGCGAAGATCATCGTCGACGGCCACGCGGCGTACTTCGCGGCGATCAAGGCCACCTACGACTGCCTGCGCGAACAGCGGCAGATCTTCACCCAGGCCTCGGACCTCAGCGCCACCGAGCTGGCCCACACCTACACCCAGCCCGAGGAGTACATCGTCTGGGCCAAAGAGTTCATGAGCGTCAAAGAGTGAGCCGCTAGCTCACCCTCCCTTGCGATCACCGAGGACCCAAGGTCCTGGGTGGTCGAAAGCCGCTTCGCTCCTCATCTCGCCAGCGCCCCGCCCAACTACCTATTCCCCGCCTTGTTCAACGCCTGGTCGACACTGTCGAGGATCTGCCCGATGGTCCAGGGTTTGCGGATGAACGACACCGGATAGCGGATGCCGGAACTCTGCGGCGTCTCATAACCGGACATCACCAGCACCGGCATTTCCGGCCAGCACTCGCGCACCCGATTGGCCAGGCCCGCGCCGTTCAAGGTGCCCGGCATATTGATATCGGTCAGCAGCAGACGCACCTGGTCCGGGTGGCTTTCCAGGAACTGCAGCGCCTCATCCGCGCGGAGCATGGCCTGGGTGGCGAAGCCCTCGTCCTGCAGGATCTCGCAGAGGAACTCCAGGATCATCGGCTCGTCCTCGACCACTAACAGCAGGCGACAAGGCTGGCCTGGATTGACAGATGAAACTGGGCTCATGTGGATGCCGCTCCCTGACTACGTACACAATCCTGGCGCGATTACGCCATTTAGAGTTATGAGCAGCGCCTGGCCGATAAATTCACTCGGCCTGCCGAGGTGCTGGGCAAGACAGCGCACGCACCGCCGGTTGCGCCGGCGGCAACGGGATCACCGCCAGAGGCGCCGGCAAGACCACCGGGACGCCACGGGCGACGTGGCAGGCAACAGTGTCCAGGAAGGGTTGGAGCTTGAGTCCGGGAAGCGGCTGCGGCCGGTACGGATCGTTGCCGAAGAAGTTTTCCCAGTGGCCGATCAGGACCATCCGCGGTCGAGTGACCGTGAGCAGGCGCCAGGGGTAATCCCGCACCTGAGTCCAGGACGCGGCGCTGAGGATTTCCACGTCGATCCCCTTGCCATCAGCCAGCGTCGGAGGAAAACCCAAGGGTGGCGGCGCGCCGGAATCCTGATAGTGCAGGCGGTACGCCGGGTTCTTGCCCGACTCGTCGAGCAGGTCGATCAGCCAGGCCATCGGCTGCCCCGGTTTCCACTGCCAGATGTAATCCGGTGTGTCCTTGAGGTCGAGGACATAATGCCCGGGAATCAGGTTGATCCCGGCGACATGCCCGGCATGCTGGCTCTGGATCGGCATGGCCCGTATGCGCCCACCGGTGGAATACAGCCAGGTACCAGGCCTCGGCGGCAGCCAGGTGCCATCGCGTTCCTCAAGACGGGCCATGGCCCACTGCGCGTTGACCACCCGCTTCGGGTCGACCATGGTCCGCAGCATGTGCGCCACCGAGGACGAACCATAGACCAGGGCCTTGGGACTATGTTTTTTCATCACCCAGGGGACGTCCAGCAGATGGTCATAATGCCCATGCCCTACCAGCAGCATGCTCACGTCATCGGCGCGTGGCATGTAGAGGTCGATACGCTTGTGGTCGGCCACCACCCGCGCCGGCGGCAGGAAGCCTGAGTTCACGGCCGCCGGATTGCTGAACGACGGCGCCAACAGCACGCCCTCCCCGCGCCAGTGCAGCAGCCAACCGCCCACCCCGAGAAACTGGATCTTCGGTTCGCCGATCACCGTCCGTTCCCGATAGAGCCCCGGCATCCCGCCTTCCGGATCGCGGGCGCAGCCGCCCAGCAGCAACACGACAAGCACCACCACAGCCGATATCACCGTTGCTCCCCCGCTCTGCGCGCCGAGTGCTCTGTTAGCCACCCTGAGTGACATCGATCACCTTGACGTCCATCTTCCCTGAGTTGTTCCAGTAGAAGCCGAGCACGTCGTTGGCACAGAACTGCAAGCGCCCCGGCGGCAGGTCCGACCAGACATCGTCGCCGCGCCCGAGCAGGCGCCAGGGCGACTTGCCCGCCGGGCCCTTGGTCCGCACCAGCAGCGCCATCCAGGCCGCCTCGGGCAAGCGCTTGGCCCTGCCCAGCCGCTCGCGGATTCCACCTGGGTGCGCTAGGCCCTCGGGCTTGGTCGGCGGGTCCGAGGCATCGGCCCACAGGCCTTCCACCAGGAAGCGGTAGCGATGCCCGGCTTCGATTTCGAACGTTGAAGAAACGCAGGATCTCTTGGCCGACACCTCGATGGGACGGTTCTGCGAAGGAATGCTCACAGCTGCCGCCGTCCGATGCTGGTTACCTGATCAATCAGGCGCCGCCGCTGAACCTGCAAGACCTTCGATTGCGAAAGGTCCAACGACTCCTTGAGCCCGTCCTTCCCGAGAATCCGCGCCAGGGTGGCACTCACCGTCTCGTCGTCATCGTCGAATTCGCCATGGTGCCGCGCCCGGCTCGCCCCTTTGTCGCCCATCGGCAGATTATTCGGCGCGCGCACCCAATCGGCATTCGCGACGCTACGAAACAGCTGGGCGAGATCGGGCTCGCTGTTGACGAATTTCTCCATCCCCAGGATCGGTTCGCCATCAGGGTGGATCACCGGAATACGGACCCGTTCCTCGAACGCATCGGACACCAGGTAGAGCAAGGACTTGTTGTAGACATGCGCACAGTTGTCATCGCGCTCAGCCTGGTCGGTCAGGGTGAACAGGCCGAACTTCTCGATGCGCTTGTCCAGGATGGGCGCCAGGTAAGTCTCGCGAAACAGCTTGACGGTGCAGGCCGGCGCCCACAGGTGACAGCTGGCGATCTTCACCTCCAACCCCTTCAACTGGCTGCGCGCCATCGGTCCGCTATTCATCGCACCTTTGGAGACCAGGTACTGCACCATCGGCGCCAGCAGGACGCTACCCGCGCTGTGACCGACGATGTGGATCTCCACCCCCTGGGCGGCCAGGCGCGCCAGGGCCTTGGCCACCACCCGCGCCCCGCCGTTGGCATTGACGGTGGCACGCAAGCCATTTTCCTTCATTTCATCCCACTCGGCCTTGCCGGTCAGCATTCGGGCAACGGGCTCCAGCGCGTCGTCCAGGCGGTCGAGCATGAAGTCCTTGGTCGCGTCCAGCACCCCTTCGGAGCGCCGGCGCCGGGCAGCATCGGCCAGCATATTGCCCAGGGTGCTCCAGTAATCGGTCTTCCAGATGAACGCCAGCGGATAACACTCGGCCTGCAACATGGCCGCGCGGTAGCCAGCCACGGTTTCGATGGCCCCGGCCTGCTCCGCCAGGCCACCGTGGGCATACACCACGATGCGTTTTTTCTTCCAGTCGGCGGTGATGCGCGGGAAGTCCACGGAGAATATTTCTTCCACGCTGGCCACCGTGGTCGCCAGATCGCCGCGCGGGTCGAAGGCACCGTCATTGCCCAGGCTGATGACATGCGGGCGGATATCTCTGAGGGTCTCGCTGGATGATGCCGCCACCGCTCCCTTGGCCTGCGAGCTCGCCTGCAGCGACCCGCGCACGGTGATCGGCGCACCGAGTCGCGCGACCCAAGCATCTGCGCCGTTGGCCAGCCAGTCGTCGTAGCGCAGATGAGCAAAACCCTCGAACCCCCACGTCTCGCCCCAGGAGTTCTGAATCCAGAAACCGTCCTGGTCATAAGCGACTATCGCGAAGGCATGGCCGCCAAGAATGTTCGCCGAGGGCTGGATATGGCCATCCCCGCCAACCACATGCCAGCCCTCATGCACGCTGGCGCTGGCGTACAGCACGCCCACTTCGGCAATCGCCGCATGCATCGCCACGATGTCGGTGTGGTTGACCCGGAAATACGCCCCCAACGGACGCAACGCCGCCTCCCCAGCCAGATCTTCGGTCAGGGTCGTGGCCTCGTTGCTCACCCGCCATTGCGAGGCCGGGCACACACCGTGCTTGTACCAGCCCTTTATCGCCCCGCGACAACTGGAACCCTTATCCGCCTCGCCGGCCCACTCGTCATAACGACGAGCCAGGTCATAGAACATGTGCGGGCTGACGGTGGTTGCATCGGACTGATACTGACGGGTGCGCAACAGGTAATGCGCCACCGTCGCCAGGCCATATCCGGTGCAGGCGTATTCCTGATGCTGGTTGAGCACCGGCACCTTGGCCTTGCGATAGTCGCGGAGCTCGCGGCGTACCGGGACTTCCACCAGGGTCGGGACATACATGGTGTCGCGAAAATCCAGGCCATCGGGCCGCACATTCAAGACCCGGGCAGACGTCGCAGTGGCCTTGCGGGAGGCGGCTTTTGTGTTCACCGGACCGCTGGTCTTGGCAGCTGTCAAAGTGGTCTCTTTCGGCTGTTTTTTCGCAGTCTTTTTCGGTGCTGCAGAAACCTTTTTCCCAGGTTTGTTCTTTTTGTCCGCAGACAGGTTCGATGCCGATGCCATGTTCACACTCTCCTTGTGACGAGACTGGCACTGCCGGCGCCTGGTTGCGCTCCCCAGCCATGTGGGTGACAGAGCTGAGAGTAGTCAACACCGATGTACGCTGCTTTCGCTTCGGACAGCCGGCTGTGAGACAGTAACGCGACGGACACACCAGGTATTGGCAGTCTTATTTGCCTTCGCGTGGTGAAGCCCGGGAGAATGTTTTTCCCGGCGTCCCGCCCGCCGCTCACTATTCTTAAGCCATGGGCCCGCATGGGCCGGTGGTCTCGCTTTCAAGGAATCCAGAATGCATTCAAGACACGTCATCAACGCTTCGGTCAGCCCCAAAGGCAGCCTGGAGACTTTGTCCCAACGTGAAGTGCAACAACTCAGCGAAGCCGGTTCCGGCAGCATCTATGCCCTGTTCCGCCAGTGCGCCCTGGCCATCCTCAACACCGGCGCCCATGTCGATAACGCCAAGACCATCCTCGACGCCTACAAGGATTTCGAAGTCCGCATCCACCAGCAGGACCGCGGCGTGCGCCTGAAACTGCTGAACGCCCCGGCCGATGCCTTCGTCGATGGCGAGATGATCGCCAGCACCCGGGAAATGCTGTTCAGCGCCCTGCGCGACATCGTCTATACCGAAAGCGAACTGGCCAGCCAGCGCATCGACCTGGAAAGCTCCCAGGGCATCACCGACTACGTCTTCCATCTGCTGCGCAACGCCCGCACCCTGCGCCCGGGTGTGGAACCGAAGATGGTAGTGTGCTGGGGCGGCCACTCGATCAGCACCGAGGAATACCAGTACACCAAGAAGGTCGGCCATGAGCTGGGCCTGCGCAAACTGGACGTCTGCACCGGCTGCGGCCCGGGCGTAATGAAGGGCCCGATGAAGGGCGCGACCATCGCCCATGCCAAGCAGCGCATGAGCGGCAGCCGTTACCTGGGCCTCACCGAGCCGGGCATCATCGCCGCCGAGGCGCCGAACCCGATCGTCAACGAACTGGTAATCCTGCCGGACATCGAGAAGCGCCTGGAAGCCTTCGTCCGCGTCGGTCACGGCATCATCATCTTCCCGGGCGGCGCCGGCACCGCCGAGGAGTTCCTGTACCTGCTGGGTATCCTCATGCACCCGGACAACCGCGAGCTGCCGTTCCCGGTGATCCTCACTGGGCCGAAAAGCGCCGCGCCCTACCTGGAGCAACTGCACGCCTTCGTCGGCGCGACCCTGGGCGATGCGGCCCACAGCCTGTACCAGATCATCATCGACGACCCGGCCGAGGTCGCCCGGCAGATGACCGAGGGGCTCAAGGAGGTCAAGCAGTTCCGCCGCGAACGCAACGACGCCTTCCACTTCAACTGGCTGCTGAAAATCGACGAAGGCTTCCAGCGTCCGTTCGACCCGACCCACGCCAACATGGCCAGCCTGCAACTGGACCGCGCACTGCCGTCCCACGAGCTGGCGGCCAACCTGCGTCGCGCGTTCTCCGGCATCGTCGCCGGCAACGTCAAGGACAAGGGCATCCGCCTGATCGAGAAGCACGGCCCGTACGAAATCCACGGCGACACGGCGATCATGCAGCCGCTGGATCACCTGCTCAAATCCTTCGTCCAGCAGCACCGGATGAAACTGCCGGGCGGCGCGGCCTACGTGCCGTGCTACCGGGTCGTCAGCTGACAGCCCAGTGATAGCAGCCCCCGGTGCAATGCCGGGGGCTGCTGGCTGCCCCACAGAAAACGCTCGGCCAGCGGGCACAGCGAGCGCCCGGGGAACTCCCGGGCAGTGCCGCGCATCCTAGATTGTGTAGTACTTCCTTTTCGCTTCACGCTGTCGGAGGACGCCCTCATGCGCCGCCTATTACTCGTTTCTTCGTTGTTGCTCTGTCTGCCCGCAGGTTCAGCCATGGCCCGTGTCGATGCGGGTGATGTCGCCACCTCCGCAGGGGTTTCCGCCTCGCTGTACTCGACCTTCAAGGACGACAAGATGGTGATTCCCGCCCGAGACGACGCCTCCAGCTTCGTCGCCAGCGGTGGCGCCATCCGTGGCGTCTACCTGGAGTCGGTGCTGCAGAAAATCCGCCAGGAAAACCCAGGCCTCAACGCCAGCGATGAAGAACTGGCCAGGGCGATCCTCACTCAACAGGCGCAGCCAGCCGGGCACTGACGGCCGAAGCCGTCCTGCGCTCCGCGACCGGGACGTCGCGGAGCCTTATCCCCTCATCCCGCCTGAACTGCCGCGGCGGCGCTGGCGCGACTGAACAGATCGTGACCGATGGCTCGGGCCGTGCGCAGATGCAGCGCCGGATCCTGGCTTTCCGATTCCAGCAGCAGCTCCGAGGTCAGCACCCGCGCCCCGCAGTAGTCGAAGATCCCATGGTCGATCTGGGTCTTCATCGCCGCCTCGTAGCCGTGGCGCCCGTAGGTGCCGGCATCGGCCCCACCGACGCCGAGCAGATGCACCCGCAGATGCCCGAGTTTCTTCTCAAAGCGATTGGCTTCGAGGTTGAAATCGAATGCCCAGCCGTTGGCGAACACCCGGTCGATCCAGCCCTTGAGCAGCGCCGGCATCGACCACCAATACACCGGATAGACCAGCACCAGCGCATCGGCGCGGTCGATGCGCGCCTGCTCGGCCAGCACGTCGGCCGGGGGCTGTTCCTGCCGGCGGTGGACCGCGTGGTCGGCGACGTTGAAGCGTGGATCGAACGCCTCGGCGAACAGGTCGGCGATCTCGAACGAGTGGGACGGCCCCAGCCCCTCGGCGACCTGGGCCGCCAGGCTGTGGCTGAGGGAGCGGGGATCATGGTGGGCGACAACGATAAGCGCATGCATGGCGAAGACTCCTGCCGATGGAGGCAAATTGGATTGAGGGCGGCAACCAGGCCCTATATACTTTTGGTAAGTTACGAACATCAAGTTACTTTTGGTATATAAGCATGTCAAGCACCCCCTCCGAGGCTTCCCCCCCCCGTCGCCGCCTGTCCCGCGAAGAGCGCCTGCAACAGTTGCTGGAAGTGGCCTGGCAATTGATCGGCGCGGAAGGCACCGAAGCCCTGACCCTGGGCCGCCTCGCCGAACAGGCCGGGGTGACCAAGCCGGTGGTCTATGACCATTTCGTCACCCGCGCAGGATTGCTGGCGGCGCTGTACCAGGACTTCGATGCCCGCCAGACATTGCTGATGGACGCCGCCCTGGACCGCAGCGAAGCGACCCTGGCCAGCCGCGCGGCGGTCATCGCCGGCTCTTACGTCGATTGTGTGTTGACCCAAGGCCGCGAGATCCCCGGGGTGATCGCCGCGCTGGCCAGCTCGCCGGAACTGGCGCGGATCAAGGAGGAGTACGAACTGATCTTCCTGGAAAAATGCCGCGCCGCCCTCGCCCCCTTCGCGGCGCCCGGGACCATAGCCACGGCTGGCCTGCGGGCGATGCTCGGGGCGGCCGAGGCGCTGTCCCATGCCGCGGCCACCGGAGAAATCAGCCGCGAGCAGGCCCGCGATGAGCTGTTCGACACCATTGTCGCCATGGTCGAACGCAGCGCGCAGCGTGGTACCGGCCCGGCTTAACCGGCTTCGCCTGCCACCGCCACGGCAGGTTTCATCGAGCCGAACCACCAGGTGACAAGAGCGCACAGGGCCATGACGCCGCAGGTGCCGACAAACACCGTGCGCATGCCGAAGTGCCCGCCGAGAAAGCCCCCGGCCAGGGGGCCGAGCACCTGACCGACGTACTGGCTGGAGGTCGAGTAGCCGAGCATCCGCCCGGCGATATTTTCCGGCACCGAATGGCGAATGATGCTGGAGATGCAGGGCAACAGCCCGCCCAGGGCCAGCCCCATGAGAAAGCGCAGCAGCACCAGTTGCCAGGGCGCGCTGACCAGCGCCTGGGGAATCAGCAGCAGGGCCGCGGCGGCCAGGCACACAGTCAGCACCCGCCAGTGGCCGATACGGTCGGCCAGCTTGCCCAGCTGCGACGCGGAAATGATGCTGCCCAGGGCCGCGGCGGACATCACCAGCCCCGCCATCAGGGTGACGTTTTCCGCCCGCAGTTCCTGCAGGTACACGGTGATGATCGGCTCGATGGACAGGGTCGCGAACATCAGCAAACAGGCCACCGCGAACATGCTCAGCACCGGCCTCTTGTCCTTCACCGACGCCCAGGAGTTGTCCGGCGCCTGGCCCTTTTGCGTGGCCGGGCGCGGCTCGCGCGGCGCCTCCTGCAACAGGAAGGTGGTGGCCAGGAAGGTCACGAAGATCACCGCCCCGGCGATGAAGAAGGTGTTGCGGATGCCGATCAGCGGCGGCAGCAAGCCACCCACCAGCGGCCCGGCCAGGCTGCCGGCCATGATCCCCGAAGACAGCACGCCCAAGGCCCAGCCGGAGCGCGCCTTGGGGGTTTGCGTGGCGACCAGGATGGTCGCTCCCGAGGCATAGCCGCCCAGCAAGCCCGCCAGCAGGCGCAGCAACACCAACTGCCAGACGTTCTCCGCCAGGCCGATCAGCGACATGGCCACGGCCATGCCGAGGCTGGCGCGGATCAGCATCAGCTTGCGCCCATAGCGGTCACCCAGGCGGCCCCACAAGGGCGCGGTGATCGCCGCCGACAGGAAGGTCGCGCCAAACGCCACGCCGGACCACTGGACGATGGCCGCCGGGTCGCTGACCCCCAGTTGCTCGACGTACAACGGCAGGAACGGCAGCAGCAGGGTCATCGCGACAATGGTGGTGAACGCCCCCAGGGCGCACACCGCGAGGTTGCGCTGCCAGTAGCGTTTGGCGGGAGACAGCGGCTGCGGGGTGGACATCGGGGCGCTCCATCGGTCAGGGACGGGGCCACGCTACAGGCTCGATTTCGATAAATAAAATTCATGTTTTTTATAGAGTGGATTCCTTTAAGGAATCCGCGCAACACCTGCGGTGATGCCGCGAGCCTGATGGATTCAGTCGCGCTTCCAGCGCTTGCGCGCATGCAGGTACGCCGCGAGATCACCGTAACCCAGCTGGGCCGCCACCTGGACGCGGCTCTCGCCGAGAAACTCCAGCTGTTGCTCCAGCTCGGCGCGGACCTGATCGAGCAACTGGCGAAAGGTCATGCCCTGCTCCTCCAGGCGCCGACGCAAGGTGCGCGGGCTCTGGTACAGCGCCTCGGCCTGGTTCTCCAGGCTCGGCACCACGCCACGGGCCAGGCTGTCGCGCATGCAGGCCGCGACCTTGCCGGTCCAGCCGCCCAGTTGCAGGCGCTGGGCCAGGCGGCGGTCCAGTTCGCTGCGCAACAACTCCTGCATGCCGGCGTGACGCGTCAGCAGCGGCAGGCGCAGGGTGGCCTGGTCGTAGTACAGGCAGTTGTGCAGGCAGTCGAATTCGAGGTTGTCGCCGAACCACTGGCGGTATTGCGCGTGGTACGCCGGGCGCGGATGGCTGAAGCAGGCGCGCACCGGTTGCACGGGTTGCCCGGTGCTTTGCCGCATCTGGGTCAGGGCCATGACGCAGTAATGCTCGACCACGTAGCGGGTCAGCCCGGCAGGCGCGTCGATGCACAGTTCGACGCCGAGCAGATCGCCGTCGCTGACCAGCTTCAGGCTGTCCATGTCCGAGGCCAGCGCGGCGTAGTCGGCCCAGCATTGCATGGCGCCGCGCACGTCCGGGCAGTACAGGCAGATGTAGGCCAGTACGTGCAGGTCCTGGGGGGTGAATTCGCCGAACAGGTGCAGGCCGATGGCCGGGTCGCGCTCCGCCGCCAGCCGCCACAACTGTTCCAGTTCCAGCAGGTTGTAATCCTGGCGGTCGCCGCGGGTCTGGCGCTGCAGGACCCGTTCCAGCACCCGGCCGAGCTGGCCCCGGTGAAAACGGCGGACCGGTTGATTGGCCTCTTCGCCAGTGTTTTTGTCCAGTTCGCGCATAGGGTCCGGGCGGCTCTTGGTTTCTTATTGTTCGGGCAATGCCCATGTCGGGCCTGACTCGAGATTGCCATGAATACAACAATGCTCGCCAACAATCCAATCCTGGTCGTGGCCGGGATTTTCCTCGGTTTCATCCTCCTGGAAATCGCCTGTACCTGCTTTCGCCAGCCCAAGGGCCAGCGCCGCGATGTGCTGATCGAGATCATCGGTTCCTCGCTGTTGCTGGGCCTCACCTTCCCCCTGGTGATGTTCCTCAGCACCCTGCTGCTCGACACCTTCGCGCCGTCCCTGAAGAACAGCCTGGGCGACCTGCACTGGGTGGCGGGCGCGGCGCTGTTCCTGTTGCTCGATGACATGACCCAGTACTGGTGGCATCGCCTGACCCACCGCCTGCCGTTCCTCTACGCGCTGCACCGCGCGCACCATTCGGCGCCGTACATGAGCATCCGCATCGTCTACCGCAACAACAGCTTCTATTACCTGCTGATGCCGGGCATCTGGCTCTCCGGCGCGCTCATCTACCTGGGCCTGGCGCCGGTCTACTACGGCTACCTGATCGTCAAGATGACGGTGATCTTCGCCGCCCACAGCAGCGTCGCCTGGGACGACAGGCTCTATCGCATCCCCGCCCTGCGCCCGCTGATGTGGCTGCTGGAGCGGACCATCTCGACCCCTTCCACCCACTCCGCCCACCACGGCCTCAACGCCCATGACGGGGTGACCCACTACAAAGGCAATTTCGGCAATCTGCTGTTCTTCTGGGACGTGCTGTTCGGCACCGCGAAAATCACTCGCCGCCGGCCCACCGCCTATGGCATCGAAGACCTGCGCCCCATCAGTTGGCAGCAGGAACTGTTCTGGCCGCTGGTGCGTTCGCCCAAACCCGCAGCGCGTCCCGAAGCCAAGCAGGAGGTGGCGCAATGAGCCTGCATATCGCACTGCTCGCCGGCTCCAGCCAAGTCAGCAGCCAGTCGGCCAAGGTCGCCCATTACCTGGGCCAACGCCTGCAACAGCTGAAACTCTGCGAGCAGGTCACGCTGCTCGACCTCGGGCGCTCGCCCTTGCCGCTCTGGCCAAGCCCGGACTCGAACAGCGCCTGGAGCCAGTACTCGGCCACCTTGCTGCAGGCCGACGCGCTGGTGGTGGTGACGCCGGAGTGGAACGGCATGGCCTGCCCGGCCATCAAGAATTTCTTCGTGTATGCCGGCCACACCGAGCTGGGGCACAAGCCGGCGTTGCTGGTCGGGGTCTCGGCCGGCCTCGGTGGTGCCTACCCGCTCGCCGAGCTGCGGGCCTCCAGCTACAAGAACTGCCGGATCTGCTACCTGCCGGAACAGCTGATCGTTCGCCAGGTGGAAGGCGTATTCAATGCGCATTCCGAGCCCACGCCTGAAGAACGCCACCTGCGTGCCCGCGCCGACTGGAGCCTGGAAGTCCTGGCCGAATACGCCGGCGCGCTGAAGCACCTGCGCTCGCGCATCGATATCCGCGCCGTGCCCTTCGCCAACGGAATGTAGCCACGCAATACAGGAAGTGAACGCTCCGGGGAGGCACCCTGCCTCCCCGGCGCCGTGAAGGAATTCGCTTTCGCCAAGGCTCGTCCCGGCCAACTGTGGCTACAGTCTTATAAGTCGCCACGGGCAAGGGTGAACCTTATCGCCGCCTGCCCGGTCGATAGATGCAATCTGGCCAGGTTTGGCGATAAGCCCCCGTTTCATCCAATGGGGCGTCGTATGGCTGGTTTCATTTCCTGGAGAACGCCCGTGATAACGACCCGACACATCGCCAGTCTCAAAGCCTGGGGCGCCCATGGTTTCACCGCGACCGGCGTGGTCACGGCCTTTCTCGCCACCCTGGCACTGTTCGACAACCAGCCCAAGGCCTGCCTGCTGTGGCTGGGCGTGGCGCTGATCGTCGATGGGGTCGACGGCTCGCTGGCGCGCAAGGTCA
Source organism: Pseudomonas sp. GW821-FHT09E12 (assembly GCF_059416085.1). Taxonomy (NCBI): domain Bacteria; kingdom Pseudomonadati; phylum Pseudomonadota; class Gammaproteobacteria; order Pseudomonadales; family Pseudomonadaceae; genus Pseudomonas; species Pseudomonas sp. GW821-FHT09E12. The sequence goes on along the minus strand of NZ_JBWKOM010000002.1, from coordinate 255,807 downwards.
ATGTGCAGTCGGTGCTGCCGCATTTCGACGGCTCGGTGCTGGATCTGGTGATCGACTACCTGACCTATGTGTTCATTCCGGCGCTGTTCATCTATCGCTACATCCCGCTGCCGGACTACAGCGCGTTGCTGGCGACCTCGGTGATCCTGGTGTCGTCGCTGTTCTGCTTCTGCAACGTCAACATGAAGAGCAAGGACAACTATTTCGTCGGTTTTCCCGCAGCCTGGAACGTGGTGGCCCTGGCGCTGTACATCCTTGCCCCGACACCCTGGCTGAGCCTGTCGAGCATCGTGGTCCTGGCGCTGCTGACCCTGACCCGGATGAAATTCCTCCACCCCTTCCGCGTGCGCCGCTTCATGCCGGTGAATATCGCGGTGACCGCCATCTGGCTGCTGTGCAGCCTATCGCTGGTGATCAACCACCCCTACAATGGCCCCTGGGTGATGGGCTTGTGGCTGGCCATGTCGGCGTACTTCCTGGGCATCTGTATCTGGCGCACCGCGCTGGGCTGGTTCGACCGCGCGCGGACCTGAACCCCTGCTGTACCCCTGACCGCAACGAGACTCGACATGCTCTACCGCTTCGCCGCTGACGCCCTGGTATCGCTGCACCTGACCTTTATCCTGTTCGTACTCTTCGGCGGCCTGCTGGTGCTCAAGTGGCCGCGCCTGGCCTGGCTGCACCTGCCCGCCGCGACCTGGGGGGTGGCGGTCGAAGTCTTCCACCTGCCCTGCCCGCTGACCGAGTGGGAAAACCGCCTGCGCCACGGTGCCGGCCAGCAGGGGTATGGCGACGGTTTCATCGAACACTATCTGATCCCACTGATCTACCCGGCCGGGCTGACGCCGCAGATCCAGCTGGGCCTCGGCGCGCTGGTGCTGCTGATCAACGCCCTGGTCTACGCGCGGCTGTTGTGGCGGCGCCGACAGCCTTGAAAAAATCCGCGGCATGGCTGGCGAATCCCGCGCCACAGCCTGCCCCGTCTGTGTATATTTCCAGGCAACCCCGTGGGCAACGGCGATCCGCGATCGCTTCGAGTGGAGTCCATAGATGCCCGATTTCCAGATCCGCCAGCCCTGCCCGCCCGGCGCCTGCGATTGCGAGCGCGAGCGCCTGCTGCAAACCCCTGGCACCGACCTGCGCATCCTCGGCCTGACCCGCCAGGAGGAAAAGCGCCTGCTCGAGCGGCTGGAAAACCTGCAAAGCCTGAGCGACCTCGAACACATGCAGCGGCGGATGTACGAACTGCTGGGCATCCGCGTACAGATCGCCCCCAGCTTCAACGAAGTGCGCAGCATGCGCGGCATCGCCATCCAGCTCGACGAACTGCCGGGCCTGTGCCGCAAGACCCGCCAGTCGATTCCCGCCGCCATCCGCCGCGGCCTGGAGAAGAACCCGGAAATCGCCTACCGTCTGCTCGACGCCCACGACCTGTTGCGCGACGCCTGAACTGGAAATCTCCTCTATGAAAACCGCCGTCACGGCCAGCCCCTTGATCGTCATCAGCAACACCATCGACAGCACCTTCGAAACCCTGCTCGGCCAGGGCCTCGCCGCCTTCAACGAACAGATGACCGGCTACAACGATCGCCAGCCCCTGGCCGTGGAACTCAAGGACCCGGAGACCGGCCAGGTCCTGGGCGGCATCAGCGGCCGCACCTCCCTGGGCCTGTTGTTCATCGACCTGTTCTACCTGCCCGACAGCCTGCGCGGCTCGGGCCTCGGCGCCCGACTGCTGCAAGCCTGCGAAGACGAAGGCCGGCGCCGCGGCTGCCGCTCGGCCGTGCTCTACACCCTGAGCTTCCAGGCGCCGTCGTTCTACGAAAAACACGGCTGGCAACGCTTCGGCGAGATCCCTTGCGAGCCCGCGGGCAGCAGCCGGGTCTTCATGAGCAAGGCCTTGTAGGCGACCAGGGCTGCCTAGGCCCGAGAGGCCTTCTCCAGGCCGGGCAGCAAGGTGCCAGCCCCTTTCGCCGGCGGCGTGCTGTCAGGCGCCGGCGGCGCCTCTTGCACTTCGCCATTGAACGCCTTGTGCATCTTCGCCGTGTCCAGTGCCCCCACCCATTTGGCGATGGCCAGGGTGCCGACCCCGTTGCCGATGGTGTTAGTGATCGCCCGCGCTTCCGACATGAAGCGGTCGACGCCCAACAGCAGGACCATGCCCGCCACCGGAATGGTGCCCAGCGACGCCAGGGTCGCCGCCAGAATGATGAACCCCGAACCTGTGACCCCCGCCGAACCCTTGGAGGTGAACATCAGCACCGCCAGCACGATCAACTGATCGGTGAGGGTCAGCGGCGTGTTGGTCGCCTGGGCGATGAAGATGGCGGCGATGGTGTAGTAGATCGCCTGCCCGTCCGGGTTGAAGGTCAGGCCCGAGGGAATGATCATCCCGGCCACCGGCTTGGACACACCGGCCTTTTCCATCTTGGAAATCATCTGCGGCAGCACCGACTCCGAGGAGCTGGTGCCGAGCACGGTGAACAGCTCCTCCTTGATGAAACGCAGGAACTTCCACAGGCTGAAACCGCTGTAGCGGCAGATCGGCCCCAGCACGAAGATCACGAACAGCACGCAGGTCAGGTAGACGCAGGCCATCAGCTTGCCGAGGGAAAACAGCGAGCCGAAACCGTATTTGCCGATGGTGAAGGCAATAGCGCCGAACGCGCCGATGGGGGCCAGGCGCATGACCATGTTGACGATGCGGAACATGCCCTGCATCAGACTATCCAGGGCATCGACAAAGAACTTGCCCCGCGGCCCGACCTGGGCCAGGGCAATGCCCAGCAGGATGGAAAACAGCAGGATCTGCAGGACGTTACCCTTGGCGAACGCATCGACGATGGTGTCGGGAATGATGTTGAGCACGAAGTCCATGAACGAGGCGTGCCTGGCGGCGCTGGTGTAGGTGCCCAGGCTGGAGGTATCGAGGCTGGCGACATCGACGTTCATGCCGGCGCCGGGCTTGAACACATCCACCACCACCAGCCCCACCACCAGCGCCAGGGTGGAGACCACCTCGAAATAGATCAGCGCGCGAAAGCCGACCCGGCCCAGCTCCTTCATGCTTTCCATGCGGGCGATGCCGGTGACCACGGTGAGGAAGATCACCGGCGCCAGGAGCATCTTGATCAACTTGATAAAGGCGTCGCCCAGGGGTTTCAGCGCGGCGCCGGTTTCCGGTACCAGCACCCCGACCAGGGCGCCGAGCAGCACGGCGATAAGGACTTGCACATAGAGTTTGCCAAGTATTCTTTTCATCACAGGGCCCTGATTCTTATTGTTGTCAGGAAATGCCAGGGGCGCGGATCGCGACCCGCCCCCTGGCGTTGTGCCGCAGTACGACTGTGAATCAGCGATTGATCAGGGCAAGCACCGCATCGGTGACCTGCCGGGTGCTGGCCGTGCCGCCCAGGTCAGGCGTGTGCAGGCCACTCTCGGTCACCGCCTCGATGGCCGACATCAGCTGCTTGGCCGCGGCCGCTTCGCCCAGGTGTTCGAGCATCATCGCCGCCGTCCAGAAGGTCGCGATCGGGTTGGCCACGCCCTTGCCGGTGATGTCGAAGGCCGAGCCGTGGATCGGCTCGAACATCGAGGGAAAACGCCGCGCAGGGTTGAGGTTGGCGGTCGGGGCGATGCCCAGGCTGCCAGACAGCGCCGCCGCCAGGTCGGAGAGGATGTCGGCATGCAGGTTGGTGGCGACTATCACGTCCAGGGTCGCCGGCTTCAGCACCATGCGCGTGGTCACCGCGTCCACCAGTTCCTTGTCGACCCTGACGTCCGGGAAGTCCCGGGCGACCTCATAGAAGATTTCATCCCACAGCACCATGCCATGGCGCTGGGCGTTGGACTTGGTGACCAGGGTCAGGTGCTTGCGCGGACGGCTTTGCGCCAGCTCGAAGGCAAAACGGTGAATGCGCTCGACCCCGGCCCGGGTGAACACCGAAACCTCGGTCGCCACCTCTTCGGGCAAGCCGCGGTGCACCCGGCCGCCATTGCCGGAGTACTCGCCCTCGGAGTTTTCCCGCACCACCACCCAATCGATCTGCTCGCCGTTGTGCAACGGGCTTTTCACCCCAGGCAGCACCCGCGCCGGACGCACATTGGCGTACTGGTCGAAGCCCTGGCAGATCGGCAGGCGCAGGCCCCACAGGGAGATATGGTCCGGCACGTTGAGGGCGCCGACCGCGCCGAAGAAGATGGCGTCGAAGGTCTTCAGTTCCGCCAGGCCGCCTTCAGGAATGTAGTAGCCGTTTTTCAGGTAGTTGTCGGAGTTCCAGTCGAAGTGTTTGAAGTCCAGCTGGAAGGCCGACTTCTTCGCCAGCGCCTGCAACACCTCGACGCCCGCGGCGATCACTTCCACACCGATGCCATCACCCGGGATCGCGGCAATTGTGTATGCACTCATGGTCCACCCCTTTCTCGTTGCCTTCTTGTTGTGCCTGTCGGACAAGGCTGTCCAGACAGGGTGTGGGCGGAGTATATGTAGTGAGAAAAGCCCCATGAGTTACTCAAAATCACTACATACATAACTTTGAGTTACCAATGAACCCGAGCCTCGACCTGTCGTTTTTCTACCTGCTGGCGAACAAGGGCAGCCTCGCCGCCACTGCCCGGGAGCTGGGCGTCACCCCACCGGCGGTGAGCAAGCGCCTGTCCGCGCTGGAAGCACGGCTGGGTATCCGCCTGGTCAACCGCACCACCCGTTCCATGAGCCTGACCACTGAAGGTGAGCTGTATTTCTCCCACGCGGCGCGCATCCTGACCCAGATCGACGAGGTCGAGCAGTTGCTCGGCAGCAGCCGGGCGACACCCAAGGGCCTGATCCGGGTCAATGCCTCCCTGGGGTTCGGCCGGCGTTACATCGGCCCGGCCCTGGCCGCGTTCTTCGCGCGCTACCCCGAGGTGGAAATCCAGCTGGAAATCAGCGACCACCCGCTGGACCTGGCGACCCACGGCTTCGACCTGGGCATCCGTTTCGGCAGCCTGCCGGACGCGGCCTTCCATGCGCGCAAGATCGCCTCCAACCGCCGCCTGTTATGCGCCTCGCCGCTGTACCTGCAAAAGCATGGCGTGCCGCAACGCCTGGCAGACCTGCAGCAGCACAACTGCATCTTCCTGCGCCAGAACGAGACGCCCTACGGGGTGTGGAGCTTCACCAACGGCGGGCGCACGCAGAACGTCAAGGTCCGCGGCGCCCTGGGCTGCAACGACGGCGAGGTGGCCCTGAACTGGGCCCTGGAAGGTTATGGCATCCTGCTGCGGGCCGAATGGGACATCGCCCGTTACGTGCGCAGCGGCCGCCTGCGCCTGGTACTGGAAGACCAGACGCCGACCCGCGCCGACGTCTACGCGGTCTACCCGCAACAGCTGCACTTGTCGGCGCGGGTGCGCAGCCTGATCGACTTCCTGGTGGAGCGCTTCAAGCACATCGACAACCTCGACGAGCCGGGGTCGCCGCCCCCCCTGTCGTAGGAGCGAGCGGGTGGCGCTCCGACGTACCCGCGATGGCCGCGACGCCGAAAGCCTGCCCCACTGTGTTAGCGTTCTTCGCGCGCAAGCTGCGCTCCTACAGAAGCGGAAGCTTGCGCAAGCTTCGGCACTCGCCTGCGAATCAACTCGCACCGGCCTGGAACTTCTTGCGATACGCCGCCGGCAACAAGCCGACCCGTTGCTGGAACAGCCGGCGAAACGAGTTGCTGTCTTCGTAGCCCACTTTGTAGGTGATGCTGTCCAGGGTCATGCGCGTGGACTCCAGCAGCTCCTTGGCTTTCTCCAGGCGCAGGGTCTGCAGATAGGCCAGGGGCGTGTAGCCGGTGGCCTCCTTGAAGCGGCGCTTGAAGTTCCTCACGCCAAAGCCAAAACGGCGGGCCGTGTCGTCGATCAGCAGCGGCTGGTCGAAGTGTTCCTCCAGCCAGTCCTGCACCCGCAGGATCTCGCCATCGCCGTGGCTCTTGGGCAGCGACCACATGACATAGACCGACTGCTCGCTGCGCACCTTGTCGATCAGCAAGTATTTGCCGCACTTCTGCGCCAGCTCCAGGGAGGCGAAACGCCGCACCAAATGCAGCAGCAGGTCCATGGCCGCGCTCGCGCCGCCGCTGGTGATCAGGCGATCGTCCTCGCAGAGGAGCTGCCCCTCGTCCAGCTCGACCCCGGCATAACGCCGCCGGAACAGCTCGGCGAAGGCCCAGTGGGTGGTGGCGCGAGCGCCCTTCAATAGGCCGGCTTCGGCCAGCAGGAAGGTGGCGGTGCACATCGAGGCCAGCACCGCGCCCCGGGCATGCTGTTGCCGCAACCAGGGTCCATGCCCGGCAAATGCCGGCAAGGCCTCCTTCAGGGTGAAGAGAAAACCGGGGATCAGCACCAGATCGGTCTGGGCGATCTCGGCCACCGAGCGCTGCACCCGCAGCACCTGCCCGCCCCAGGCGCTGACATCGGCGCCATCCAGCGAGGCGACCACCACCTCGAACGGCGCGCTGGCGCTGTCGGCGAACAGGTTGGCGGCGCTCAGCACTTCCAGGGCCAGGGTGGCGCTGGCGGCGGAACAGTGATCGGCCAGGAGCAAGGTGACGTGCATAGTGGATTCCGTTGCGCTTTTCGCATGAAAAATGTCATTTGCGCACCTACCTTAGCCGATTCTTCTTCCCTAGAGTGCAGCCATCCTTTTCCATCATCGGTGCACTCATGAATCTCTGGTTCCGCATGCTGCTCATGCTGTTTCGTCGTCCGTGGCGCAAGCCGGTCGCAGGCCTGGCCACCACCGTCGTGCGCATGCGCGTCTGGCCGCTCGACCTCGACCTCAACCGCCACGTCACCAATGGCCGCTACTTCACCCTGGCCGATCTCGGGCGCATGGATTTCGTCCTGCGCAGCGGCGCCTACCGCGTGGCCCTGCGCCACAGGGCGGTGCCGATCGTTGGCGATGTGTGGGGCAAATTCCGCCGTGAACTGAAGTTGTTCGAAGCCTTCGAGGTCCATAGCCGGATCCTCGGCTGGGACGAGAAATGGAGCTTTATGGAACACCGCTTCGTGAGCAAAGGCCGGGTGATCGGCGTGGTGGTGATGCGCGGGCTGTTCCGCTCGGCCAAAGGCACCATCGCCCCCGGCGAGTTCGTCCACGAGCTGGGCGTGGACACCTCTCCCGAGTTGCCACAGTGGCTGCAAGACTGGTCGCAAAGCTGCGACGACATGAGTGTTCAGTTGCGCGCCGAGGAAGATCCAGCGCGTTAAGGCAGTTCGCAGAAACAACAACGCCATTGCCGACCCAGTCGACAATGGCGTTGATGCGCGACAGCCAGCGCTTGAACGAGCGCGACGCCGTGATGGCGCCGCGCCCGCCACTCAGTGCGGAGCGCGAGGGATGGTCTTGAGCAGGTCTTCGGGGCTGATGTGGCCGACCACGCTGCCCGGTTGCGGCATGTTGAGGATGTGGCCTTTCATCTTGCCAATGATGTGCATCTCGCACGGCTTGCAGTCGAACTTCAGGGTCAGCACTTCGTCACCGTGAATCAGCTGCATCGGCGCCACCTTGGTGCGCACGCCGGTGACGCCCTTGGCCTGTTTCGGGCACAGGTTGAAGGAGAAACGCAGGCAGTGCTTGGTGATCATCACCGGCACTTCGCCGGCCTCTTCGTGGGCCTCGTAGGCCGCATCGATCAGCTTCACCCCATGGCGATGGTAGAAGTCGCGGGCCTTCTGGTTGTACACGTTGGCCAGGAACGACAGGTGCGACTCCGGATACACCGGTGGCGGCGTGGTCTCGGCCTTGCGGCTGCCACGCGGGTGAGCGGCAACCCGCGCAGCGGTCAAGGCTTCGATCACTTCGCGGCGCAAGGCCTTGAGCTGCGAGTTGGGGATGAAGTAAGCCTGCGGCGCATCGAGCTTGATGTCGATGGCGTGGTACTGCGTAGTGCCGAGCTGGCCGAGCAGCTCGCGCAGTTGTTCCAGCGCCTGCTCCGGCTTGTTGGCGACGCCGAACGGGCCGTCCAGGGTCACGCTGGCGCTGATGCCTTCTTCGCTGGTCGCGGTCACTTCCAGCTGTTCTTCGCGCAGGCGCGCGACCCAGCTCAGGGCCACGCGACGCTCGGACGAAGTCTTCTGCAGGGCCTGCTGCCAGTTGTGATCGAGGTTGCGGTTCAGCGGGTGGTTCGGCCGCAGCTTGTACAGGCCTTCTGGCATCTCGTTGGGCTCGACGCGATAGCGATAGCGCTTCTCGCCGTCCTCTTCGAACTCGCCCTTGGGCTCGGCGATGTTGGCGCGGAAACCCACCACTTCGCGCTTGACCAGCACATTGAGGCCGTCACCGTTGGACAACGGCTCATGGGTCACCACGTGCAGGTCGCGCTTGGCGACTTTCTCGACCACGCCCACCGGCAGGCCGGTAAAGGTCGGCGAGTCGAAGGCGCCGATGTCGATCTTGCGATCGGTGACGAAATAATCGGTGCTGCCGCGGTGGAAAGTCTTTTCCGGGTCGGGCAGGAAGAAGTGCGCGGTGCGGCCGCTGGAAGCGCGGGCCAGGTCGATCCGGTCTTCGAGCACGTCGTCCAGGCGCTGGCGGTAATAGGCAGTGATGTTCTTCACATAACCCATGTCCTTGTAGCGCCCTTCGATCTTGAACGAACGCACGCCGGCTTCCACCAGGGCGCGGATGTTGGCGCTCTGGTTGTTGTCCTTCATCGACAGCAGGTGCTTCTCGTAGGCGATCACGCCGCCCTTTTCGTCCTTGAGGGTGTACGGCAGGCGGCAGGCCTGGGAGCAGTCGCCACGGTTGGCGCTGCGGCCGGTCTGCGCATGGGAGATGTTGCACTGGCCGGAGAAAGCCACGCACAGCGCGCCATGGATGAAGAACTCGATCGCCGCGTCGGTCTCGTCGGCGATGGCGCGGATTTCCTGCAGGTTCAGCTCGCGGGCCAGGACCAGTTGCGAGAAGCCGGCCTGGTCGAGGAACTTGGCCCGGGCCAGGGTGCGGATATCGGTCTGGGTGCTGGCGTGCAGCTCGATCGGCGGAATGTCCAGCTCCATCACGCCCAGGTCCTGGACGATCAACGCATCGACGCCCGCGTCGTACAGCTGGTGGATCAGCTTGCGCGCCGGCTCCAGCTCGTTGTCGTGCAGGATGGTGTTGATGGTGGTGAAGATCCGCGCGTGGTAACGGCGGGCGAACTCCACCAGCTCGGCGATTTCGCTCACTTCGTTGCAGGCGTTGTGGCGCGCGCCGAAGCTCGGGCCGCCGATGTACACGGCGTCGGCGCCATGCAGGATGGCCTCGCGGGCGATGGCGACATCGCGGGCAGGGCTGAGCAATTCCAGGTGATGCTTGGGCAAGGACATATTTTTTTAGTCAGGCTCGTCGAGGCGCGCATTGTAGCGGCGAAACGCCTGACCGGCACCCGTGTACTGCCCGGTGGCGCCCACTCGCCGAGCGGCACCACCGGATAACGCCGCAAACTCAGCCCTTGGCCGCCATCGCGGTGACTTCCACGCGCATGCCTTCGACCGCCAGGGACGCTACGCCAACGGCGGCGCGCACCGGCCAGGGCTTGGCGAAGAAGCGCTGGTAGACCTCGTTGAACGCGGCGCGCTCGGCCATGTCGGTGAGGTAGATGGTCAGGTGCAGGACCCGGTCCATGGAACTGCCGGCCTTTTCCAGGGCCACCTTGAGCGCCTGCAGGGTGCACTCGCTCTGCACAGTGATGTCGCCCAGCTCCAGGCTGCCGTCGGCGCGGGTGGGGATCTGGGTGGAGACCAGGATGCCGGCGAAACCGGCAACGTCGGAGGAGATGGAATCCGCGTCGGGATCGGGAATGAAATCGATATCGTGGTTGGCCATGGGGCTCTCTTGTTCGAGGGGATAAAAGGCGCCAGTTTACAGCCCCGGCGCCGGGTCGTGCGGGAATCGGCGGGAAAACCCGGCAGCCTGCCGGGCTGCCAACACCCCGCCCTGCCCACTGGACAGCCGGTCGCCCTCCAGGGCGTGGACACCGCGGCTGCCCGGCTATTATTCCTGCCAGGTATTTATTGCCACCTGTACCTCAAATACGGAGGAAGAACCCCATGAAGATCGTCATCACCAGCGTGGTCGTCGACGACCAGGCCAAGGCCCTGGCCTTCTACCGGGACGTGCTGGGTTTTCAGCTCAAGCACGACATCGCCATGGGCGAGCATCGCTGGCTGACGCTGACCTCCCCCGGCGACCCTGACGGCGTCGAATTGCTGCTGGAGCCCGACGCTCACCCGGCCGCCAAGCCATTCACCTCGGCACTGAAACGCGATGGCATCCCCTTCACTTTCTTCGGGGTCGAGGATGTGCACGCCGAATATGCCCGGCTGAGCGCCGCCGGTGTGCAGTTCACCCGAGCGCCGACAGTCGCCGGCCCGGTGACCCTCGCGGTCTTCGACGATACGTGCGGCAACCTGATCCAGATCGTGCAGCACAATTGAGGGGTAACGGGCCCTCTGTCAGCGGCCCGCTTCTACCTGAGCTGGAAAACCCAACGTGCGCTGCTGCACGCAAAGACCTGCTCCTGCGCTAGCTCAGGTAGAAGTCTTTCAAGGCTTCCTCGGTCACGCTTTCCCCCGCCAGCACGGAAACGATCTCTCCGACACGCAGGGCATACACGCGAGTCGCCATCTGGATGGCTTCCACTGTGTTCTGTTCGACGAGCAGGATCGGTGTTTTCCGCGAGCGAATCTTTCGAAGGGTATCGAGTACCACCTCAATCATTTTCGGTGAAAGCCCCATGGTCGGCTCATCCAATATCAGTAGCTCCGGGCGGGACATCATCGCCCGGGCAATGGCCAGCATTTGCTGCTCGCCGCCGGACATGGTGCCCGCCTGCTGCTTGCGTCGCTCCTTCAGGATCGGGAACAGCTGGTACATGTCCTCGATGTCGTCGGCAATGGCTTTGCGATCATGGCGGGTGTAGCTGCCCAGCTTTATATTTTCCTCGATCGTCAATCCCGGGAATACGTGACGCCCCTCAGGCACATGAGCCAGCCTCATGCGCACTCGCGCATCAGGTGAAAGCGTGGTGATGTCCTTGCCCTGGAAGCTCACCTTGCCACTCTTGCACGGCAAGAGGCCGGAAATGGCTCGCAGCGTCGTGGTCTTGCCGGCACCGTTGCTGCCGATCAGACTCACGATTTCATCCTTGTCTATCGACAGGGATATGCCCTTCACCGCTTCGATACCGCCATACGCCACGCAGAGGCTGCTGACCTCAAGAAGCTGATTCATGCTTTGGCCCTCCCCAGATAGGCAGCCTGGACTTCTGCATGACTCAGCACGTCATGGGTGGTCCCGCTGATCAATTTTTTCCCCTGGTAAAGCACGGTCGTGAAGTTGGCAAGGCTTCGGATGACGTCCATGTCGTGCTCGATCAGCAGGATCGCCACCCCGCTTTCCCGAACCTGGTCGATCAACTCGCTCAGAGCCGCCTTCTCCGACACGTTCATGCCCGCCAGCGGTTCGTCCAGGAGCAACACCTTGGGCTTGGAGATCAACGCGCGGGCGATTTCCACTCGACGTTGATGGCCATAGGGCAATGAATTGGCTGGCACCCCTTCGACATTGGGCGGCAACCCGACAAACCGGATCAACGCCCTGGCCTCTTCCACTGTGTTGCGCTCGAACTCGACCGCGGACCTTGTCCTGAACAGGGCCGCGAACAACCCGCCCTGGAACCCCGCATGACGCCCCACCAGGACGGTTTCCAGAACCGTCATCTCGCCGAACAGACGGATATTCTGGAAGGTCCGCGCCAAGCCTGCCTGGGCGATGGCGTGGGCGCTCCAGTGACCCGAGGTCTTGTCGCCGATGGTGACATTTCCTGCATCGAGAACGGCGAATCCCGATAAGGCATTGACCGCCGTGCTCTTGCCGGCGCCGTTCGGGCCTATGAGCGCATGCACCGAATGGCTGCGCACCTCGAGGTTCAAATGGCTGACCGCGCTCAGGCCACCAAAGCGCACGGTCAATTCGCTGGCTCGCAGAACAACGCTGGCTCTCATATCGGCTCGACTGACAGGTTTTTGCGCGGTCATCGGCTCGACCAGCAGGGGTGTGAAAAGCTCATGATTGTTGACTACAGGCATCATCGGATTACCCCATTACAAGACGCTGACGGGCCTTGGCGGCTAAACCACTGGGACGAAACAGCATCAATGCGATCAGCATGGCGCCCAGCAGGATGTATCGAGACTCGGGGAAGCTCTCGACAAAGGGAATATTGAGGGAGGCTTGCAGGAACACGATCCATACCGCGGCACCGACGAAGGGCCCGATCATGGTTCCCATACCGCCGAGCACCACCAGCATCAGGATCACGATGTTCTCGAACAGCGTGAAGCTGATGGGGCTGATGTACTGCTGGAAGTGCGCGTAGAACACCCCGACCAGACCACCGACAAATCCGCTGCACGCATAAGCCAGCAGTTTGTAGCGCGTGCCGTGGATGCCCATCGCCTCCGCCGCGTCGTCATCCTCGCGCAGCGCCACCCAGGCCCTGCCGACGAAGGAACGCACGACCCGGCCAATGCAGAACAGCAGCACGACGCTCAGTGCCAGGGCGAAGAAGTAAAGCGCCCGGGTCGAGCCAATCTCGTAGCCAAACAGCATGGGCAACGGAATCCCGCGAATCCCCATCGGGCCATTGGTCACCGGGACCCAGTTGGTCACGACAACGCGCACGATTTCACCGAAACCCAGGGTCATGATCGCCAGGTAGTCGCCGCGGACCCGCAGCGTCGGATAGCCCAGGAATACCCCGAACAGGGCGGCAATCAGCCCGCCAATGATCAGGTTGGCATACAGCACCCACCAGGTGGCGGCGATGTCCAGGCCATAGACGCCCTGAAGCACACTGACAAATACGATCGAGGTGTAGTACGCCCCGACGGCCCAGAACGCGACGAACCCCAGGTCCAGCAAGCCCGCGAAGCCGACCACGATATTCAGCCCGCTGGCGAGCATGCCGTAGAGCAGGACCATCACCAGAATGCCGAGCCAGTAGTCGGACTGGATACCAAAACCGATACCCACGGCTGCGGCGATGGCGACGAACTTGACCAGGTTGCTCGCCATCAGGCGTGAAGCGAACACACCATCGAGCAGGCGCAATGGCGCGGTGACCCATGAGCCTTTGTCGGTTCTGTCACTGGTCAGGCTTCCACGGGCATGGCTATTCATTTCCTTCCTGCCCAGCAGCCCCTGCGGACGGACCAGCAGTAGCAGCACCAGCAGGACAAAACTCAGGGCGTCCTGATAGATCGCGCCGCCGGGGATATAGCCGGAACACAGCGATTCGACCAGGCCGAGCAACAACCCACCGACCGCGGCCCCGGGAATATTGCCGATCCCGCCGAGCACCGCCGCCGTCAACGCCTTCAAGCCGGGCGCGAAGCCCATGGTCGGGCTGGCGAACGCGAAGGATTGCGCATAGAGAATGCCGGCAAACGCGGCGAACGCCGAACCGAGCACAAAGGCCAGGCCGATGATCCGGTTCACTGGAATACCCACCAGGTAAGCGGCCGTCGGGTCCTGAGCCGAAGCGCGCATCGCCCGTCCCAGCGAGGTGTAGTGGACGAACAGCTGCAGGGCGATCATGGCCACCAGCGCGGAAGCCATGACCAGCCATTCAACGCCGGTAACCGTGATTTCACCGAGCTGGAGCGCCGGCAGACGCGTCAGGGGCGTCTCTGGAAAACTCAGCGAGCTGGGCCCCCAGACGGTCTGGGCCAGACTCTGCAAGAGTACCGAGACCGCAATCGAGGTAATCAGCGAAGCCATGCGCGGTGCATTGCGTAGCGGCCGATAGGCGATGCGGTCGATCAGGGCTCCCAGCGCCGCCACCGCCACCATCGCGACCAGGGCCGCCAGGAAGAAGTTCAGGTTCGGCATCGCCACCTGATATCCGAACAGTGAAAGCTCGGGCAACATCAGTGACAAGGTGATAAAGGCGCCCAGCATGAACAGCTCGCCAAATGCGAAATTCACCATTTTGACTACACCGTAAACCAGCGTGTAAGCCACCGCCGCCAGGGCATAAATGGCCCCGAGCATCAGGCCATTTATCAGAAGCTGCTCAAAGTAAAGCATGAGGATCTCCAGCGGTTTTGCAGGGGCGGCAAACCGCCCCCGCACACCGCGATGTCATTACTGGTCGGCGAGAACGAACTTGCCACTTTTCACAGTGAAGTAATGCAGTGAACCCGATCGGTCTCCGTCGGCCTGGAAGGAGATGTCGCCGGTCGCGCCTGGCAGGCGCTCGATGCGGCTGAGCGCATCGTTCATGGAGGCTCGATTGAGCGGGCCGCTGGCGCGCGCAGCCTTCGCCGCCGCGCCCAGGGTCAACGCCGTGTCGTAGCCCAAGGCCGCCCAGCCATTGGGCTCTTGCTGGTATTTGGCAACGTATTGCTGGACGAACGCTGCAGTTTGCGCTGACGTCTGCGAGTGGCTATCGAACATGCCATACAGCGTCATGCCCTCGGTGGCGCTGCCGCCCAACTGCACAAGCTGCGACGACAGCGCGCCATCGGTGCCGATCAGGCGGGCGTTGATGCCCAGCGATTGGGTCTGCTTGGCGATCATCGCTGCCTCGGTGTAGAAGCCGCCGATAAAAATCGCATCGGGCTTGTGCTGCTTGACACCGGCGAGGATGGTCCGGAAATCCTTGGTCCCCAGGTTGTAGCTGTTCTGCCCGGCCAGGGTGCCGCCCGCCGCCACGAAGGCATCGGCGAAAGCCTTGTTGATCCCGATGCCGTAATCGTCCTGCTGGTACAGGATGTAGAGCGATTTGACTCCCATCGTCCGAGCGACGTACTCGCCCATCATCGCGCCCTGGGCCGCGTCGGTCATGATCAGGCGCCGGAAGTACGGGTTGATGCCCGTCAGCTGCGGGCTGGTGATCGCCGAGGCCACGATTGGCATCTGGCACTTTTTCAGGATTGGTGCGGCAGCCAGGGCGACCGAACTGAAGGTGTAGCCGGCCACCGCCAGGGTGTCCTGGTCCTCGCAGAAACGCCCCGCCGCCAACACGCCATCGTTGGGCTGGCCATGATCGTCGGACACCTTGACCTGGAGGTTCACGTCGTCCTCCGACCTGACCTTCTCGACACCCAACTCAAAGCCTTTGCGCACATCCAGGCCGTAGGAAGCGAAATCGCCGGTCAAGGTGGCGGTAAAGCCGACCTGGACAGGTTCCGACGCACGCGAGACAACGGAACATAACAGCACTGCACTGCACGCCGCAGTTGATACTATTCGTTTGAACATGCTGCACCTCTTTAAATATTGTTATTGTTGAATTCAAGGCGAAACATCCCTGTCGCGACCTCCTTGACAACTAAGGAGGTCACGCTGAAACAAGTAGTAAATTTAACTGACGGCTCTCGCCAGGTTATTAACTTACTAAAGTTACCAGTGCAGGAATCGTAGCCCTTACATGTTCCCGCACCACCGACTCTACCAACGCCTGATCGCCACTTTTGAGGGCTCGAATAATGCCCGCATGATCATCCCGCGAAGTCATCGGCTTATCCGCATGTTCAAGCCATATGCGCATGTAAGGCTCCAGTGAGGAATGCAAGCCGACGAGCTGAGCATTGAGGCGTGGCATGCCGGCCAATCCCGACAGGTACTCATGGAACTCACGATGTTTAGTGACCCATTCGGAATAATCCGAGTTGCACAGTTCCATCTGGTCAAGCAAATGTTCCAGAGTTGCAATGGATTGCGGCGTCAGCCTGGGCATGGCGAGACCGGCCGCCAGGGCTTCAAGGCTGGCGCGAATTTCGAATACTTCGCGCATTTCCTGCGCATTCAAGCCGCGCACGATTGCCCCGCGGTTCGGCCTGATATGCAGCAGTCCTTCGGCGGAAAGCCTGCGGAAGGCTTCGCGTACCGGCATTCGGCTCATGCCGATTTCAGCGGCAATATCCTCGGCAACGAGCCGCTCTCCCGCGCGATAACGGCCCTGCCGGATTCCGCTTTCGATGAAGCGATATGCCTCACCTTCAGCCGAAAGTGCGAGTCCGTTAAATTCGATTTGCTCAGCCATGACACCCTCTGTATATGCTCAGGAAAACTCGACAGTCACCCAAGTTTCGAAACAGTAATCGTCCGCTAGCGACGTGACTCCGATGGTTGCCCTTGGGGCAATTCCTATTGTCTCCCCAAAGGCGTCCACCAGTAAATCGCTCATGGCGCTCGACACCAGATGCGGCTCGGTAAAATCAATGTCGCAGGCTACAAAGTTAAGAACCCTGGCAATACCCACTACGCGATCCAGATCACCAATGGCATTCTTGATCGCGGCAATGCAATTAATACCCGTCAACTTTGCCGCTTCACGCGCCTGATCGACATCAATGGAACGCCCTACGCGGCCGGGATATCTCGCCTCGCCCTGGGCATTCAACCCGGCAGTTTGCCCGGACAGAAACAACAAGTTGCCGCTGATATAGTGAGGTTTCATTTTTCCATATTTGGTGCCGTAGTAATGTTCGCCCACTTCGGCAAGCGGTAATTCAATGCCCATCTCTTTTAAACGCTGTTCAACTTTCATGCCGCCGTGCTCCTGTCTCGTGTTTCAACGACTGCCCTGGACCTCGGCAGTCACTTCGGCCAGCGCCTCTTCGTAACGGTCCAACAGGTCTGCAAGTTGCTCTTGAGTAATGATCAACGGCGGGCACAACGCAATGGCATCACCGATATTGCGCGTAATGACCTTACGACGGAACAACGCAGCGGACATCATCGTCCCCAGGTTTCCGGCGGCCAGGTATGGCGTCTTGTCATCCTTGTTGCCAACGAGTTCGATCGCCCCGATCAAACCCAGGGACCGCACCTCGCCTACCAGCGGATGCGCAGCAAGCCTGGCCAGGCGAGTGGCCAGGTATTCGCCCAGGGCACAGGCCTTCGCCACCAATTCACGCTCTTGGATGATCTTGATGTTCTCCAGCGCCACCGCGGCAGCCACCGGATGCCCCCCTGCCGTCAGGCCATGGCCAAAGGTGCCGCGACTTGCACTTTGCGCAGCGACGGCCGAGTAGACCTTTTCGTTGATCAGCAAAGCGGAAATCGGCAGATAGGAAGATGAAAGCTGCTTGGAGAGCACCATCATGTCCGGGGTGATGCCGAAATGCTCGCTGCCGAACATCTTGCCGGTCCGCCCGAAGCCGCAGATCACCTCATCGGCGACCAGCAGAATGTCGTGCTTTTCAAGGACCGCCTGGATCAAGGTCCAGTAACCGGCCGGTGGCAGTATTACCCCTCCCGCGCCCATCAAGGGTTCAGCGAACATGGCGCCAATGGTCTGCGGCCCCTCGCGCATAATCAGTGCTTCCAGTTCCTGTGCCAGGCGCTGGGAAAAATCCGCTTCGGACTCACCCGGCCGGCCTTCGCGGTAATAGTGCGGCGCGGTCAGATGAAAGAAACCCGGCAACGGCGCGTTGAAACCACCCTGGACATGGGGCAGGCCGGTCAGGCTGGAGGCACCCAGCGTTACACCGTGATAGGCACGATTGCGCGAGATGATCTTGGTCTTCTGTGGCTGGCCCAAGGCATTGGCGCGGTACCACACCAGCTTGATCGCCGTGTCGTTGGCCTCGGAACCGGAGTTGGTGAAGAAGGCCTTGCTCATGGGAACAGGCGCCAGGGCGATCAGCTTTTGCGCCAGTTCAACCAAGGGCTGGTTCGAGCGCTGGGTGAAGGTGTGGTAGAACGGCAGCTTCTTCATCTGCCGCGCAGCCGCTTCGACCAAGCGCTCCTCGCTGAAGCCGACCGCCACGCTCCAGAGGCCGGACAGTGCTTCGATGTACTTCTCACCCTGCTCGTCAAAAACGTAGATGCCCTCCCCGCGGTCCATGATCAGCGAGCCTTCCTCGCGGTTCTTCACTGCATTGCTGAATCCGTGCAAGTGATGCTGTGCATCGAGGCGGGAAAGGTTCTGTTCGGTAGGTGCGTGCATGTTTTTATTCTCTTGTAAGGGGTGGGTCAGTAACCGACAGCCTGGCCGTCACGACGGGAATCGGAGGCGGCAACGTAGCTGCCGTTTGCGCCGCACTGGATCAGCTGGGCGCTGCCAAACTCCATGCTCCCGGGCTCATGGACCTGCAGGTGGTGACCGCGGTTTTTCAGCGATTCAATGACATGGGCCGGGGTATGCGCCTCCAGGTGAACGACGGGCCCCGCCTCGACGCGAAAACGCGGGGCATCGCTCATGGCCTGCGGGTTCTGATCGAAGCAGGCCAGGCGCGTCATCATTTGCAGGTGACCTTGCGCCTGCATGCTGCCGCCCATCACCCCCATGGCCATGACCGGCTCGCCTCCCCGGCTGATGAAACCCGGGATGATGCTGTGCAAGGGCTTTTTCCCCGGGCTGACCTGGTTCACATGCCCAGGCTCCAGGACAAACCCCATGCCACGGTTGTGCAGGCTGATGCCGGTGCCGGGCACGACGACCCCGGAGCCGAAGCCCTTGTAGTTGGACTGGATAAACGAAACCATCATCCCGTCGGCGTCCGCCGCGGCGAGATAGACCGTACCGCCAAGCGCTGGAGTACCGGCGACCACCGATGAAGCCTGGGGCTGAATGAGCTGTGCACGCTGGCGCAGATAGTTCTTGTCCAGCAGCGCCTCGGCCGAATGCTTCATGTGCGTGCGATCACCGACATGCGCATGCAGATCCGCAAAGGCGAGCTTCATGGCTTCGATCATCACGTGATAGGCATCAGGGCTGTCGAGGCCCATGGATTCAATATCGAACGACTCGAGCATACCCAGCGCCATGAGGGCGGCGATGCCCTGGCCGCTGGGCGGGATCTCATGCAGGGTGTAGCCGCGAAAGTCCTGGCTGATCGGTTTGACCCATTCCACTTCCATGGCCGCCAGGTCGTCAGCGCACAAGGCGGCTCCGCACTGCCTGGCAAAGGCCAGGATCCGTTCGGCGAGCTCGCCACGATAGAAACTTTCGCCATGGCTTTGCGCGATGCTCTGAAGCGACGCCGCCTGCTCGGGAAAACGCCACCAGTCACCTGCCGCAGGCAATTTACCGTCTCGCGTGAAGGCCTCGCGAAAACCTGGCTGCCCCATCAGGTCGGGGGCCTGGGCCTGCCACTGTCGGGCGATCTGCGGACTGACAGCGAACCCCTCCTGCGCATACTCGAGCGCCGGCCCGAACAACTGCGGGAACGGCAACTTGCCAAAACGTCGCGACAGGGCCGCCCAACCCGCTACCTGCCCCGGCACCGTCACGCTGTCCCAACCTTTGGTCGGCATCTGGCGCTGGCCGGCAAAATGTTCCAGCTCCCAAGCCGCGGGGGCCTGTCCGCAGGCATCGAGACCGTGCAGCTGGCCGTTGTCCCACACCAGGGCGAACAGGTCGCCGCCGATACCGTTCATGACCGGCTCGACCACGGTCAGGGCGATTGCCGTGGCCAACGCCGCATCCACCGCATTACCGCCAGCCAGCAGCATTCGCACGCCGGCTTGCGCCGCCAGCGGCTGCGAAGTGGTGACAACGTTCTTCGCCAGCAGCGGCATCTTTTGCGATGGGTAGGGAAGATCCCAGTTGAATGTCTTGTGCATTATTTTTCACTCAGCATGGAAAGGGCTTAACTCAGACCTGAATACAAGCGAACTTGGTTTCCAGATACTCATTGATTCCTTCCCGGGCCCCTTCGCGGCCCAGTCCGGATTGTTTGACTCCGCCAAAAGGCGCGACTTCATTGGCGATCAGATGGCTGTTGACGCCGACCATGCCGTACTCCAACTGGCGCAGCACACGGAACACCCGCGCCATGTCCCGGCTGAAGAAATAGGCAGCCAGACCGTATTCGGTGGCGTTGGCCATGGCGATGGCCTCTTCCTCTGAAGAGAAGCGATACAAGGCGGCAACCGGCCCGAAGATTTCCTCACGGGCCATGCGCATTGAGGCATCCACTTCTGCCAGGACCGTCGGTTCAAAGAACGTGCCGCCCAGCGAGTGCCGGCTGCCGCCCAGCAACAGGCGCGCATTCCCGGCCACGGCATCGCCGATCAAGGCGTCGAGCTTATGCACGGCACGTCCGTCGATCAGAGGGCCGACCTGCGTGCCTGGGTCCAGGCCATCGCCCACCTTCAGCGCTTTCACCGCGTCAATCAAACGCTCGAGGAATTCATCGTAAATGCCCGCATGCACCAGAACGCGGTTGGCACTGGTACACATCTGCCCGGCGTTGCGAAACTTGACCGCGACCAGGGATTTCACGGCGGCGTCCAGGTCCGCGTCCTCGAAGACGATAAAAGGTGCGTTGCCTCCCAGTTCCAGCGACAGCTTCTTGATGGACGGGGCACATTGCGCGATCAGCATGCGCCCCACCTGGGTAGACCCGGTGAAGCTGATCTTTCTTACCGTGTCGCTCGCGCACAGCACGTCGCCAATCTCCTGCGGATCCCCGGTAATCACCGAGAAGACCCCTGCCGGCAAGCCAGCCTCTTCTGCCAGGGCAGCCAAGGCCAATGCCGACAACGGTGTCTGCTCCGCGGGCTTGAGAATCAGGGTGCAGCCCGCCGCCAGCGCGGGGGCGACTTTGCGAGCGATCATCGATGAAGGGAAATTCCACGGGGTGATCGCCGCACACACGCCCACCGGTTCGCGAAAAACCAGGTAGTGCTGGTCCTCCGAAGGCGACGGCAGCACCTGCCCCTCGATACGACGCGCCTCCTCGGCGAACCAGCGCAGATAGGCCACCGTGGAGCCCACTTCACCACGCGCCTCGGCCAGCGGCTTGCCCTGCTCCGCCGTCAGGATGCGGGCCAGCTCTTCAGTGTGCGACTCAACCAGCTCGGCCCATTGGAACAACAGCCTGGCCCGCTCCTTGGCGGGCTGCATCTTCCAGCTCTGCTGGGCCAGCCTGGCTCGCTCAATGGCATCCAGGGTCTGCGCAGCGCCCACACGGGGCACCGAGCCAATCGCCTGGCCGGTAGCCGGATTGGTCACGCTGAACGTTCGCTTGTCTGGCGCCTCGATCCAGTGACCCGCAACGAAACACTGATCCTTGATGAGCTCACAGGGTAGAGATTGCATTTTTGGCTACCTGGATAATTGGATACATTAATACATGAATCCATATAAGCACCTTTATTTAAATCCGGCAATTCCAAAAAACGACAGGACATACCCCTGGGCGACACGTTTTGATGAACGTGGCGAGGCGTTGCAATTGATCTGAATGGGGAAAGGCCGTGGCGCCCGCTGCCTGGAGCGTTGAACCACTGCGACGGGCTAAAGCGGATGTTCGGCTCGGCCGCTCAAGGAGCGCCCTCGATGAACTCGATAAGGATGGGACTTGGCGTTGCGTCGCGCGCAATCACAGGCACAGCGATGCAACGGCTGTAGCGCCTGCGCCATCGGTAAGAATTGCCCATCACACGAGGCACGCCCTCTCCCAGGCGGGAGAGGACGTGCGCACCTCAAGCGTGGTGAATGTCCCGATCCTTGGTTTCCGGCAGGAACAAGGTGCCCAGGATCGCCGTCATCACCGCGATGACGATCGGGTACCAGAGCCCGTAGTAGATGTCCCCGGTGGCCGCCACCATGGCAAACGCCACCGTCGGCAGGAAGCCGCCGAACCAGCCGTTGCCGATGTGATACGGCAGCGACATCGAGGTGTAGCGGATGCGCGCCGGGAACAGCTCCACCAGCCAGGCGGCGATCGGGCCGTAGACCATGGTCACGTAGATCACCAGCAGGGTCAGCAATGCCAGCACCGCCGGATAGTTGGTCTTGGCCGGATCGGCCTTCTCGGGGTAGCCGGCGTCCTTGAGGGCGCTGCCCAGGGTGGCGACGAAGGCATCGTTCTGCGCCTTGAAGTCAGCGGCCGGCATGCCGGTGCCTTCGAAGCTCGCCAGCACCTTGTCGCCGATCCGGATCTGCGCCACGGCGCCCGGCTCGGCCTTCTCGTTCGCATAAGGGATGGCTTTCTTCGCCAGCACGCTCTTGGCCAGGTCGCAGGAACTGGTGAATTTGGCCTTGCCCACTGGGTCGAACTGGAACGAGCACTGGGCGGGATCGGCGATCACCGTGACCGGGTTGCGCGCCTGGGCGCTGAAGACGTCGGGGTTACCGTATTGGGTCAGCGCATGGAAGATCGGAAAGTAGGTCAGCGCCGCGAGGACGCAGCCGGCCATGATGATGCCCTTGCGCCCGATGCGGTCCGACAGGCTGCCGAACAGGATGAAGAACGGCGTGCCGATCAGCAGCGAGCCGGCGATCAGCAGGTTGGCGGTCTGCGGGTCGATCTTGAGCGTCTGCAGCAGGAAGAACAGCGCGTAGAACTGCCCGGTGTACCAGACCACCGCCTGGCCGGCGGTGCCACCGAGCAGTGCCATGATCACGATCTTGAGGTTGTCCCAGCGGGCGAAGGACTCGGTCAGCGGCGCCTTGGATGACTTGCCTTCGGCCTTCATCTTCTGGAACACCGGCGACTCGCTCAGTTGCAGGCGGATGTACACCGAGACGATCAGCAGCAGGATCGACAGCAGGAAAGGAATCCGCCAGCCCCAGGCCTCGAAGGCTTCGGTGCCGAGGATCGTGCGGCAGGCGAGGATCACCAGCAGCGACAGGAACAGGCCCAGGGTCGCCGTGGTCTGGATCCACGACGTGAAGTAGCCGCGCTTGCCCTTGGGGGCATGCTCGGCCACATAGGTCGCCGCGCCGCCATACTCGCCGCCCAGCGCCAGGCCTTGCAGCAGGCGCAGGCTGATCAGGATGATCGGCGCTGCCACACCGATGGTCGTATAGCTGGGCAGCAGGCCGACCACGGCGGTGGAGACCCCCATGATCACGATGGTGATGAGGAAGGTGTGCTTGCGCCCGATCATGTCGCCCAGGCGGCCGAACACGATCGCGCCGAACGGCCGCACGGCAAAGCCCGCGGCGAATGCCAGGAGGGCGAAGATGAAGGAGGTGGTTTCGTTGACGCCAGCAAAGAAGTGCTTGGCGATGATTGCGGCTAACGAGCCGTAGAGGTAGAAGTCGTACCACTCGAATACGGTGCCCAGGGAGGAGGCGAAAATGACCTTGCGCTCCTCCCGGGTGATCCCGCGGTTGGGCGTGCTGCCCGTGGTTGTACTGTCGATTGCCGGCATGAGGGTTCTCCGTCTTGTTCTTGTTATAGGCCGGAGTGCCTTACTACCCTTGCCGCACCCAGGCCCTGGGCTGATGTCATCGAACTGAAGCTCATCGAACTACGGATTGCACAAAGCATGGAAACAGGCTGACGGCCTCGCATCGCTGCCAGGTTTCCCTGAAGCATAATCAGCTTCGTGCAGATATCCACTCGCCCGCCGTCTGGCGGCCCTCATGCCACGCCGCCGTCAACCATCACTGCCGTCGATCATTCAAATCATGAAAGCGGATTTTTCATTTTCCACCGATGCCTTCAGAATGGCGCCACCTTCAATACCGTCGGACAAGTACGTCATGAATATCAATTTTGCGGTCGCCTGCATGATCGTGGTTTCCTTTGCCATCGCCCTGTTCCACACCTGATCGGCAGCCCCGCTCGACATAGCCCCCGGCCATCGGCACGGGTGCCAGCCACTGACTTGCCGCGTTCCCCACGCGGCATTTGTGTTTAAAATGCCCGCCCTTTTCCGCTGCTGGCCCCTGCGATGAACTCCGACGCCCTTTCCACCCTGCACCATCACCTGCTGACAGCCCTGGCGTCCGCTCCCGCGGAAACCCGGCGCCTGTTCCATGGCCGCGGGCGTTGCTGGCCGGGGCTGGAGCAAGTGACCGTGGACTGGCTGCAGGGCGTGGTGCTGGTGGCGCTGTTCAAGGAGCCGGAGCCGCAGCAGCTGGAGGCGCTCAAGCAGTTGCTGCTGGCACTCAGCACCTCGCCGCAGTGGCAGGCCTGTGGCGCCCATACCCTGCTGCTGCAACACCGTTATCAGCTGCAAAGCCCGGTGGACTGGCTGGTGGGCGAACCTATCGATGAATGGACCCTGGTCGAGGAAGGCCTGCGCTATCGAGTGGACCTGGGCCAGAAGCAGAACAACGGCCTGTTTCTCGACATGCGCTACGGCCGCAACTGGGTGCGCGCCAATGCCCGGGGCAAGCGCGTGCTGAACCTGTTCGCCTACACCTGCGGCTTCTCGGTGGCGGCCATCGAAGGCGGCGCGACCCATGTGGTCAACCTCGACATGTCGCGCGCGGCCCTGAGCCGTGGCCGCGACAACCACCGGCTCAACGGCCACGACCTGAGCCGGGTGAGCTTTCTCGGCCACGACCTGTTCAAGTCCTGGAGCAAGGTAAAAAGTGGCGGGCCCTACGACCTGGTGATCATCGACCCGCCGTCCTTCCAGAAAGGCAGCTTCCTGCTGACCAAGGACTACGCCCGGGTGCTGCGGCGCCTGCCGGAATTGCTCACGGCCGACGGCTGCGTGCTGGCCTGCATGAACGACCCGGCCGTCGGCTCGGACTTCCTGATCGACGGCGTCACCCGCGAAGCCCCGGGCCTGCGCTTCGAGCAACGCCTGGACAACCCGCCGGAGTTTCCCGATAGCGATATCAAGAGCGGCTTGAAGGCGCTGGTATTCCGCCGGGGCGAATAAGCCCGGCATCCCTCGCCCGGCCCCTCAGCAACAGACTCCACCGCCCTCGGCCTGAGCCCCGATAGCCTAGAGGTCACTCCAGCCCCAGGCCGCGCCGGCCGATGGCGTTCAGCTCCTCGGGGCCGAACCGGCCCTGCCAGGTGCTTTCATAGTCTTCCCGGGGAAAGTCCGGCGGCGATACGCCCCGCTCGAAGGCGCCATACACCGCCTTGGCGTAAGCCTGGTTTTTCGCACACATGGGCGCCGCCGGCACGTACATCACATTGCCCCAGCCCTGCTGGTTTTCCACAGCGGCCACGCTGTGGATCAGGTCGCAATGCCACCACACCGAATCGCCGGCGCGCACCTCGGGGATCGGCCGCAAGGCCTGCATCAACAGCGGGTGCCATTGCCGGGAAACCGGTAACACCTGGCCCGGCGCCACGCCGCACAATTCATCTTCCGGCACGTCGTCGAGCAACGGGCGCAACAGCAGGTAGGCCATGGCCTTGGGAATCGGCACGCAGTGCAGCACGCCCTGGTCGGCGCGCATGTCCGACAGCGCGGTCCAGCCCTGGAAGGTCCTGAACACCGAGCACGTCACCGTGTCGCGGTAAGCGTACTCGTCGACCTCGGTGCGATGCGCCGCGTCCCAGGGGTCGTAGGCCGCGAAGTCATTGCGGTAGAGGCTGTCGAAGACCTTCAGGTAGGCCGGGTGCAGCCAGCGCTCCAGGGCGCCGGAATCGGTGTGCGGGCCCAGGCCTCTGGAACAGGTGCCCGGCGGCCGGCGCCGGACCCGGTCGGGGTACAGCGCATTCACCTGCGGGTCGAACCATTGCCGGCCCTGGGACTCGCTCTTCCACAGCCGATTGAGAAAGACCTGCACCCGGGCCATGCGCTCGTGCTGGCGCAACTGCATCTGCGCCCGCGACCAGTAGATCGGCAAGATCTGCGGCCGCGAGGCCTCCAGGTTGCCGAAGAAACGGTCGACCGGGCCGCGGTAGATCCGCTTGAAATCATTGCGCGCCAGATAGCCCAGCAGATCCTGGTCCCAGGCGCTGACGGTGTCCCGGGCGAAATGCCCGCGCACCACCACGCAGCCGCGCCGGTGGATCGCCGCCCGCTGTTCGGCGCTGACCCGGCCGGCGGCGATCTGCGCATAGTCCAGCTGCGGCCAGGCCTGGCCGCCCTGGGCATCGATCGAGGCGATCTCCTGCTCGATAAAGGCGCTGACCTCGGCGAACAGCGACTGCACGTCGCCGATCCGCGCACGCAGGGCGCGCTTCATCCGCACTATGTGCTCACGGTAGTTGTCGGGCAGGGTCTGGCAGTGGAAGGCAGCGTAAGGATTCATGGTCATGGCCTGTGTCGTTCGGGTCGGGAGAAGCGCGAGCATGGCGCCGCGCTGTTGCCATGAAACCCCAGGGCCCTGGCCGCAGGCAGTGGGGTTTGGCGCGTCGACCGATATGATTATGGCGTTTCCAGCGCCGCTGGCAGCAGGATGCTGTCACTGGAAATGCGCGCGGTGGCGCTGGCGGAAAGCCGAAGGGGTCATGCCCTGCCGGGCCTTGAACTGGCGATTGAACAGGGCCAGCGAGCCATAGCCCACGGCCTCGGCAACCTGGGTCACCGGGGTCTGCGGCCCTTGCACCAGCAGCGCGCAGGCACGGCCGATGCGCAGGCGGGCGATGTACTCCAGGGGCGTCGCCCGGGTATGGCGGCGGAACATCCGGTGAAACGCCGAGACGCTGACACAGGCCATCCGCGCCAGATCAGCAATGCTCAACGCTTGGCAGTAATGCGCATGAATATGCTCCAGCACCCGCTGCAGACGCCCGTCCTCAAGCACCGCCGGGCCGGCGGCGGCCGGCAGGATCATCTCGGCGCCACGGTCGCGACTCAGGCGCGTCAACAAGGCCAGCAACGACACCAGGCGCGTCGGCTCGTCCTGGGCGACCATGGCCTCGATCAGCGGGCGCGACTCCCGCGCCGCCTCGCCGCTGAACTGCACGGCCCCCCGGGCCGCGGCCAGCAGGGGGCGCAGGCCGGCCATTTCCGCAAACAGCTCGACCAGGGCAGTCGCCCAGGCTTCGGAAAACCAGATCACCAGGGCGATATGGGGCTGGCGCGGGTCGATCCGCTGCTGCGAACTCCAGCTGTGGGGCACGTTCGGCCCCACCAGCACCAGGTCGCAATCGTCATAGGCACGCACATCGCCGCTGATATAGCGCTGCCCGCGACTGTTGAGAGTCAGGGTCAGTTCGTATTCGGGGTGGTGGTGCCATTCGAAGGGAATTTCCTCGGCCAGGCGCCGATCGAGCATCGACCAGGAGGCGGTGGCCGTGGTGGGGATCTGCTCGAAGCTCGGTTTCATAGCGACACGCTGTCCTGTTGGCGAAGCTCATGGCCAGGGAAAATACGCTGAAGCGGCGCCGCCGTCACACCAGCGCCTGCACCACTTCGATGCCCAGGCGCCGGTAATCCTCGATGCTGCCCGAGGCCAGGTGCTGCTCGGTGATCAGCGTATGCAGGCGATTGCACGGCGCCACGACGAAGGGCTCCACCGCGCCGAGCTTGTCGGCGGTGGTCACTGCGATGACCTGAGAGGCGCTGTCGAGCAAGGCCTGTTTCACCGGCACCTCGTCGAAGTGCTGCGAGGTGATGCCGACCTCCGGGTGAATCGCGCACACCCCGGTGAACAGCAGGTCGGCGCGGATGCCCTGGATCAGGCGTACCGCTTCATGGCCGCCGGAAGACAGGGTCGCCGGGTTGAGCCAGCCGCCGGCGAGAATCACCTGGCTGCGCGGGTATTCGGCCAGGGCGACGGCGATCAGCGGCGAAGCGGTGACCGCGGTGATGCCGATATCGGCAGGTAGCGACTGGGCGATCAGCAGCGTGGTCGAGCCCGAGTCGAACATCACGATCTGCCCTTCCTGCACCCGCTGCGCGCCGAGCCTGGCCAGGTGGCGCTTGACCTCGCTGCTTTCGCCCAGGCGGGTGAACACATCCTTGCCGGTGTCCTTGGGCCGTGGCAGCGCGCCGCCGTGCACCCGTTGCAGCAACCCGGCATCGGCCAGCTCCGCCAGGTCGCGGCGGATGGTGTCCTCGGAAACCGCGAAATGCTGGCCCAGCTCGGACGCCATGACCTTGCCGTCGCGTTCGAGCAGCAACAGGATCTTCTGCCGGCGCACATGGGGCAGTTCGGCGATGGAATGCTGGTTTTGCATGGTTATGCCTGTTTTTGCGTGTTTATGCGAGATTAGCCAAGGCTTTGCCCAAACACAACGCCGGCCCTGCGCATTGGCCGCCCGGGCCCAGGCTTGCTTTACTGAGGCAACCGGGGCGAATTCGCCCCGCCCACAAGTCATGGGGCACCCGGACGCCCATGAGTGAGGAGATAACGCGCGATGCAACGTCTCAGTGCCAAAGACTTCGCCCCCGAGCTGCTCGAGCTCTACGACTACTACGCCCACGGCAAGATCAGCCGCCGCGAGTTTCTCGACCGGGCGGCGGCCTTCACCCTGGTCGGGCTCACCGCCAGCGCCACCCTCGCCGCCCTGACGCCGAACTACGCCCTGGCCGAACAGGTGTCGTTCTCCGACCCGGCGATCGTCGCCGAATACATCACCTACCCCTCGCCCAAGGGCCACGAACAGGTCCGGGGTTACCTGGTGCGCCCGGCGAAAACCGAAGGCAAGTTGCCGGCGGTGGTGGTGGCCCATGAAAACCGCGGGCTCAACCCGTACATCGAAGACGTTGCACGGCGCCTGGCCAAGGCCGGCTTCATCGCCCTGGCCCCCGACGGCCTGACCTCCCTCGGCGGCTACCCCGGCAACGACGACAAGGGCCGCGAGCTGCAACTGAAGATCAATCCGGAAAAGCTGATGAACGACTTTTTCGCCGCCGTCCAATGGCTGCTCGAGCACGACGCCAGCACCGGCAAGGTCGGCATCACCGGCTTCTGTTATGGCGGTGGCGTGGCCAATGCCGCGGCCGTGGCCTACCCGGAACTGGCGGCGGCGGTGCCCTTCTACGGGCGCCAGCCGGACAGCGCGGAAGTCGAGCGGATCCAGGCGCCACTGCTGCTGCACTACGCCGAACTGGACACCCGCATCAACGAAGGCTGGCCGGCCTACGAGCAGGCACTGAAAGCCGCGGGCAAGACCTATGAGGCCTACATCTACCCCGGGGTGAACCACGGTTTTCACAACGACTCGACCCCGCGCTACGACGAGGCGGCGGCCACCCTGGCCTGGGACCGGACGCTGGCGTGGTTCCACAAGTACCTGGTCCAGGCCAGCGGCTGACAGCGGTTTGCAGGTGACGGCGCGAGCGCGCCGTCGCTTGTGCTCGGCGGCTCAGCCCTTGTTCAGCAGCGCCGTGGCGATCACCGTGCCCATGGGCGTCGGTTGCGGGTCGTTCTGGTGCGCGACCGCGTTCACCGCCCAATCCTCCAACTGCACCCGGCCCTTCTGGAAGATCATCATGTGGGTCGAACCGCCGAACTCGAAATGCCCGATCTCGGTGCCACGGGTGATGTTCACCGGTGCCGCGCCTTGGTCGACGATGAACGGCGGCTCGATCACGCAGGTCGAGACCTCGACCATGCCGATGCAGATCAGCGCGACATAACCGCAGGTCGGGTGCTCGAAGACAAAGATCGCCCGGGCGGCGACATGCCCCAGGTACGGCTGCGACTCGGTGCCCTCCCAGGTGCCCTCGTCTTCGCCCTGGGCCGGACGCTGGGCGAAATAGGTGCCCGGCTGCACCCAGGAGCGCACCAGCTTGCCATCGAGCGGGGCGTTCCAGCGGTGATAGTGGGTCGCCGACAGGAAGCCCTGGTAAGCCTGCCCACCCTGGAACGGCGCGGCCCACTGCTCCTGGCCGCCGAACAGATCGAGCAGCGAGTAATTGACGTCCTTGATCCAGAACTCGGTCTCGAACGCCACATCGTTTTCGTACTGCCAGGGCGTGGTCTCGCAGCCGATATCGACCTGGGTCAGCGGATTGCCCTGGAACGGCCGCGCGCCGGGCACGAACCGGCGGATGAAAAACGCGTTCCAGGAATCGAAGCCGTAGCCGGGCAGGTTCGGGTCATGCTCCATCTGCGTCCAGACCCCGGCCTCATGGGCCGCCGCGGAGATCCACGAGCCCTCTTTTTCCGGGTCGTTGATGTCCAGCTTGTCGAGGGAAGCGCTGCTCTTGAGGAAGGCGTTCCAGGCATTGAGCACCTTCTTGAACTGCTGGTTGAAGGTCGTGTCATGGAACAGCGCGACACCCGCCTCGGTGCCCATCGACACCGCCAGGAAAGCGTTCATCGGCGTGCCGACCTGGGCCGTGGTGTTAAACGACGAGGAGGTGCTGATGATCTCGTTGAGAATCTCGAAGAAGCTGTCGTAGCCAGCGATCCACAGCGCATCGCCGTCCGTGTCCTTGATCTGCTCCTTGGTCGCCTCGTCCAGGGTCGCCACGTAGGCGTTCGACTGTTCGATCATCGAGTTGACCCACATGCGGTACACGCTGTTGTGGGTGACCCAGGTCTTGAACTCGATGATTTGCGTGCGCATCGGGATCAGGGTGCCGGCCTTTTTCTTCTCGGCGATCAGGTTGCGCAGCGGCACCAGGAACTTGGCCGTGGCCCATACCCGGTTGGGCACCCAGAAGCCCATCTGGATCGGCCCAGCGTTGGCCAGCGTCAGGCGTTCGGCGCCGGTGCTTTCCAGGCGTGCCTGGCGCGACGGCTGTTTGGGGTTGTTGAGCTGTTTGTCGTACTGAGTCATGTCTTTACTCCTTTAAAGAGGCGGCGCCCGGGCTGCGATGGCACGGGCGCGACCAGACCGCGATGAGGTACTGGCCAGCAAACGACTGCTCCAACAGGCGTTCATGTCAGGGGGCGACAAGGGTCTGGTACGGGGTTGAACGACACTCCGTGTCCTTCTCGCAATGCCGGTCCCGGGCAGAATGCAGCGGCCGAACGGCCATCTACAGGCGCGACTTGCCTGGACAAGTAAAGCTGCTCTGGCGGGTTTCTGGGGGGCGCCGGGAAAATTCAGGGCGCAGGCGACAAAGGGTTTTCCAGGATCATTCCTTACAACATTGATATCAAATGGACATCATTCGATAATCCCGCCCCACCAATCCCCTCACGCAAGGAAATGCCGTGAAAAAATCCCTGCTGTTCGTTCCTCTGCTCGCGCTGTTGCTGCAAGGCTGTGGCATGACCATGACGCGCTATGAACCGAGTTACGACAACGTCCAACGACTCAAGCAGAGCCCGCCTCTGCACACGATCAGCGATACACAGGTAACGGCGGCGGCCGGCCAGGGTTCGCTGTCGGTCCGCGCCAATCCGATCCGTTCGCCCAGCGGCAGCATCCCCTTGCATATTCAGGACGCCATCAACGAAGAGCTGCGCCGCGCCGGCCTGCTGGACCCGCAAGCGCAACGGCACCTGCAGGTGCTGGTGCTGAAGAACGAACTGAGCGCCGGAGTGGCCAGCGGTCATGGCGAGCTTGCGGCGCGCTTCACCCTGCTCAAGGGCAGCGAGGTGGCATATGAGTCGACCCAGACCGTGAGCAGCCAATGGAGTAGCAGCTTCTTCGGGCCCATCGCTATCCCCAACGCCGCCAATGCCTACAACCCGCTGGTGCGTGATTTGCTGAAAGCCCTGTACAGCGACCCGCAGTTCATCCAGGCGCTGAAATAAGGACAAAAAAAGAGCCGCTCAAGCGGCTCTTTTTTATTCGGTTCAGACCCGGGGCACGCGGGAATCGAGCGCCGAATATTTCAGGCTGTTGCGCTCGACCATCTGCTTGAGCAGCGCATTGACCTGCCGAGTGAAGGTATCGCTCACCGCTGCCTTCGGGGTATTGCCCATCAGCGGCACGAACCAGATGCCCATCCAGGTATTGATCCCATCATGGTTGCTGGAACTGCTGACAGCCTGGCCCTGCGGGTCCAGCGCCTCGAGGCTCATAGTGTATTGATCGGTTGCCATCGTCGGGATGATGGTGAAGGTGAAGCCGCTGATAAAGGCCATGACCATCTGCCCGCCACCAGGTGGATGGTTGTAGACCTTCAGCCGCAGATTGTAGTCACCCGGTTGCTTCTGGAACTCATCCAGGGTCACGCGACCGAAAAGGCCGGAGTCGCTCAAGATTTTTTGCAGCTGGGGTTTGAGCATGTCGCGCGCCTGCGGCACTTCGACGGCCGAAGCACTTTGAGGCTCGCCCTGATAGAAGTTGAAGCTCACATAGACATTCGGCTTGTTAGCGTAGCTGGACATGGATGGCAGATCCACCGTAGCCACTTCGTCCTTGGTGAAGCTGGCGCAACCGGTCAGCGCGAGCATCAGGGACAGGCCCAGAATCTTTCCAATCTTCATTGCGGTTTCCTTAGGTTGGGTAGCGAAGCGCCTCCATGGCTGGAGTGGCCGCGGCGATTCTAGAGAGTGACGATCAATATCAAAAGGCCATCAGTGAAAAATTCTTCCCGCCAACCGCAATCCCTTGCTGTACCGCACCCGCCACCGGCGCCCACAGCTGACCCAGCATCACCCATCTGCTGAGCAATGATCTTTTGTCAGCCCCGCGCGGCCGAGCGTTAACTCTCGCCCCGCGAAGTCCCTTGACGGACCCCGTCACAAAATCAATAAGAGGGTTGGCCAATGCAAAGCAATGGCGCGTTGCTGTGGGTGTTGTTAGCCGCGATCGTGATGATCGTGGTGCTGATTGTCAGGTTCAGGGTGCATGCCTTTCTGGCGCTGATCGCCGCCTGCGGCCTGGTGGGGATGGGCTCGGGGATGCCCTTGAATGCCATGCTCGAATCGTTCCAGAAGGGCCTGGGCGATACCCTGGGGTTTCTCGCCGCGATCATCGGGCTGGGCAGTATCCTCGGCAAGATGCTCGAAGAGTCCGGAGGTGCCGAACGCATCGCCCGGACCTTGCTCGACACCCTGGGCGAGCGGCGCGCCTCCTGGGTGATGATGCTGGTGGGGTTCATCGCCGGCATCCCGGTGTTCTTCGAGGTCGGCTACATCCTGCTGATTCCGCTGGTGTACGTGGTGGCCAAGGCCACCCGCCTCAACCTGCTGCACCTCGGCGTGCCGCTGGCGGTGTCGCTGATGTGCGTGCACTGCATGCTGCCGCCGCACCCCGCGGCCATGGCCATCACCCACTTGCTGGGGGCCGACGTCGGCAAGGTGATCCTCTACGGCCTGATCGTCGGCCTGCCCACCGCCATCGTCGCCGGGCCGCTGTGGATCCGCCTGGTGGCGCGCAGCCAGGCCGAACCTTGGCAGGCGGCCTTCCTCGAGGAGCGTTGCGAGGCCCGTGGCGAACGAGTGCTGCCGGGCTTCTGGCTGACGTTGCTGACCATCTTGCTGCCGCTGCTGCTGATGATCGGCAAGACCTTCGCCACCGCCCTGCCCGCCGGCTCGACGCTGTCCGGGCTGCTGTCGTTCTTCGGCAACCCGCTGGTGGCGCTGCTGATCGCCGTGGTCTTCGCCTACTGGTCCCTGGGCCTGCGCCGTGGCCTGGGCATGCAGGACCTGCTGGGGCACACCCAGAAAAGCCTGCCGCCGCTGGCCAGCATCCTGCTGATCATCGGTGCCGGCGGCGCCTTCAACGGCATCCTGATCGACAGCGGCGTGGGCAAGGTGCTGGCCGATTCCCTGACCCGGCTGGACATCAACCCCGTAGTCCTGGCCTGGCTGGTGGCGGGCCTGATGCACTTCGCGGTGGGCTCGGCGACCGTGGCCATGATGAGCGCCGCCGCCATCGTGCTGCCGACCCTGGGCGTCGACTCCGGCTACAGCAAGGAGATCATCGTGGTCGCCATCGGCGCCGGGGCCATCGGCTGGACCCACGTCACCGACTCGGCCTTCTGGGTGGTCAAGGAATACCTCGGGGTGTCGCTGGCCGATGCCCTCAAGACCTTCACCAGCGCCACGGTCCTGGCCTCGGTGGTCGCCCTGCTGCTGACCCTGGCCCTCTCTCATTTCGTTTAAACCTTTGCCACAGGAGACTTCCCCATGATCGCAGGCCAGCCACTCGCTACCTGGACCCGCCGCTTCCCGCTGCTCGAAGAGCTGATGGCGTTGCGCGAAACCACCTGGTTCACCGCCACCCGCGCGCCCCTGGCCGATGGCCTCAGCGATCTTGCGCTGAGCGCCGCCGACGTGGCCGACGCCAGCGCCCGCCTTGCGCGTTTCGCCGCGTATTTTCGCGTGGCTTTTCCCGAGACCTTGGCCAACAACGGCATTCTCGAATCGCCGATCCAGCCGCTGCCGGCCTTGCAGGCGGTGCTGTCCAGCCGCTACGGGCAAGCCCTGCCCGGCGCGCTGTGGATCAAGCAGGACAGCCACCTGCCGATCTCCGGGTCGATCAAGGCCCGCGGCGGTATCTACGAGGTGCTCAAGCACGCCGAACGCCTGGCCCTGGAGGCCGGCCTGCTGCGCCCGGACCAGGACTACAGCGTGCTCGACTCGCCCCAGGCCCGGGCGTTCTTCAGCCACTACCGGATCGCCGTCGGCTCCACCGGCAACCTGGGCCTGTCCATCGGCCTGATGGGCGCCCGGCTGGGCTTCCAGGTCACGGTGCACATGTCCGCCGACGCCCGCCAATGGAAGAAGGACAAGCTGCGCGCCCATGGCGTGAACGTCATGGAATACCAGAGCGACTACAGCATCGCCGTGGCCCAGGGGCGCCGGCAGGCCAGCGCCGATCCGGCCTGCCACTTCGTCGATGACGAAAACTCCACCGACCTGTTCCTCGGCTACGCCGTGGCCGCTGAACGCCTGAGCCGGCAACTGCAACAGGCCGGGGTCCGGGTCGATGCCGAGCACCCGCTGTTCGTCTACCTGCCCTGCGGTGTCGGCGGCGGCCCTGGCGGCGTAGCGTTCGGCTTGAAGCTGGCGTTCGGCGACGCCGTTCACTGTATATTTGCCGAGCCCACCCATTCGCCGTGCATGCTGCTTGGGGTACACACCGGGCTGCATGACGAGGTGTCGGTGCAGGACTTCGGCATCGACAACCTCACCGCCGCCGACGGCCTGGCCGTCGGCCGCGCCTCGGGTTTTGTCGGCCGGGCCATGCAGCGGCTGATCGAGGGTTACTACACCGTCAGCGATGACGAACTGCATGCCCTGGTCTGGCTGATGGCCAAGCACCAACAGCTGCACCTGGAGCCCTCGGCGGTGGCTGGTGTCCCAGGCATCGCCCGGGTGCAGGCACAGCGTGACCAGTACCTGCAGCGCAGCGGCCTGAGCGCCGCGGCTTACGCCCGGGCCACCCACCTGGTCTGGGCCACGGGCGGCAGCATGGTCCCGGACACCGAGATGCAGGCCTATCTGGCGCAAGGCGCCCGGGTGCTGCAAGGCTCATAACCGACCGACAGGAGAAGCGCCGGCTTGTACAACCTACCGCCCCGACTGGATGCCAAGCTCAACAGCAGCCAGTTCTCGAACCTGTTCACCTTCCAGGCCGCGGCCCGCCACCTGAGTTTCAGCAAGGCCGCCGATGAGTTGTGCCTGACCGCCAGCGCGGTCAGCCATCGCATCGCCCGGCTGGAGGCGGAGCTGTCGATCCAGCTGTTCCGCCGGCTGACCCGGCGGGTCGAGCTGACCGAGGCCGGCGAACGGATTTTCGCGATCCTCCAGCAAACCCTGGGCGAGCTGTCCGAAGTCCTGGCCCAGCCCGTCGACGCCGACCTGGCCGGGCCGCTGACCCTGTACGCCCACCCGTCCATCGCCCATTCCTGGCTGGTGCCGCGCCTGGCCGAGTTCGGCCAGCGCTTTCCCGGGGTCAGGCTCGACCTGCGCGTAGGCAACGACCGCATTGACTTCCGCACCCGGCAGATCGACCTGGCGCTGTACTACGGCAATGGCGAGTTCCATGGGCTGGCGGCGCACAAGCTGATGCAGGAACGGGTCGCGCCGGTGTGCAGCCCGCAATACGCCGAACGCCATGGATTGACCGGCGCGGTCGAGCAACTGCAGCACTGCACCCTGCTGCATGACTCGCTGGCCTGGGACCACGCCACCTTCGATTCCGAATGGGCGCTGTGGATTCGCCAGCACGGCGGAGGTGTGCCCATGCCGAAACGCGGGGTGACTTTCGATCGCTCGGACCTCTGCGTCACCGCCGCCATCCACCATGCCGGCGTGGCGATCGGGCGCGAGCATCTGGTCAGCGAGGCGATCGGGCAAGGCCGGCTGGTGCTGCCGTTCACCGGGTTTACCCGCAGCGGCGAATACGATTACTACATCGTCCACCCGGCCCTGGAGGCCCTGCCGCGACGAGTCTCGGCCTGTATCGCCTGGTTACGCGAGTGTGCGGCGCAGACGCCGGGAATCTGAAGGCCGGCGCTGGAGGCCGGCTGGGGGGAGATCAGCGGCTGGCGCCGCCGCCCTTCTTGCGCAGCGCCTTCAAGCGCTGGCTCGCCCGCTGCACCGCCGCCATCTTTTCCGGGCGCTTCATGCGCTTCCATTGGCGGATGTCGTCCTTGCTGCGCCCGCAACTCAGGCACAGGTCGCCGCTCAACTGGCAAACGGCGATGCAGGGGTTGTCGATTTCCTTGGCCATGCTTCAGCCTGGCTGCCGGTCGTCGCAGGTGCCGCTAACCATCAATGCTGCATCTTGCTGTGGTCAGGCATATTCAGGGCGCGGGCCTGGGCCTCGACCTTGAT
The DNA here is from genome assembly GCF_059416085.1 of Pseudomonas sp. GW821-FHT09E12. NCBI lineage: Bacteria > Pseudomonadati > Pseudomonadota > Gammaproteobacteria > Pseudomonadales > Pseudomonadaceae > Pseudomonas > Pseudomonas sp. GW821-FHT09E12. Next base: position 219,544 of record NZ_JBWKOM010000002.1, on the reverse strand, counting down.
CGACTCTTTCTCGCCCTTGGCATTTTCCACCACCAGGGTCAGCGGCACCTTGTCGCCTTCCTTCACCTGGGCCACCAGGTCGATCAGCATCACGTGATAACCGTGGGGGTCCAGGGCCACGGCCTTGCCGGCCGGCAACGCGACGAAGTCCGCCGGGCGCATGCTCATCACATCGTTGTGCATGCTCGACTGGTGAATCTGCACGATCTTGGCCACTGGCGACTCGACGCTGAGCAGCTTGCTGTCGTCGCTGGCGGTCAGGGTCATGAAGGCCCCGGTCGCCTGTTGCCCGGCGACGGTGGCGCGTACCCAGGCGTCGTCGACCTGGGTCTGGGCCGCGGCCTGGCCCGCCAGGCCCAACAGGGACAGGCCGATCAGGATGCGTTTGGCGCGTTGGGCGATAGCGGTTTTATTCAGGGCCGGGTACATCAGCAGACCTCCATGACGGTCAGTAGATCTTCCGCGCACTCTTGCGCGGTAAGCGATTGGGACAAGCCAAGGCGCAACGTGCCCCGGGAGTCGTAGACAAAACTGGTGGCGGTGTGGGACAGGGTGTAGGTCGAACCGCTGGGGATCTTCTCGTAGAACACGTCGAATTCCTTGGCCGTGGCCGCGGTCTGCTCCAGCGTGCCGTACAGCGCGACGAACGACGGGTCGAAGGCCTTGACGTAGGCGTCGAGGACCTCCGGGGTATCCCGCTCGGGGTCCAGGGTGATGAAGATCACCTGCAGGCGGTCGCCGTCGCGGCCCATCAGTTTCTTGGCCTGGGCCGCGCGCGCCAGCGTCGTGGGGCAGATGGCCGGGCACTGGGTGAAACCGAAGAACACCATCGGCATCAGGCCGCTATAGCTTGAGAGCGTCCTGACGTTGCCCTCGGTGTCCTTCAGCTTGAAGGTACGACCCATGATCTTGTCGCTCAGGTCCTTGCCATATTTGTACGACAACTGGCCCCGGGTATCGCAGCCGGCCAGAAGACCGAGACCCAACACCCCCATACCTGCAATCACCTCGCGGCGACTCAACAAAACACTCATTCGTTACCGCCCTTTGAGGAGCCGAAAGTCCAGATGAGCCGCCAGGCGGCCCATCCGTAAAAGCCACGCATGGTAGCAAAACGAGGCGCCCCGCTTCCTGCCAAATGGATGACAGGTTGTGTGCGACCTTGGTCGGGTGCGGCGTTTAGCCGCGCTTGCCAGCGGCGCTCAGCCCAGCCGCGCCAGGCGTTGTTGCCAGTTGCCGCCGTTGATGCGCTGGCATTGTTCTTCGCTGTCGTACCGCACATGGGCCGCCAGCGCCTGCAACTCCACGCCGGCGTCATGCAGCGCCATGGCTGTCAGTTCGAGCATGCGCTCGCCCTGCCCGCAGGCCAGGGCCAGGGCCTTGCTGGCCTGGGTGTCGAATACCCATACCACTCTCAGGCTGGCGGGAAACGCCGCGTAATCGACCACATGGGTCAGCCAGGAGAAACCGACGATTTGTGCCTTGGCGGTTTCGCAGGCGTCGGTGAGGCTGGCGACCAGGCGGCGTTCGAGACGCGCCTGCTCGCGTTTGCTTGATGACATGGAGGCTCCTTGGCTGCCCGGTATTAAGCGCCGGAGCCGTGCAGTCTTGCCGCCAGCGCCCATCAATACAAGCCCCATGGCTGGCTGGCGCGGCTGTAATTCCGTAACATTCGCCGCCTTTCGATAATCCCCCGCAACCCCGGCCGCCCCTGGCCACCCTCTCAGGTAAACCATGAAACCCGCTCGCCTTCGCGCCGACGTCCTGGCCGGACTCACCACCTCTTTCGCCCTGGTGCCCGAGTGCATCGCCTTCGCCCTGGTCGCCCACCTCAACCCGCTGATGGGCCTGTACGGGGCCTTTATCATCTGCACCCTGACCGCGCTGTTCGGCGGCCGCCCGGGGATGATTTCCGGCGCCGCCGGGTCGATGGCGGTGGTGATCGTCGCGCTGGTGGTGCAGCACGGCGTGCAGTACCTGCTGGCCACGGTGCTGCTCGGTGGCCTGGTCATGATCGCCTTCGGCCTGCTGCGCCTGGGCAAACTGGTGCGGATCGTGCCGTATCCGGTGATGCTCGGCTTCGTCAACGGCCTGGCGATCATCATTGCCCTGGCCCAGCTGGAACACTTCAAGGCCGATGAACGCTGGCTCGGCGGCACGCCCCTGTGGCTGATGCTCGGGCTGGTGGCGCTGACCATGGCCATCGTCCATCTGCTGCCACGCTTGAGCCGCGCGGTGCCGCCGGCGCTGGTGGCGATCCTCGGGGTCGGCCTGCTGGTCTACCTGCTGGGCCTGCCGACCCGCACCCTGGGCGACATGGCCCATATCGCCGGCGGCCTGCCGCGCCTGGTGCTGCCGGACATTGCGTGGAACCTGGAGACCCTGGGTATCATCGCCCCCTACGCGTTCCTGATGGCCATGGTTGGCCTGCTGGAAACCCTGCTGACCCTCAACCTCACCGACGAAATCACCGAGAGCCGCAGCTTCCCCGACCGCGAATGCGTGGCCCTGGGCGCGGCCAATATCGCCTCCGGCCTGTTCGGCGGCATGGGCGGTTGCGCGATGATCGGCCAGACCGTGATCAACCTCAGCTCCGGCGGCCGCGGCCGGCTGTCCGGGGTGGTCGCCGGAACGATGATCCTGCTGTTCGTGCTGTTTCTCTCGCCCTTGATCGAGCGCATTCCGCTGGCGGCGCTGGTGGGGGTGATGTTCGTGGTGGCCCAGCAGACCTTCGCCTGGGGCTCGCTGCGGGTGCTGCATAAAGTGCCGCTGAACGACATGCTGGTGATAGTCGCGGTGACCATCATCACCGTGTTCACCGACCTCGCCATCGCGGTGCTGTGCGGCATCGTCATCGCCGCCCTCAACTTCGCCTGGCAGCATTCGCGCGAGCTGTACGCCGACAGCCATGAGGAAGCCGACGGCAGCAAGCTGTACCGGGTCCACGGCACCCTGTTCTTTGCCTCGACCACCTCCTTCCTCAACCACTTCGACCCGGCGGGCGACCCAGCCCAGGTGACCCTCGACTGCCGCCACCTGAGCTTCGTCGACTACTCGGCCATCGCCGCCCTGAAAACCCTGCGCGAACGCTACGGCAAGGCCGGCAAGCACCTGCGGGTGATCCACCTGTCCGAGCGCTGCAAGCAGTTGCTGAAACGCGCGGGCATCCAGCACGGCTGAGCCCTCAAGGTGGAGCCCTGCGCTCCACCTCGCCGACGCCACCGATATCACTGTGATATCATCACCACCTTTCCGGCCAGGGCCCGTGCAGCCCCATCCACCCCGGAAGACCTCATAAAAGAAGGCGCCACGATGCGCCTCCCGCCTGTCTTGCCTGCAAGAACCGACGACGCCCCGGAGCCTTTCCGAGCGCGCGCCGCTTTGCTGCGAACCTGCCGGATGCCGCGCAGGTTGTGCCTTTTGCCGCCACAAGGAACACAGTCATGCTTTTACGATCGATGAACATTTCCCGCCGTGCAGGCCTCAGTTTTGCCCTGATCGCGTTGCTCGCGGTTGCGCTCGGGGCGTTCTCCCTGCTGGAAATGCGGCGCATGAACGAGCAGTCGCTCGAGGTCGACAGGAACTGGCTGCCCTCGATCGTCGCGGCCAACGCCGTGGCCCTGACCAGTACCCAGATCCGTACCCTGACCCTGCGCCTGCTGGTCGTACGCGACAGAACCGAAGTCGAGGCCCTGCTGGACCGGGTCAAGCAACTCGACGAGCAACTGTCGGCCCAGCAACTGGCCTACGAAAAACTCAGTATCGCCCCCGAGGAAAAGGCTGCGTACGCGCGCTACCTGGGGGTCAGGGCGCTGTACCTCAAGGACCAGCAGCGCGTCCTCGACCTGGCGCGCCAGGGGCGCAAGGACGAGGCGATCGCCATCGTCGACGGCGGGCCGTTCCTGACCAATGCCGACGCCATGCTCAAGGAACTGCTGAGCGTGGTCGAGGTGAATACCCACGGCGGCGAAGTGGCCGCCACGCGCAGCAACGAAGTGTTCCACAGCGCGGTCGGGCTGGTGTTGGCGATCCTGGCCATCGTGCTGGTGCTGACCGTCGGCCTGGCCATAGTGCTGACCCGCAGTATCGTGCGGCCGCTGAGCCAGGCCGTGGCAGTCGCCGAAACCATCGCCAGCGGCGACCTGTGCCATGCCATCAGCGTGACCGGCAACGACGAACCGGCACGCCTGCTGCACGCCCTGCAACGCATGCAGAACAGCCTGCGCAGCACCCTGCAGAAGATTGCCGATTCCTCCAGCCAGCTGGCGTCGGCCGCCGAGGAACTGCATGCGGTGACCGAGGATTCCAGCAAGACCCTGCACCAGCAGAGCAACGAGCTGGAACAGGCCGCCACCGCGGTCAACGAAATGACCGCTGCGGTGGAAGAAGTGGCGCGCAACGCCGTCAGCACCTCCGAAGCATCCCGGGAAACCGACGCCACCGCCCACCACGGCCGGCAGCAGGTGCAGCACACCGTCGACTCCATCGGCGACCTGGCCGACGAAGTGACCCGCACCTGCGAGCAGGTCGAGCACCTGGCGGTGGATGTGCGCAATATCGGCCAGGTCCTGGAGGTGATCCGCTCGATCGCCGAGCAGACCAACCTGCTGGCCCTCAACGCGGCCATCGAGGCCGCCCGGGCCGGCGACGCCGGACGCGGTTTCGCCGTGGTCGCCGATGAGGTGCGGGCCCTCGCCCATCGCACCCAGCAGTCGACCCAGGAAATCGAAAGCATGATCAACACCATCGAAGAAGGCACCGAAGGCGCGGTCAGCGCCATGCGCCACAGCAACGAACGCGCCCACCTGACCCTGGAAGCCGCCCGCGCTTCGGGCCTGGCCCTGGACCAGATCACCCAGGCCATCACCTCGATCAACGAACGCAACATGGTGATCGCCAGCGCCAGCGAAGAGCAGGCCCAGGTCGCCCGCGAGGTGGACCGCAACCTGGTGAACATCCGCGACCTGGCGACCCAGACCTCGGCCGGAGCCAACCAGAGCAACGCCGCCAGCCAGGACCTGTCGCGCCTGGCGGTGGAACTCAACGGCTTGGTAACCCAGTTCAAGGTCTGACGGCCAACGGGCTCCCGCGCCTTGCCGCGCGGGGCCTTCAGTAGGCGTATTGAGCAATCACCTTGCGCACCCTTTCCAGTGCCACCCGCAGTTGATCCATATCGACCGAGCCCAGGGCCAGGCGAATCGCGTGGGGCACCGGCGCGGCGCTGACAAAGGGCTCGGCGGTGGACACCGAGACATTCTCCCGCAGCAAGGCCATGGCCACCTGATCGGCACGGACCTCCTCGGGCAGCGGCAGCCAGAGGAAATAGGACGCCGGATGCCCGGTGTACGCCAGGCCGTCCAGCACCTCCCTGGCCAGCGCCTGCCGGGCTTGCGCATCCTGGCGCTTCTCGGTTTCCAGGCGCGCCACGGTGCCGTCGTCGATCCAGTTGCAGACCAGCGCCGTCATCACCCCGGGGGTGTTCCAGGTGGTCGCGCGGATCACCCGTTCGATCAGCGGCACCCAGGCCGGCGGCGCGACGACAAAACCGACCCGCAGTCCGGTGGCGACATTCTTGGAAAAGCCCGACACATACACCGTCAGTTCCGGCGCCAGGGCCGCCAGCGGCGCGGGCGGATCCTCGGCGAGAAAGGCATAGGCGGCGTCTTCGATAATCAGCAGGCGATGCTGGCGGGCTATGTGCACCAGACGCTCGCGCCACGCCAGATCCAGCACCCAACCCATGGGGTTGTGCAGGGTCGGCATGGCGTACACCGCCCGCACCCGTCGGCTGCGACACAGCTGCTCGAAGGCCGCCAGGTCGGGACCGTGCTCGGTCAGGGCAATCGACACCAGCTCCACGCCGTGGGCGTCGGCCACCACCTTGAACCCCGGGTAGGTCAAGGCATCGGTGGCGACCACATCGCCGGGCTTGAGCAGCGCCACCACCGTGGTCGCCAGGCCATGCTGGGCGCCGCTGACGATCGACACCTGCTCGGCCTCTACCCGCAACCCGCAAGAGACCAGATACCGCGCCACCGCGGCCCGCTCGTGGCTGCGACCACTGTGGGGCTGGTAGCGCAGCAGCGCCTCCAGGTCACCGGCGGCCGCCAGTTGGCGCAGGCCGCCGCGCAACACTTCGGCCTGCCCGGGCAACGCCGGATAGTTGAAATTCAGGTCCAGAGTACCCGCCGCAGTGGCCTGCTGGTCGACGCCCTGGCCCGGCGGCAATGCGGTCTCGCGGACAAAGGTGCCGCGCCCGGTTTCGCCACTGATCAGGCCCATGGCCTCCAGCTCGGCATACACCCGCGAAGCGGTCACCAGGGCCAGCCCTTCCCTGGCGGCCAGCTCGCGGTGAGTCGGCAGGCGGGCGCCGGGCGGCAGGGCGCCGCCACGGATATCGGCGGCAAAAGCATCGACCAGTTGTTTGTAGCGGGCACGGGCCATAGCGGAATGTATCCATGACAATATTTTGATTGTATTGCTTAGCGCTCCTAGGATGGGGCCTGAGCAGCCCAGGCGCAATCTCGCCCTGCAGCGCGGCGCTTACCCTTGAACAGAGCTGAGCCCCTGAATGGAACGGACATCCCCCCTGCCACACCCCACCACGCAAAAGGCCGCGAGCGGCTGGCTCAACGGTTTTATCGGCGTGCTGATTTTCAGCGGCTCGCTGCCGGCCACCCGGGTCGCCGTGCTGGAATTCGACCCGCTGTTCCTGACCGTGGCCCGCGCCAGCATCGCCGGGGTCCTGGCCTTGTGCCTGTTGCTGCTGTTCAAGGAAAAACGCCCGAACAGAAACCAGCTGTGGCCCTTGGCGATAGTCGCCCTGGGCGTGGTGGTGGGCTTTCCCCTGCTGACCGCGTTAGCGCTGCAGTACGTGACCTCGGCCCACTCCATCGTCTTCCTGGGCTTGCTGCCACTGGCCACCGCGGTGTTCGGCGTGCTGCGCGGCGGCGAGCGGCCGCGGCCGGTGTTCTGGCTGTTCTCGGTGCTGGGCAGCCTGCTGGTGGTGGGGTTTGCCCTGTCCCAGGGGCTGAGCGCCGCGCCGGCCGGAGACATCCTCATGCTATTGGCGATCCTGGTCTGCGGCCTGGGTTACGCGGAAGGCGCCAAGCTCTCCCGCACCCTGGGCGGCTGGCAGGTGATTTCCTGGGCTTTGGTGCTGGCGCTGCCGGTCATGGCGCTGCTGAGCCTGTTGCGTGCCCCACCTTCGTTTAGCGGCATCACCCTGCCCGCCTGGCTGAGCCTGGGGTACGTCGCGTTGTTCAGCATGCTGATCGGCTTTGTCTTCTGGTATCGCGGGCTGGCCCAGGGAGGGATCGCCGCCGTCGGCCAGTTGCAGTTGCTGCAACCGTTCTTTGGCCTGGCCCTGGCGGCCACCCTGCTGCATGAACAGGTCAGCCTGGGCATGCTGGGAGTGACCGTGGCGGTGATTCTGTGCGTGGCCGGGGCGAGGAAGTTTTCCAAATAGCGGTTCGGCCCGCCTCGGCGAGACTGGGCTGAGCTTTCCCCTCAGACCGGGGAGATGGTCGCTAGCAGACCGATCGCGATGGTCAGTGCCAAGAATCCAAACAAGAAAATCGCCATCTTCGCCATAAAGGCCTCCTGAACAATAGGTTTTCGCCAGCGCGAAAAGCAGAACGCAGCCTCAGGCTCCAGCCGGCGGGCCGGTGCGCCTGAGGGGTGCGTTATTGTCAGGCCAGATCTGATCCCGATACAGACGCAGGTGACGAAGAAAAATACGGATCAGATGGCGGCGGATTCTATCGGCCCATGGACCAAAGGTCCGGGTACATGAGGCAAAGCCGACATGCCTCGACCCAGGATCGCCGGCGCCCACGCCAGCATGGCAGCCCGGGCAACCGGCAATTGCGCGTGCCTTCCCCGGTTATTTGCGCGCCAGCTTGTAGCGCACGCAATCGTCGTAAAAACTCTGCCGCACCGTCGCCGGCTTGGCCCGCGAGGGGCTGTCGTAGGTCTGTTCGGTAATGCCCAGGGCCAGCATGCGCATCCAACCCTTGCTGAACTTGTAGGTCTGCAGCTTCTGCCGCGCGGCATACAGCGAAACGCCCGACAGTTTCAGCTCCTGCGCCCGCGCCGCCGTCCCCGCGCCCCAACTGCACACATACCGGTCATTGGCCGGCAACTCCTTGCCCTCGGCCGCGACAGCCACGCTGACCAAGGCGAACGAGGTCAGCGTCATCCACACATTGCGCATTTTTCGATCTACCTAACCACCTGAAATTAAAGTGATTTTGGCGGTGATTGAGTGACCACGGGGCCAGCATCGGGCCTTATCGGAGAAGGCAATATGCCTCTCTTTTACTGGCCACTTGTTCACTACGGGCGCCAGGCTCGGCAACAACCGCCGGTCCAGGTTCCTGGCGCAGGGTTTCTCGCCCCCTCCGGGCAGAAAATTACCCCTGCAAGCGTCTGGCTGGTATCGTGCGGCCCTGTGAAAACACGCCGCATGACTTGAGGAAATGGACGTTGAGCACTGAAGAAAAACTGACCGGGGATCTGTTCGAAGTCGACAAGCGCCTGGGGCTCAAGCCCGTGGTGGACTTCAACACCTATCTGCGCACGGCCTTCGGCGACGGCAAATGCACCTGCGGTCGTTGTGTCGCCAGCGCGGGCGTCGAGAGCGGTTATGCCTACCAGCACAGCTTCGACTTCGGCGGTAAAGTCACCCACCGCCGCTTCGCCACCACTGCCGGCAGCGACGTGCTGCTGGTGCTGAAGAAGGCCTGGCTGTCCTACACCAAGGCCGAGCTGGAAACCAGCGGCAACCTGGCGCTGGACACCGTCAAGGAATTCGTCGAGCCGCAACTGCACCAGCGCCTGCTGCCCCTGCTGCTGGCCAGCGGGCTGGTCAAGGACATCGACGGCGACCTGCAGATACAGGCACAGGCGGCCTGAGGTTTTCCTTCTCCAACAATAAGAAAGGTAAGACACATGCACCCACTCTCCCTGCAAGACAGCACCGCGCCGGACGGCGTTTGTTTTGGCTGCGGCAGCCGCAACCCCCATGGCCTGCACATCAAGAGCCACTGGCATGAGGATGGGGTGCATGTGATGGCCGAGCACCTGCCGGACAGCCAATACTGCGGCTGGCCCGAGCTTGTATACGGCGGCCTGATCGCCATGCTGGTGGACTGCCACTCGAACTGGACCGCCATGGCCTACCACTACCGCGCTGAAAAACGCGCCCTGGACAGCCAGCCACGAATCAACTGCGTGACCGGCAACCTCGGCATCAAATTCATCAAGCCCACACCGATGGACGTGCCCCTGACCTTGCGCGCCAGGGTCGAAGGTGAAGTCGGGCGCAAGAGCCGGGTGATCTGCGAGGTCTACGCCGGCGATGTGCTGACGGCGATCGGCGACTCGATTTTCGTGCGGGTCGATACCGAACAACTGGCCGCGGCGGCCCACGGCCGGGAAGCCTGAGCCGGATCAGGCTCGCTCACGATCTTGAAACCTTTGGGAACCACGATCCGAAGCAGGTAAAACCAGCTTACAAGGGGGACGCCTAGTTCTTGCTCGCGACGGCGGTTAACGATAACGCGTGTCGAGTGGATGAACGCGGCGCTCTCAAGTCCATCGCGAGCAAGCTCGCTCCTACACCAGCCCCCACTCTCGTCCTTAACTGATCGGCATTAGCCAGAATCGTCCTGCTTGTCAGCCCGTAAAAGTAAAGACTGCCCTTCAGGCCTGGTGGCCATGCTCTGGCCGTCGAGCCTGGGCGACAGCGCCTTGTACACGCCCGAGCAACTCGACGCGCTGAAAGAAGGCCGCACCCGCGTGCGCCTGCATCTCGAACAACGACCCGACGGCACGCTCAAGGGCTATGGCTACAACACGCAAAAGCAGCGTGGCTGGGAAATGGTCCCGGTGGTGCGCTTTGCTGCCGAAGGCCAGCAACAGGTGGCCGACTTCGGCGACGGCGTCACCCTGATCTGGACACCCGCGGTGGACCCGTCCAGCACCTCCGGCATCCCCCCGCTGGAGGCCGCGCCCCAAGCGCCGCACATCTGGATCTTTCCGCCCACCGAACAGGCGGACACCCTCATCGTCAACCCAATCTACCCGCCGGAGTACAAGGACTTCATCCTGGTGTTCCCGCCGGGGTCTGGGGTTCGGCCGCTCTATATCGTGCTGAGCGTGCGCAAGACGCCCGGTACGGTTACGGGTCGGGGGCAGGACGTAGAAGGTCTCTGGCTCGCGGGGGCCGACTCCGGGTTAGGTTCTCCGATACCCACGGAGATTGCTGATCAGTTGCGCGGGAGGGAGTTCAGAAGCTTTGATGCTTTTCGGGAAGCGTTTTGGAGGGCTGTGGCAGCGAATCCAGAACTGAGTGGCCAATTTGTTCCCGACAACATACAACGTATGAAAAATGGCTATGCGCCCAAGGCACGAAGGCAGGACCATATAGGAAAAAAACGCTCCTTTGAGCTCCATCATGTAGATCAGGTTTCAGAAGGCGGCGAGGTATATAACATTGATAATTTGCGAGTAACCACTCCTAAAAATCATATTGATATTCATCGGAGCTAGAGCCGTGCAAAAAACTTTTTCTGATTACACCGAAGCTGAATTCATGAGTTTTATGCAGGAGCTATTCGCCGCAAACAAAGGGGCTCCTGATGAAGTCCTCGACCCGTTACTCGATGAGTTCGAGCGAATCACCGAGCACCCCGCCGGCTCCGATCTGATCTATTACCCCGAACGTGGCGCCGACAGCTCAGCCGAGGGCATTATCAAGACCGTGAAAGAGTGGCGCTCGGCCAACGGTTTTCCGGGTTTCAAGGAACCCTAAATCAATGGCCTTGAGGCGCCATTCCACTAAACCCACCGAAGCTGAATCAAGGACGATATGAGTTTTTTCAACCGTATCGCAGGTCTTTTTGACCGCGCGCCCAAAGAGCAAATTTCTGGCTACTCCCGGTCAGAACTCCAAGCGGTTTTCACCGAACCTCTGCCACACACTCCCGCCCTGCCCCTTCCACTACGCGCGGTTTCTTTGGAAGACACAGGCGTGCCGGCTTATTACTGGACCTTGCTGATCGACGGGAGCGACAGGGATTCTTTCCAGGCACTTATCGAATCCAGCTTCACCCTGACCCACGAGCGCAGCTTCAACGACCTTCCCGTCAGGCAGTATGAAAACGCCCAAAACCACCAGCGCCTGATTTGCTTTACATCCACCCGGGAATTCAACGCCGTCACGGTGCGCCTGGTAACCAACAGCACTGACTTTCTCGAAGCCATTCAGCGCCAGCGTTTCGCCGTTCCGCCGCCCTGGATAGCCTTCGAGGGTTACGACCCTGCATGGTGGGGAACGCAGTTGCAAGGTGCCCAGGGTTACTACAACGACCAGTACTTCCTGCCGTTTTTTACCGGTTTGAGTAAGGCAGAGAAGCTGGCTTATTACGCCCGCTACACTGCCAGCCAAGCGTGGGCTGCCAGCCTGATGTCAATCGGTGATGAATGAGAGGAGCTGATGCCGCAGGCCGCGACCTCCTCCCCCCAACCACCTGGCCCGCTTGCCGAAAAGCGCAAGACTTCGCGCTGAAAAACCGGATAATGGCCGCCATTTCGTTTTGCTCGTTATTCGGTGTGCCCCATGGAAATCAAGGTCAACTTTCTCGACAACCTCCGACTTGAAGCCAAGTTCGATGACTTCACGGTGGTGGCCGATCAACCCATCCGCTACAAGGGCGATGGCTCGGCACCGGGTCCGTTCGACTATTTCCTGGCGTCATCGGCGTTGTGCGCGGCGTACTTCGTGAAGTTGTACTGCGACACCCGCAATATCCCCACCGATAACATTCGCCTGTCGCAGAACAACATTGTCGATCCGGAAAACCGCTACAACCAGATCTTCAAGATCCAGGTCGAGTTGCCGGCGGATATCTCCGACAAGGACCGCCAGGGCATCCTGCGCTCCATCGACCGTTGCACCGTCAAGAAAGTGGTACAGGCCGGGCCTGAGTTTGTGATCGAGGAGGTGGAAAACCTCGACGCCGATGCCCAGGCCCTGTTGATGCCGAGCGCCGAGGCGCACACCACCTACATCGCCGGCAAGGATCTGCCGCTGGAACAGACCATCGCCAACATGTCCGGCATCCTGGCGGGCCTGGGCATGAAGATCGAGATCGCTTCGTGGCGCAATATCGTGCCCAACGTCTGGTCGCTGCATGTCCGCGACGCGCAGTCGCCGATGTGCTTCACCAACGGCAAGGGCGCGAGCAAGGAAGGCGCCCTGGCCTCGGCCCTGGGCGAGTTCATCGAGCGCCTGAACTGCAACTTCTTCTACAACGATCAGTTCTGGGGCGAGGAGATCGCCAACGCGCCGTTCGTGCATTACCCGGACGAGCGCTGGTTCCAGCCAGGCCCCAACGACGAGCTGCCGAGCGAAATCCTCGATGCGTACTGCCTGAAGGTCTACAACCGCGAAGGCGAGCTGCGCGGTTCGCACCTGTTCGACACCAACTCCGGCAATGAAGAGCGCGGCATTGTTTCGCTGCCGTTCGTGCGCCAGTCGGATGGCGAAGTGGTGTATTTCCCGTCGAACCTGATCGAAAACCTCTACCTGAGCAACGGCATGAGCGCCGGCAACACCCTGGCTGAAGCCCAGGTGCAGTGCCTGTCGGAGATCTTCGAGCGCGCCGTCAAACGCGAAATCATCGAAGGCGAATTCGCCCTGCCGGATGTACCGGCAGAAGTCTTGGCCAAATACCCGGGGATTCTCGCCGGCATCCAGGGCCTGGAAGCCCAGGGCTTTCCGGTGCTGGTCAAGGATGCGTCCCTGGGCGGTGAGTTTCCGGTGATGTGCGTGACCTTGATGAACCCGCGTACCGGTGGCGTATTTGCCTCGTTCGGCGCGCACCCAAGCCTGGAAGTGGCGCTGGAGCGCAGCCTCACCGAGCTGCTGCAAGGCCGCAGTTTCGAGGGTTTGAACGATCTGCCGCCGCCGACGTTCGAAGGTCAGGCAGTCACCGAGCCGAACAACTTCGTCGAGCACTTCATCGACTCCAGCGGCGTGGTGTCGTGGCGCTTCTTCAGCGCCCAGTCGGATTACCAATTCGTCGAGTGGGACTTCTCCGGCCAGGGTGAAGACTCCAATGCCCAGGAAGCCGCGACCTTGTTCGGCATTCTCGAAGGCATGGGCAAGGAGTCCTACATGGCCGTGTACGAGCACCTCGGCGCCACCGCCTGCCGCATCCTGGTGCCGGACTACTCGGAAATCTACCCGGTGGAAGACCTGATCTGGGACAACACCAACAAGGCACTGTTCTTCCGCTCCGACATCCTCAACCTGCACAGCCTCAACGAGGAAGAATTGCAGGCGTTGCTCGAGCGCCTGATAGAAAGCGAACTGGACGACTACACCGATATCACCACCCTGATCGGCATCGAGTTCGACGACAACACCGCCTGGGGTCAACTGACCATCCTGGAGTTGAAGCTGCTGATCTTCATGGCCTTGCAACAATATGAAGAAGCCAAGGAATGCGTGGAGATGTTCCTGCAGTACAACGACAACACCGCCGAGCGTGGCCTGTTTTACCAGGCGATGAATGCGGTGCTGGAGATGGAGCTCGACGAAGATCTGGACCTGGCGGATTACGAAGCCAATTTCCGTCGCATGTTCGGCAACGAGCGGATGGATGCGGTGATTGGCTCGGTGAATGGCGATGTGCGCTTCTATGGCCTGACACCGACCAGCATGAAGCTGGAAGGGATCGACCGCCACCTGCGGCTGATCGACAGCTACAAGAAGCTGCACGCGGCGCGGGCCAGGGTGACGGCGCTGTCCAGCTGATGGCCAGGCCGGGGAACAGCGCCCGCCGTTGAATCGACAGGCGCTGGCCCCACAGGCATAGGAAATGGCCCGGGCGATCAGCGGGCCAACCCGCCGGACCCACGCCGCTGCCGGCTCGAACCAGCTACTTCTCAGCGACCCTCCAACCCCTTCCCTGCTAGCCCCCGGCGACACCTTCCTCCCCCGGCGCCGTATTGCCGGCAATGGCAGCCCCGAGGAAGTACAGCATCCCGCCCGCGATGATGAACAGCATCAGCATGTAGAAGATGTATTGGGGCGGCTGCACCGCCAAGACCGCCCCGCACAATACCGGCCCCAATGCCGCGCCCAGGTTGTTCAGGTTCTGCGCCCCGTAATACATGCCCCGCAAATGGCTGGGGGCGATGTTGTCGATGAACATGTATTCGGCGGGAAACACGATAATCTCGCCGAGCGTGAAAATGACCATGGCGCCGACCCAGAACACCAGGGTGGTCGACAGGGCGAAGCCCGCCAGCCCCAGGACAAACATAACCAGCCCGCCCGCGAGCCACAGGCTCAAGTGTTGCTGGGAGATTTTTCTGCCGATGAGGTATTGCAGGCTGATCACCGTCAGGGCATTGGTGGCCACGATGCTGCTGATAATCCGGTAGGCAGTTTCAGCTGTGGTGGTCACCACCAGGTACTGCGAGAGGTAGGCACTGAACTGGCCGAAGACCACGGCGCTGAGCAGCCCGCCCAGGGTAAAGCACACCAGCCGGCGATCGCTCAGCAACAGCTTGCCCACGGCCAGGAACGGCGCGCGGGGCTGGCTTGGCTCAACGCCCGCCAAGCCCCTGTCGCCCCACACGAAGTAGATAAACAAGAACCCTGCGCCCAGCCCCGCGGACAACAGAAAAGGCAGGCTGATATCCAGCCCGGCCAGCCCCGCGCCGAGAAAGGGGCCGACGGCATAACCGATATTGGTCAACGTGTATTTGATCGAAAACACTTCGCCCCGGCCAGCGGCGGGAAGCAGGCTGCCAAAGCCCGATTTCACGGCGATATCAATGACTGCGTAGGCCAGGTTGATCGACACCAGGCACAGGTAGAACAGCCAGAGATCGCGCGCGACAAAGGTGCCGAGGAAACCCGCGGTGAACACACCACTGCAGACCAGGATCAGCCTGTAGCTGGACATCCGGTCCACCAGGAACCCGCCATACAGGCTCAACAGCGAGCCAATGATCAGCGTGCTGCCGATGACCAGGCCGACATCGGCGATGCTCAAGTGGAAGTGGCCCGATAAGTAAATGACCAGATAAGGCAGGGTGATCGCGCGAGCGAGGGTCAGGATCAGGGACGCTGAAAGCAGCAGGTTTACCGTGGTCGGATAGTTTCTTAGCGTGGCCAGCATCCTTGCCTCATCGTTATCGCCATTATTTTTGTCGGGTTCGCGCTGTGGCAATCGCAGGAAAGCCGGCGCGGATCAAGCATACTGCTGAACCCAGTTCTCATTGCTGATGGTTTTTACCGGGTGCGTGGAGCCAGATTCACGAATAAGGAATGTCTATGTTTTCCTCCGAACGCTTGAAGGGCATCGATGTATTTGTCTGCGTGGCCGAGTCTGGCAGCTTCACGGCCGCCGCCGAGAAAATGCACCTGACAGGCTCCGCCGTCAGTAAAAGCATCGCACGCCTGGAGGGCCGGCTGGGCACTCGCCTGCTGCATCGGACCACGCGACGCGTGACGCTGACCGACGCGGGGATGACCTTCTATCGCACCTGCACCGGCGTGCTGGCCGACCTGGAAGACGCCGAGTTTGCACTGAAGGCCGAAGCCAACGAGGCCCGCGGCAGTGTTCGCATCGACCTGCCAGGGGCTTTTGGCCGCGCCCAGGTGCTGCCGATCCTGCTGCGCCTTGCCCAGGATCATCCGGCGCTGACTCCGCATATTTCCTTCTCCGACGGTTTCGTCGACCCGTTCAAGGAAGGCGTGGACATCGTTGTGCGTATTGGCGGCGCGGATGCCGGGCCCGATACGCTGGGGCAGCGTTGCCTGGCCCGCGAGCGACACATCTTCTGTACCTCCCCCGCCTACCTGGCCAGGCAGGGCGTCCCGCTGACCGAAAGCGATTTGCAACAGCATCAGTGCATCGCCTATGGCTGGGTGGACGGAAGAATCAATCCCTGGAGCTTCGCCGACGACCAGGGCGCCACGACGCGCCGGCAGGTCGCCGCCCAGCTTGTGGTGGGCAATGGCGAAGGCATCGTGATGGCGGCCATGGCCGGTTGCGGTATTGCGCAGTTGCCGTCCTGGCTCATCCAGCGGCAGCTGGACGAAGGGACCTTGGTGGAGGTGCTTGCCCATCGGGCAAGCGAGGGAATGCCGATCAACCTGGCCTGGGTCAAAAGTCGTGAAACGCTGCCCAAGGTCAGGGTCCTGCTGGAGGCCCTGGTCACAGGGCTGACGCCGATAGATGACGGCGACCTGACCGCCAGCCCTGCCCGCTGACAGGCAAGGATCGGCCAGCACCTGCCGCCGGCCGATAGCCCCGCCCTGCCCTCAGAACTTCGTCAGCACCCCCACCCGCAGCGTCCGCCCCGGCGCCGGCATGAAGCTCTGCGCCAGCGGGTCCAGGTAGTAGCGATCGGTCAGGTTCTGCAGCGAAACGTTGAGGTGGGTGTGCTCCTTCAACTTGTAGTTGAGGAACAGATCGAACAGCGCCACCTCACGGTAGACCAGCTGCGGCGTGGTCGCACCGGTCTGCCAGTTCTCGTCGGCCTTGACCGTCGGCCCGGAGCTGTAGGTGGCGCGCCCGCCGACGGTCAGGGACTGGTCAAAAAAGCGCAGGCCCGAGGTCAGGTTCGCCGAGAACCGTGGCGGGTTCTGGGTGTTGGAGTACGAGCCCATGAAGCTGCCCGGCGTGCAGTCCGGCGTGTTGCTCAAGTCCCGATAGCGATTGCTGCTGGCCCGCAGCCGCGCGGCGAAGGCCGAGTCGCAGGTTTCGGTCTTCAGGTAGTAGGTGGACGAAAAGTCCGCGAACACCCGGCCCGCGTCGTAGTGCGACTGCAGCTCCAGGCCGCTGGTCTTGAAGCTGTCGGTGTTGCTGAAGCGCATCTGCCCCATCAGGCCCGGGCTCGGGTCGTAGTAGCGGGTGATGTAGTGCTTGATGCTGTTGTTGAAGTAGGCAATCTTGAGCGCCGCCGAGTCGTTGTCCAGCAGCAGGCCCTTGTGCAGCGTGCTGGCGCCGATTTCCCAGCTGCTGGAACGTTCGGGTTTCAGGCCTTTGCCCGGTGTGGTCTGCAACACGCCCTGGCTGGTTTCGAACAGCGAGGGCATGCGCAGCCCCTGGGTATAGGACGCATAGACGAAGGTGTCTGGCAGCACCTCGACATTGATGCCGAAGGCCGGTGCAAAGGCGCCGCCGCTGTTGCTCTGCTTGCCGGAATAGTCATAACCGCTGACCACCTCGCCCACCTGCGACGGATAGACCGTCGAGTCGGTCGCGCCGAAGTCGTTGTAGCGAATGCCCTCGAACGGAAAGTTGGTGTTGTTGAAGACAATGCCATTGTTCCGGCGCGGGTCCGTGGCGTCGGTGTACTGCCCGTTCGAGTCCGGGAACCACAGCATGTTGCCGGAGGTGTCCGCGTTCGAGACCCGCAGGTACCTCAAGTCACGCTCCTCCCAGCGCGCCGTCGCTTGGGCGACGTGGTCCTTGCTGCGGTAATAGGTATAACGACCGCCGCCCCACAGGGTCAGGCTGTCGACCGGCTGGTATTCCAGCTTGCCGTTCAGGCTGAACTCCTGCCGTTCTCCTTCGCGCAGCATGCGGTTGGCGTTGATGTCGTGCTGGGTGGTGACCACGCCCTTTTGCGGGCGCAAGTCCTCGACCTGGAACGAGCCGCCCAGGTCCAGCTTGAAATCGCCATAGTCGCTCTGCAAATGCGAGGTGTTGGCCAGGTCGCCGCCGATGCGGCGGTCGGCCTGCCTGCTCCATTTGCGGTCCGAGCGATAGGCTTGCGAAGCCGGGGCCGCCACCGAGGTCAGCTGGCTGGTTTGCGCGTCGGTCATCCATAGGCTGGCCGTCAGGTCCACCAGCGGATTGCCGTCCGGCAGGTAGTGGTAGCGCGCGGTGTAGGTGTCGATCTTGGTATGGCCCAGGGGGTACTGGTAGATGCCGCCGGTGCCGAAACGGAAAATGTCCGACGGCATGATTTCGCCGATACGCCCGTCGTAGCGGCGGTAACCGAGGTCGAAAGTGTGACCGTCCGCCGGGCGCAGGGTGGTCTTGAGTAAGAAGGACTCAGTCTCCGAAGAGGAGTTCAGCACCTCCTCGCCGGCGTTATAGGTGGTGGCCACACTCGTCTCTTCGTCGCCGTAACGGTCATAGGTGCGATAGCGGTCCTGGCCCTTCTTGCCGGCGAAATAGTTGCCCTGGTTGCGGTGGGCGTAGGCCGCCACCACGTCGAAAAACTCATGGCTATAGGCGAACGCGGCACTGCCAGACTCGGCCTTCGAACCGAACAGGCCGCCACGGCTGCGGTGCGGTTCCGAGTACAGGTCCTCGGTCGAGGAGTGGCCGTCGCGGGAGGCGGGAGCGACGCCGTTGTTCCACAGGTCGCCCTTCAAGCGCAGGCCGATGTTCTTGCCGTCCTGCAGGATGTCGTCGACGCCGAGGGTGCGCATCTTCACCGTGCCGCCGATGGCGCTGGAGGTCAGGCTCGGGCCCTTGTCGATGGCGATGTCGCTGATCAGGTCCGGGTCGATGTAGCTGCGTTGCTGGGTGCCGGCGTACCCGCGATAGACATCCAGCGCCTGTTGCGAGCCATCCACCGTCACCGCCACCCGGCTCTGGCCCTGGATGCCGCGGATGTTCACATCCAGGCCGCCGCCGTTGCGGCTGTCGCCGACCTGCACCCCAGGCTGGCCCTTGAGCATGTCGCCGACCGAGATCACGCCAAAGCGCTGCATGTCCTCACCGGAGATATACACCGAGGATCGCGGCGCCGAGTACACCTCCTTCTGCTCCAGGTCTTCGCCGACGACTTTCTGCGACGGCAGCACCATATCCCCGCCCGCCCGATACAACTCGAAGCTGCCGTCAACCTGGCGCTGATAGCCCAGGCCGGTTCCCGCCAGCAACCGCGCCAGGCCCGCCTCGGTGCTGAAATCGCCTTGCAGGCCCTGGCTGCGCTTGCCTTCTGTCAGCGTGGCGCTGCCCGCCATATTGATGCCTGCCTGCACACCGAAACGCGACAGCGCCTGGTCCAGCGGGCCGGCGTCGATGCTGTAGTGCTGGCGCTCGCCAGCCGCGAACACGGCCGCGCCGCACAGCGGTTGCAGGCTGAGGAAAAGCAGGCCAAAGGTGCGGGCACACAAGGCTCGGGCGGGGAAGATCATGCAAGGCTCCTAGGGGTTGGCACCCACCTGTCCCGGTGGGTCATACCTGAAGGCCAAGCCAGATCGAAAAAACTGCGCCCCGGGGAAAAAATATTTTCAGGCCGGCACCACAGTCACCCAATAACGGGTTCGTCGCTCGATGCGCACCGGCAGCGTATTGGCCACCAGCGCCAGCGCGGCATCGGTGTCGTCCAGCTGAAAACTGCCGGTCACGCGCAAGGCCGCGACCGCTTCGCTGCAACGCAAAAAGCCCGGGCGGTAACGCGAGAGTTCAGCCAGCAAGGTATCCAAGCGCATGCGTTCGGCCGGCAAGATGCCGCGCAGCCAGGCCTGGGCCATAAACGGATCAACGCGGCTCGGCGCCGCGACGCCCTGGCGGTCGATCCGGGTTTGCCAACCGGCCTGCAGCGGCACTGGTAGCCAATGGCGCCGCGCACTGACCTGCACCAGGCCGCGCAGCACCGTCACCTGGGTGCCCTGGCGGTCATGGCGCACCAACAGATTGGCGCCGCGGCCGTACAGCACCGCGTCCGGGGTCAGCAGTTGCAGCGACGCCGATTCCGCCGGCGTATCCAGCGCCAGCTCGCCCTCGACCAACTGCACACTGCGCCGCTGCGCGGTCAGCTCCAGGTTCACGGCGCTGGCGGTGTTCAGCCACAGCGAGCCACCGTCCGCCAGGGCCCAGCGCCGACGCTCGCCGATACTGGTGCGGTAAGTCGCCAGGGCCGAACGCACCAGGATGGAATCCGCCCCTTGCCAGGCAACCCCGCCGAACAGTCCCAGGGCGAGCAGACACTTGAGCACCTGCCGACGCCGCTGCGGATCGGCCCCGGCCGACTCCAGTGCCCGCCGCGCCGTGGCATCGGCCAACAGATTGGCCCCGGGCTGCAGCATCAGCGGCAAGCTGCTGACCCGCTGCCAGGCGTATTCATGCTCGGCGCTCGCCTGCCGCCACTGCTGCAAGGCCTGATGCTCGACATCGCTCATCAGCCCGGACTGCGCGCGGACCATCCAGTCGATGGCGCTGTCCCGCACCCGCGGATCAACCACGGCGCCACTCATTCAAAACGGCTCGCGTAACAGACACTGAACGCCTTGCCCATGGCCCGCTGCACCTGGGCCACGCTCAGGTTCAACCGCGCGGCGATCTGCGGGTAGGTCAAGCCGTCGAGCTGGGACAAGAAGAAAATCTGCCGCACCCGCGACGACAACCCCACCAGCAGCGAATCCAACTGCAACAGGGTTTCGATCATCAAATGCCGCTCTTCCGGCGAAGGCTCCTCGGCCACCGGCCGCGCCGCCAGCGCTTCCAGGTAAGCCCGCTCGATCGCCTGGCGCCGCCAGCGATTGATCAGCAAGCCATTGGCAATGGTCGCGAGAAACGCCATGGGCTGGCGCAGCTCGCGCACATCCTCTTGCGAGCGCATCACGCGGACAAAGGTGTCGTGGGCCAGGTCCTCGGCATCGGCACCGTGCCCCAGCCGCCGATGCAACCAGCCGCGAAGCCAGCCGTGATGGTTCGCATACAACCGGGCGACGGGCGAGGCAAAGCTGTCGTCGTGCATGTCAGATCCGCATTAATGATAATGCTTCTCATTTTAGAGTTTGGCGACAGGCGTTGTACAGCACCGAGGAAATGGCTCGGGTTTTAGCAGAGCCCTGAAATGCCCTCGGCATAGCACATTTGCCCTATATGCCCCCCTCCAACGCCATGCTGAAATAAATCCCCCTATTGAGTCAGATTTAACAGGGGCCGGCTGTGCCAGATTCCCTGACTCCACGTTTTCTGACGTGCCCCGTTGAGGATCGCTGATAACCAGGGCGAAACACTATTAAGGAAGATATGCCATGAACAAAAACTACCTCTTTGCCCCCGCGTTACTGCTTCTGGCGGCTACCTTGGCCGGTTGCTCGACCAACCCCAATGTCTTGCAAATACACAAAGTCACCGCGGAAACCATTGGCCTGGCCTCCACCGACGAACTCACCATGGGCCCCGTCACCAAAGGCAAGGAAGACTTCCTCGGCGGCTCGGAACTGACCTTCAAAGCCACCACCGCCAAGGGCCGCGTCTTCAACTGCTCGACCTTCATGACCCCGGGGATCCTGCTCGATCCGCCGAAGTATTCACGGCTTACTTGTACGAACTGAGCGGGTGGCAGCGGCTTGAAGCAAAAGGCCCCGCCTTGTCGGGGCCTTTTTGTTTTGAGCGAGCAGTAGATTGCCAGGGTTTCACGTAGCCTGATCTCGGAACCAATTGCGCGGCGACAACCCCGCCAGCCGCGCCGCCAGGGCCTCCATATAAGCCCGCTCGGCTCCCCCTCTATAGCGTCTCTTAGTACGTAACAAATCGAGGCGATCAGAAGCTTGGCACCGACATAAACAAGCAGGCGTTGATGCTATGATTTGACGGCTAATGGAGGGTTATTCGATGAGCAAAACCGCCGTTTCTGGCGTTGCCAGTGAAGTTCGCAAGCTTGCCAAGGCTCACAAGGTCACCACTGAGCCTGACAGCATGAGTCGCATGGCTGCCACCATCACCCGCCTTGCCGGTGACTCGGTCGAGCTGGATAGCATTGAGCGATTACTGGTCAATCTCAAAAAGAAAGGCGTACTGAGCAAGAGCCAAACCCTTGCATTTCAGGAGCGCTATCTCCAGGAAAAAAGGCAGGCCAAAAAGAAACTTAGCGCATGAGTTTCGATCCTTTCGGTGATTTCGAAACGGCCGGCTATCTTCGAAATCATCAACGCCTCAAAGACCCTGTCGAAGTCAAATAATCTGAGCACTTTGTCTTCGAACTGAGTATCGAAGAAGCGCTTTCACACTTGGCTCGAAAGAGGCGACCTGACTACAAAGCCATCCTTAAGGTTCACAAGATCCTGTTTGGCGGGTTTTATCCTTGGGCGGGCAAAGATCGAAATGAGCTAGTCCCGCATCTCGCCATATTCAAAGGCGCATACAACGACCCGCACAGCACCATTTTCGAGCGCCCTGACTTCATCAAGAGGTCCGTCGACTATGCGCTCAAGCTGGCGGCAGACAAGAAAAAGTTCCAAGAAAGACCAGGAGAGGTCATGGGCCAGTTGGCATTCGCCCACCCCTTCCTGGATGGCAACGGACGCACCCTCCTACTGGTTTTCATGGAACTCTGCTACCGGGCCAGATTTGCGATCAATTGGTCCAGAACGAACAAAGATGACTACCTGCGAGCACTGAGCGACGAAATTCGAGCGCCTTTCCAAGGGCACCTCGACAACTACCTGAAACCTTTCGTAACTGCCATAACAAGCCGTGACGAGTGGCCACAGATGATCGGTGGCATTCGCGGCCTGGGTGGACTCGACAAAGAAGACATTACCTACGAGAGCCTGGATAACCCGGAAGTCC
Source organism: Pseudomonas sp. GW821-FHT09E12 (assembly GCF_059416085.1). Lineage (NCBI taxonomy): Bacteria > Pseudomonadati > Pseudomonadota > Gammaproteobacteria > Pseudomonadales > Pseudomonadaceae > Pseudomonas > Pseudomonas sp. GW821-FHT09E12. Next base: position 196,970 of record NZ_JBWKOM010000002.1, on the reverse strand, counting down.
AGCAGCTCTACAAAACCTATCGGACCCAGCTTCAAGACGCCCCGGCGGTGCCGGGGGCTGATGACTGAACCCGTTGCCCTCAAAACAATTCCGCTCTTCTCTCCTCCGCCTCATGGGTGCTTGCAAAAGCGTTCAGTGAGTCACGCAGCGTCCGAAGGTCACTCTTTGCAACCCTTCGAGGCCGCGGAAAACATCGTGTTACAGACCGTCTAGACTCCAGTATTCCAGGGCCGAAGGTTCCTGGCCCCCAATGGCAGTCATTCCCACCGAGTCGACCCGAGAACACAAAATCATGTGTGAATCATGTGATTCAAACTCCGCCGCAAACACCCACGATCGTCGTCGTTTTCTTCGCTTCGCCGGACTGGGGGCAGGCGCCCTGCTGATAGCCGGCGTACTGCCAGACAGGCTGGTCCATGCCGCCGAAAAAACCGCCGCGCCGCCCAAACCACAAAACGCCATCAGCCCCGACCAGGCACTGCAAAGGCTGATCGAAGGTAATGAGCGTTATGTCAGCGGAAACTCAAAGACCCACGATTTCAAGGACGAGCGCGAAGCCCTGGTTTCCGGGCAGAACCCGTTCGTGGCGGTACTCAGTTGCTCCGACTCGCGGATCGCCCCCGAATACGCTTTCGACACAGCCCGAGGCGATCTTTTCGCCATACGCGTTGCGGGCAACTTCGTAACCGGCGAAGGCCTGGCCAGCCTCGAATATGCCGTCGCGGTACTCGGCGCCCCACTTATTCTCGTACTGGGCCATGAGAGCTGCGGCGCCATCGAGGCCGGTATAAAAGCCGTAAAAGACCACGCCGTTTTTCCTGGGCATATCCAGAAACTGACCGATGCACTCAAACCCTCTATCGAGAAAGTGCTCAAGCAACCCGGGGTTCTTATGGAAAATGCCACGGCGCAAAACATCAAGGACTCGGTCGACAGCCTTAAACAGGCCACGCCACTGCTCACCGATGCGCTCGACAAAGGCAGGCTGAAAATCGTAGGCGGCATCTACCGCCTGGCCACCGGCAAAGTCGAGTTGATTGCCTGAACCGGACAGTGCGCATCGCCTACCGATAAGCCGAGAAAGAGCCCCGCGCGCCGGCTGGGCTCTGCTGGTTTTCGCCGCCTGGATAAACGACCGGGCTTGCGCTGCCCGGCCGTTGGTTGTCGAGATTAAGCGTTCAGCACCTGAGACTTATCGCCCAGGGTGCGCAACAGATCACAGCCATCGCTAAGCAGCAGGCCGATGGCAGAACGGATCTGGGCAACATCTTGAGCGCCGGAAGCACAGTCGAGGATTTCCAGCAGATTGCGGGCAGCGCCGATACGTTGCTGGGCGCAGGTGTAGAGATCGGAGAGCGAGGCGTTGGCGTCCAGGTAGAGGACGGGATGGTCGGTGTCGTTGCGGGTGAGTGGAACGAGGTTGCAAATTTCTGTGCGGGTCATTGGTGAATCTCCATGAGTATTTAAGCCCTGCCCCACCCCGCAACCAAGCAGGGAGTCAGTTGATGAATGAGGCGCTATGCACATAGTTTTTGGCCCGCGATGACCAGTCATCAGTCAGCAATGACGTGCTGAACTATAGAAGCGGTATTCGCTTGAGGACAGTTTTTAGGTGGAAGATTGTTCGGTTTATCGTTTCAAAAATATGCCGTGATCAGCTTGTGAATGGCTACTTTCGGCCAAAATCGATCATTCGAAGACGCCTATGAATCCAAGAGCGATTAATTTTGTTAAAAAAACACCAAGACTACACCTGAGACGAAAGTGGAGACATAGGCCTGGTCATCGTTTCTGGTAGCTGCAGTCGGAAAAATCATCATAGGCATTCAAGAAATCTTCTTTTCATGTTATTCATAAAACTGCACCCATTGGTGTGCGGAAGCTGAACTAGTAAAATACGGAATAGATAAAAACCACGTAGGGACGGATTTATGATACCAATTTATGAGCAGGGGTCTGGCAACGGTATTGGCCATAGCGTTAAAACTTTTTTAGCCGAATTTGAAAAAATCGCTATTAATCATGTCGAAAAAGGCAGAGCGAAGTCTATCGCTTTCATTTTTTATGACTTTCAGGATCGCGATTTTAAGAGAGTTTTAAAAAGTGAAGGGGTGTTTACTCAGCTGGATAGACTTTCTGGGAAAGACCTAAGTATTTTCTATTTGCACTCAGGAAATGATCAGGTGCTTTCAAGTTTTAATTCTGTATTGCTCGCTGCCTTAGGCGCTGAAGCGGCTCGCAAACCGTGCGTTGTATTCTGTAAGGCGACTCAGGAAGGGCTTTCTGATATTTCTGTTGCTAATTTAGACAGCGCAGATTTGATTCATGGCTTTCATGAGCTCTACGGGGTGATTGAGTCGTTTTTAAATAGTCAGACTCCAGAAGTAAAGGCAATTGGCTGGGTTGCAAGTGGTGCAAAATTTCTATCGCTGGAAGTGGTTAAGGAGTTAATTAAGGCACTTATTAAAGCTGGTATGTTTTAATTTTTTGGTCTGCGCTGGTTACCGTATGCGGCTTAATTTGACGTGTTTGTTCAGTTGCTTCGACCCTTAGCTTCATAGGCCTCCTTATCGACTTTTTGATTGGGGCTAGCCACTCGTGAGCTTCCGCTCTGGCCGACTCCAGCCTGTCAACACCGGCAGGGGTCGGCCAGAAGCAGACTCTCACTAGACACTGCCTACTAGCCGAAAGATATGAGGTAGTGAATACTCCTCGAACTTATCCTTGATGATATAATTACGCAGACTTAGATTTAATTGAGGTTTGAGATGGAAGATTTTCCGCTAATTTTTGGCGTGGTAATGGGTGTGGCCCCAGCATTCCTTATACTTACGCTGGTTAAAGGGCATGAGCCTTGGAGACTCACCTCGCTTTTAACAGGCATCATCTTGATTGTTGAGGCCACTTTAGTTTTAGGTATGATGACGGAATTTTCTTCGATATTTAGCTTTCTTAAAGACAGAGGGACAATGACAGAAGAAATGATTGAGCACGCCCAACGTAATAATTCACTGTGGACCGTAATGTTCCCAGCTATAGTTGGGGCAATCGGCGCGAACTATATAACCGCTTGGTTTCAGTCTAAGAAGCCATAGGCCAATCACTACATTAGCGACCAACTCTATGGATTGTGCATTCAATCGGCAGCATCAGACCGCAATCGACCCGCAGGCAATGATCCCGGCTTCACGCTAACGCAGCTCTGCTGCGACCTATCACATTAAGTTTTAGCGATTGAGAATTGTAACTAAGGATTATTTGTGGACAAGTCAAAATCTGGGACAAATGCCCTACTCTAAGATTTGAAATACCATAATTGAGGCGATGAGTTCGGCACCGTACTTCTGAATCACGGCACTATAAAATGTTGGTTCCACATGCTTCGCGAATGCCAGCCGCCCTTTGAGTGCATAGATATCTTCACCAGACAATTCGCCAAGTGAATACTTATGAATCAATGACCTGAAGTATCTTTTCCTCTCCCGACCTAGCGATACTTTGTTGTCATTTGTCAGCACAAGCCCAGTGATATGACGGTTATTTCCTTTTGATGAAAAAACAGTCTTGTCTGAATTTATTCTTAAAGTTGGGTAAGCGAGCTCGGCGCAGATCTTATTAACTATATCGAGAAGCCCAAACAACACGCCTTGAGTATTAGTAGTAAATGTAAGATCATCCGCATACCGAGTATATCTAACACCTATGCGAGCACATTCATCGAAAACCTTACAGTCAAATTCATACATCAAGGTGTTCGATATAAAAGGTGATGATGGTGCCCCAATACTAAGTCTGTGCAAAGGATCTTTCTTTCTAGCCCAGAAAAAGATCTTTTTTACTGCATATGCATCTTCTCGAGAAACACTTCCTCTATGTCTCTTTATGTGCGAAATAAGGTCGCTCGGGCTTATAGAAGGGAAAAAGTCTGAAAAATCCATTTTTAAAAGATATTTGCTATCTAGGTGCGCGGTAGCATTCTCCTTGATACTTACTCCATCTCTATATGCTGTGGCGCAATCATGGACAGGAAGCCCTTTCAAGTAGCTATCGAGAACCATGCGCTGCATCACTTTTAGCACCTCTGTAGGCTGCGCAATAATTCTTACCCCTCGACCGCTCCTTTTAGGGATTGTATATACCTTATATCGATAAGGCGCCGTATTCACAAAGGTTACTAATTCCGCTGTGCTAATCAGTAGCTTGCTTGCCAGCTCTTCTAAAATCAGCATCAATCCGCCCCCGCTGGTAAGATGACTGGCTCGGGAGCAGCTTTAGCATAGGCCGACTGAATAACATGCATTCTTTTTGTCTCGCCATCATTAGTTGCATAATACTGCTGGGCTGCAAGCTTCACCTTAGTCGGTTCAAATTTACCCGCAAACTCCACCATAACTACATCGAGAGTAACATAATAATACTCGACATGCCCTCGCTTTGAACTGTCAATCAAGTTGAACTTACCGAGAAGAAAAAGAAGCCTTTTGAGCTTATCTCTTGAAATATTAATATCGATAGCCTGAAGATAAGCTTCAATCTCCATGAACTTTAAAGCCCTGAAAACTTTCACAACCTCATAGATTACAAAGGCGATATGTCCCTCATTATCTATATTGAACGCCTCTGAACCATCTCGATTTGATATCGCACCTAAAATATCCTCTCTCATTTCTTTCAATGAGGTAGAAAGGCTTCCTGCCAGATCATCGTTATCCCATGGATATGAGCAGACGCTACTTTCCTTTACGCCTTGTAGATATCTTAACGGCCCAAGCCTTATGAAGGAGCTTTCCTCATAATGATCCTGTCTTACAAAAACTAGTATTTTATTTTTGAGCGCTTTGTTTTTCACGAACAGCCCCAGCTCAGCTAGCGCACCTGGACTTTCGAGAATTATAACTATCAGGGACGATATGTGAGCAATGTCACTCTCAAAGGCCAAGAGATCTTTATAAACAGCATCATGAATCCAGTCTTTAAAGTCTTCAGCAAGAGTAATACTGTCCGCGAGATGACATTGGGCTTTATGCAAATACTCAACAAGCGCCCCTCTAACAGAGATCGGCGCAGGCGATTTAATGTCGACCTGGCCGCCGCAGAGAAAAAGGATTGGATGAGTCAGGACGATACGGGAATTTTCGAGAGAAATATGCGCTAGCGACTCGAGCCTTTTATCGTCGAACTTCAAAGTCACTTTAGTCAACCCTAGTCCATGGCATTTGTTTGCGTCTCCAGGAGGTTCTCTTTACCAAGATATAGCGGCGAAGGCTCGCGTGGGCTTTGCGAGGAGTGCGAGGTACGAGTGCGACGAGTGAAGCCCACGCGAGCCTTCGTCGCAACTAATACCGTTCAATAAATTAGAGTCTGGCTATACACCGGACTAGAGCTCGAAAGCTCCTAAAACGCGTAAAGAGGACGCCATCTTATTAGGGCACGAGCTTTTGTCAAGCCTACTTTTCGGGTGATCCGTAGGCCTGTTCAATCAGCCTTGACGAGGTTCTAAGCACATTTTCCAGCGGGCGGCACGCTCTACAGCCCGTTCCGGACTCAAACGCAGAAACATGTCCATAACGTCTGCAGCGCCTTGGCACATATCCTCCGACTCACGTCCTCAGATTGCCTAACAGGTATGGTCGCAAACGGTCGCTCATGAACGTCTGCTATTGGCCGATTCTGTTGAAAAAGTCGGTCTGCCCAAACTGCCTGATCATTGACTGGTGAAAACGCCTTTTTTGCACGCTGCTACGTGAAATCCGAGTCCGGGAAGCCCTGCCAAAAGTAAAGATTTCAATCTCGGACGCGTACTTTTCTGATGCGCAAACCATGGCCGACTTTTTCAACAGAATCGGCCGGCAGCGAACGCTCCTCAACCAATCAGATATCTACATTACTCATCAGCATTCAAGAACCGAGAAATAGCTCAAGAGTGCCCCGTAAATCACAGCAGTGATGAGGGTAAGCAGCTATCAATAGCCGTTCAAGATTAAGAGAGTGCTTCAGAAGTTCGCCGGCGTATTCGCACTAATAATCTCCGCCTCATCCTGTCCAATATTCCGAAACTTATGCGGCAGCGTAGTCGGAAAATAATACCCATCCCCTGGGTTCAACACGCTCACCTGCCCGTCCACCGTCAGTTCCACGGTGCCACGGGTGACGAGGCCGCACTCCTCCCCTTCCGCATGCACGATCGGCTCGTCGCCGGAGCTGGCGCCCGGTGCGTATTGTTCGCGCAGGAAGCGCATCTGGCGGGTTGGCAGGGCGGCGCCGATCAGCAGCAGGCGGGCGCCGTCGCGGCCGAGGTCGGGTTGTTCGTTGGCGCGGAAGACGTATTGGTGTTCGCGCGGGGGCTGGTCGAAGGTGAAGAAGTCGGCCAGGGACATGGGGATGCCTTCGAGCAGCTTTTTCAGGGAGCTGACGGAGGGGCTGACGCGGTTCTGTTCGATCAGGGAGATGGTGGCGTTGGTCACGCCGCTGCGCCGGGCCAGCTCGCGCTGGGACAGTTTGTAGCTTTCGCGAACGAGTTTGAGTCGGGTGCCCGTGTCCATAACAGCCTTATGCGAGAGGAACTTAAGGGTATTCGGCGCTTGGGTCGCGATTGTCGCGATTTGGGTGCCTCTGGAGCCTGAAAGGCGGCTATTTAAACATGTTTGACGGCGCTGCTGTAAGGGCTGGCGATGAGGGGTTTACGGGGATTTTACGGTGGGTTTGCGGGCCTTGGGAGGTCCTGCGGACCTCGGCGCAGCCTCGCTGGGGCTCGGCAGCGGCTACAGGTCGGCGTTGAGCCGAGGTTGGCCCGGTGCTGAGGCCGTCTGGGGTCTGTAGCCGCTGTCGAGCGTTAGCGAGGCTGCGTACGACCTGGGCGGCATTCCGACGCAGCGGGCGCCAAACCTGGAGACGCGGAGTGTCTGGCGCTCCGCGTTATCGTTCATCGCGAGCAAGCTGCGCTCCTACAAGAGCAGGAACGCGGGGCGCCATGCCCATGTGCCCTGTCGCTTAGATACCGAAGCGGTCGCGCAGCGCGTAGTACGCCGCGCCCATGGCGGTCAGCGGGGCCTGGAAGGTGCGGCCGCCGATCATCGGCATGTGCGGCAGCGAGGCGAAGGCGTCGAAGCGTTCGGCGTCGCCGCGGATCATTTCGGCGATCAGTTTGCCGGCCAGGTGCGAGCAGGTGACGCCGTGGCCGCTGTAGCCCTGCATGTAGTAGGCGTTCTTTTCGATGCGGCCGAATTGCGGCATTCGCGACATGGTCAGCAGGAAGTTGCCGGTCCAGCGGTAATCGATCTTCACGTCCTTGAGCTGGGGGAAGGTCTTGAGGATCTTCGGCCGGATCAGTTGCTCGATGTCGTTCGGCTCGCGGGCGCCGTAGACCACGCCGCCGCCGTACAGCAGGCGGTTGTCGGCGGTGAGGCGGTAGTAGTCCAGCAGGTAGTTGCAGTCTTCGACGCAGTAGTTGTTGCGGATCAGGCTGCGGGCCATTTGTGCAGGCAGCGGTTCGGTGACCACGATCTGCGAACCGCACGGCATGCTCTTGCGGGTCACCCGTGGGTCGAGGTCCTGCTGCAGGTAGGCGTTGCCGGCGATCAACAGGTACTTGGCGCGCACCACGCCCTTGGCGGTGCGCACGATATTCGGTTCGCCGTAGGTGATTTCCAGCGCCGCCGACTGCTCGAAGATCTTGCCGCCCAGGCCGATGATGGCGCTGGCTTCGCCCAGGGCCAGGTTCAGCGGGTGAATGTGCCCGCCCTGCATGTCCAGCAGGCCGCCGACGTAGGCGTCGGAACCGACTTCCTGGGCGATCTGCGCCTGGTCCAGCAGCTTCAGGTTGTTATTGCCGTAGCGCTCCCAGCTGGCCTTCTGTTCGGCCAGGCCCTTGAGCTGCTTCTTGTTCATGGCGGCGAAGATCCCGCCCGGGCGGTAGTCGCACTGGATGTCGTAATGCTGGATGCGCTGGCGAATGATGTCGGCGCCTTCGAAGATCATGCTGCCCAGCACTTCGGCGCTTTTCTCGCCGTAGCGCGACTCGATCACGTCGACGTCGCGGCTGTAGGAGTTGACCAGTTGCCCGCCGTTGCGCCCGCTGGCACCGAAGCCGACCTTGGCCGCTTCGAGCACGGTGACGCTGTAGCCCGCCTCGGCGAGGAACAGCGCCGAGGACAGGCCGGTGTAGCCGGCGCCGATCACGCAGACGTCGCACTCGACCATTTCTTCCAATACAGGAAAGTCGGCGGTCTGGTTGCGGGTCGCGGCGTAGTAGCTGTTTACGTAGGTTTGCATCATGAAGTTCCCCAGCAGGTGCGGGTCGTAGCCCGCCCCGCCGTTGTTATAGGTAGTCGTCTTAACGACAACTGTCTGCGCGTCGATCAGGCTGCGTTAAAAACAGGCTCGGAATGCTCATGTAGGCCCCTACAGTCGAACGCGACCCCGGCCGTTCCTCGCCTGTTTTTGCCTTGCCTGATCGCCGCTCGACGAGTTTTCGTAAAGCGCCTAGAGCTTGATCCAGGTCGCTTTCAGCTCGGTGTACTTGTCGAAGGCATGCAGCGATTTGTCGCGACCATTGCCCGACTGTTTGAAGCCGCCGAACGGCGCGGTCATGTCGCCGCCGTCGTACTGGTTGACCCACACGCTGCCGGCGCGCAGGCCACGGGCGAAGCGGTGGGCGCGGCTGAGGTTGCTGGTCCAGACCCCGGCGGCGAGGCCGAAAATGCTGTCGTTGGCGATCGTCAGCGCCTCTTCCTCGGTGTCGAAGCTGATCACCGACAGCACCGGGCCGAAGATCTCTTCGCGGGCGATGGTCATGGCGTTGGTCACGCCGTCGAAGATGGTCGGCTCGACATACAGGCCGCCAGTGCTTTCCAACGTCTGCGCGCCGCCCGCCAGCAGCTGGCCGCCCTGCTCCTTGCCGATGCCGATGTAGCGCAGCACGTTGTCCAACTGACGCTGATCCACCAGCGCGCCGACGCGGGTCGCAGGGTCCAGGGCATGCCCGGGTTTCCAGGCCTTGAGGGCCTCCACGAGCAGCGGAATGAATTGCTCGCGAATCGAGCGCTCCACCAACAGGCGCGAACCGGCGGTGCAGACTTCGCCCTGGTTGAAAGCAATGGCGCTGGCCGCCGCTTCTGCCGCGGCGCGCAGGTCCGGCGCGTCGGCGAATACCACGTTGGGGCTCTTGCCGCCCGCCTCCAGCCACACGCGCTTCATGTTGCTCTGCCCGGAATACACCAGCAGTTGCTTGCCCACCGCGGTGGAGCCGGTGAACGCCAGCACGTCCACGTCCATATGCAGGGCCAGGGCCTTGCCCACGGTGTGGCCGTAGCCCGGCAGCACGTTGAACACGCCCTTGGGAATGCCGGCATCCAGCGCCAGCTGGGCGATGCGGATCGCGGTCAGCGGCGACTTTTCCGAAGGCTTGAGGATGAACGAGTTGCCCGCCGCCAGGGCCGGGGCGAATTTCCAGCTGGCCATGATCAGCGGGAAGTTCCACGGCACGATGGCCGCCACCACGCCGGAGGCTTCGCGAGTCACCAGGCCCAGTTGATCGTGGGGCGTGGCCGCGACTTCGTCGTAGATCTTGTCGATAGCCTCGGCGCTCCAGCGGATCGCGTTGGCGGTGGCCGGCACGTCGATGCTCAGGGCATCGCCGATGGGCTTGCCCATGTCCAGGGTTTCCAGGAGCGCCAGTTCTTCCTGGTGCTCGAGAATCAAATCGGCGAAGCGAATCAGCACGCGCTTGCGCTCGGCCGGGGCCTTGCGCGACCACACGCCGGACTCGAACGCCTGGCGTGCCACCTGCACCGCCCGGTTGGCGTCGGCCTCGTCGGTGCTGGCAACGTTGGCCAAAAAGCGCCCGTCCACCGGGCTGATGCACTCGAAGGTGGCCGCGCTGGCGGCGTGGCAATACTGGCCGTCGATAAAGGCGCGCCCTTCGAGGGTCAAGGACTGGAAGCGCTGCTCCCAGTCGCTGCGGGATTTAGTCATGGCAAATACTCAACGCAGGATAAGGAACGGCCATCAGACCGTGTGCAGGTACCAGTTGTATTCGAGGTCGGAGATCGAGTTTTCGAACTCGGCCAGCTCGCTTTCCTTACAGGCGACGAACACGTCGATGTACATCGGGTCGATGTACTTGGCCATCACCTCGCTGTCGTCGAGCACGCGCAGGGCGTCGCGCAGGTTGCTCGGCAGGCTCTGCTCGTTCTGCTCGTAGGAGTTGCCTTCCACCGGCGCGCCGGGCTCGATCTTGTTGGTCAGGCCGTGGTGAATACCGGCCAGTACCGAAGCCATCAGCAGATAGGGGTTGGCGTCGGCGCCGGCGACACGGTGTTCGATGCGTACGGCATCGGAAGAACCGGTCGGCACGCGCACGGCCACGGTACGGTTGTCGATGCCCCAGCTCGGCGAGTTCGGCACGTAGAACTGCGCGCCGAAACGGCGGTAGGAGTTGACGTTCGGGCAGAGGAACGCCATCTGCGCCGGCAGGGTTTCCAGCACGCCGCCGATGGCGTGGCGCAGGGCGTCGTTGGTTTCCGGGTCGTCGCTGGCGAAGATGTTGTTGCCTTGCTTGTCGAGAATCGAGATGTGTACGTGCAGGCCGTTGCCGGCCTGGCCCGGGTACGGCTTGGCCATGAAGGTGGTGTCCATCTCATGGTCGTAGGCGATGTTTTTCACCAGGCGCTTGAGCAGCACCGCGTAGTCGCAGGCTTTGATCGGATCGGAGACGTGGTGCAGGTTGACTTCGAACTGCGCCGGGGCGCTTTCCTTGACGATGGCGTCGGCGGGGATGCCCTGCTCTTTCGCGCCTTCGAGGATGTCTTGCAGGCAGTCGACATATTCGTCGAGGTCGTCGATCAGGTAGACCTGGGTCGACTGCGGACGCTTGCCGGAAATCGGCGAACGTGGCGACTGCGGGCGACCGTTCACGTTGTCCTGGTCGATCAGGTAGAACTCCAGCTCGAAGGCGGCGCAGATGGTCAGGCCCAGCTCGTCGAACTTGGCAACGACTTGGCGCAGCACTTCGCGCGGGTCGGCGAAGAACGGCTGGCCTTCGATCTCGTGCATGGTCATCAGCAGTTGCGCGGTCGGGCGCTTCTGCCAGGGCTCGACGCTGAGGGTGCCGGGGATCGGGTAGCAGATGCGGTCGGCGTCGCCGATGTCCAGGCCCAGGCCGGTGCTTTCCACGGTGGAGCCGTTGATGTCCAGGGCGAACAGCGAGGCCGGCAGGTTGATGCCCTTCTCGTACACCTTGTGCAGGGCGGTACGTTCGATGCGCTTGCCGCGCACCACGCCGTTCATGTCTGCAATCAGCAGGTCGACGTAGAGGATCTCGGGATGGTTCTTCAGGAAGGCGTTGGCTTCGTTGAGCTGAACGGCACGCAGTGGGACCGACATGATGCACCTATGTGTTAATTATTATGTTCAAAGCGGTTTCGTGGCAGCAGTCAATCCGAAAGGAAAAGTGAAGTCAATAGCGAACACAGGGCCCACAGCGTTAAATATTTTGCCCTATATGGCCGCACAAGCAGGCAATAGGCGCACAGATACCGAATATCCGACGAGCTGCGTTTAGAATTTTTTACACGGAAGTTGTTAATTAAAATCAACGAGGATAAGCTCTGGAAAAACTCGTTCCAGCGTGAATTTCGAGGTGATAAAAATGGCATTCAAGCCATTGATCGGCGTTACTGCGTGCGTCAAAGAGATCGGGCTGCACCCCTACCACGTCAGCGGCGACAAGTACTTGCGTGCTGTCAGCAGCGCGGCCGAGGGCCTGCCCCTGATCATTCCTTCCCTGGCGGACCTCATCGATACCGAGGCTCTGTTGCAGAACCTGGACGGCCTGCTGTTCACCGGCTCGCCGTCGAATGTGGAGCCCTTCCACTATCAGGGCCCGGACAGCGAACCGGGCACCGCCCACGATCCCCAGCGCGATGCCACCACCCTGCCCCTGCTGCGCGCGGCGATTGCCGCCGGCGTGCCGGTGCTGGGCATCTGCCGCGGCTTCCAGGAAATGAACGTGGCCTTCGGCGGCAGCCTGCACCAGAAGGTGCATGAGTTGCCGGGCTACCTCGATCACCGCGAAGCCGACCACCCGGACCTGGCCGTGCAATACGCCCCCGCCCATGCCGTCAGGGTGCAAGCGGGCGGCGTGTTCCAGGCCCTGGACCTGCCCCAGGAATTCCAGGTCAACTCGATCCACAGCCAGGGCATCGACCGCCTGGCCCCCGGCCTGCGCGCCGAGGCGCTGGCACCGGACGGGCTGATCGAAGCCGTGTCGGTGCAACACAGCACGGCCTTTGCCCTGGGCGTGCAGTGGCATCCGGAATGGCAGGTGCTATCGAACCCGGTCTACCTGCGGATCTTCCAGGCCTTCGGCGATGCCTGCCGGCAACGGGCGGCGCAGCGCAACGGCCACTGATCAAAAGCGTCACCCACGAAATTGACTGCCACGCCCCCGGCCGGCGGCGGTGCGCCTTTGTGCGCCCGCCCCGGGCCGTGGGGCGGTTCAAGCCACACCCAGCACTACGAGAACTTGCTTTTAACAACAAGAACCAGCGTCAGGCCGCCAGGACGGCAGCGCCGAATAAACCCGCCACCGCGGGTTTGTCATCCATCTATTAAGCCGGGCCGCTTTGGCCCGACGACTGACATCTGTTGGGAGTTCCACATGGCAAACGCCTCCAGCACGTACAGAAAGGCTCTGGAAGGTCACCCGCAACCGCAGAAGGTGCTAGTGAGAGTCGACCGCGTGACCAAGAAGTTCGATGAAACCGTGGCCGTGGACGATGTGTCCCTGGACATTCACCAGGGCGAGATCTTCGCCCTGCTCGGTGGCTCGGGTTCCGGCAAGTCCACCCTGCTGCGCATGCTGGCGGGCTTCGAGCGGCCGACGGAGGGGCGTATCTACCTGGACGGCGTGGACATCACCGACATGTCGCCCTACGAGCGGCCGATCAACATGATGTTCCAGTCCTACGCGCTGTTCCCGCACATGACCGTGGCGCAGAACATCGCCTTCGGCCTCAAGCAGGACCGCCTGCCGGCCAGCGAGATCGACGCGCGGGTGGAAGAGATGCTGCGCCTGGTGCACATGACCCAGTACGCCAGGCGCAAGCCGCACCAGTTGTCCGGCGGCCAGCGCCAGCGCGTGGCCCTGGCCCGCTCCCTGGCCAAGCGGCCGAAGCTGCTGCTGCTCGACGAACCCATGGGCGCCCTGGATAAAAAGCTGCGCTCGCAGATGCAGCTGGAACTGGTGGAGATCATCGAGCGCGTCGGCGTGACCTGCGTGATGGTGACCCACGACCAGGAAGAGGCCATGACCATGGCCCAGCGCATCGCCATCATGCACCTGGGCTGGATCGCCCAGATCGGCAGCCCGATCGACATCTACGAAGCCCCGGTCAGCCGCATGGTCTGCGAATTCATCGGCAACGTGAACGCCTTCGACGGCACCGTCATCGAAGACCTGGAAGGCCACGCGGTGATCCACTGCCCGGAGCTGGAACAGCAGATCTACGTCGGCCACGGCGTCAGCACCTCGGTGCAGGACAAGTCGGTGACCTACGCCATCCGCCCGGAAAAGATGCTGGTCAGCACCAACCAACCCGAGCACCGCTACAACTGGTCCCGGGGCAAGGTGCATGACATCGCCTACCTCGGCGGGCATTCGGTGTTCTACGTCGAGCTGCCCGGCGGCAAGATCGTCCAGTCATTCATGGCCAACGCCGAACGCCGCGGCGCGCGGCCGACCTGGGACGACCAGGTGTACGTCTGGTGGGAAGACGACAGCGGCGTGGTACTGCGCGCATGAATACCTCCAGCATGACTCTCAATCAGCGTTTGTCCCGTGTGCTGCCCAGCGGTCGCAAGCTGGTGATCGGCATTCCATTCCTCTGGCTGTTCCTGTTCTTCATGCTGCCGTTTTTCCTGGTGATGAAGATCAGCTTCTCGGAAGCGGCCCTGGCCATTCCGCCCTACTCGGAGATCTACAGCTTCGCCGAACAGAAATTCCAGCTGCTGCTCAACGTCGGCAACTACGCGCTGCTGGTGGGTGACGAGCTGTACATCTCAGCCTACCTCGGCTCGCTGAAAGTCGCCCTGCTCAGCACCCTGATGTGTCTGGTGATCGGCTTCCCCATGGCCTACGCGATCACCAAGGCCAGCAAGGAAACCCAGAACGTCTTGCTGCTGCTGATCATGATGCCGACCTGGACCGCGATCCTGATCCGCGTCTATGCCTGGATGGGCATCCTCAGCAACAACGGTTTGCTCAACGGTTTCCTGATGTGGAGCGGCCTGACCTCGGAGCCGATCGAGATCCTCAACACCAACACCGCGGTCTATATCGGGGTGGTGTACGCGTATTTGCCGTTCATGGTGCTGCCGCTGTACGCCAACCTGGTCAAGCACGACCAGAGCCTGCTGGAAGCGGCGTCGGACCTGGGTTCGAGCAACTTCAACAACTTCTGGAAAATCACCGTGCCCCTGGCCAAGAACGGCATCATTGCCGGTTGCATGCTGGTGTTCATTCCAGTGGTCGGCGAGTTCGTGATTCCCGAGCTGCTGGGCGGCCCGGAGACCCTGATGATCGGCCGCGTGCTGTGGCAGGAGTTCTTCAACAACCGTGACTGGCCGGTGGCCTCCGCCCTGGCGGTGGTGATGCTGGCGATCCTGATTATTCCGATCCTGCTGTTCAACCGCAGCCAGGCCAAAGAGATGGAGGGACGGGCATGAAACGTTGCGGATTTTCCAGCCTGATGCTGGTGCTCGGCCTGGTGTTCATTTACCTGCCGATGCTGATCCTGGTGATCTACTCGTTCAACGCCTCCAAGCTGGTGACGGTCTGGGGCGGCTGGTCGGTGAAGTGGTACGTCGGCCTGCTGGATAACCAGCAGTTGATGGGCTCGGTGGTGCGCTCCCTGGAAATCGCCTGCTACACCGCGATCGCCGCGGTGGCCTTGGGCACCCTGGCGGCCTTTGTGCTGACCCGGGTCACCCGCTTCAAGGGCCGCACCCTGTTCGGTGGCCTGGTCACCGCGCCGCTGGTGATGCCGGAGGTGATCACCGGCCTGTCGCTGTTGCTGCTGTTCGTGGCCATGGCGCAGATGATCGGCTGGCCGCAGGAACGCGGCATCGTCACCATCTGGATCGCCCACACCACGTTCTGCGCCGCCTATGTGGCCGTGGTAGTCTCCGCGCGCTTGCGTGAGCTGGACCTGTCCATCGAAGAGGCGGCCATGGACCTGGGGGCGCGGCCGTGGAAGGTGTTCTTCCTGATCACCATCCCGATGATCGCCCCGTCGCTGGCGGCCGGCGGCATGATGTCCTTCGCCCTGTCCCTGGACGATCTGGTGCTGGCGAGCTTCGTCTCCGGCCCGGGTTCCACCACCTTGCCGATGGAAGTGTTCTCGGCGGTGCGCCTCGGGGTGAAACCGGAAATCAACGCGGTGGCCAGCCTGATCTTGCTGGCGGTGTCGCTGGTGACCTTCCTGGTCTGGTACTTCGGCCGACGCGCCGAAGCGGCCCGCAAGCGGGCGATCCAGGAAGCCATGGACTACACCGCCAACGAATCCTGGCAGCCAGCGGCCGCCAGCAAACCTGCTGCACCAGCGCCTGCGACGGCCTAGGCCATCGCGTTCACGACACACGCCGGCGCCTGGATCGCCAGCAAGCTCGCTCCTACAGACATGCACCGTCCCTGTAGGAGCCAGCTCGCTGGCGATGGCGCCCACCCTGACACACCGCATTGCGAATGCAGCAATTCTGCACAATAAGAAATGGAGTTGTAGTGATGAAAATGCTTGGCAGGACACTGTTCGCCAAAACCATGCTGACCCTGTCCTTGATGGGCACGATGGTGACCGGCGCTCAAGCCAGCGACAAGGAGCTGCGTGTCTACAACTGGTCGGACTATATCGCCCCGGACACCCTGAAGAAGTTCGAGGCCGAGACCGGTATCCATGTCATCTACGATGTCTTCGACAGCAACGAAACCCTGGAAGCGCGCCTGCTCACCGGCAAGTCCGGCTATGACATCGTGGTCCCGTCCAACAGCTTTATGGCCAAGCAGATCAAGGCCGGGGTCTACCAGGCACTGGACAAGTCGCGGCTGCCGAACTGGAAGAACCTCAACCCGGTGCTGCTGCAGAACGTCGCCGCCAGCGACCCGGACAACGCCCACGCCTTCCCGTACATGTGGGGCTCGATCGGCATCGGCTACAACCCGGACAAGGTCAAGGCGGTGCTCGGTAGCGACGCGCCGACCAACTCCTGGGACCTGCTGTTCAAGCCGGAGAACGCCGAGAAGCTCAAGGCTTGCGGCATCAGCTTCCTCGACTCGCCGACGGAAATGCTCCCCGCCGCCCTGCACTACCTGGGCTACCCGGTGACCAGCAAGGACAAGGCGCAGATCCTCGAGGCCGAGGCGCTGTTCATGAAGATCCGTCCTTCGGTGACCTACTTCCATTCCTCCAAGTACATCTCCGACCTGGCCAACGGCAATATCTGCGTGGCCGTGGGTTACTCCGGCGACGTGCTGCAGGCCCGCTCGCGCGCCGAAGAGGCCGGCAACAAGGAAAAGGTCGCCTTCAGCATTCCCAAGGAAGGCGCCGGCAGCTTCTACGACATGATGGCCATGCCCAAGGACGCGGCCAACGTCGACAACGCCTACCTGTTCATGAACTTCCTGATGCGCCCGGACATCATCGCCGAGGTCACCAACAGCCTCGGCTACAGCAACGCCAACGCCGCCGCCACGCCGCTGGTGGACGAAGCCATCCGCAACGACCCGGCCTCGTACCCGCCGCAGGCCGTGCTCGCCACCCTGTACGCGGTGCCCGATCAGCCGATCGCCATCCAGCGCGTGATGAACCGCGGCTGGACGCGGATCAAGCTCGGCAAATGACACCCTCCGCGCCCGCCATCGCGGCGGGCGCCGCTGCCCTCTTCCGTTCAGTCGCGCCTTACCACCGCGACACCCCTGCGAACGGGCTCGCCTGGCTCCCTCGGTTCAGGTGACTCCTTGGCGCCCTCCTCGGGCGCCTTTTTTGCTTTTAGCCCCCACACAAAACCCTGTAGCCGCTGCCGCAGGCTGCGATCGGCCCGAAGGGACGCAACGATCTCAAGACCCATGAAGGCCCTGCGGGCCTTATCGCAGCCTCGCAAGCTCGGCAGCGCCTACAGGATCGGAGCCTGGCTTCGTGTAGCCGCTGCCGCAGGCTGCGATCGGCCCGAAGGGACGCAACGATCTCAAGACCCATGAAGGCCCTGCGGGCCTTT
>NZ_JBWKOM010000002.1:0-179604 GCF_059416085.1 Pseudomonas sp. GW821-FHT09E12 | reverse complement strand
GTGTAGCCGCTGCCGCAGGCTGCGATCGGCCCGAAGGGACGCAACGATCTCAAGACCCATGAAGGCCCTGCGGGCCTTATCGCAGCCTCGCAGGCTCGGCAGCGGCTACAGGGCCGCTGCCAGGTTTCATGTAGCCGCTGCCGCAGGCTGCGTACGGCCCGAAGGGGCGCAACGATCTCAAGACCCATGAAGACCCTGCGGGCCTTGTCGCAGCCTCGCAGGCTCGGCAGCGGCTACAGGGCGCGCCCTTGGATGGGGCGTTTTCCGGGAAGAAACGATTCAGTGGCGTTTTTCCTTCTGTGAGTGCCGCTTTCAACCTTGCCCCTTCGTTCACTCTCTACGATTCTGTAGAGACCCCCTCGGGGCGGCGCCAGGCCGCCTTGGGCAAAACAACAGGAGCGCCCCATGAAGAGCGTCGCTGAAGTACTGAAGTTGAAGGCCAAGCACAACCAGCAAGTGCACACCATCGCGCCCCACCAGATGGTGCTCGAAGCACTGATGCTGATGGCCGAGAAGAACGTCGGCGCCCTGCCCGTGATGCAGAACGGCGAAGTGGTCGGGGTGATCAGCGAACGCGACTACGCGCGCAAACTGGTGCTGCACGGCCGCTCCTCGGTGGGCACGCCGGTCAGCGCGATCATGAGCTCGCCGGTGATCACCGTGGACTCGCACCAGAGCGTGGAGACCTGCATGGGCATCATGACCGACAGCCACCTGCGGCACCTGCCGGTGGTGGAAGACGGCCAGTTGCTGGGCCTGCTGTCGATCGGCGACCTGGTCAAGGAAGCCATCGCCGAACAGGCCGACCTGATCCGCCAGCTGGAACAGTACATTCGCGGCGAGTAAGCCCTCCCCTCACCACTACCATCCCCCCGCAGGAGCCGGCTTGCCGGCGAAGAGGCCCACCGGCCGGCTCCTGCACAGCCAAACCATTGCAGCATCCCGCCGACGCGGTTCGGCGCAATCGGGCACCCTAGGATCACCCCTCATCGACTGTGGCAAGGCCAGGTTAGCGGCGTATACTTTGGCAAATTTTGTCAACAGTGGACAAAACCATGAGCACCATGAACATTTCCCTGCCAGAAGCCCTCAAGGCCTTCGTCGACGATCAGGTCAGCCAGCGGGGCTACAGCACCAGTAGCGAGTATGTACGGGAGCTGATCCGCAAGGATCAGGATCGACAGCACCTGCGCGGTCTGCTGCTGGCGGGTGCTGAATCGGCGCCTGGCGCTCCTGTGGATGATCGTTACTTCGACGCCCTTCGCGACAGGGTCCGTAAGGAATGAAGGCACAGCGGGTCATTCCAAGGGCCCTGGCCAATCAGGATGTAGAAGACGCTATCGATTACTACCTGGCTCAACAGGCCGAGCAGGCGGCCCTGGGCTTCATCGACGACCTGCAAGCCGCCTATGCGCATATCGCCCGGCATCCGGCCTCAGGCCTTTCCCGCTACACCCATGAGCTCGATTTGCCAGGGCTTCTCTACTGGCCATTGAGTCGCTATCCCTATCTGGTGTTCTTCACCCGGCACGACGACCACATTGACGTGTGGCGCGTCCTGCACACCATGCGGGACATTCCCGCCTCGCTGACGCAAAGCCCAGCACACTGAACGACCAGCAGCGTTCAATTGCACCGGCCTTGCCGGCTATCGCTAGCAATCGAGCGTCGACCGGCTGCTCCTACGGAGGCACGCCGCCGTTTACCCCGCGGTGAAAAACTGCCGCCCATCGCGCTTGAGCAAATCCAAAAGCAACTGGGCTGCCGGCGACAGGTAACCTTCGGTCCGCACCAGTACCACGATGCTGCGATGCATGCGGGTTTGCGCCAGCGGCACTTCCCGCAGGTGGGCGATGCCCTTGAAGTCGTCCAGGGTTTCCCGGGCCAGGAAGCTCAGCAGCCCGGTCTTGGCGATCAGCCGCGGCAGCAGGGAGATGGTGTTGGTCTCGATCTGCACCGACGGCAATGGCAGCTGGTGGCTCTGGAACACGTTGTCGATCCAGCG
Organism: Pseudomonas sp. GW821-FHT09E12; assembly: GCF_059416085.1. Taxonomy (NCBI): domain Bacteria; kingdom Pseudomonadati; phylum Pseudomonadota; class Gammaproteobacteria; order Pseudomonadales; family Pseudomonadaceae; genus Pseudomonas; species Pseudomonas sp. GW821-FHT09E12. Next base: position 177,599 of record NZ_JBWKOM010000002.1, on the reverse strand, counting down.
GCGGGCCGAGACCCCGGTTCCCGGCAGTACCCAACGGTAGTCGCACAGGTCTTGCAGGCGCATCGGCGTGTCGAACACCGGATGGTCGCGGCTGGCCACCACCACGGCCTGGTCTTCGAACAGAGTGTGATGGCTCAGGTGCGGGTCACCCTCGGACAGCGGGCAAATCACCATGTCCAGGCGCCCCGAACGCAGGGATTCGCGGAGCACGTCGTCCTGGCCGATCACCAGGTTCAGAGTGATGTCCGGGGCGCGCTCCAGCAGTGTCGCAGTCATCTGCGGCAGCAAATGCTCGGCCATGCTGGCGGCACAGCCCAGGCGGATATTGCCGAGCACGCCGCTGGCAAAATCGCGCACCTCGCGATGGGTCTCGGCGATGTTCTGCTGCAACTGCCGAGCGCGCTGTTGCAGCAACTGGCCCACCGCCGTCAGCTTGATCCGCCGCCCGTCACGCTCGAACAGCTTGGTGCCGAAGGACTCCTCCAGGCGCTGGATGCTCTTGGTCAGCGCCGGCTGGCTGCGATTGAGCTTCTGCGCCGCGCGCCCGAGGTGGCCGAGCTCGGCGATGGTTTCGAAATAGGTCAGGTCGCGCAGGTCCATAATCGATAAACCAGAGTTATTGGTTGATCACAATTAGAAACTGGACTTGATCAATTGCGCTATCAATAATTTGCTCCGAAGCGCTGGTAGCAACGGTCCCGCAACAGGAACGGCCAGCGCGCTGGAGAATGCCCTTGCCTCGTCCCTCGCCTTTGTCCCTGTCCGCCTGGCCCCTTGCCCTGCAATGGCTGGCGCTGCTGATCCTCGCCGGCAGCGCCGGGCAGTTGCTGAACCACTTCGAGGTGCCCGCCGGGCAGTTTCTCGGGCCGATGCTGGTGGCCATCGGTTTCGGCGTCAGCGGTGCCAGCATCCGCGTGCCGCGCCAGGCCTTCCGCCTCGGCCAGGGTTCGGTCGGGGTCCTGGCCGCCCATTCCATGACCATGGCCGTGCTGGCCTCGATGGCTCAGTCCTGGCACGTGATGCTGTTCGCCACCGTGCTCACCGTCTGCCTCAGTGCCCTGGTCGGCCTGGCGCTGGTGCGCCTCGGCGGCCTGCCACCCAGCACTGCGGCCTGGGGCACCGCGCCGGGGGCGGCCTCGGCCATGGTCGCGATGGCCGACGACTTCGGCGCCGACTCGCGGGTGGTGGCCACCATGCAGTACGTGCGAGTGGTCTGCGTGGTGATGATCGGCGCCCTGGCCGGCCACTGGATCGGCGTCCCGGCCGGCGGCAGCCAGGCCCACAGCACCGAGGTGGTCCTGCAGACCTTCACCCTGCTCAACCTCGGCCTGACCCTGGGCACCATCGTGCTCGGCGTGCTGCTCGGCTCACGGGTGCCGGCCGGGGCCCTGCTGGTACCGCTGCTGATCGGCGGCGCCTTGCAGATCTCCGGGCTGCTGCACATCACCCTGCCCGGCTGGCTGCTGGCCCTGGCCTATGGCGCCATCGGCTGCTACATCGGCCTGCGCTTCGACCGGCCGACCGTGCGCTACGTCTGGGCCCGCCTGCCGGCGATGATCTTCGGCGCGGTGCTGCTGATCGCCCTCTGCGCGCTGTCGGCCTGGCTGCTGGCGCACTGGCTGGACAAGGATTTCCTCTCGGTCTACCTCGCCACCAGCCCCGGTGGCCTGGACGCCATGACGATCATCGCGGTGGACACCCACTCCGACGTCGGCCTGGTGCTGGCCATGCAGACCCTGCGGCTGTTCGCGGTGATCGTCAGCGGCGCTTTTTTCGCCCGGCTGATCATCAAGTGGTCGCGCTGAACCTGGAGCCCGGCGTTTTTAAATACTCTGAAATAGTAAATCCCAGCGCCATCCCCCCTTCCCCGGCCCTACCGCCAGGCGCCTGAATACGGGCTTCAAGCCACCGTCCTGCAGCACCCCGGGCCGTTTCGCCAGCGACCCGGGAGCTTATTTCCTTCTCGAATAAGAAACGTCTTGCCGCCGGCTGTTGTTACCATGGCGCACATTTGCGTGAAGATTTAATGACTGGCAGGTTTTTCGTGAATTTCATCCGGCGTGTTTTCCATCATCCCCTGGCCCCCCTCGGCGCACTGCTGAGCCTGGTGCTGCTCGTGCCCCTGGTGGCGCGCGCGCTGCTCGGCTGGTCCGATCCCCTGGGCTATCTCTCCGACTTGGGCACCGCGGGCCTGTTGACCCTGCTGCTGTACCGCCGGCCCTGGTGGCTGGCCCTGCCGGTGCTGCTGGTGTGGAGCCTGCTGAGCATCGCCAGCGCCGAGCTGGTCAGCGCCGTGGGCCGCCTGCCCAATGCCTCCGACCTGCATTACCTGTTCGACCCGCAGTTCGTCGGCAACTCCACCGGCGGCGGCCTGGCTCATCCCTGGCTGGCGGCGGCGCTGCTGTCCGGGCTGGCGTTATGGCTGGCCGTGCAATGGGCGGCCCGCGGCACCCGCGCCCCGCGCTTGCCGCGCCATGCCTGGACCGCCCCGGCGCTGCTGTGGCTGGCCCATGGCGGCGTGCAATACCTGAACCCCAGCGAAGCCGATCAATGGCGCCTGTTCAACCTGCCGCACCAGTTGCTCGCGGCCGCCGCCGGCCAGGGCCAGGTACAGCTGGAGCAATGGCTGGAAGGCGATGTGCCCGAACTGCCGGTGCAGATGGCCGGCCTGACCCAGCTCGACCTCGACGGCGAGCCGCTGCTGGCCGCCCCGGGCCAGGCGCACAACGTGCTGGTGATCGCCCTGGAAGGCATTCCCGGGGCCTATATCAAGACCAACCGCGAGGCCCTGCACAGCCGCTACCAGGACAACCTGATGCCCAAGCTCAGCGCCTGGGCCGAACGCGGCATGAACACCCCGGACTATGTATTGCACAGCCACCAGACCATCCGTGGCCTGTACGCCATGCTCTGCGGCGACTACGACAAGCTCGACAACGGTACGCCCAAGGGCATCGAGCTGCTGACCCAGAACCAGCGCAACCAGGCCTGCCTGCCGGCGCAGTTGCGCAAGCAGGGGTTCAACACCCATTACCTGCAAGGCGCCGGCCTGCGCTTCATGGCCAAAGACAAGATCATGCCGCACATCGGCTTCGACTCGACCCACGGCCTGGAGTGGTTCAGCAACGCCAACTACCTGGACTTCCCCTGGGGCAAGGACGACAAGGCCTTCTTCGAAGGCGCGCTGGACTATGTCGGCCAGCTGAAAAAGCAGAAGCAGCCGTGGATGCTCACCCTGCTGACCGTCGGCACCCACCAGCCCTACTCCGCGCCGGAGGACTACCTCAACCGCTTCGACACACCCAAGCAGGCCGCGGTGGCCTACCTGGACGATGCCATCGGTGAGTTCATGGACCAGCTGGAGCGCCAGGGCGTGCTCAAGGACACCCTGGTGGTAATCACCTCGGACGAGTCCCACGGCATCGATGGCGTGCGCCTGGCCTCGTCCTGGGGCTTCAACCTGATGCTCGCCCCGGAGCAGGCGCAGTTGCCCAGGCTCAAGTCCGGGACCTACGGTCATGTCGACCTGAGCGCCTCGGTGCTCGACTACTTCGGCTTCCAGGTGCCGGACAGCCTCAGCGGTCGCTCGCTATTTCGCGACTACGCCCTGGGCCGGGAGATCATGTCCTACACCAACGGCAAGCTGCGTTATCACGATGGCCAGGGCACCCTGACCGAGTGCGATTTCCAGCAGCGTTGCCGCTACTACTCAAGCACCGGCTTCATCGCCGACAGCGCCACCTTCAAGGGCCAGTACGGCGGCCTGCGGGCGCGCCAGATCAGCGCCCGGGCCGAAGGCCTGGACCGCACCCTGCTGCAATCGCCGCTGAACCTGCGCTACCAGTTCGGCAGCCCGGCGATCATCCCGCTGCAGGCGCAAATCAAGGATGACTGGGCCGACAACCTGATCGGCGCGCAGTACCTGGAAATGCCCAAGGGCTCGCTGACCCGCGTACGCTTCACCGTGCGCTCGGCCGACCCGCAGCAGAACGCCTACATCCTGCTCAAGGGCAAGGAGCGCGAGCAGGACGTGGCCCTGGGCCTGCCGGAAGAGATGCTGGTCACCCCCGACCAGCCGCTGGAAATGGACTTCAGCTTCGCCAACCCGGAATCGCGCAAGGCCTTCTCCTTCCACCTGCTGGGCTACGGCCTGGGCGCGGTGGAAGTCAGTGACTTCAGCGTGATCACCGAACTGCCGGGGCAAGAGCAAGACAGCGAAGAACCCCAGGACGACAACCCGCACGCCTCCTGAATCGCCTCCCCGGGACGCTGGACGGCAGCACGACCGTCCAGTTCCCGCGCCCTTGTCTAAACTCCTCGTCAGGCACAAGGTATGGCCTCGCTGCGGTCCGCAGCGCCACCGCCGGAGTACGAGGACGCACATGACCGACACCCTGGACACCCCTCTGGAGCAGCTGCAGCGACTGATGGCCGAGCGCCCCTTCATGGTCCTCACTGGCGCCGGCATCAGCACCCCTTCGGGGATTCCCGACTACCGCGACAACGACGGCGTGCGGCGCGGCCAGCAACCGATGATGTACCAGGAGTTCCTGGCCGAACCCAAGGCCCGGCGCCGCTACTGGGCGCGGGCCATGCTCGGCTGGCCGCGGATCCGCCAGGCCCGGCCGAACGCGGCCCACGAGGCCCTGGCGCATTTACAGGCGCGGCAGAAAATCGCCGGCTTGATTACCCAGAACGTCGACACCCTGCACGACCAGGCCGGCAGCCGCGACGTGATCGAACTGCACGGCAACCTGCACCGGGTGGTCTGCCTGGATTGCAGCCAACGCAGCGATCGACAGGCGATCCAGCAATTGCTGGAACTGCACAATCCCTACCTGGCCGGCATCGACGCGGTGCAGGCGCCCGACGGCGATACCCTGCTCGACCCGGTGTTCGAAGAACGTTTCCAGGTGCCCCGCTGCCCTCATTGCGATGGCGAGCGGCTGAAACCGGATGTGGTGTTCTTCGGCGAAAACATGGCCCAGGCCACCGCGGCCAAGGCCCTGCACAGCATCGAGCAGGCTGCCGGCCTGCTGGTGGTCGGTTCGTCGCTGATGGCCTATTCGGCCTTTCGCCTGTGCAAGGTCATGGCCGACCAGGGCAAGCCGCTGATCGCCATCAACTTCGGCAAGACCCGCGCCGACGAGCTGCTGGACCTGAAGATCGCCGCCTCCTGCGAGCAACTGTTGCCGTTGCTGGCCGAGCGCCTGACCTCCTAGGCAACCCCCGACAGGCGCTCGGCCAGACCGGCCCCGCGCAGAATGTCGAACAGCGCCTGGGCCGCGCTGGACAGTTCATGCCCGGGGTTGGTCAGCACGCCGATGGCGCGTTCCACCACCGGGTCGCGCAGGGTGATGCAGCGCGCGCCCAGCTCGCGCATCTGTCCGGCGCACAGGGCCGGCACCGCGCTCACACCGAGGCCGCTGGCAACCATGCGCCCCACCGTCGCCAGTTGATGGCTTTCGAATTCCACCGGCAGTTTCATGTCCCGCGCCCGCAGGTGCTCTTCGAGCATCACCCGCACCGTGGACGGCCGTTGCAGGGTAATGAAGGGCTGTTCCAGCAGCGATTGCCAGTCGATGTCCTTCAGGTCGGCCAGGGGCGAATCGCTGGGCACCACGGCGACGAAGCGGTCGATGTACAGCGGGGTGAATTGCAGCGACGCGCTTTGCTGCGGCTCGAAGGCCACCCCCAATTCCACCTGGCGGTCGCGGACCATCTCCAGCACCTGCTCGTTGATCACGTCGTTGACCGTGACATTGACCTGCGGGTAGCGCGCGCGAAAGGTCTTGAGAATCGGCGGCAGCAGGTTGCCGGCAAAGGACGGCATGGCCGCCAGGGTCACCCGCCCGCGTTGCAGGGTGAAGCGCTGGCGCAGTTCGTCCTCGGCGTTGTCCCAGTCGGCGATCAGGCGCCGCGCCAGGGGCACCAGGGCCTCGCCTTCCGGGGTCAGGGCGACGTTGCGCGTATTGCGGCTGAACAGGCGCCCGCCGAGGCCGTCCTCCAGGGCCTTGATGGTCAGGCTCAGGGCTGACTGCGACAGGTGCAGGCGTTCGCAGGCCACGGCGAAACTCAGGCTCTGGGCCACGGCCAGAAAGGCGCGGATCTGTTTGACAGTCATGCTCTACCCTCGGGATCGACTGTTGAGTTTTATCTATCAATCAACCTTAAAAATCAACTTAACAAATCAATCCCCTGGCGCAACACTGCGGCTCACTCTCTTCATACGGCCAGCCAGCCGGCTGGCAACGCAAACACCAATAACAAGAGGATGTGCAGATGGCAGGTTTCGACAAGCGCGTAGCGTCCTACGAGGAAGCCCTCGAAGGTCTCAAGGACGGCATGACCGTGATCTCCGGCGGCTTCGGCCTGTGCGGCATTCCGGAAAACCTGATCGCCGAGATCAAGCGTCGCGGCACCCGCGACCTGACCGTGGTCTCCAACAACTGCGGCGTCGACGGCTTCGGCCTCGGCGTGCTCCTGGAAGACCGGCAGATCAGCAAGGTGGTGGCCTCCTACGTCGGTGAAAACGCCCTGTTCGAGAAGCAGCTGCTGAGCGGCGAAATCGAAGTGGTACTGACCCCGCAAGGCACCCTGGCCGAGAAAATGCGCGCGGGCGGCGCCGGCATCCCGGCCTTCTTCACCGCCACCGGCGTCGGCACCCCGGTCGCCGACGGCAAGGAAACCCGTGAATTCAACGGCCGCGCCTACCTGATGGAAGAATCCATCACCGGCGACTTCGCCATCGTCAAAGGCTGGAAAGCCGACCACTTCGGCAACGTGGTCTACCGCCACACCGCGCAGAACTTCAACCCGCTGGCCGCCACCGCCGGCAAGATCACCGTGGTCGAGGTCGAAGAGATCGTCGAGCCGGGCGAGCTGGACCCGACGCAGATCCACACCCCCGGCATCTACGTCGACCGGATCATTTGCGGCACGTTCGAAAAACGCATCGAACAGCGCACCGTGCGCAAGTAATCGCCCGCCCAACGACTGACGGAGAATAAAAAATGGCTCTTACCCGCGAACAAATGGCTCAACGCGTCGCCCGCGAACTGCAGGACGGTTTCTACGTGAACCTCGGCATCGGCATCCCGACCCTGGTGGCCAACTACATCCCCGACGGCATGGAAGTGATGCTGCAATCGGAAAACGGCCTGCTCGGCATGGGCGCCTTCCCCACCGACGACGAAGTCGACGCCGACATGATCAACGCCGGCAAACAGACCGTCACCGCGCGCATCGGCGCGTCGATTTTCTCTTCCGCCGAATCCTTCGCGATGATCCGTGGCGGCCATATCGACCTCACCGTGCTCGGCGCCTTCGAGGTCGACGTGCAGGGCAACATCGCCTCGTGGATGATCCCCGGCAAGCTGGTCAAGGGCATGGGCGGCGCCATGGACCTGGTGGCCGGCGCGGACAACATCATCGTCACCATGACCCACGCCTCGAAAGACGGCGAGTCGAAACTGCTGTCGCGCTGCAGCCTGCCGCTGACCGGCGCCAACTGCATCAAGCGCGTGCTGACCGACCTGGCTTACCTGGAGATCGAGAACGGCGCGTTCATCCTCAAGGAGCGCGCCCCGGGCGTGAGTGTCGAGGAAATCGTCAGCAAGACCGCCGGCAAGCTGATCGTGCCGGCCCACGTGCCTGAAATGCAGTTCGCCTGAGGAGCAACCAGACCATGCAAGACGTCGTAATCGTTGCCGCCACCCGCACCGCGGTCGGCAGTTTCCAGGGTTCGCTGGCGAACATTCCCGCGGTCGATCTGGGGGCCGCGGTGATCCGCCAGCTGTTGGCCCAGACCGGCCTGGACGGCGCCCAGGTCGATGAAGTGATCATGGGCCAGGTGCTCACCGCCGGCGCCGGGCAGAACCCCGCGCGCCAGGCCGCGATCAAGGCCGGCCTGCCCCACGCCGTGCCGGCGCTGACCCTGAACAAGGTCTGCGGCTCCGGCCTCAAGGCCCTGCACCTGGGCGCCCAGGCGATCCGCTGCGGCGACGCCGAAGTGATCATCGCCGGCGGCCAGGAGAACATGAGCCTGGCCAACTACGTGCTGCCCGGTGCCCGCACCGGTCTGCGCATGGGTCACAGCCAGATCGTCGATAGCATGATCAGCGACGGCCTGTGGGACGCCTTCAACGACTACCACATGGGCATCACCGCCGAGAACCTGGTGGACAAATACGCCATCAGCCGCGAAGCCCAGGATGCCTTTGCCGCCGCCTCGCAGCAGAAGGCCGTGGCCGCCATCGAGGGCGGACGTTTCGTCGATGAGATCACCCCGATCCTGATTCCCCAGCGCAAGGGCGAGCCCGTGGCCTTCGCCACCGACGAACAACCGCGCGCCGGCACCACCGCCGAATCCCTGGGCAAGCTCAAACCAGCCTTCAAGAAAGACGGCACGGTCACCGCCGGCAACGCCTCGTCGCTGAACGACGGCGCCGCCGCGGTGATCCTGATGAGCGCCGCCAAGGCCCGGGCCCTGGGCCTGCCAGTGCTGGCGAAGATCGCCGCCTACGCCAACGCCGGCGTCGACCCGGCGATCATGGGCATCGGCCCGGTGTCGGCCACCCGCCGCTGCCTGGACAAGGCCGGCTGGTCCCTGGAGCAGTTGGACCTGATCGAGGCCAACGAAGCCTTCGCCGCCCAGGCGCTGTCGGTGGGCAAGGAACTGGGTTGGGACGCGAGCAAGGTCAATGTCAACGGCGGCGCCATCGCCCTCGGCCACCCGATCGGCGCCTCGGGCTGCCGGGTGCTGGTGACCCTGCTGCATGAAATGCTCAAGCGCGATGCCAAGAAAGGCCTGGCCACCCTGTGCATCGGTGGCGGCCAGGGCGTGGCATTGGCCATCGAACGCTAACGCTTACCGCGCACCACGGCCCGCCCTCGGACCCACGACATCCGGCGGCTGGCCGGCAATACGCCCGGCGCACCCCATGGTGCGCCGGGTTCATTTTGCGGCCCGGCAGACGCCGGACAGAGGCCGCTGGCAGCCCCCCATCCGTCAGCTACATTCAACTCATGCGGCTGGCGAGACTCGTTTTCCACTCCTTCCTGCCCACTGACTCACGGCTGAAACAGTCCAGCCCGGTGCGTGGAGCCTTATCCGTAGAAGCCGGATCACAGCGCTCAAGCCCGAATGGGCAGAGCCCGGTATGCCACCCAGCCCTTCGCCTGCTTCATCGACCCGATAACGAGGAGCGGAACATGCGCCCGATCAGATGCCTGCTCTACACCGGCTTTTGCATAGTGCTGGCGGGGCTGGCCAGCCTCCAGGCCAGTGCCGGCCCCTCCTTCGACGCGGACAGAAAAGGACTCGAGAAACTCTCGACCAACGCCGGCGCCGAGCTGCACCGAGGCTTGCAGAAATTCCACGAAATGCTGATGTACCTCGAACTGCGGGACACCTTGCATGCCACCGAGGCCAAGGCAGCGGCCCTGGAGCACTTCAACGAGTCGGTCGCCCTGTACAAGAAAGTCACTGCAAGCGCCCCCGAGCAGAAGATCCTCTACCAGCCCCGGGATGACAGTGAAAAAGACGCCATCAGCGCCTTCCAGAACCGCTTGCAAGAGTTGGATATCGCGGTGCCCGACACTGAGAAACAGCTGGCCAACCTGGCCGTCACCGTGGTGACCAGGCATATCCATGTGCTGGAAAGGTCCAGCTTCAAGGCGACCAAGGCTGACTACCCATCCTTGCGCAAGGTCCTGCGCTCACAGGCCCTGTTGCTCGACCTGGGCATCCTCAGCTCGATTGTCTGGGGCCTGTCGGTCGATCAGCCCGGCGGGAGCCATTAGCGCCTTGCCCCCCTGAGGCTGTCACTGCGACTTCGGCTTGCCCATCAGCAACAGCAGCGACAAGCCGGCAAACCCCGCTCCGGCGTAGAACGTCAGCGCCGCGCCATGAGCCTGCCACAGCCAGCCGGCAATCACGCTGGCCAGCAGCAGGGCGATCCCGCTCAACAGGTTGAACACGCCAAAGGCCGTGCCCTTGAGGTCGGCAGGCGTGGTGTCGGCCACCAGGGTGGCGAGGATGCCCTGGCTGAAGCCCATGTGCAGGCCCCACAGGGCGACGCCGAGCAGCACCAGCGGCACCGATTCGGCATAGGCCAGCACCAGGTCGGCGAGGATCAGCAACAGCAGGCCGACGCTGAGCAAGGCGCTACGGTTGATGCGGTCCGACCATTTGCCGACCGGATAGGCCGAGACCATGTAGAACCCGGCCATGACCACCATCACCAGCGGCACCCAGGCGGCGGAGAAGCCCAGTTGCTGGGCCCGCAACACCAGGAACGCCTCACTGAAACGGGCCAGGGTGAAGGCCGCGCCGATGGCCACCACCCACCAGTAATGCCGGGAAAACCGTCGCAGCGAGGCCAGCCGCAATGGCGACTGGAAATGCCGGCTGCCGGGGGCGTGCTCGGGTTCGCGGATGGCGAAGACCAACAGGGCCACGGCCAGCGCCGCGGGAATCACCGCCAGCCACAAAACCTGGGCGATATCGTTGGCCAGCCACAGCATCAGGCCGATGGCCAGGATCGGGCCGAGGAACGCCCCCACGGTGTCCAGCGACTGGCGCAGGCCAAAACAGGCGCCGCGAATTTGTGCCGGGGCCACGTCCGCCACCAGGGCATCCCGTGGCGCGCCGCGAATGCCCTTGCCGATGCGGTCCAGCAGGCGCGCGCTGAACACCAGTTCCGCCGAGCTCGCCAGGGGGAACAGCGGTTTGGTCAGCGCCGCCAGGCCGTAACCCAAGAGCAGCAGTTCCTTGCGCCGGCCGATGAAGTCGCTGAGGGCGCCGGAAAAGACTTTCACGATCAGCGCCGTGGCTTCTGCCACGCCTTCGATGATGCCGACCGCCAGCATGCTGATGCCCAGGGTGCCGACCATGTACAGCGGCAACAAGCTGTGCACCAGCTCGGACGACACGTCCATGAACAGGCTGACGAATCCCAGCGCCCAGACCGTGCGCGGAATGCCGCGGCTCAGGGGCTTTCCGGTGTCGCTCATTGCAGGTTCCGACATGACAGACAGTCCTCAAGGGGTACAAACGCTACCGGTCGCTTCAAGCCTAGGCGCACAACGGCGGCCCTGCTGCCTTCACTCCCGTCGCAGCCGGCGCTCGAGAGCGGCGGCCAACACCGAGGCTTCCTGTTTCAAGGAGGCGCAGAAGGCCTCGACGAAAATCGACGACGGCCGGAAATCCGGGCGGATCAGCATGACCCGGTACGGCACCGACAACTGCAGCGGGCGGATCGCCAGGCCCCTGCCCGCCTCCTCCATGGCACTCAGCGGGTTGATGATCGCCACCCCCAGCTGCTGGCGCACCATGGCGCAGACCGAGGCGGCATTGGTGGTCTCGATCACCACCCGGCGGTCGACGCCGGCCTGGCGAAAATGCTCGTCGAGGGTCTGACGATAAATGTCCAGGCCTGACAGGTTGATGAAATCCACCCCGCGAAAGTCTTCGCTGTGCAGCAGCGGCTTGGCCAGCAACGGGTGCCCTTCCGGCAGGATGCACACCATGTCGGCGCAGAACAGCAGTTCGCCCTGGGTGCCCCGTGGCAGGTGTTCGCTTTCGGTCAGGCCCAGGTCGTGGCGCTGGGCGCTGAGGGACTCTTCCAGCAAGGGCGATTCCTGGGCGGTGATGCTCAGGCCGATGCCGGCGTGTTGCTCCTGGAAGTGCTTGCACACCCGCGGCAGCAAGGTCTGGGAGAACAGCGGCAGGCAGGTCAGGCTCAACTGGCCGTGCTCGAAGCGGCGGATCGATTGCGCCACGCTGTTGATCCGCTCCAGGCCGACATAGGCCCGCTCCACTTCTTCCAGCAACAGCATCGCCTGGGCGGTCGGCAACAGGCGGCCGCCCTCGCGATCGAACAGGCTCAGCCCGGACAGGCTCTCCAGCCGCGCCAGCTCGCGGCTGACCGTGGGTTGCGAGGTGAACAGCAGGCGCGCGGCGCCGGTGACGCTGCCGGCCTGCATGATGGCGCGGAACACCTCGATATGGCGCAGGGAAATGTCCACCGCTCGCTCCTTGGTTTGAGACGTTGATTCACACAACCCATATCAAAACTGAATCGAGATACAAAGAATAGATATTTTATTGAATACATCACCCTCGGCATCATGCAGGCCTCCTTCCTCGCCACAGACGATTGCCATGGCCATTCCCTTTTCTCCCGAGCAACTGACCGCCGCCGCCCGCCAGTACGGCACCCCGTTGTGGTGCTACGACGCGCGGACCATCAAGGTGCGCATCCAGCAATTGAAGGCCTTCGACGTGGTGCGTTACGCGCAGAAAGCCTGCTCCAACCTGCAGGTGCTGCGCCTGATCCGCGAGGCCGGGGTGCGGGTGGACGCGGTGTCCCTGGGGGAAATCGAGCGGGCGCTGCTGGCCGGTTTCAGCCCGCAAGGCGATCCGGCTGGTATCGTCTTCACCTGCGACCTGTTCGACACCGCCACCCTGCAACGGGTGGTGGAGCTGAACATCGAGGTCAACGCCGGTTCCATCGACATGCTGCGCCAGCTTGGTGAGAAATCCCCGGGCCACCGCGTGTGGCTGCGGATCAACCCGGGCTTCGGCCACGGCCATAGCCGCAAGACCAACACCGGCGGTGAAAACAGCAAGCACGGCATCTGGCACGAGCAGGTCGGCGAAGCCCTCGCGGTGATCCGCCAGTACGGCCTGAAGCTGGTGGGCCTGCACATGCACATCGGCTCCGGCGTGGACTACGGGCACCTGGAGCAGGTCGGCGCGGCCATGGTGGCCGCGGTCAAGTCCCTGGACCACGACATCGAGGCCTTCTCCATCGGCGGCGGCCTGTCCACCCCGTACCGCGCGGGCGATGAGCCGGTGGACGTGCGGCGCTACGCCAATGCCTGGCGCCAGGCCCGCGAAGAAATCGAAGCCTGGCTCGGCCACGGCGTGCGCATGGAAATCGAACCCGGGCGTTTCCTGGTGGCCGAGGCCGGCTGCCTGGTCAGCGAAGTGCGGGTGGTGAAAGACGCCGGTAACCATCACTTCGTGCTGGCCGACACCGGCTTCAACGACTTGATGCGCCCGGCCATGTACGGCGCCTATCACGCCATGAGCCTGATCGACGCCAACGGCCAGGCGGTGCAGCGTCCACTGCGGCCCACCGTGGTCGGCGGCCCGCTGTGCGAGTCCGGCGATATCTTCACCCAGGACGACGAAAGCCTGACCCCGCAGTTGCTGCCCCAGGCCCGGGTCGGCGACCTGCTGGTAATCCACGACACCGGTGCCTATGGCGCCAGCATGTCCTCCAACTACAACAGCCGGCCGCTGCTGCCGGAGGTGCTGTTCGAGGATGGCCAGGTGAGACTGATCCGCCGGCGCCAGCCGCTGGCGGACCTGCTGGAACTGGAGATGGGGTTGTAAGGGCCTGAGACGCAACATCCCAGGTAAGCGGGGGGACGATCTGCCTGTCCCCCCTTCCAGACATCGCCCCTTGATCGACGCCGGGACTTCGTGGCCAGCCGCTGGAGTGCTGGCCACGCCAATCAAGAAACCTGCCCCGACGCCGAGTACCGCCTGGCGCTAGCCCTCGACCACCACCAGGAACTGGCTGTAGCGATCGATGCCGTCCTTGGACAGTTCAAGCCCGGTCTCGCCCATGCGCGACATCCACTTGCCGTTGTCGCCACGCAGGGAAATCTGCCCGCTGGCGGTATCGATGGCATAGGAGAACTGGCAGTACTGATCGATGCTGTCCTTGGACAGTTCAAGCCCCGTCGCCCCCATCCGCGACATGAACTTGTTGGTGTCGCCCTGCAATGCCAGCTTCTTGTCGTTGCCGATCTGGATCAGGGTGACCCTGAACTTGCAGTACTGGTCGATGGCGCCCTTGGACAGTTCAAGCCCTGTCGCGCCCATCCGCGACATGTAGTTGCCCGAGTCGCCGCGTAGCGAGATGACAGTACCGTTTTCAATCACACGTTGAGGAAGAACGATCATGTTTGGCACTCCTTGCTGATTGGGTAGGTTCCCTGGTGTAACCACAGGCGCAGCAATGCCTTGGCAACTCATGACCGTGCTCATCCCGGAGGGATATTCAACGCCTCTGGATTGCCTGCCGCAGGCGCAGTGTAGTCGAGCCTTTGCCGGCTCCCGGGGCGCCCGGGAGACAACTGGACCAGCGGTTGCCGCGGCCCCGCCGCCCTCAGATCAAAGCGCTATGCACGGCCAAACGCAGACGCCACAAGGCTATAAAAAACCGCGGAGTGCCCATGCTCCGAAGAGCCAGGAGTCGAGTGTCGGGACAGCTTCACAGCTGGGCTGTGAAGCCTGTCGGGGGGAAGGATTCAGTCTTGCTGGGGGTTCATGTACCGCGAGAAATTCTCGATGTAGTCGGTGAGGTTCTCTTCCATCATCAGGCGGAATTCCTCGACGAAATAATCCACCGCCTGCTGCTTGGCCGCCGCCAGTTCTTCGGCGTTGCGGCAACCGCAGGCGCTGACCCAGGCGGCGAAACGCGAGTTGGCGTACATCAGCGAGGCACTGGCCTTGCCGCGGCTGCTGTCGCCGATATGGGTGTTTGCCAGTTCGATGATGGCATCGGCGCGGTTGTAGAAATCCTGATCCGTTTCGTTGGCCAAGGGGCATTCCTCTTGAAAGTGGGCAGTTGAGCAATAGGCAATGAAACATGAGCCTGAAGACAGCCGGCGAGTATAAGAGCCTCGCGCCCAACCATCGACGGCTTTTGCTGCCTCGCGCCCTGCCGTATTCAGCCAGGCCAATGCCGCGCCAGCACCTGCGCCACCTGCGGGTGGCGGTCGATGCGCTCCAGCAGATCACAACACTCGGGGCGTTCGCGCCGCAGATGCTCGCGCGTGCCGCACCAGCGCGACACCACCGCCGCCTGGAAATCCAGGGCCGCCAGGGGTGAACCACTGGCGTACAGCTGCGTGGCGAACTGATCGGCGAACACCTCCCAGTTGCGGTGCAGGCGCTCATGGGCCGCGTCCCGCACCCGCGCCTTCAGCGCTTCATCGGCGCCCTGCAGCCAGCGCTCCGGGTAATCGATCACGCTGATCGCCGAGTAGCAATTGGCAGCGATAAACACCAGGCCGCGAATGGCCTGCGCCCGGGCGCCCTCATCCTCGGGCAGCAGCGCCGAGCGCGGATAACGCAAACCCAGTTCGATCAGGATCGCCGCGCTCTCGGTGAGGACACTGCCGTCCGGCAGTTGCAGGGTCGGGACCTGTTTCAGCGGATTGAGCCGCGCCAGCTCGTCGGCCCCGGGCGACGGCGCCCAGGACGAGGCTTCGACGATACGGTACGGCACCTGGCAACACTCCAGGGCGATCTCGACGATGGCCGAGCCTGAGCCTTGTGTCCCATAAAGTTGATACATGACCATCCCCTCGCTTGACTGGGCCTTACATCTGACGGGTGGCTTACGTGGGTTGTTCACTCCAGTGCCGGAAGTCCGCGAGGCGATAGGTCGGATGCTGGTGAACAGCCTCGGCCGGCACGCGCAGAACGGTCCCACGGTAGCTCAGGCGATAGGTGAAACCGCCATACATGATCTTGCGGTCGGGGTCCGGATGCACCTTGAGGAAGGCTTGGCGATCGGGATAACCGGTAGGGTCCGGAAACCGTGCCAGCTTATCGAACAGCACCACGTCCTCGGCCACCTCCTCCTCGGCCAAATCAACCAGATAACGAGAATAGGTGATATTCATCGAAGGTAACCGTGGCCCCTTGGCAAGCAACCCATCAAGCCTGCGATCCAGATGCCCGAACACCGCGCGATAAGCACTCACCAGCAGCGCCCGCCGATAAAGGCTCATCGGTTTGGGAGCCCGCATACGCTGCACCAGAGAGTGGATCAATCGGTTGAGCATCCCGAAGCACGCGATCTCCAGCCTCATGCCGCCTTTTACTTCTAAAAACTTGCCGCACGCGGAAAATCGGGTCTTGTGATGGACAAGCTTGTTGCGCACCGTGATCGCGTAATCGAAAACCATGACCTCGATATGCCTGAGCAACGGATCGGGCTGCCGATTCTGGCGCCGGAAAATACTCAGCTTGTCCCGGAACAACTTGTCGCTCGTCCCGTAGTGCTGGTCGACTATCAGGTCCAGATAGTCAAAGACCACGGGGAACATCGAGAGATGCTCATGGCTGTCCAGAGACTTGCGGACCAACGAGGGGTGATAGGTTTTTGCATCGAAATAGCTATGCGACACCCCGTCCTTGATCGTGGTTTTCTGACCGTAGACCGCCAGATCATTGGCAATATCGAACCCCTGCAACAGCTGTTCGGTAAGGCGCAGTTTCTTCTGCAAAAAGACTTCCGTGATAGTCATCAAATACTCTCGTGTTCAGTAGGTCCGGCAACGCAGACATTGCGCTCAATGGCGCGGGGTAGAACCTCGATGCGCAGCACCCCGTGAGCGCCCGTCGAACAGTCGATACGCACCGGTAAAAATGCCTCGATCACCCGGATATTGCTCTGCAGGTGCTCGCTCATGCGCGGGGTGGTGAAGCTTCCGCCGCCGGCCAGGGCCATGGGCAGCAACAGTTGATCGGCCAGGTGCTCGGCCACCGCCGCGCCGGAATCCAGCCAGTCCCGGGCCTGGTCGATGGCGCGATCGGCCACGCTTTCGGCCCGCAGGCTGCTCTGGCCAAAACCGCTGAACAGCTCGGTCAGGTGCTCGAAGACGAACTCCAGCAACAGCACGTTGCCCGGGCCGCATTGCTCATCCAGGCGCACCGGGCTCAGGTGCTCCCGAGGCAGCTCCAGGCGAGTGCCGACCCGGCGCAATTCGCGCTCCGCCACATGCTCCGGCAGGCCGGCGCTCAGGGCCCAGGCCCGACGCCCGAGCAGCTCGCCACGCTGTTCCAGGTGCAGGGGTTGCAGGGTCGAGGGCTGGATAAAGGCTTGTAGCTCGCCACCGCCGGCGGGAACGAAGCCATGGCGCAGCAGCTGCAACTCCACCTGCCCGCCCATGCGCCGCAGTTGCGGCAGCCAGGCCTGCTGGAGGAAATCCACCGGCGGTGCCAGCGGGTTGTGGGTGCCGCCGCTGATGCTCACGCGGCTGGGCTCCGGGGCTTGCAACAGGGCTGGCAGCAGGGTCTGCAACACCAGGGTGCAGCTGCCGGCGGTGCCGATGGCGAAACGGTAGTCGCCGCCGCGAATCGGCCCCGGCTCGAAGGTCAGCGCCCGGGAACCCAGCTCGGCGCCCGAAACCCTGGCCGCGCAGACCTGCGCCGCCGCCAGCACCGCGGTCAGGTGCTGGCGCAGCAACCCCGGGCGACTGCGCCGGGCCCGTATGTTGTGGATGCGCAGGGTCTTGCCGGTGAGCATCGACAGGCTCAGGGCACTGCGCAGGACCTGGCCGCCGCCAATGGCGCCGTCCAGTTCGATGACATCCTGTTTCATCACATTCCTCAGGCATAACGCCGGACGCTGTCTCGCAAGTAGGCGTCCAGCACAGCGTTGTCTTGATGGGTGCGCGCCAGCTTGGGCACCGGGCGCTCCAGTTCAGCGGCGATAAAGGCGTGCAGCGCCGGGCGCCGCGGCCCGTAAGCAGACTCGTCGGCGCTGCGCTTCAAGACCAGCAACTCATCCACCTCGTCCAGCAGTGGCCGATGGTCGACGGTGCCCAGCAGCTCGGCGAAGGTCATCGGCGGTCGGCCGCGCCCCTGATCGATCCAGCGCACCGCCAGCAACGGCCGGAGCACGTAGAAGTACTTCTTGAACCGCACGCTGTCGCCTTGCAGGTAGCCACGGAAGTTCTTCCTGGCCATCGACAGGTAATGATTACGGGCCGCCGGCGGACTGTAGAAGGCCTCCGCCAACTCTCGCAGACGCGCGGTTGCCGCCGGCTCGCTGCGATACACCAGGGGCGAATCCAGCCACTCCAGCAGGGTCGGGTTGGACTTGCGCAGCAACCCGAGGGTCTTGCGCAATTCCCAGCCGCTGATGTCCAGCTCGTCGTCCAGCGGCCGCTCGATCACGTCCCGCCCGGTGTCCACCTGGATGAACCACTCGGGCTTCTCCACATAGACGAACCGCACATCGTAATCGCTGTCGGTGGAGGCAAAACCCCAGGCACGGCTGCCCGATTCGCAGGCATACAACACCTGCACGTTACGCTCGCGCTCGATCCGCGCCAGCTCATCCAGTACCCGCTCGCGCATGGCGCTGCTCAGCGGGTAGCGTTCATTGAATTGCATGATTCCTTGTCCTGTTCAATCGACGATCGCCAGCACCTCAGCGCTGGCCTGATCGCCTTGTACATCGGTATTCACAACAGGCGCTTGAGCGATCCCCGAGGCACTTCACCGGCCTCCTCCATCGCCTGCAACCGCTGCGCCAGTGCTTCTCGCAGTGGCTTGGGGGTCACCGGGTCGAACATCGCGTAACGGGCATCGCACCAACGGGCCAGGGTCTCGCGCCAATAAGCGGCTTCGCTGCCCGCCCGATCCAGGCGACACAGCAAGTACTGCAACTGGCGCCAGCCCGGCTTGAGCCCCAGCAAGGCCCAGCGACGCGCCTTCGGCAGCGCATGCCAGTGCTGGTCCAGACGCTGTTCCAGGGCCTCCTCGAACGCCGACCAGGGCTGCTCGCGCAGCAGGCCGAGGGCGCAGTCGAAGACCTTGTCCGACGGATCGTCCAGGGCCGCCAGCTGCTGGGCCAGGCCACGTTCGCCGAGGGTCTGCAGGGCCAGCAGGCGCACGTTCAGCGCCTTCGAGGCCAGGGTCTGTTGCAGCATGGCGTCGGCCTGTGGCTCCCGCAGTTCCTTGACCAGCCCCAGCAGGCCCAGCCACTGGCGCTTGTTGCCCGGAGCCGGCTGCTGCAACCGGGCCAGCAGCACTTGCCGTGGGTCCAGCCCATGGTGTGGCGCGGCCCAATGGGCCAGGCAACGCAAGGCCCCCGAAGGGTCGAGCAGGGCCTGCGCCAGGTACCCGCGACAATCGGCCAAGCGTGACAACAGCAGCCGCAAGGCCTTGACCCGCACACTGGCGCCACAGCTGCGCATCACCGCTTCCAGCAAAGGCACCGCCTGCTCGTCGGGCAGTTCGGCGCAGGCATCCACTGCCATCTGCCGCACGCTGACCTCGGGGTGGTGCAACGCCATGGCCAGCAGCGCCGGCCGGTCCTCGACGCCCTTGAGCAACAGCTCGAAGACAAAGCGCGCAGCCTTGCCCCGGCAATCGCCAAAGGCCCCTTGCACTTCGTCGCGCACCTGGGCCAGTTGCAACACCGCGGTGGCCCGCTCCAGAGTCGCGCCGTGGTCGGCCCGCCGCTTGCTGGTAAGGGCCAGCAACGGTGCCAGGGTCTGCAACAGCAGCCCGGCGTGCTCCGGCGCCCAATACGCCTCGACGGCCGCAGCCGCCTCCTGGCGAACCTGGGGCACCCAATCGTTGAGGCGTTCCAGCAAGGCGGCCAAAGCCTCGGCCGATGGCTGCGCGGACAACCCTCGCACCGCCGCCTGCCGCACGAACCCATTGCCGAAGCGGCTCAGTTCCAGCCAGGCGCTGTGCCTGTCCAGGGTATCCATCACTTCCCGCACCCGGCGGGCTTCGTAGTCGCTCAGCTGGTAATGCCAACTGGGCGGGGCCTCTATCACTGCGTCCATGTCGTGCATTGTTCTACCCCTTGACGCACACCACCTGACGCAGGGTGTGCAGCACTTCCACCAGCTCGCGCTGAGCGTGCATGACGTGGTCGATGTCCTTGTAGGCCATCGGGATTTCATCGATCACCGCGGTGTCCTTGCGGCATTCCACATGGGCGGTGGCGCGGATCTGGTCGGCCAGGGTGAAGGTGTTCTTGGCCTTGGTGCGGCTCATGGTGCGCCCGGCACCGTGGCTGCAGGAGCAGAACGCCTCCTCGTTGCCCAGCCCGCGAACGATGAAGCTCTTGGCGCCCATCGATCCCGGGATGATCCCCAGCTCGCCCTTCTTCGCCGATACCGCGCCCTTGCGGGTCACCAGCACCTCTTCACCGAAATGACGCTCCTTCTGCACGTAGTTGTGGTGGCAGTTCACGGCCTCCAGCGCCACCTCGAAGGGCTTGCGGATCACCTGGCGGGTGGCCTGGATCACCAACTGCATCATCAGTTCACGGTTGTGCCGGGCAAAATCCTGGGCCCAAGCCACGGCCTCGACGTAATCGTCGAAGTGCTGGCTGCCTTCCTCGAAGTAGGCCAGGTCGCGGTCCGGCAGATTGGCGATGTGCTGGCGCATGTCCGCCTGGGCCAGGTGGATGAACAGGTTGCCGATGGCGTTGCCCACGCCACGGGAACCGCTGTGGAGCATGAACCAGACCCGGTTGGCCTCATCCAGGCAGACCTCGATGAAGTGGTTGCCGCCGCCGAGGGTGCCCAGGTGCTGGCGGTTGTTGCTGTTGGCCAGCGCCGGGTACTTGTCGGTGATCGCCTTGAAGCGTGGCTGCAAGGCCGCCCAGGCGTGGTCGGCCTGGCGCGGCACGTCGCCCCAGGCGCCCTTGTCGCGGCCGCTGCGCGGCGAGGTGCGGCCATGGGGCACCGCCTGTTCGATGGCGCTGCGCAAACCGTGCAGGTTATCCGGCAGGTCGGCTGCGGTCAGCGAAGTGCGGGCGGCGATCATGCCGCAACCGATATCCACCCCGACTGCCGCCGGGATGATCGCGCCCAGGGTGGGGATCACGCTGCCGATGGTCGAGCCCTTGCCCAGGTGCACATCCGGCATCACCGCCAGGTGCTTGAAGATGAACGGCATCTTCGCGGTGTTCATCAGTTGCTGGCGGGCTTCGTTTTCCACGGGCACGCCCTCGGTCCACATCTTGATCGGCTTGCCGTTGGCGACTTCCAGCAGTTGGTAGGTCTTGTGTTCCATGTTCCTGACTCTTTTTTCTGTGGCTGAAAATCCAGCCTTGTTCGGTGGCCGGTGGTCCGGCATAAAACGGCGACCCGTGAAGGCGGAACATGCAGCGCGCTCTGCCACTGAGCTAGCCCCTTGCGGTTGGCGGGAATCGAACCCGCGACCACGCTGTCCTGTAGTTCCACCGGCATTCGCCGGGTCAATCGGTGCAGGCCAGGCCTGCGGACAGCGACAAGAGAACAGGCACATGCGCTCTACCGACTGAGCTACAGCCTTGCGGCTGGCGGGATTCGAACCCGCGACACGATGTAGTACCTGTGGCATTCGCTGCCATCCCGCTCGGGCGGGAGAAAAAACTGCGACGACAAGGGTCGATGAAACCGTGCACTCGTGTTCTGACCTTTGAACTACGGCGCCTTTTCAGGCACCGGCGGGACTCGAACCCGCATCACGAATCTGGGATGTAGTTCCATCAGCATTCGTCGCTGAAATCGCAAAACAAAAAAAGGTGGCACGACAAAAGGAGTGACTGATCGCCGGAATCGAACCGGCATAACCAGGATGTACAGCCACTGGCATTCGTGCCTTCACAGGCCCTGACAAGATTTGCTGAGACGTCTTTGGATGTAGTCACAGCGGCATTCGGGGCCTATGAACAAAAATTCTTCGGCGTGCGCCGGGTGAGCGGCGCACGGTTTATCTCATGCCTTGCCGATCAGGGCGCCATCGCCTCGATCGCCTCGACCCAGTGCTGCGCACCGTAGTTGCCTGCGGTGAACTGCTGGATCACATCGAACACCGCGTCACTGAAACCGCCGACGTTGAGGATGTCCTCGCGGTCCGGCGCCTGGGTGGTGGCCCCGGGTTGCATATCGATGCACACCAGCCGCGCCTGCGGGTTGATGGCCTTGATCCGCTCCCACTGGCGCAGGGTCTCGGTCGCCCCATGGCGCCGCGCATCGATCCACGACTCGTTGTCCGAGACCAGGATCAGGGTGTCCACCTTGCACTTGGCGTTGGCCAGTTGTGCCAGGGGCGCCGAGCAGTTGGTCCCGCCACCGCCGATGGCCGCCAGTTTCTGCGCATTGCTCATCACGCTGTCCCGCGGGTTGAGGCGGATATCCACCACCCCGACCTCGAACGGCATGACCCGCGCCGCCGGCTGCTTGCGCAACACCGCTGCCGCCACCAGGGCCGCCACATCGATGCAACGCACCGCCGTGGTGGCGCCCTGGCGATAACCGGTGACCGGGCTGTGCATCGACCCCGAGACATCCGGGCACACCACCACCGCGCCTTGCAGCGCCGGCACGTTGGCCAGCGACAGTTCCAGGGCATCCTGCAACGCCTCGCGCACCGGCTGCGGCACCTCGTCTCCGGCCATACGGTAGGCCGCCAGCAACTGGTACGGGTAGACCCGGGCCTTGGCCACTTCGGCGGCATCCGCCAGCCGCGCCGCCACATACTCGGTGCAACCCGGCACCTGGAACGCACCGTGGCGGGCCAGGGTATTGAGGTTCATGCGCAGCCCCTGCCAGCCCATATTGTGCGCCTGTTCGGCCCATTGCTCGCGGCTCAGGGTTTCATTGCCGAGCAACTGGAACGGCACCTGCGGCACCGCCGTGGTCGCACCGCTGCGAAAGGCCAGCAAGGCGCGGGTCAGCTCAGGCAACGCCTGCGCATCCACCGGCTTGCCGATCAACCAGGCGAAGAAGGCTGCGCGCCAGGCCTCGCCTGGCTTGGGGTGAACCATCTTGACCACGTCCGCCAGCGACGGCTGGTTGCCCACCGCAGCCTGCAACAGCTGACGCTCGGTGGCGCTGTTCAACCAGTTCTGCACCAGGCGCTTGGGCTGCGACCCCAGGGATTTACGCCCGGTCGCCCCGCTGCGCAGGATCTGCACGAAGTTGCGCAGCATCTTGCCGTTGTCCACCACCTGGGCGAACAGCTCCGGCACCAGGGCCGAGCGTTGCGCGGTCAACGCCGCCAGCAGCAAGGCCGGCATGTCTTTCATATGACCCTGTTGCCGAGCGTAACGCGCGGCCTGGGCGACGAAACGGCTGTCGACTTCGTTCACCAGTTGCAGCACCGCTTCCAGCTGACCTTCGGGCGAGGTGTAGAAGGTCGAGTTCAAGCAACCGGTCACCGCCAGTTGGGCCAGGCGATGCTTGGCGTTGTAGGCATAGGCCGGGGCCTGGGCGGCGTTCAGGGTGTTGCTCGCTGGCGCTTTGGCCTGTTGGGTGTTGAACAGCTGGAAGTTGGCCATCTTGGCGTCTCGCTCTGTTGTCTTGTTCGTTGCCAGAGAGATTGCAGCCGCTGTGCCAGTTTTATTTTTTTCCGCGAATTATTTTTTAAATGATTGATTTATAACGATTTTATTTTTAGATGATTTTTCCTTGGCGAGTCTGCGAGACAAAGCTTCTGATAATTTTATATCTTTGTTTATCGTTTTTTATCTTCAGGTATAAACATGTCGGGCAAGCCCACGGTCGCCATAGGTTTTGTCGGTTCCACCCTCGATCGCGTCGGCAAGGGCGCCAACCGCTGGAACCATTGGCGCCCCAGTGTCGGCCTGTGCCAGCAGCAGGACGTGCTGATCCACCGCCTGGAGCTGATCCACGGCATTGACGCCCGGGACGTCAGCCTGGCCGAGCGGGTGGCCAACGACATTCGCCAGGTATCGCCGCAGACCGAGGTGCGCCTGCACCCCATGGGCCTGAAGAACCCCTGGGATTTCGAAGAGGTGTACGGCGCCCTGCACGACTTCACCAGCGCCTACCCCTTCGACACCGAGCGCGAGGACTACCTGGTGCACATCACCACCGGAACCCACGTGGCACAGATCTGCTGGTTCCTGCTGACCGAGGCGCGCTACCTGCCGGCGCGGCTGATCCAGACCTCACCGGCGCGGCGCCGCGACCCGGAGCAGCACGCCACCGGCACCCACGCCCTGATCGACCTCGACCTGTCGCGCTACGACCGCATCGCCTCGCGCTTCGCCGGCAAACGCCTGGAGGGCCTGGCCTTCCTCAAGTCCGGGATCGCCACCCGCAACGCCGCGTTCAACCGTTCCATCGAACAGATCGAGCGGGTGGCCCTGCGCTCCAGGGCACCGATGCTGCTGATCGGCCCCACCGGGGCCGGCAAGTCGTTCCTGGCCCGGCGCATCTATGAACTCAAGCGCGGCCGGCATCAGGTCCAGGGGCGTTTTGTCGAGGTCAACTGCGCCACCCTGCGCGGCGACGGCGCCATGTCGGCGTTGTTCGGGCATATCAAGGGCGCCTTCACCGGCGCCCAGAACGCCCGCGACGGCCTGCTGCGGGCAGCGGACGGCGGCATGCTGTTTCTCGACGAGATTGGCGAGTTGGGGCTCGATGAACAGGCGATGCTGCTCAAGGCCATCGAGGAGAAACGCTTCTTCCCCATGGGCTCGGACAAGGAAGTGGACAGCGACTTCCTGATCATCGCCGGCACCCACCGCGACCTGCGCGGCCGAGTCGCCCAGGGCCTGTTCCGCGAGGACCTGTATGCGCGGATCAACCTCTGGACCTTCAACCTGCCGGGGCTGGCCGGGCGGCGCGAGGACATCGAGCCAAACATCGATTTCGAACTGGAACGCCACGCCCGCGAGCAAGGGCGCCTGGTGCGCTTCAACCTCGAGGCACGGCGGCGCTACCTGGCGTTTGCCAGTTCCAGCGAGGCGGCGTGGCTGGGCAACTTCCGCGAGCTGTCGGCGTCCATTACCCGCATGGCCACCCTGGCCGACAGCGGGCGTATCGACGAAGCCCAGGCCGAGGAAGAAATCGAGCGGCTACGGTATGCCTGGGGCTTGAGCCAGGAGCAGGATCCGCTGGCCACCCTGCTGGGCGACACGGCCGAACTCGACCTGTTCGACCGCCTGCAACTGCAGGCGGTGATCGAAGTCTGCCGCCAGGCCGACAGCCTGTCCGATGCCGGGCGCAAGCTGTTTGGCGTGTCCCGCCAGACCAAGGCCCAGCCCAATGACGCCGACCGCCTGCGCAAGTACCTGGCGCGCTTCGGCCTGGAGTGGAAGCAGATAGTGGCGCCCGCGGATTAAGGAGAACTGCCTGCGGCAGCGGCTACACAAAGCTGTCGCTGGCGATACGTCCACTCTCAACCGCCGGGCACCGCGAACACCGCGTTGGCCCTGGCCACCACCCGCTCGCCGACCTGCAGGGTGACGGTGGCAAAGGCCATCTGCCGGCCGCGCTTGGAATGTTCCAGGCGCACGTCGATCCACTCGCCGACCTGCACCGCGCCGAGGTAGTCCAGGTGCATGCTGGCGGTGATCAGCGGCAGCGGCGGGTCGCTGGCGAAGGCCATGGCGTAGCCCATGCCGATATCGGCCAGGGTGGCGAGGATGCCGCCGTGCACGGTGCCACGACCGTTGGCGTGACGGCGGTCGGCGCGCAGGCCGATCTCCAGCTGCAGGCCGCTGCCACGGCAATACACCGGTCCGATCAGCTCCAGCAGCGGGCTGCTGCGGGACAAGGGGGCATAACCTTCGGGTAACTCGAGCGAGCTCATGACGGGTCTCCGTTGCCGATGGCGATGACCGAGGCACGGGTCATCGGTCCCCGAGGTGTACCCCGAAGCGGTGCCCGCGCCCAGCCGAATCCATCCGGCAAATCCCTGGCGATAAGTCGCGGCGACACGACATCCGCCCCTCCCCGGGCAATCGACGATAAGATACGCAGCCGTCCCGCCTGCCCCGGGCACGATCATTTATTTCAAGGAGCGACCATGCACCCTCAGGACGACACCCCCACCCCGCTGCGCAGCCTCGCCGTGGTGCTGCTCAGCACCCTGCTGGCCGCCTGTTCCCCCAGCGATCGTTCGTCCTCGGTGGCGGTCGGCGGCGCCCAGGGCAAGGCCGGCGCGCAACTGGCCTATGAACATGAACTGAGCCTGTCGCTGCCCTCGGCGCAGATCGCGCCGCGCCTGGCCGCCACCCGCGAAGCCTGCGAAAACGCCACGTTCGGCGCCTGCAATATCCTGCGCCTGCAACAAGGCCAGTACCGCGCCCAGGTGATCCTGCGTATCGTGCCCGACGGCGTCGAACCGATAGTCGCGCTGGCCGCCCAGGGCGCCGAGATCGGTGAACGCATCACCAGCGCCGAAGACCTGGCCGACGCCGTGGCCGACGTGCAGCGCCAGCAGGAACGGCTCAAGGCCCAGCAGCAACGCCTCGACCAGTTGGCAGCGCGCAAGGACATCACCGTCAGCGACCTGATCGCCCTGAGCAAGGAACAGGCGAGCATCGAGAACGACCTGCAGGCCCTGGCCCAGGTCGCCGCCGGGCACCAGCGCCGGCTCGACACCAACCGCCTGACCCTGAACTTTGTGCCCACCGACAGCAGCCAGCGCGGCTCGAAACTGCAACAGGCCTTCGACAACCTGCTGGACAACCTCGCCTACGGCACCGCCGAAGCCCTGGAGAAAGGCAGCTATGTGCTGCCGTTCCTGATCCTGGCCTTCCCGCTGGTGATGATCTGGGTCTGGCTGTGGCGCCGGTTCGTGCGCCGTCGTTGAGTCGATGGAGCGCAACCCGATAAAAAGCCCGGCCTGATGTGCCGGGCTTTTTTATGTTGGCGTTTGGCAACGGCGGGGCCTGGGATTTTTATCGCGAGCAAGCTCGCTCCTACAGGTAACGCGCAAGGCATGAGACATGGGTGCTGGAGGATGCCGCCCTCTCTGTAGGAGCGAGCTTGCTCGCGATCCGCACCGCGGCCTGCCCCCCGAACTTAATGCGAGGCTCTATTCCAGGCCTTCCCGCAGCTATCATTGGCGTCGATGGTCACCATCGACCCAATGAAATTCTCAAAAAAAATCCGCCACGTAACATCTGCTCCATACCAACCAAACAACACCCCGGAGCACACCACCATGAAACGCCAAATTCTTCTCAGCATCGCTTTCTCGGTTCTTGCAGCAAACGCTTTTGCCGCGTCCTCGGCCTACCCGGTGGTCGCCGAAGGCGGCTCGGATCGCCTGATTGAAAAACGTCTCGCCGAAGGTGGCGCCGATCGCTTGATCGAACGCCGTGTAGCCGAAGGTGGTTCCGATCGCTTGATCGAACGCCGTGTTGCGGAAGGTGGTTCTGATCGCTTGATCGAGCGCCGTGTTGCCGAAGGTGGTTCCGATCGCTTGATCGAACGCCGCGTTGCCGAAGGTGGCTCCGATCGTCTGATCGAGCGCCGTGTCGCTGAAGGTGGTGCTGATCGTCTGATCGAGCGTCGCGTCGCTGAAGGTGGTGCAGATCGTCTGATCGAACGTCGTGTAGCTGAAGGTGGTTCCGACCGTCTGATCGAGCGTCGCGCCGTATGATTGCGCGGTCCGCAGTACTCGAAAAAAAGCCCGGCCTTATCAGCCGGGCTTTTTTCATTTCAGGGCGTCGGGATTCCCCGATCGATCGCTATCACCCTCACCTCGCCATGCACCGCTGATACCGCTCGTCCACCCGTTTGGCGAACCAGGCGGTGGTCAGTTTGCGGGTGATCTTCGGGCTCTTCAGCTGGATACCCGGCAGGATCTGCCGCGGCAAAGCCTTGCCCTGGGCCTGATCGGCCAAGGCGAATACCCGCTTGTACAGCGTGGTGTCCTCAAACTCGAGGCTGTTGCCCTTCTCCAGCTGGTTGCGAATGGTCGGGTTGCGCATGTCCAGGGATTTGCCCAGGGCGCGCGCCGCCAGCTCGGTGCTGCCGGGCATGATCGAGTCGTAGCGGATCAGGTCGCCGTCCAGCGCCAGGGAAATCCCCGAGGCCACGCTCAGGGCGTTCTGGAACGCGGCATTGCGGCTGGCGTACCAGCCGGCGTTGAAGTCGGCGAAGCGGTACAGCGGCTGCGGGTAATTCACCGGGTAACCGAGCAAGTGGGCGATGCCGAAATACATGCCGCCACGCCGGCTGAACACCTCGCGGCGGATCGAGCCGTCCACGCTGTAGGGGTAATTGCGCGCCTGCTGCTCGGCGAAGTCGATGCTGACCTGCATCGGCCCGCCGGTGTTCACCGGGTTGAAACCGCCGAACAGGGTCTTGCCCATGGGCACGCTGCCGATGAAGTCGTCGAAGATCGTGCTCAGTTCCTTCTCCGTGCGCGCCCCGGCCAGGCGCTCGCTGTAGGACTTGCCGTTCGGCGAACGCACCTGTAACGCCGCACTGACCAGCATCGACGGCACATGCACCTTGGCCGCGCGGCGGTCGATTTCGCTGCGGGCGATCTTGCCCAGCCCCGGCACCGGCGGGTCAACCTGATAGGTCGACTCCTGCTCGGCCACCGCCAATACCGCGCAGAGGTTGCTCTTGCTCGGCTCGATGCCCTGGGCGGTAAAGGCCACCTGGATATCCCGGGCCCAGCCCTGACGATCGGCGACCTTGGCCGGCAACAGGCGCGCCACCTGAGCCTGGACCTGGGCCGGGCTGGGCGCCGGCGCCTTTGAACCGAACTGGCCGGCACAGCCGGCCAGGGCCAGCGAGGCCGCGACAGCGGCCCAGCGAAGTGAATGCAGAGGTTTTATAGACATGGCTTCCCAGTAATTCCGAAGGTGGCCCGCGCTTGAGGTGCATGCGTCGCCGCGGATATCGACCCTCAAGGCGCCGCGCTGTTCCGTGCCAGCGACAGGCCATTTGAGCATTCCCCGTGACCGACGGCGAATTTCACCTAATCTGAAACCTCATCGCCCACAGAAAAACAACACAGGGGGCCCATCGTGAGCGTGCAACTCAACCACACCATCGTCTGGTGCCGCGACAAGCAACGGTCGGCGGATTTTCTCGTGCAGGTGCTCGGCCTGCCGCCACCTGTGCCCTTCGGCCCGATGCTGGTGGTGCAGCTGGATAACGGCGTGTCCCTGGATTACTACGACAACGACCCGCCCATCGCTTCCCAGCACTACGCCTTTCTGGTCGCCGCCGACGACTTCGAACCGATACTGCAACGCATTCGCCAGCGCAACCTGGCGTTCTGGGCCGACCCGGGCAAGCAGCGACCCAATGAAATCAACCGCCACGAAGGCGGACGCCGGGTGTATTTTGATGACCCCGACGGCCACCTGCTGGAAGTGTTCAGCCAGACCTGAGCGTCCTTTACCTGTCCTGGAGTTCCCTGCGCCATGCTCTCACTGGATTTTCTCATCACCTCGCTGATCGTCGTGCTGATCCCCGGCAGCGGCGTGATCCTGACCATTTCCACGGCGCTGGTGGCCGGCAAGCGCGCCAGCCTGTTCACCGCCATCGGCTGCACCGCCGGGATAGTCCCGCACCTGCTGGCCTCGGTGCTGGGCCTGTCGGCCATCCTGCACACCAGCGCGCTGGCCTTCCAGGGCCTGAAGTTCGCGGGGGTCGCCTACCTGCTGTACCTGGCCTACGCCACCTGGCGCGACCGCTCGGCCTTCGCCGTGGACACCAGCGCTCCTGCCACCAGCGCTGGCGGCCTGGTGCTCAAGGCCTGCCTGCTGAACATCCTCAACCCCAAGCTGACGATTTTCTTCCTGGCCTTCCTGCCGCAGTTCATCCGCCACGACGGCCCGTCGCCGGCCATGCAGATGCTCGGCCTGAGCGGTGTGTTCATGGCGATGACCTTCGCTGTATTCGTGGTCTACGGCCTGCTGGCCAACCTGTTCCGCAAGGCGGTGATCGAATCGCCCCAGGTGCAGAACTGGCTGCGCCGCAGCTTTGCCGCGAGCTTCGCCGCCCTGGGCCTGAACCTGGCGTTCGCCCAGCGCTGAAACCTGGTACACGAAACCGGCATGACATTGATCTCTCGACGAGGGCAAGGACATGAACCGCAGCGACGTACTGATCATTGGCGCCGGCCCCACCGGCCTGGTTCTAGCGCTGTGGCTGAGCCGGCAAGGGGTCAAGGTGCGCATCCTCGACCAGACCGCCGGCCCCGGCACCACCTCCCGGGCCCTGGCGGTGCAGGCCCGGACCCTTGAGCTGTACCGCCAGCTGGACCTGACCCAGGCCATCCTCGACCAGGGTCACCGGGTGCCGGCCGCCAACCTCTGGGTCAAGGGCGAACAGGCCGCCCACCTGCCCCTGAGCAGCATCGGCGCCGACCTGACGCCCTACCCCTTCCTGGAAATCTACCCGCAAGACCAGCACGAGCAACTGCTGATCGAGCGTCTGCAGCGTTTCGGCGTGACGGTCGAGCGCCAGACCGAACTGCTGGGCTTCATCGACCACGGCCACCTGGTCAGCGCCCAGCTGCGCGGCCCCGACGGCCAGGAGGAAACCTGCCAGGCCTTCTACCTGGCCGGCTGCGACGGCGCCCATTCGACAGTGCGCAAGACCCTGGGCCTCGACTTTCCCGGCGGCACCTATCAGCAGGTGTTTTATGTGGCCGATGTCGACGCCCGCGGGCCGGCGCTCAATGGCGAGTTGCACGCGGACCTCGACGAGGCGGACTTCCTCGCGGTCTTTCCGCTGGCCGGCGAAGGCCGGGCACGGCTGATCGGCACGGTGCGCGACGAACGTGCCGAACAGGCGCAAACCCTCAGGTTCGAGGACGTCAGCCGGCGCGCCATGGACAACCTCAAGGTCCAGGTCGACAAGGTCAACTGGTTCTCCACCTACCGCGTGCATCATCGGGTGGCCGAGCGCTTCTTCAGCGGCCGCGCCTTTCTGCTTGGCGATGCCGCCCACGTGCACAGCCCGGCCGGCGGCCAGGGCATGAACACCGGGATCGGCGACGCCATCAACCTGGCCTGGAAGCTCGCCGCGGTGCTCAACGGCAAGGCCGAGGAGCACCTGCTGGCGACCTATGAGTTCGAACGCATCGAATTCGCCCGGCGCCTGGTGGCCACCACCGACCGGGTGTTCAGCTTCGTCACCGCCGACGGGCCGATCGCCAACCTGCTGCGCACCCGCCTGGCGCCGCTGCTGATCCCCAAGGTGACTGCGGTGGAAGCGGCGCGCGAGTTCCTGTTTCGCACGGTGTCGCAGATCACCCTCAACTACCGCGACATGCCCCTGAGCTGCGGCAGCGCCGGCCATGTCCACGGCGGCGACCGCCTGCCCTGGGCCCACGGCGCGGTCACCGACAATTTCGCCAGCCTCGACTACCTGGGGTGGCAGGTGCATGTGTACGGCGTCACCAGCGACGCCCTGCGCGCCTGGTGCGCCGAGCGGCAGATGCCGCTGACGGTGTTCGACTGGGAACCGGCGCACCAGGCCGCTGGCCTCGCGCGCAACGGCTTCTACCTGCTGCGGCCGGACACTTACGTGGCGCTGGCGGAGAAATCGGCGGACCCGAAGGTGCTGGAACGGTATTTCGAGGAGCACAAGATTACGCTGTGAGGGGGGCAGATAAATTCGTCGACGGGATTATGCAGCGCCTGGATTGACGTCATCGCGGGCAAGCCTCGCTCCTACAAAATCGGTAGGAGCGAGGCTTGCCCGCGATAGGGCCCTTGAGGGCGATACATTTACATCTGGAACACCGCTGGAGCGCGTCAGATCCCGGCGAGCGCCAGGTCCATCGCGAAGTAGGTGAAGATCAGGTCGGCGCCGGCACGCTTGATCGAGCCCAGGCTTTCGCGCACCACCCGCGCTTCGTCGATGGCCCCGGCCTGGGCGCCGAACTTGATCATCGCGTACTCGCCGCTGACCTGGTACGCCGTCACCGGCAGGCGCGAGGCTTCGCGGATGTCGCGGATGATGTCCAGGTAAGCGCCGGCCGGCTTGACCATCAGCGAGTCCGCGCCTTCCTGCTCGTCCAGCAAGGACTCGCGCACCGCTTCGCGGCGGTTCATCGGGTTCATCTGGTAGCTCTTGCGGTCGCCCTTCAACGCGCTGCCGCCGGCCTCGCGGAACGGACCGTAGAGCGCCGAGGCGAACTTGGTGGAATAGGCCATGATCGCGGTCTGGCTGAAGCCGGCCTCATCCAGGGCGCGGCGGATGGCCTGGACCTGCCCGTCCATGGCCGCCGACGGCGCGATCACATCGGCGCCGGCGCGGGCCGCGGCCACCGCCTGCTTGCCGAGGTTGACCAGGGTCTGGTCGTTGTCCACTTCATGGCCGTGCAGCACGCCGCAGTGGCCGTGGTCGGTGTACTCGCAAAAGCAGGTGTCGGACATCACGATCATTTCCGGCACTGCGTCCTTGGCGATCCGCGACATGCGCGACACCAGGCCGTTGTCGTTCCAGGTGTCGCTGCCGTTGCTGTCCAGGTGGTGCGACACGCCGAAGGTCATCACCGATTTGATCCCGGCGCGGGCGTAACGCTCGATCTCCCCGGCCAGCTTCGATTCCGGAATGCGCATCACCCCCGGCATGCTCTTGATCTGCACGAAATCGTCGATCTCTTCCTCGACGAAAATCGGCAGCACCAGGTCGTTGAGGGTGAACTCGGTTTCCTGGAACAGGCTGCGCATCTGTTCGCTGCGGCGCAGGCGACGGGGACGGGCTTGGGGGAACTGGCTGGACATGGGATTTCCTCAGGGCAGGCCAAGTAAGACGAGGCTGGGCGCGAAAAGACCGCAGCCAAAAAGAGCGAAGCTTATGCCCCAAGCCCCGACCGGCACAAACACCGCGTCGCCAAAACTGTGTTTGCGCTTTGGTAACAATGCCGTGAAAGCAGGGGGTTACGCCTGTCAGGCAAATGCTCCACGGCGAAACTGTCGCGTCGATTTTCGATCTAAATAAGACACGCAGAGCTGCGCAGGCCGGCCTTGAAGACCAGTGCCTGCGGCACGTGCTCGCCGCGTGTGCAGGACCTTGCGCCCGATAGAAGCGGGCCCGGGCGAATCATCTGCCGGGGACGACATCGAGGATTCCAGTCGAGCTCCCTGGCAGCACATTCGCGCGATGGCTGTCGCGGGCACAAGAACCGGGCTTGCAGGCTGTGAGCCCGGTTGTCGTTCTGTCGTGTCGGGTCGCCACAGGGACGTTCGCGGCCCGCCCCTTGACCCGGGAGGAGAAGCGAAAATGACCAACTCCGTGAAAAAAATGCCGATCCAGACTGAAGACAAGGCCACCCGGCGCTCGAGCATGAGCGACCTGTGGCAACCCCTGGAAAAACTGCGGCAACAGGTCGATCACCTGTTCGATGACTTCAATCGCGGCCCCGGCCTGTCACCCTTCAGCCGCGGGCTGTTCGATGTGGATCCGTTCTGGCGGCGCGAGCTGATCGGCCGCGGCATGCCTGCCGTCGACATCACCGAGAAAGACGAGAGCTTCGAAATCACTGCCGAATTACCCGGCATGGATCAGAAGAATATCGAGATCAAACTCTCTGACGGCAGCCTGGTCATCAAGGGTGAAAAGCGCGAGGAAACCCAAGAAAACAGAAAAGGCTATCACCTGAGCGAACGTCATTACGGTTCCTTCGAGCGGGTGTTCAACCTGCCCAAAGGGGTCGATGCCGAAAAGATCGAGGCGAGCTTCAGCAAAGGCGTGCTGAGTATCTCGCTGCCGAAAAAACCCGCCGCCATGACGGCGGACAAGGTCGTGCAGATCAAAGGCGAATGACCCAGGCCAGCCAGCCCCTTGCCGGGAAAACGGCAAGGGGCTTTTTTGTGCCGGCCGGCACATCCGCTCAGCGCGTCGTATTGAGCGCCACGGCCGCCAGGATCAGCGCCTTCAAGGCGGCCTCGTCAAGCTTGTCACCCTCATGCAGATCGATCGCCCGCCGGGTATTGCCCTCGAGGCTGGCGTTGAACAGGCCTGCCGGATCGTCCAGCGCGGCGCCCTTGGCGAAGGTCAGTTTCACCACGTTCTTGTAGGTCTCGCCGGTGCAGAGGATGCCGCCGTGGGACCACACCGGCACCCCGCGCCACTTCCACTCCTCGACCACCTGCGGGTCGGCCTGGCGGATCAGCCCCCGGACCCGGGCCAGCCTCTCGCCGCGCCAGTCGCCCAGCTCTTCGATGCGCCCGTCTATCAGCTGTGAAGCGCAACCGCTCTGCTCTGCCGGCGTGGCGTCGCTGCTCTGTTTCTTCATCCTGGTCATCCTCTGGAGGGGTCGCCCGACATTTGAGTATCGCTGACGGGGCATTTCCCTCCAGGTAACCGACGAGCGTCACACCGGCAGCGCGGTGCCCGGTTTGTTTTTTGGCATGGGGATTTCCGTCTTCAGGCGCCGCACGCCCACGATGCGGGCTTGCTTCTGGCGTCGCTCGGATACGCTGGCGCCCCTGAGATTGAAGGCAGGAGGCAGTTGTCTTGACAGGAGGGAGTAGCGGGAATCGAGAGCCAGGCACGCCATCCATGCGCACCTGGTTTCTTTACAGCGAGAGGTGAATCAGTTCCACGGACGGTCGCCGTGCTCGTCCTTGACCCGGGTCGGCAGGCCCATCAGGTCCAGCGCCTTGAGGAACGGCTCGGCCGGCAGCTCCTCGACGTTGACCATGCGCTGCACGTCCCACTCGCCACGGGCCACCAGCAGGGCCGCGGCCACCGGCGGTACGCCTGCGGTGTAGGAAATGCCCTGGCTGTCGGTTTCGGCAAAGGCTTCTTCGTGGCAGGCCACGTTATAGATGAACACTTCGCGCGGCTGGCCATCCTTGGTGCCCTTGACCAGATCGCCGATGCAGGTCTTGCCGGTGTAGCCCGGCGCCAGCGACGCAGGATCGGGCAGCACGGCCTTGACCACTTTCAGCGGCACCACTTCCAGGCCTTCGGCGGTCTTGACCGGTTGCTCGGAGAGCAGGCCGAGATTCTTGAGCACGGTGAACACGTTGATGTAGTGCTCGCCGAAGCTCATCCAGAAGCGCACGTTGGGCACGTCGAGGTTCTTCGACAGCGAGTGCACTTCATCGTGACCGGTCAGGTACAGGTTCTGCGAACCGACCACCGGCAGGTCGTCGGTACGCTTGACTTCGAACATGGTGTTGCTGGTCCACTGGCTGTCCTGCCAGCTCCACACCTGCCCGGTGAATTCACGGAAATTGATTTCCGGATCGAAATTGGTGGCGAAATATTTGCCATGGGAACCGGCATTGACGTCGAGAATGTCGATCGAATCAATGCGGTCGAAATACTGTTGCTTGGCCAGGGCCGCATAGGCGTTGACCACGCCCGGATCGAAGCCCACGCCAAGAATGGCGGTGACGTTCTTCTGCTGGCATTCCTCGAGGTGTTTCCACTCGTAGTTGCCATACCAGGGCGGCGTCTCGCAGATCTTGCCCGGTTCTTCGTGAATGGCGGTGTCCAGGTAGGCCACGCCGGTATCGATGCAGGCACGCAGCACCGACATGTTGAGGAAGGCGGAGCCGACGTTGATGACGATCTGCGATTCGGTCTCGCGGATCAGCGCCTTGGTCGCCTCGATATCCAGCGCATTGAGCGCATAGGCCTTGATTTCAGCAGGCTGTTTGAGGCTGCCCTTGGCCTTGACGCTGTCGATGATGGCCTGGCATTTGGAGATGTTGCGCGACGCGATAGCAATACGACCGAGTTCGTCGTTGTGCTGCGCGCACTTGTGGGCCACCACCTTGGCGACACCTCCTGCACCAATGATAAGAACGTTCTTCTTCAATTTCTTTATCTCTCCTTTCCGCCAGCTTACGAGAGGCTGGACAGGTAGTCTTCGAACCCAAATTCACGAACCACCTCGACACTACCGTCGAGTTGTTTCACTACGATGGACGGCATTTTCAGGCCGTTGAACCAGTTTTTCTTGACCATGGTGTAACCCGCCGCGTCAACGAACGACAGCCGATCGCCGATGGTCAGCGGACGATCGAATTGATACTCGCCGAAGATGTCTCCGGCCAGGCAAGACTTGCCGCACACCATGTAGGTGTGTTCGCCCGCGCTGGGGGCCAGCTTGGCGTTCAGGCGATAGATCAAAAGATCGAGCATGTGCGCCTCGATGGAGCTGTCGACCACCGCCAGGTGCTTGCCGTTGTAGAGGGTGTCGAGCACGGTGACTTCCAGCGACGCGCTCTGGGTGATCGCCGCTTCGCCCGGCTCCAGGTAGACCTGCACGCCGTACTGCTCGGAGAACGCCTTGAGGCGCGCGCAGAAGGCGTCCAGGTCGTAGCCTTCGCCGGTGAAGTGGATGCCGCCGCCGAGGCTGACCCATTCGACCTTGTGCAGCAGGTGGCCGAAGCGTTCCTCGATGGTGCCCAGCATCTGGTCGAACAGGCCGAAGTCGGCGTTCTCGCAGTTGTTGTGGAACATGAAGCCGGATATCTGCTCGATGACCGCCTCGACCTTCACCGGGTCCCATTCGCCCAGGCGGCTGAACGGACGCGCCGGGTCGGCCAGCAGGTAATCGGAACTGCTCACCTGGGGGTTGACCCGCAGACCGCGGACCTTGCCCGCGGACGCCTCGGCGAAGCGCTGCAGCTGGCCGATGGAGTTGAAGATGATCTTGTCACAGTTGTCGAGCATCTCTTCGATTTCGTCGTCGGCCCAGGCCACGCTGTAGGCATGGGTCTCGCCGGCGAACTTCTGCCGGCCGAGCTTGAGCTCGTACAGCGACGACGAGGTGGTGCCGTCCATGTACTGCTGCATCAGGTCGAACACCGACCAGGTGGCGAAGCACTTGAGCGCCAGCAGGGCCTTGGCGCCGGACTGTTCGCGCACGTAGGCGATCTTCTCCATGTTGCCGAGCAGTTTCTGTTTGTCGATGAGGTAGTACGGCGTTTTGATCATTTCGAGGCCTCCGGCCAGGCCAGCCAAAAAAAGGATGCGCATTGTGCCTTCACTGAAGGCATATCGAAAGGGCGGACGGTCAGTTCGCTGAGTCAGGGCTTCGTCTCATGCTCGGAGCAAGCCGCCCGCAGGTCCGTTCCGGGCATCGCCGGGTACCCTCCGAGGACTGATGACAAATGCCCCGGTGGCAGGTCCGACCGGTCGAACCGCTTTGTGGCCCAGCTACGCAGACAGCCCGATGATTGGCGGTCATTTGCCGACTTGGGCAACCCTGCCCGGCCCCTCGCTTTGCGCGAACACGTATCTGTTTTTCCCCAGTTTCTTGGCCAGGTACATGGCCTGGTCCGCGGCCCGTAACAGCTGATCCGCTTCCACCCCATGGGTCTGGTAGAACGCCGCGCCGAGGCTTGCGGAAACATCGGCCTTCACTCCCGAGATCATCAGCGGCTGGCCGACCACATGAATAATCCGGTCGAGAATCGGGGCCACTTCGTCGATCGATCCAAGGTCATCCAGGACCACAACGAACTCATCGCCGCCCACGCGTGCCAGAAGGTCACATTCCCTCAGACAGGACTGCAGGCGATCGGCGATGATGATCAGCAACTGGTCACCCGCCGCATGCCCCAGGTTATCGTTGACCAACTTGAAGCCATCCAGGTCCAGATAGCAGACCACCACCTTGGCGTTGCGCCCTTGCACTCTTTCGAGAATCGCATCGAGCTTCATGCCCAGCAGCCGTCTATTGGGAAGGTGGGTCAAGGGGTCATACATGGCGATTTCATGCAGTCTTTTTCGCTGCTGGTCCAAGGTCGCCAGGGAGTAAGCGAGCCAGGCCATCAGCGTGGCCCCCAGCAGCACCAGAAAAGCCTGGAACAGCAGCAGACCGGTATTTCGCCAGTCGGCGATCCTGGAAACCCGAAGCTCCCACTGCGCCTCGTACAGGGTTACCGGAATGCGCGCGGCCGCCGCGCCCAAGGGCGCGGCGGATGCCTGGATCACCTCTTCCTGCCCGGTTTCCGGGTTCACCCCGGAAAACCTGTAGGCATAACCCAGCTTCTCCAGGGACGGCAAATCGGAGTCGGCAAAGGCATCCGGAAACTTCAAGGTCACGACCGTGTACCCCCAGAAGTACTTCCTGCCATTCGGTTCTTGCAGAAATACCGGCAACGTTCCTATCGCACCCTGCGGCCCCTGGATCAAGGTGAACGGCCCGCGGAACCGCAACTCGCCTTCGCGAACGTTCTTGATGACTTCGACCCGATCCTTGCCCTCGAAAAGATCATGGTTCTTGATCAGGATATTGGGAGCGGCCGGCTCTATTTGCCGGATCACGCCCTCCGGCGCCAGCGACAGCGCAAAGGCGCCTTTGTACATAGGCAGCATGTAGCGCACTAGCCGTTCAAAGTGCGGGACCCTGCCCTCGCCCTGATGAACCATGACCGCCAGGGTATGGGTCGATGACAAAGCGTGCTGTATGACTTTTTCGATCGAACTGGCGTAACTGCTGGCTACTTGAATGGTATGGGCCGAGTCAGCCTCGCGCGCGGCCGAATTCAATTTGACGACAACAAAAGCCCCCGCCAACAAACACAGGACAAACATCGACACCGAGACTTTTATCTTGTCGAAGCCAGAGAAAACCTTGGTTACCACTTCTTGCATCACCGGCACCCTGTTTTATTGCTATTGGTCGTAGGGATCTCGACTGGGGCAAAGGCGCTTGCCGCCCCGTCAGACACAGGAAATCATTCCTTATCCTTTACTTCGTCCTTGAAGAACCCTGGCCAGGGCTGGGACATTACCGGGAAGTGCAGCCGTTGACCCTGGTAAAGTCCCTAGGTTCCATGCTCCATTTACCTATTCCAGCTCATTGCCGGGCGCCAGGCGCACCGCACGATGCGGCACGACCTTACCCGGCTCCAGAAGCCTATCGCAGGGCCCGCACCACTCAATCATCCTCCTGCAATTTGATGCCCCGGGCGTGCAGCAGGTGAGGCACCACCAGCACCAGCAGGGTCAAGCCGAGGAAGGCCGCGGCGATGGGTTGGGTGACGAAGATCGACCAGTCGCCCTGGCTGATGGACAAGGCGTTGCGCAGTTGTTTTTCCGCCATCGGCCCCAGCAGCATGCCGACGATCACTGGCGCGACGGGGAAGTCGAAACGCCGCATCAGCACCCCGCCCCAACCGATCGCCAGCATCAGCAACAGGTCGAAGGACGAATGGCGCATGCCGTATACGCCGATGGAGGCGAACACCAGGATCCCGGCATTGAGGTACGGCCGCGGGATCTGCAGCAGTTTCACCCAGAGCCCGACCAACGGCAGGTTCAATACCAGCAGGATAACGTTACCGATATACAACGAGGCCACCAGGGTCCAGACCAGCTCGCCCGAGGTCTGGAACAGCAGCGGCCCCGGCTGCAGGTTGTAGTTCTGGAACGCCGCCAACAGGATCGCCGCGGTGGCGGAGGTCGGAATGCCCAGGGTCAGCAACGGCACCAGGGAACCGGTGGCGCTGGCGTTGTTGGCGGCTTCCGGGCCGGCCACCCCTTCGATGGCACCCGGCCCTTTGCTGGCGGCAAAGTCTTGCGGGTGCTTGCTCAGCTTGCGTTCGGTGGAATAGGACAGGAAGGTCGGGATTTCCGCACCACCGGCCGGGATCGAACCGAACGGAAAGCCGATCAGGGTGCCGCGCAGCCAGGCGGGAATCGAGCGTTTCCAGTCCTCGCGGGTCATCCACAAGGACGTCAGGCGATGCCGGCCGGACGCTTCCTCCTTCTGATACAGCAGGCTGTACAAGGCCTCCCCCACGGCAAACAGGCCGACCGCCACCAGCACCACTTCGATGCCATCGACCAGCTCGGGAACGCCCAGGGTGTAGCGGGCAATGCCCGAGGTCGAGTCGAGGCCGATCAGGCCAATGCCCAAGCCCAGCCCCAGGGAAGCGAATCCGCGCAGCATGGACGCACCGAGCACCGCCGACACCGTGGTGAAGGACAGCACCAGGATCGCGAAATACTCCGCGGGGCCGAACTTCAGCGCCAGCATGGCGACGATGGGGGCGAACAGGGTCAGCAGCACCGTGGCGATGGTCCCGGCGAAAAACGAGCCGATCGCCGCGGTGGCCAGGGCCGGTCCGGCGCGGCCGTTGCGGGCCATGAGATTGCCCTCCAGGGCGGTGACCATCGAGGACGACTCGCCCGGGGTATTGAGCAGGATCGAGGTGGTCGAACCACCGAACTGCGCGCCGTAATAGATGCCGGCGAACATGATCAGCGCGCCGGTGGGATCGACCTTGGCGGTGATCGGCAACAGCAGGGCCACGGTCAGCGCCGGGCCGATCCCCGGCAACACGCCGATCGCCGTGCCCAGCAGGCAGCCGATAAACCCCCAGAGCAGATTGATCGGCGCCAGCGCCGCGGAGAAACCTGTCGCCAGGCTCAAGAGAATGTCCACCGTGTGACCTCCTTCGGGCCCGGTTCAGATCCAGGCGTTGACCAGGGGTGGCAGGGCCACGCCCAGCCCGGCATTGAACAGCCAGTAGATCGGCAGGGTCAGGGCGATGCCGATAGCCAGGTCACGCAGCGGACGCCGGCTGCCGAAACCCCGTGCCGAGCAGGCAAACAGCAAGCCGGCAGCCAGGACGAAACCGATCAGGTCGATCAGCACGGCAAGCGCCACCAGGCCGGCGGTGATCCAGGCCACGCCCAGCCTGCCACCGGGCAGGGCCTGGGCGGTTTCGTCGTCAGGGGCGGCCAGTTCGCGGAAACCTCCGGTACAGGCCTGATAGCTCAGCAACAGGCCCACGGCGCCGAGGAAGGCGGCGACCGCGCTGGGATAGACATGGGCACCGAGGATGACGAAGCCCATCTCGGGCGGAAAGCGCAAGGCGCCGATGACCAGCACCAGGCTGATGGCGATCAGCCCCAGGCCAATCGCCAACTGCGACAGTACGACCCTGCTGCGCCCGGCCATCTCAAAGCAGCCCGACCTTGACCAGCATCGCTCGCAGGCGCAGGTGTTCCTCGTCGACAAACTGGCCGAACTCGTCACCGGTGAGGACGCTCGGCGACCAGGCGTTGGCTTTCACATTGTCCTGCCAGACCTTGCTGTTGGTGGCGGCCAGCACTGCGTCGGTGACTTGCTTGCGCTGCTCGGCGCTGAGGTTGGCCGCGCCATAGACACCGCGCCAGTTGCCGATGATCACGTCGTAGCCCTTCTCCTTGAGGGTCGGCGCATCGATGCCGGGAACGCGCTCCGGAGCGCCGATGGCGAGCAGGCGGAACTGCTTGGACTGCACGTACTTGGCCAGCTCGGCATAACCGCCGGTGATCACCGTGATGTGGCCGCCCAGGGTCGCGGCCACCACTTCGCCGCCGCCGGCGTAGGCGACGTAGTTCACCTTGTTCACCGGCACGTCCATCTTGCTCGCCAGCTCGGCGATGCCGATATGGTCGATGGACCCCTTGGAGCCGCCGCCCCACTTGATGCTGGCCGGGTTGGCCTTGAAGTCCTTGAGCAGGTCGTCGAGGCTCTTGTAGGGCGAATCCTCACGCACCGCCAGCACGTTGTATTCGGTGAACAGCCGGGCGATCGGCGTCACGTCCTTGAGGCTGATCTGCGGCTTGTTCTGCTCCACCGCCGTGACCATGATCGCCCCCACCACCAGCAGCGCATTCGGGTCGCCCTTGGTGCTGTTGGCGAACTGCGCCAGCCCCAGGGTGCCCCCGGCTCCGCCCTTGTTCTCGAAGGTCACGGACTTGGCCGTGCCGGCCTCGAGCAAGGCCTTGCCCAAAACCCGCGCGGTCTGGTCATAACCGCCGCCCACGGAACCCGGGGCCATGAACTTGACCGTATCCAGGGCAAACGCCGGGGTTGCGAGGGTGAGCGTGGCGAGGCTGGCGGCAAGGGCCATGCCGCGGCTGAATCGACGCAGTGCTGTAAACATCAGGTTTCTCCCGAGACTATTGTTTTTGTTGATACCGGTTGAATGCGCCCAGGGCGTAACCCTGCGGGGCCTGCGGATAAGTGTAGACGGCCGGCGCTTCGTGGCCGCCAGAGCAGCCTAGCTGAACAAAGCCCCCAGGGCCGGGTGCCGCCGCCAAGGGGCCGCCTGGGGAGGCTTGATTGGGAGGGGTTGGCCGGCATGAAGCCCGGCCGGCTGGAGGAAGGCCAGCCGCTTGTGCGGATAAAGCTCGGTCATCCGTTATTACATATCAGGCCATGCAGCACGCCGAAGCGCAGCCCCGGTTCGGAAGCCGTCATATGGGTGACGCCAAACACCTTGAACGCGGCCAGCATCACCGCCAGGCCACCGGGCAGGATGCCCAGGCGATGGGATTGCAGCCCGGCCAGCCGCAGGCGCTTGACGTGCCCGGCCTCCAGCAGGCGCAACGACAAGCGCAACAGCCCGCCGTAGGTGATGCCGTCCTGGCCATAGTCGTTCAGGCCGTTGGCCTTGAGCACCTTGGCCAGGAACCGGGCGGTGCCCGAGGAGCCTATGGCCTGCTGCCAACCGAGCTGGCGATAACGCCGGGCGACTTTCTCGAACTTCAGGCTGGCCAGGTGTTCGGCTTCCTGCAGGGCATGAGCCGAGACCGCGCCGCCCGGAAAGTAGCGCGCGCCGAAGCTCCCGCTGCCAATGGCGATGCTCTCGGTCAGCAAGGGCTGGGTGCCCTGCCCGAGGATCAACTCGGTGGAGCCGCCGCCGATGTCCACCACCAGCCGCATGCTTTCGCTGCCCGGCACGGTATGGGCGACGCCGGCATACACCAACCGCGCCTCCTCATGCCCGGAAATGACATCGATGCGAAACCCCAGGTGGCGCTCCGCGCTGGCCAGGAACAGCGGCGCATTGTCGGCTTCGCGCACGGCGCTGGTGGCCACCGCCCGCACCCGACCGGCCTCGAAACCGCGCAGCTTCTTGCCAAAGCGCGCCAGTGCCTGCCAGCCCCGGTCCAGCGCCAGCTCGTCCAGGGTGCCCTCCTGAAACCCCTCCGCCAAGCGCACCGGCTCACGCAGGGTCTTCACTTCCTGGATCATGAACCCCTGGCTGCGCCGGACCGGCTGGCCAATCATCAGGCGAAACGCATTGGACCCAAGATCAATGGCTGCGAACAGAGAGGCGTCGCCTTTCATGGGGGATTCCTGGCAGGTTCATCGACCGGCAGGCCGCGGCCTGTCGAGCACTCAAGACGGTTTGCGGCGATCTTGCCATGACGTCGATGACGCCAAGATGACAGCCGCCTGCCTTGATCCGCCCGGTAACGAAAGGCTTTTCGGCGGCAAGGGGACTGTCATCATTTGGTCATTTCCCGTGGCGATACTCGCGTTATCAGCAACGCGTGCTCTCCTTTAACGCTGCCATCTTGGGCGGCTTTTTTTTTGCCCGAAAATCCTCGCGACAACCTTGCCGGATCGAGACAGCCTGCCTACCCATCAAGGGCTGCGACATCCACCGCCGCTGCTGCAACCGCGTCGGCACAAGGCTCGCCGCGATCGTCCAGGCGGCGGCGAGCGAACAGGGCCGCTGAACGCAGGGCTTGCCTGGCCGAACGCAAGTAGAACGCCTGCAACTGAAACACATGCCACCTCGCGGCATGCACTTCCAGGCGACAGGCCACGCCGCAGTGCAGCGCCCGCTCGGCCAGGCGTGTGGCGTCCGCCAGCAGCAATTCCTGGTCCCCCACCTGAATCAGCATCGGCGGCAGCCCGCGCAAGTCGGCGCTCAATGGACTGTGCAACGGGCTCTGGGCAGGCGCTGCGTAGGCGCGCAGCCCTTGCTCGAGCCAATCGCGCCGCAGCATGGGATCGGCGTACTGGCGGGTAATAAGGGTTGGCCCGCTCAACGTCGTATCCGTCACCGGGGACAACAGCAGCAGGCCCGCGGCAAAGGGCTCGCCCCGTTGTTGCAACGTCAGCGCCAGGGCCAGGACGAGAGAGCCGCCCGCGGAGTCGCCGGCCAGCAGGGTCTGCCGCGCCGGATAGCCTTGCGCCCGGATCGCCTGGTAGCAGGCCAACGCATCTTCCAGGGCCGCGGGAAACGGCTGTTCCGGCGCCAACCGATAGTCCGGGACCCAGACGGCCATCCCCGCGGCCCGGGCCAGGCGGCTGGTAACGCTGCGGTGAGTGGCAGGACCGCCCAGGCAGAAGGCACCGCCATGCAGATAAAGCATCACCCCACCCGCCTCGGCATGGCCCGGGGTCAGGATTCGCAGCGGTACGCCCGAGACCTGCGCCCGTGCCTGGGTCACGCCAGCGCAGCCCGGCATCAGCCAGGACAGGCCGTTGACGATACGCCGCTGGGTGGCAATGCTTCGCGGCGGACCGATCAGCGCCCGGAAGCTCACCCGCAAGAGTTGGCGCAACACGCCGGCACTGAGGACTTCGAGGCCATCGCGGGGCTCGGCAATCACCCGCCCGTAGACCTGCCCCGACTCGCTGGCCAACGCCCTGGAAAAACCATAGGCGCGCAATGCCGAATAACGGGTCAGCCAGCGATAGGACAAGGTGAAGCCCGGCCAGTTGGTGCTGTTGTTGCCCGCTGCATCGACATACCAGCTCTTGCAACCGCTCCACACGGAACCGGCCAGGCGACGCTGTATCCGTTGATGAAAACGCTGCTCAGCCCGGTCATCGACCTCGACGGTGGTGGCCGCAGCCTTCTGCATCGCGCGCCAGCAGCGCATGACATGGGATATCTGGCTTTCCAGCATGTAGACGATCGAGTTGTGCCCCAGGTTGGTATTGGGGCCATACAGCATGAAGAAGTTGGGAAAGCCCGGCACCGCCAGCCCCAGATACGCGCGTGCGCCCTGCTCCCAGGCATGCTGCAGCTCCACCCCGCCGCGCCCGACGATCGTCATCGGTGCAAGGAACTGCGTCGCCGCGAACCCCGTGCCGTAGATAATCGCATCGACCTGGTGGTGCTTGCCGTCCAGCGTCTCGATGCCCTGCTCGGTGATGCGCCCGATCCCCTCGGTGATCAACTG
This sequence comes from Pseudomonas sp. GW821-FHT09E12, assembly GCF_059416085.1. Lineage (NCBI taxonomy): Bacteria > Pseudomonadati > Pseudomonadota > Gammaproteobacteria > Pseudomonadales > Pseudomonadaceae > Pseudomonas > Pseudomonas sp. GW821-FHT09E12. Next base: position 133,139 of record NZ_JBWKOM010000002.1, on the reverse strand, counting down.
CACATTGGGCCGGGCCAGGGTCTTGAGGTAATCGCTGGACAGCAGGATGCGCTTGCAGCCGATGGGGTAATCCGGGATCAGTTGCCGGCGCAGCTGCGGGTCACTGACCGACTGGTTCAACAAGCGGCGAAACGGCAGGCCAACCGCCCATTTCATCAACCCCTTGAAGCGGGTAAAACCCAGGGCCCTGGATTCGTAGCGCAGATAAATGGCGGCACGATGCAGCGCCATGCGCCACGGTCTCCTGGCGAACAGCTGCTTTTCTTCGTCGCTGTAGGCGCGATCGGGCCGGGGCAAGATGTAGGCCGGCGAACGCTGGAATACCTTGAGCTGCGCCACCGGGTCGGCGATGGCCGGCACGAACTGAATCGCCGAAGCGCCCGTCCCTATCACCGCCACCCGTTTCCCCGCCAACGAGTAGCCGTGATCCCAACTTGAGGAATGGAACACATGCCCCTTGAACGCCTGCATGCCTTCGAATGTCGGCAGCGCCGGCCGGCTGAGCTGGCCAGTGGCGCTAATCAGCAAGGCAGCGCGATGCACCCGCCCACCGACTTCGGTGATGCACCACTGCGCGCTGGCCTCGTCGAATCGCGCCGCCCGCACTTCAGCGCCGAAGCGGATGTGCCGCGCCACCTCATACTTGCGTACGCAATGCTGCAGATACCCCTGTATTTCGGCTTGCGGGGCAAACATCCGCGTCCAGCCAGGGTTGGGTTCGAATGAAAACGAATACAGGTGCGACGGCACATCGCAGGCAGCGCCCGGGTAACTGTTGTCCCGCCAGACGCCGCCGACATCCTGCTGTTTTTCCAGAATGATGAAGTCCGTGACGCCGGCCTTGCGCAGCGCGATGGCCATGCCGATGCCGGCAAAACCGCTGCCGATGATCACGGCGGTGAGTGGTGCCGTCGATTGCAGGTCAGGTTCGAGTTGGGGCATGCAGCACCTCTTTTGTTGTTTTTTTCATGGGCAGGCACAGGTCTTCGCATGATCAGGTCCCAGGGCTTCCCGCTAATCCCGATCAGCGTAGCCTGCGCGCCCATGATGCTTGCCCGCCCTCGCCAGTCCCATGACGTAACGGGACAGATACTTTAGTATTCAGGCCAATTCCTTTCCCTGACCCGGGTAGCGAGCATGAACATGCTGGAGTTGTCGCGGGGACCGGCCAGTGCCCTGCTGATGGTGGATTTCGGCCGCGAAAGAGGCTTCTCGCCTGCGCAATTGCTGGCCGGTTCGGGCCTGTCGCTGGCCCGGCTGGCAGATCCCAACTTCGAGCTGTCATGCGCCCAGGAACTGCGCCTGATCCATAACCTGCTCAACCTGTCGGGACACCCGCAGGGGCTGGGCTATCAAGTGGGCGAGCGCTATCACTTCTCGACCTATGGGCTGTTCGGTTATGGCCTGATCAGCAGTGCGACCGCGGGTGACGCCCTGAAGCTGGCCCTGCGCTTCTTGCCGCTGACCTACGCGTTCACCCGGATCGCCTACCATGAGCAACCCCCGCTCGGCATCCTGACGTTCACCGAACCGGCGCTGGCGGACGAGTCGCTCAGAGACTTTATGATCGAACGCGACATGGCCGCCGCCGCGGTGCTGCTCAAGGAAATAGCTGGCCGCGAGTTCTCGCTGGCGGGTTTTACCCTGAAGAAGAAACGCCCGGCCGATCAGGCGGCGGCCAGTGCCGGCAATATTCTTGGCGTGCGCCCCGCCTACCTCGCCGACCACAACAGCCTGGCCTTCGATCGTTCGCTGCTGAGCCGCCCGCTCCCCCAGGCAAACACCGTCACCGTCGCGATGTGCGAGCAGATGTGCGCGCAATTGATGGAACGTCGCAGCCCCCGCACGGGCACCGCCGAGCTGGTCCGCCAGTACCTGAACATCGCCCCCCTGGGCGTACCGCCAGACCTGCCGGGCATGGCCGGCCTGATCAATGTCAGCGAGCGGACCTTGAAACGACGCCTGCACGAGGAAGGCACCTGTTACCGGCACCTGCTGGAGCAGTCACGCAGCGCCGCGGCTCTGGAGTTGCTCGGCGACCCGACGCTGAAACTGACAGACATCGCCGAAAAGCTGGGCTACAGCGACCTGTCGAGTTTCTCCCAGACCTTCAAACGCTGGTACGGCGTATCCCCCAGAAGCTATCGCCACGCGTCCAAGGCCACTTAGGCAACAGACAGGTCGGACCTGACTGCAAAGCGCCCTCGCCTACAACCGCAGGCTGCCCTCGATACAGGTCACCGCCGAGCCGCCGATCCAGATTTCATCGCCGACCTGCTCGACCTGGATGCGCCCGGCCCGGCCCATGCTCAAACCCTGGCTGACCACGTAGGACGCCGGCGCCAACCCCGCGCCCAGCAGCCATTGGGCGATGCCGGCGTTGAGGCTGCCGGTGGCCGGGTCTTCCGGCATGCCATCGCCGGCGATAAAGGCGCGCACTTCGAACTGCGCCGCGTCGCCATCGTGCTCGGGGTTCCAGGGGGCGATCACTCCGACCGCAAGGCCCTTGAGCTGCGCATAGTCAGGTTGCAGCTCGAGCACCTGGCCGCGCTCGGCCAGCAGCACCGCCAGCCATCCGGCGCCGTTGTCCACCCATTGCGCGTCGACGATGGCGTCGGGCGCCAGCCTCAGGCCCTGGCGCACCTGCTCCAGCAACCCGTCATCGACCGGGCCGGACTTGAGCAAAGGCGGTGCGAGAAACGCCAGCTCGGCGCCGTTGCGGCGAATGCGCACCAAGCCGACCGCGCACTCCTGGACGATCTCCTCGCCCTTGGGCACGCCGCCGGCTTCCAGCCAGGCATGGCAGCTGCCGAGGGTCGGATGGCCGGCGAACGGCAGCTCCTGCAGGGTGGTGAAGATCCGCAGGCGATAGTCGGCCCGCGGGTCCCGGGGCTCGAGAATAAAGGTGGTTTCGCTGAGGTTGGTCCAGTTGGCGAATGCCGCCATGCGCGCGTCGCTCAACTCATCGGCGCCGAACACCACCGCCAGCGGGTTGCCCTTGAGTGGCTGGCTGCTGAAGACATCCACCTGCTTGAAATCGAATCGGCTCATTGCGGGTCCTTGTCTGAATGAACACGGCCAGGCCTGGAACCGGCCTGACCTGCAAAAAAGCATACCTGTAGCCGCTGGCGAAGCCTGCGATCGATGACGCAGTCATCGCCAAGGCGCTACACGTTGTGCCAGGAAGGACGCGTTGCCAGGTTCTACGACGACTGCGTCATCGATCGCAGCCTGCGGCAGCGGCTACAGGGTTACGGGATGTCAGACGGGCTTGGGGATTTCCAGGCCGCGGATCACCGCCGGGCGCGCGAGGAAACGCTCCAGCACACGCTGCACGTTGGGGAAGTCCTTGAAGCCCACCAGATCGCCCGCTTCATAGAAGCCGATCAGGTTGCGCACCCAGGGGAAGGTGGCGATATCGGCGATGGTGTAGCGCTCGCCCATGATCCAGTCGCGACCTTGCAGGCGGCCCTCGAGCACGCTCAGCAGGCGGCGGGACTCGGCGACGTAGCGGTCGCGCGGACGCTTGTCCTCGTAGTCCTTGCCGGCGAATTTATTGAAGAAGCCCAGCTGGCCGAACATCGGGCCGATGCCGCCCATCTGGAACATCAGCCACTGAATGGTCTCGTAACGCGCCGCGGACTCCTGGGCCAGCAGTTGCCCGCTCTTGTCCGCCAGGTAGATCAGGATCGCCCCCGACTCGAACAGCGCCAGCGGCTGGTCGCCCGGGCCGTGGGGGTCGAGGATCGCCGGGATCTTGTTGTTCGGGTTCAGCGAGAGGAACTCGGGGGACATCTGGTCGTTGGTTTCGAAACTGACGCGATGGGGCTCGTAGGGCAGCCCGATCTCTTCGAGCATGATCGAGACCTTGACGCCGTTGGGGGTCGGCAAGGAATACAGCTGAATCCAGTCGGCGTACTGCGCCGGCCATTTCTGGGTGATGGGGAATGCACAGAGATCAGTCATGACAGGCTTCCAATGACAGTCAGATGAAAGGCCGTGGCCCGGGGCCGGGCGCGACGGCGCTAGATTACAGGCATCGGTCCGCGGCGCGCATTCTTAAATTCGAAATATCCGGTGGTTAAGCTTCCCGGCAGCCAGACAGCGGTGCGGATAAAGTAACGGGCCACGCTCGCAGCCCCACGCCCGGATCGAACCAAAAGGCGTTCTGGGACTCTGAGCACTACCTACGGGTAGAACACACGTTCAACGACAGGGAAAACCACGCGAAGCGGGAGCTGGCTGTGGAAAGGTTTGTCAGCCTTAACCGATTGCGCTGAAGTACCGACAATCCATGAAGAATCTGCTGAGTTTCACCCAACGCCTGCAACGCCGGTCCTACGTGTTCTTCCCGGCGCTGCTGCTGACCAGTGCGCTGCTGCTGTCGCTGGAGTCCAGCGAAAGTCGCGCCCAGCCGGTGGACGGCACCCAGACCCTGGTCTTTTTGCGCCACGCGGAAAAACCCGCCGGCGGCCTCGGCCAGCTCAACTGCCAGGGCCTGAACCGCGCCATCGACCTGGCGTCTTTGCTGCCGGAAAAATTCGGCAAGGCCAATTACGTGTTCGCCGCCAACCCGACGCGCAATGTCGAGGAAGGCGAGCTCGACAACTCCTACAGCTACATCCGCCCGCTGATGACCATCAGCCCCAGTGCCATCAAGCTCGGCCTGCCGGTGAACATCGAGTTCTCGGCCAACGACACCAGCGAGCTGGCCGACGAGCTGCTGCATGACCGCTATCACAACTCGATCATCTACACCGCTTGGTCCCACGGCTACCTGCCGGAGCTGATCAACAAGGTGGCGCGCGAAGCCGTCGGCGAAAAACGCACCATCACCGACGACTGGGCCTCCAACGACTTCGACTCGCTCTACGTGCTGACCCTGACCTGGCACAACGGCAAGGCCACCCTCGACAGCCGCAGCTACAAGCAGGGCCTGGATAACGGCGAGGAAAACTGCCCGACCTGATGCGCCCGGCTCCTGTAGCCGCTGCCGAGCCCGCGAGGCTGCGACAGACCCGCAGGGTCTCCAGCCCCCCACGAGCGTGCCGCTCGATCGCAGCCTGCGGCAGCGGCTACAGCAAGTTCAGCACCGACCGGGCCGCTGCGCTAAGATTCGCGACCTAACGTCATTGCCCGGAATCACTGTTCATGTCCAGCCTTGCCCCTGCCAGCCCCGTCCGGGGCTGGTCGTTCTGGTGGAAACCCGCCCTGTTCGTCCTGGTGGCGTGCGTCGGCCTCTACTTCGTCAAGTGGTCGCCCTACTACGCCAAGGCCTTTATCGCCGCCGACAGCCACAGCATCGGCGCCTCGATCATCAACGACCAGCCCTCCTCGCCTCTGAACGCCGCCCTGGCCTACGCCCAGGTGTATTTCCTGGCGATCTGGAAGGCCGCGGTGCTGGCGGTGATCCTCGGTTCGCTGCTGCAAGTGCTGATTCCGCGGGACTGGCTGCTGCGCCTGTTCGGCCGCGCCGGTTTCGGCTCGACTCTGCGCGGCGGGCTGTTCGCCCTGCCGGGCATGATGTGTTCCTGCTGCGCCGCGCCCGTGGCGGCGAGCATGCGCCGGCAGAATGTCTCGGTGGGCGCGGCACTGGCCTTCTGGATCGCCAACCCGGTGCTCAACCCGGCGACCCTGGTGTTCATGGGCTTTGTCCTGGGCTGGGGTTTCACCGCGCTGCGGCTGGTGGCGGGCATCGTGCTAGTGCTGGGAGTGTCGCTGGTGGCCCAGCGCATCGCCCGTCCCGAGCAACTGCCGGAAGCGGCGGTGGAGGCCGTGGTCGAGGCCAGCACGGGCAATGAAGGTGCGTTCTTCAGCCGCTGGGCACGCAGCCTGTGGCAACTGTTCTGGAGCACCATTCCGATCTATGTGCTGGCGGTGCTGGTGCTGGGCGCGGCGCGGGTCTGGCTGTTCCCCCATGTCGAGGGCGCGATTGGCGACAGCCTGCTGTGGCTGGTGCCGCTGGCGATTGTCGGCACGCTGTTCGTGATTCCCACCGCCGCGGAAATCCCCATCGTGCAGACCATGATGACACTGGGCATGGGCACCGGCCCGGCGGTGGCCTTGCTGATGACCCTGCCGAGCATCAGCCTGCCGTCGCTTTTGATGCTGCGCAAGGATTTCGACGCGCGGGTGCTGATGACCGTCGCCGGCCTGACCATGCTGATTGGCGTGGTGTGCGGGTTGATTGGCGCGGCGCTGTTGTAACCAGAAGTTCGATGGCGTCCGCCCGGACGCCATCGCGAGCAAGCTTCGCTCCTACAGAAGCATCTGCAGGAGCGGCCGGTCGATTGCCCGCGATGGGGCCAAAGGCCCCGCCCTTCTACCGACTCAACCGCGCTGACGAGCCCGTTCGCGCAAATACTCCAGCACCGCCGCCTGCTCGCCGACGAACTCGATGCGCGCGCCCTTGCTTTCGCGCTGGAAGGCATACATCGGGTCGTAATATTCCTTGAGCAAGCCTTCGATCCAGGCCCGGTGCAGGTCCACGCTGCCGCTGCGGGCCTGCTCGGCCAGGGCGGCCTCCAGCAGCTGGTACAGGCGCTGGTGACGCTCGCCCCCCAGGCGTTTGCGGATGTTGTTCAGGCTTTCCAGCAGGCGCTCGGAAAACCGCGCGAAACCGTCCTCGCCATGCACCGCGACGAACTCCGCGCACAGGTCGATCACGTAGTCGCGCAGGATCCGCTCGACTCGCCCCTCCAGGCCATCCTCCAGCCAGACCATCGGGAAACGCTGCATGCCCTGGTACAGCGGCAACGGCAAGGCGCAGCTGCCGATCATGCGGTTCTCGTCTTCCAGCACGAACCCGCCGATGCCGCGCTCGCGCTTTTTCAGGATGTCCACCGCCAGGCGGTTCTCGAAGTCGATGTTCGACGGCTGGCCGCTGGCGCGCTTGCCGAAACTGGAGCCGCGATGGTTGGCGTGGCCTTCCAGGTCCAGGCCGTTGGCCAGTTGGTTGAGCACCTCGGTCTTGCCGATGCCGGTCATGCCGCCGAGCAGGACAAAATCACACTCGGCCACCGCTCCTTCGAGGGTGTCGAGCAGGAAGGTACGCATGGCCTTGTAGCCGCCGCCGACCCGCGGGTAGTCGATGCCGGCCTCGTCCTTGAGCCACTGCTGGACGATCTGCGAACGCAGGCCGCCACGGAAGCAGTACAGGTAGCCATCGGGGTGGGCCCGGGCGAAGTCGGCCCAGGCCTGGATGCGCTCGGCCTTGATCGCCCCGGACACCAGCTGGTGCCCGAGGACGATCGCCGCCTGCTGGCCCTGCTGCTTGTAGCAGGTGCCGACCCGCTGCCGCTCGTGGTCGGTCATCAGCGGCAGGTTGACCACCCCGGGAAAGGCGCCCTTGCTGAATTCGACCGGCGCACGGGTATCCATCATCGGCCGGTCGTTGAGGAAGATTTCGCGGTAGTCGGTGATATCGATGGGCATCAGATCACCTCGACCGCGTTGCTCTGTCGTTCCACCAGCTCACCGATCGGCGCCAGTTCCAGGCCCAGTTCGGCGGCCAGCGCGAGGAAGGCCGCATTGCCTTCCGGGGTGACAGCGATCAACAGCCCGCCACTGGTCTGCGGGTCGCACAGCACCAGCTTGTGCAGGGCCTGGATACGCCCGAGCTTGTCGGCGTAGCTGTCGAAATTGCGCTGGGTGCCGCCCGGTATGCAGCCCTGGTCCAGGTAGTACTCGACCCCGGGCAGGCGCGGCACGCGATCGTAGTGAATGCGCGCGGTCAGGTTGCTGCCGTCGGCCATTTCCACCAGGTGCCCGAGCAGGCCGAAACCGGTGACGTCGGTCATCGCGGTCACGCCGTCGAGCTTGCCGAAGCGGCTGCCGGGTTTGTTCAGGGTGCACATCCAGTCGCGGGCCAGGCCGACGTCGGCGCTGCGCAACTTGCCCTTCTTCTCGGCCGTGGTCAGCACGCCGATGCCCAGGGGCTTGGTCAGGTACAGCAGGCAACCGGCGGTGGCGGTGTCGTTGCGCTTCATATTGCGCTTTTCCACCAGGCCGGTCACGGCCAGGCCGAAGATCGGTTCCGGGGCGTCGATCGAGTGGCCACCGGCCAGGGGGATGCCGGCCGCGTCGCACACCGCGCGGCCGCCGCGAATCACCTCGCGGGCGATTTCCGGCGCCAGCACGCTCACTGGCCAGCCAAGGATGGCGATGGCCATCAACGGGTCGCCGCCCATGGCGTAGATGTCGCTGATGGCGTTGGTCGCGGCGATGCGCCCGAAGTCGAACGGGTCGTCGACGATCGGCATGAAAAAGTCGGTGGTCGAGACCACGCCGCGCTCTTCGTCGATGGCGTACACCGCCGCATCGTCGCGCGAAGCGTTGCCGACCCAGAGTTTCGGGTCGAGGTTCTGCGCGCCGCTGCCGGCCAGAATCACCTCCAGGACCTGGGGAGAAATCTTGCAACCGCAACCCGCGCCGTGGCTGTACTGGGTCAGGCGAATCGGCTCGCTCATGGGGCACCTCTGGAAGTCGTGGAGCGGCGATTCTAGCAGAGCGACCCGAGCAGAACGTCAAGCACCCTTTCCCTGCACTGCAGAACCAGCATCGAACGAACGCAGCCAGATAGTCAGCGAATACTCGACCCGAGGCCGCGAAGGTCGTTGATTGCCATCATCTCGATGATTGAACGAGGGCGCATCGGCCCTGTGCCAGGCGCCAGCGCCTTCGCCCTTTCTTCGCGCACAACGCCCAGGCGTAGTGCAACGTCCTGACCGAAAAGACAGCTTATGGGTAGGTTTCACCTTTATTTCAATCAGATACTTCAAGTTGGTACAGCATATGCAAACGTTTGCGAGGTCAGCCTTCGAGAGCTTTCGCCGCCAGTTCGGCCAGGCCGGGCCACTCGGGCTTCAGAACCGCACGAACAGGGATTTTCAATGCACGTACCTTTCACCCCCTCCGCGTCCCGCCACACCTTGGTTGTTTCCTTGCTACTAAGCGCCGTTACAGGACTACTCAGCGCTACCGCCCAGGCCGAGGAAAAAACCCTCGACGACTCGGCCCAGGGCGAGAGCCTGAGCCCCGCCGCCGCACCGGCGAAACCAGGCCCCTACCTGTCGGACTGGTACAACCAGGACCTGACTCTGATCGGCAGCAAGGACATCAGTTTCGGCCCGCAGCCGGCCGACGATATCTACCTGGAGTACGAATACTTCGGTCGCAAGGGGCCGTTCGAGCTGTACGGCTACATCGACATCCCGAAGATCTTCAACATCGGCAACAGCCACGACAAAGGCGTGTGGGACCACGGCTCGCCGGTGTTCATGGAGCACGAGCCGCGGATCTCCATCGACTACCTGGCCGGACGCAGCCTGGCCATCGGCCCGTTCAAGGAGTGGTACGTGGCCTTCGACTGGATCTACGACCACGGCAGCAACAGCGCCAACCGCGCCAATACCCTGTACAGCGGCCTGGGCACCGACATCGACACCCATTCGCGGGTCAACCTGTCGGCCAACTTCTACGGGCGCTACCAGTGGGAAAATTACGGCGCCAGCAATGAATATTCCTGGGACGGCTACCGCGCCCAGCTCAAGTACATCGTGCCCATCAGCAAGTTCGGCAACGGCGCGTCGCTGACCTATATCGGCTTCACCAACTTCGATTTCGGCTCGGACCTGCACAAGGACAACCCGGCCCGCACGGCCAACGCCACGGTGGCCACCAACGTATTGCTGTATTCCTTCACCCACCTGCGGTTCACCCTGGTCGGCCGTTACTTCCACAATGGCGGCAACTGGCAGGACGGCAGCGAGTTGAATTTCGGCGATGGCGATTTCCGCGCCCGGTCCAATGGCTGGGGTTACTACGCCGGCATCGGTTACCAGTTCTGATCACTCAAGCAATGGAGGCTTTCATGCACGCGATGACCCGTCTTTCCCTTTCCGTGGGCCTGGCCTGCGGCGCCCTGCTCGCTTCGACGGCCTGGGCCGCCGAGGCCCCGGCGACCCCGATCAAACCCAAGGTGATGCTGATCACCATGTTCGCCCCCGAGGCCCAGCACTGGATCGAGCGCCTGGAGCTGAAGCAGGAAGTGCGCGTACCCGGCCTGTCGGCGGAGTACCCGGCGATCCGCTGCAACACCAGGGACGTCTGCCTGCTGGTCACCGGCATGGGCCAGACCAACGCCGCGGCCTCGACCCTGGCACTGGCGCTGTCGCCAAAATTCGACCTGCGCAAAAGCTACTTCCTGGTCGCCGGAATCGCCGGCATCAGCCCTAAACACGGGACCATCGGCACCACCGCCTGGGCCCATTACCTGGTGGAATTCGGTACCCAGTGGGAACTGGATTCGCGGGACGCGCCCAAGGACTGGCCGACCGGCTACCTGGGCATCAATACCAAAGGCCCGAACGAGAAACCGCCGCTGGACTACAAGACCGAAGTCTTCGAGCTCAACCCGAAACTCCAGGCCAAGGCCTTCGCCCTGTCGCGTCGGGTAAGCCTGAGCGAAAGCAAGGAATCGGCGACCTGGCGCCTCAAGTACCCGGCGGCCCCGGCCAACCAGCCGCCGGTGGTGACCCAGTGCGACACCCTGGCGGGCAACACCTGGTTCTCCGGCACGCGCCTGAGCGAGCGGGCCGAGGTCTGGACCCGCCTGCTGACCGACAACAAGGGCGAGTACTGCACCACCCAGCAGGAAGACAACTCGACCTACGAGGCCCTGCTGCGCGCCAGCCGCGAAGGCCGGGTGGACGTGCAGCGGCTGGCGGTGGTCCGCGCCGGCTCCGACTTCGACCGCCCCGAGCCGGGCGGCAGCGAGGTCGACAACCTGCTCAAGTACGCCGACCAGGGCGGTTTCGTCCCGGCCCTGGAAAACCTCTATCGCACCGGCAACCCGCTGGTGCAGGACATCCTGAAGAACTGGTCGGCGTGGGAGAAAGGCGTGCCGGGGGCGTAAGCCAACCTGTAGCCGCTGCCGCAGGCTGCGATCGACCCGAAGGGGCGTGGCGATCTTGCGATTGCCGAGGTCCTGCGGACCTATCGCAGCCTTCGGCAGCGGCTACACAAAGCCGTGCCAGCCTGCCGATTCAGGCAGGTTGGCCACCCTTACGGCAGCAGAATCACCTTCTCGCCGCTGCCCTTGTTCACCTCGTGATAACGCTCGACGCCCTGCTCCAGCGGCGATTCGAACAGCCCCTGCGGCAAGGGCAACAACCCCTCATCGAAGAACCGGCCGAACTGCTCGAGCATGGCCGCGCAGGCCTGCACGCCGTACAGCAACGAGTTGATCCCGACCACCGAACCGCCCTTGCGATACAGGCCCAGGGCCGGCAGTTGCACATGACCGTCCACCGGCGCGGCAATGATGGCGATCCGGCCGAACGGCGCCAGGGCCGCGACCGAGGCCGGCAGCCAGAAACCGGTGGTGTCGAAGATCACCTCGGCGCCGCCGGCGAACACCTCGTTGACCTGCGCCCCGAGGTCTTCCGGCTGGTCCAGTTGCACGGCCTGGAACCCTTGCGCCTGCAAGGCCTTGACCTGTTCCGGGCGCCGCGCGGCGGCCAGCACCCGGGCTCCGCGAGCCTTCGCCAGGGCCAGGGCGGCGCTGCCCACCGCCCCGCCGCCAATCACCAGCAAAGTGGTGCCGGCGCTTACCCCGCTGCGTTCCAGGGCATCCCAGGCAGTGGTGTAAGGCACGCCCAGGCTGGCGGCCTGGGCGAAGCTCAGCTGCGCCGGCTTGTGCGCCACGCCCTTGGCCGACAGCGCCACGTACTGGGCATGGGAGCCGTCCGCGTAGAACCCCAGCTCCTTGCCGGTGCCCCAGACCTCCTGTCCCACCCACTCCTGCGGCCCGTCCACCACCACTCCGGCAAAGTCCCGCCCGGGAATGCGCGGCACGGTGGTGTAGGGAAAACGCCCGAGCACGTTTTTCACGTCGCTGGGGTTGAGGCCGGCAGCCTTGATCCGCACCAGTACCTGATCGGCGGCCGGCACCGGGGTCGGCACCTCGACGTAGTGCAGCGACGAGAGATCGCCGGTCTTGGAAAATTGCAGGGCGTGCATAAGCACCTCCATAAACAGGAATACATAAAAGAATCGAAAGGCCTCAGGACAACCAGTTGCTCACCAGTTGCCGGCCCATGGGCCACAGCTGTTCGCCGGCAAGCATGCCGAGCAGCCCGACCAGGGCGATGGCCGGCGGCGCCGGCGAGCGAAAACTCAAGGCGCCGTAGAGCAATCCGACGCCGAGGCCGATGGCCAGGGAGATGAGGTAATGCATGACGAACTCCAGGCAGTGCGCCGCGCCAGAGCGGCGACGATTGGGCATGCCGGGAGTCTAGGGAACGCCGAACCGGGCAACCGGCCAAGCACTTCAGGATTTCGGCCAATCTGTGGGTGGGCGCCGTGGCGGCCTGGTTGGTTGGCGATGCCGATACTGTGGTGTGCCAGACAGGACGCTATCGCGAGCAAGCTTCGCTCCTACGGGATTGCAGCGCACACACAATGGATGCCTGTCCGCAAAGCCCCGTAGCCGCTGCCGAGCCGCGCGAGGCTGCGATCGACTGCGCAGCAGGCGCAAAACCTGAGAATGCAGTGGGTCTGGGTAAACGCGGTGGCCCGGTCGCAGCCTCGCAGAGCTCGGCAGCGGCTACAGGGATGACAGGCACTCAGGCGCGGGCTTCCCCGGCCGCGTATTGCGACGGGGCCAGCCCCAGCTCGCGGCGGAACATGTCGCTGAAGCTGCCGGGGGAATACCCCAGCTCACGGGCGATAGTGCTCACCGGCACGCCCTGGATCAGCTCGGCGGCGGCCGTGGCCAGTTGCACCTGGCGGCGCCACTCGGCGAAGCCCATGCCCAGGCCGTCCTTGAACAGCCGCGCCAGGGTGCGCACGCTGGCGCCCGCCGCCTCGGCGTGGCGTTCGAAGGGAATGTCCAGCGAAGGCGCGGCCATCACCGCCTGGCAGAGGCTGATCAGGCGCCGGTCGGAACTGTCCGGCAGGACGATCTTCAGCTGCGAGCGCCGGGCGCGCTTGAGCTCCAGCAGGGCCAGGCCCACCAGCGCGTCGTAGTACTCCGGCTGCGGCGCACCGTCATGCTCCACCAGGCGCACGATCAGCTCGCGCAGCAGGTTGTCCACCTGCAACACCTGCACCTGGCTGTCGAGGGTCGCCGCCAGGCACGGGCGCAGATAGATATTGCGCATCTGCAGGTCGGTGACCACGCGGATCCCGTGGGGCACGCCCGGCGGCAGCCACACCGCCCGTTGCGGCGGCACCACCAGCGCCTCGTTCGGCGTCTCGACCCACATCACCCCGCTCATGGCGTACAGCAGCTGCCCCCAGGCGTGTTCGTGGGGCTCGATGAACAGGCCACGCGGATAGGTGCGCGCCAGGGGTTGCACCGGTACGTCGGTGTCGCTGAGGTCGGGAGGTGCGGCAAGGGCCATGGCCGGGCATCGTCGTCAAGCAAGGGGAGCCCATGGTAACCCCGCCGATCCGCCTGGAAAACCGCGAGAAAACATCCGAACGGGCGCCACAGCGACAGGCAATAAGCCGTTCGGATGCTTGCCCGACCGCTGATACCCTTGCTCGACAATCCGAGTGAATTTTTCCCTGCCCGCGCGGGTCACTAAACCATCACAGGGAGGATTGATAGCTTTATGAACAACGCAAAACTTTTCGTCATCGAATACACCCTGCACGGCACCCCCAAGTCCTTCATCATCCGCTCGGAGAAGATGGACAACGCCGAGGCGTGGCACTGGGCAAGCTGCGACGCCGGTGTCGGCCGCATCGGCCGCTTTGGCCTGGAACGGGTGAAAAAGACCAGCAAGCCCCTGGCGGAAAAATTCGGTATCGAAAACGTCACCTGGCGACCGTCGACCTGAGCCAAGCGAGGTCGATGCCTTGTGCGGCGTGCGCTGCCAAAGCCGCCGGCCAGCCGCCTTGCCAGCGAAAACGGTACCTGCACCCGCGCAATTGAAAGTGGAGCCACGACAGGCTCCACTGTTTTTTTCGCCCCGCCACTGTTGCAGCACGTCAGTGATGCGCGCCCTTGGCGCAATCGCAGCCTTCGGTAGAAGCGCAGGGTTCGCCGTTGGCGTGGTGGCTGGCGCAGGCCTGGCAGCAGTAGTGCTTGCCGTGACGCACGATGGCATGGGCACCGACCTTGCAGGTGCAGCCCGGACAGGCACAAGTCTCGTTGGACATAAGGTGACTCCTTTGTGGTGGTCGTCGACGACGCGGATGTTGCCGCGTCTCTAGCAGTGTAGTAACTGCCCATCGCCGCCATTGGCCCCTGGTCGCGGCGGCTTCAGTTCCAGCCTTCCAGGCGCAAGGTCGCGCGCACCAGGCGCTGCTCTTCGTTTTCGATCTCCCGCAGGTTGTCGCAGAGGCCCTGGATATGCGCGATGGCGGCCTTGCGCGCCTGCTCCGGCAGGCGTCCGGTGACGGCGTTGTAGAGCCGCGCGTGCTGGCGGTCGATCTGGCGCTTCTGCGCCTGGCGGTGATAGAGGTTGTTGACCGAGGCGAACACCGAATTGAGCAGCAGGTCGGTCAGCGAGCGCAGGGTCTGCACCAGCACCGGGTTGTGCGAAGCCTCGCAGATCGCCAGGTGGAAAGCGTGATCCAGGCGCGCATGGGCCGAGGCATCAAGGGCCTGGTCGTGGGCGTCCAGCAACGCCTGGTAAGCACGGCCGATCAGCACGAAATCGGCCTCAGTGCCGCGCAACGCCGCCAGCCGCGCCGACTCGCCTTCCAGCAGGCTGCGCACTTCGAACAGGTCGTAGAGGGTGCGCGGCTGAGAGCTGAACAGATGCATCAGCGCCGAGGTCGCGCCCTGCCCCGACAGTTGGGCGACAAACGAGCCCTTGCCCTGTTCGGTTTCGATGATGCCCCGCGCCCGCAGCAGCTTCAGGCCCTCGCGCAAGGCCGTGCGCGATACGCCGAGTTTTTCCGTCAGGCGCCGCTCCGAGGGCAGCAGTTGGCCGGTCTTGAGTACGCCGTCGACGATCAGGCGCTCGATGCGTTCACACACCACATCCGCCACCTGGTGCCGGCCCGAATCGCTCCTGTGCATGCGCCCTCCACTGGTATGACCAGCTGTGAAGAAAAAACCCGATCAAACGGACCGCCAGGCCATCCTGCTGATATACCTGGCTTTTTATAAAAAAACCGGCATCGACGGCAAAACAAACTGGTTCGACCAGCGCTCGGCCCCGTGGACAGTAAGGCCAGCCGGGCCAATGATGCAACCAAGCGGCCCAGGGTCTGTTCCCGTGGTGACAGACCCTGGCCAGCCGAGCGCCCATAAAAACAACTCAGGGTCGTCAGCCACCCATGAATATCCTCTACGACGAACGCGTCGACGGCGCGCTGCCCAGCGTCGATAAAGCGGCATTGCTCCAAGCGCTGCGCCAGCGCCTGCCCGACCTCGACCTGCTGCACCAGACGGAAGACCTCAAGCCCTACGAATGCGACGGCCTCTCGGCCTATCGCACCACGCCGATGCTGGTGGCCCTGCCGCGGCATATCGAGCAGGTGCAGGAACTGCTGCGGATCTGCCATGAACGGCGCGTGCCGGTGGTCGCCCGGGGGGCTGGCACCGGCCTCTCCGGCGGCGCCCTGCCCCTGGAACAGGGCGTACTGCTGGTGATGGCGCGCTTCAACCAGATCCTGCATATCGACCCCGCCGCCCGCACCGCGCGGGTCCAGCCCGGGGTGCGCAACCTGGCGATCTCCCAGGCCGCCGCGCCGTTCGGCCTGTACTACGCCCCCGACCCGTCCTCGCAGATCGCCTGCTCGATCGGCGGCAACGTCGCGGAAAACGCCGGCGGCGTGCACTGCCTGAAATACGGCCTGACCGTGCACAACCTGCTCAAGGTGGAGATCCTCAGCGTCGAAGGCGAACGCCTGACCCTGGGCAGCGACGCCCTGGACGCGCCGGGTTTCGACCTGCTGGCGCTGTTCACCGGCTCCGAAGGCCTGCTCGGGATCATCACCGAAGTCACGGTCAAGCTGCTGCCCAAGCCGCAACTGGCCAAGGTGCTGCTGGCGGCCTTCGACTCGGTGGAAAAAGCCGGCCGCGCGGTGGCCGATATCATCGCCGCCGGCATCATCCCCGGCGGCCTGGAGATGATGGACAACCTGGCGCTCCGCGCCGCCGAGGACTTCATTCACGCCGGTTACCCGGTGGACGCCGAGGCCATCCTGTTGTGCGAGCTGGACGGTGTCGAAGCCGATGTTCACGACGATTGCGACCGGGTCCGCGCGGTGCTCGAACGGGCCGGCGCCACCGAGGTCCGCCAGGCCCGCGACGAAGCCGAGCGGGTGCGTTTCTGGGCCGGGCGCAAGAACGCCTTCCCGGCGGTGGGACGGCTGTCGCCGGACTACTACTGCATGGACGGCACCATTCCGCGCCGCGCACTGCCGGAGGTGCTCAAGGCCATCGCCGCGCTGGCCGCCGAGTACCAGCTGCGGGTGGCCAATGTGTTCCATGCCGGCGACGGCAACATGCACCCGTTGATCCTATTCGACGCCAACCAGCCCGGCGAACTGGACCGCGCCGAAGCCCTGGGCGGCAGGATCCTCGAGCTGTGCGTGGCAGTCGGCGGCAGCATCACCGGCGAACACGGGGTCGGCCGGGAGAAAATCAACCAGATGTGCGCCCAGTTCAACAGCGACGAGTTGACCCTGTTCCACGCGGTCAAGGCGGCCTTCGACCCCGGTGGCCTGCTCAACCCCGGCAAGAACATCCCGACCCTGCACCGCTGCGCCGAATTCGGCGCCATGCATGTGCACGCCGGGCAATTGCCCTTCCCCGAGCTGGAGCGTTTCTGATGACGGCACACGCGGATAACGACGCCAGCGGCGAACTGCTGGAACAGGTCGGGCAGGCGCTGGCCGGCAATACCCCATTGCTGATCCAGGGCGGCAACAGCAAGGCCTTTCTCGGGCGGATGAGCGCTGGAGAAGTGCTCGACACCCGCGGCCATCGCGGCATCCTCAGCTACGACCCCACCGAGCTGGTGGTGACGGTCCGCGCCGGCACGCCGCTTGCGGAACTGCTGGCCACGCTGGACGCCGCCGGGCAAATGCTGGCCTGCGAACCGCCGGCCTTCGGCGACGGCGCCACGGTCGGCGGCATGGTCGCCACCGGCTTGTCCGGCCCGCGGCGGCCCTGGGCCGGCTCGGTGCGCGACTTCGTCCTCGGCAGCCGGGTGATCACCGGCACCGGCAAGCTCCTGCGCTTTGGCGGCGAGGTGATGAAAAACGTCGCCGGCTACGACCTCTCGCGCTTGCTGGTGGGCAGCTACGGTTGCCTGGGGGTGCTCACCGAGGTGTCACTCAAGGTCCTGCCCAAACCCCGCCAGTGCCTCAGCCTGAGCCTGGAAATGGACAGCGCCAAGGCCCTGGCCCGGCTCGCCGACTGGGGCCAGCAACCGTTGCCCATCAGCGCCGCCAGCCATGACGGCCAGCGCCTGCACCTGCGCCTGGAGGGCGGCGAAGGCTCGGTGGCCGCGGCCCGCGACCGCCTGGGTGGCGAGCCGTTGGCGGCCGATTACTGGGCCAACCTCAACGAACAACGGCTGGCATTCTTCGACGAAGGCCTGCCGTTATGGCGCCTGTCGCTGCCCAACAATACGGGGCCCCTGGAGCTGCCCGGCCAGCAGTTAATAGATTGGGCCGGCGCCCAGCGCTGGCTGAAATCCGCGGCGCCCGCGGAGCGCATCCGCAGCCTGGTCGAGCGCGTCGGCGGCCATGCCACCTGCTACAGCCACGGCCTGGTGGACAGCCCGTTCCAGCCGCTGCCGGCAGTGCTGCTGCGCTACCACCGCCAGCTCAAGGCGCAACTGGACCCGCAAGGGATCTTCAACCCCGGCCGGCTCTACGCCGAGCTCTGAACGCAGACCCCGAGCATGCAAACCACCTTGAGCGAACAGGCGCGCCAGCTGCCCCGCGCCGCGGAGGCCGAGAGCATCTTGCGCACCTGTGTGCACTGCGGTTTCTGCAACGCCACCTGCCCCACCTATCAGTTGCTGGGCGATGAGCTGGACGGACCGCGGGGGCGCATCTACCTGATCAAGCAGGTGCTGGAAGGCCACGAGGCCACGGCCAAGACCCAGCTGCACTTGGACCGCTGCCTGTCGTGCCGCAACTGCGAAACCACCTGCCCGTCCGGGGTGGATTACCACAACCTGCTGGACATCGGCCGCGCCGTGGTCGATGCCGCCGTGCCCCGGCCCCTCGGCCAACGCCTGCTGCGCCAGGGCCTGCGCGCCCTGGCGCCGAACCCGGCGCTGTTCAAGGCGCTGCTCGGCACCGGCGCCACCTTGCGTCCGTGGCTGCCCGAGGCCGTGCAAGGCAAGCTGCCGCGCCAGGTGCAGCCGGCCAAGGCACGCCCGGCCACGGCCCACGCGCGGCGTATCTTGCTGCTGGAAGGCTGCGTGCAGGCGAGCCTGTCACCCAACACCAACGCCGCGACGGCGCGAGTCCTCGACCGCCTGGGCATCGCCGTGCAAGCCGTGAGCGAGGCCGGCTGCTGTGGCGCCGTGGATTACCACCTGGACGCCCAGGAGGCCGGCCTGGAGCGGGCCCGGCGCAATATCGACGCCTGGTGGCCGCACCTGGAAAACGGCGCCGAAGCCCTGGTGCAGACCGCCAGCGGCTGCGGCGCTTTTATCAAGGATTACGGCCACCTGCTGGCCCACGACCCGCGTTATGCCGCCCGCGCCGAGCGGGTCAGCGCCCTGGCCAGGGACCTGGTGGAAGTGCTGCGCGACGAACCGCTGGAACAGTTGCACGTCCACAGCGACCAGCGCCTGGCCTTCCACTGCCCGTGCAGCCTGCAACACGCGCAGAAACTCGGCGGCGCGGTGGAGGCCGTGCTCAAGCGCCTGGGCTTCGAGCTCACCGAAGTGCCCGACAGCCACCTGTGCTGCGGTTCGGCGGGCACCTATTCGCTGACCCAGCCCGAGCTGGCGCGGCAACTGCGCGACAACAAGCTCAATGCCCTGGAAAGCGGCCGGCCCGAAGTCATAGCCACCGCCAATATCGGCTGCCAGACCCACCTCGACGGTGCCGGGCGCACCCCGGTGCGGCATTGGATCGAGCTGGTCGAGGCCGCCCTGCCACCCCTGAATGTTTCCCATCAATCAGCTACGCCCTGAAAGGAGCACGCCATGCACAGCAAAGCCGTACTGGGTCAGCGCGAAGTCCAACGCATCCTGATCGCCGCGCGGGACGAGGCCGAGCGCAACCAATGGGCGGTGAGCATCGCCATCGTCGACGACGGCGGCCATCCGCTGGCCCTCGAACGCCTGGACGGCGCCTCGCCGGTCAGCGCTTACATCGCCGTGGAAAAAGCCCGCACCGCGGCCCTCGGCCGACGCGAGTCCAAGGGTTATGAAGAGATGGTCAACGGCGGGCGCACGGCGTTTCTCTCAGCGCCCTTGCTGACCTCGCTGGAGGGCGGCGTGCCCGTGGTGTTCGACGGCCAGGTGATCGGCGCGGTCGGGGTGTCCGGGGTCAAGTCCGAGGAGGATGCCCAGGTGGCGCGGTTCGCCGCTCGGGCACTGGATTGAAAATCTGGACCGCTGCGCGGTCCATCGCGAGCAAGCTCGCTCCTACAGCGTTCTGCGCCGTCCATGTAGGAGCGAGCTTGCTCGCGATAGGGCCGGAAAATCCGCCGCCCCGACGCCTGCCTCACATCACCAACTGCGCGATCAACCAGGCATTGGCGCCGCTGATAATCGCGAACAGGCTCCAGGCGAGGACGCGGGTCGGCCAGCGGTTGACGAACACGCCCATCAACTGTGGGTCGCTGGTCATGCGGATCAACGGGTACAGGGCGAACGGCAGTTGCAGGCTGAGCACCACCTGGCTCAGCACCAGCAACTGGCCGACCGCGCCGTCGCCCATCAGCCACACGCCGACGAACGCCGGCACCAGAGCCAGGCCGCGGGTGATCAGGCGCCGCTGCCAGCACGGCAGGCGCAGGTTCAGGTAGCCCTCCATGATCACCTGGCCGGCGATGGTGCCGGTGAAGGTCGAGCTCTGCCCCGAGGCCAGCAAGGCCACGCCGAACAGCACGCTGGCCAGCGCCCCGCCCACCAGCGGGTCGAGCAGGTGATAGGCGTCCTGCAACTCCACCACCTCGGTGTGCCCGGTACCATGGAAGGCCGCGGCGGCGAGGATCAGGATCGCCGCGTTGACCAGCAGCGCCAGGGCCAGGGAGCCGATGGTGTCGATGCGCGCCAGCTTGATCGCATCCCGCCGGCTGGCCTCGTCCCGGCCCACCAGGCGGGTCTGCACGATGGAGGTGTGCAGGTACAGGTTATGCGGCATCACGGTGGCGCCGAGGATACCGATCGCCAGGTACAGCGGCGCGGCCTCGCCGATTGCCGCCAGCGACGGCGTGAAGCCCCGCGCCACGTCCGGCCAGTAGGGCTTGATCAACAGCAACTCGACGAAAAAGCACAGGCCGATGGTGCCCACCAGCACCAGCATGATCGCCTCCAGGCGGCGGAAGCCGCGGTTCTGCAGAGCGAGAATCAACAGGGTGTCGAAGGCGGTGATGACAATCCCGGTGGTCAGCGAAACGCCGAGCA
This sequence comes from Pseudomonas sp. GW821-FHT09E12, assembly GCF_059416085.1. NCBI lineage: Bacteria > Pseudomonadati > Pseudomonadota > Gammaproteobacteria > Pseudomonadales > Pseudomonadaceae > Pseudomonas > Pseudomonas sp. GW821-FHT09E12. The sequence goes on along the minus strand of NZ_JBWKOM010000002.1, from coordinate 112,572 downwards.
ACAGATGGAACGCCAGGGCGCAACCCAGGACCTCGGCCAGGTCGGTGGCGATGATCGACACCTCCGCCAGCAGCCACTGGGTGCGCGCCGTGCGGGTGCTGTAGCGCTGCCGGCAAAGCTGTGCCAGGTCGCGCCCGGTGGCGATGCCCAGGCGCGAGCACAGGCACTGCACGGCCATGCCCGCAAGGCTCGCCAGCAGCACCACGAACAGCAGGTTGTAGCCATAGCGCGAACCGGCCTCGATGGCGGTGGCCCAGTTGCCCGGGTCCATGTAGCCGATGGAAATCAGCAGGCCGGGGCCGGCGAAGCGCAGGATGCGCTTGAACAGTGGCGCCTTGGGATCGACGACGATGGTGCCGGCGACTTCCGGCGGGCAAAAGGGTGCGGTACCGATTTTCGGGAGGGTGAATTTCACGCGGGCATCCGGAAGGCTGGAACGGTGGCCCAGCTTAGACGTTTCAGCGAACCGGCCCAAGCCTTGATAGCGCCCTGCTCCGGCCTTTTGCAGCCTGCCTCTGTAGGTGCGAAGCTTGCTCGCGATAGCGGCATATCAGTCACCACCACAGATGAGCCGGCCCCTTTTCCCAAACCACCCTGCACCGACCGGCCGCTCCTACAGCGCCAGTGTTTTCAGGCATGATGCAGGGCAGCCATCCGCGGAGCCGCGCCATGAACACTCCAGCCCAACCCACTGTCGCCCTGGCGATGCGTTCGTATTCCGGGCAGGTCGAGCTGCACCATCACGATTTTCCGCAGATCGTGCTGCCGCAGTCGGGGGCGATGGAGATCGAGGTGGACGGCCGTGGCGGCAAGGTCGATGCCAGCCAGGGCGTGGTGATTGCACCGGGAGCCCGGCATAGCTTCCTGGCCGAGCGCCGTAACACCTTTCTGGTGCTCGACCTGGATAGCCCCAGCAACGAGGCGCCTCTGGCCGATAGCCGCTTCTTCGCCATCGACCCGCAGATCCGCCACCTGCTCGGCTATGCCAGCCACAGCGGCGCGTTGCTCAGCTCCTCCAGCCCGGTCGCCAGCGCCTGGAGCGCCCTGCTGCTGGCCTGCCTGGCCCGCCCGACGCCGAGCGCGCCGCAACGCCAGACGCTGGTGCGGGCCCTGACCTACATCGAGCAGCACCTGGGCAGCCCGCTGAGCGCCCGCGCCATCGCCCAGGCCGCGGGGGTCAGCGAGCGCAGCCTGTACCTGCTGTTCGAGCGGGACATGCACAGCACGCCTTTCGCCTACATTTCGACCCTGCGCCTGGACCGCGCCATCGACCTGCTCGGCCGTACCCTGCTGCCCATCAGCGAGATCGCCCAGCGGGTCGGCTACGCCGATCAGAGTGCCCTGACCCACGCCTTGAAGAAGGCGCGCAACCAGACCCCGGCCGCCCTGCGCAAAGCCGCTCGCAACGCCCAGGCGCAGGCTGCGACAAGACTTCGGCAGGCCTGATCAATACCGCCGTCGCGGCGACTTCTATGCTGGCCACACCGCCCTTGCCTCGGTGTGCCTATGACCGCGATCCATTCAACCAGCCTCACTCCCTCCCGCAGCGGCGCCGCCACCGCCATCGGCGTGATCGCGGTGTTCCTCTGGTCATGCCTGGCGCTGCTGACCACCCTCACCGCCGGCATTCCCCCCTTCCAGTTGCTAGCCCTGAGCTTTGCCGTGGCCTGCGGTGCCAGCCTGGTATTGCTCGGCTTGCGGGGGCGCGCCGGTTTTCGTGGCTGGCGCCAGCCCTGGCCGGTCTGGGCCCTGGGGTTCGGCGGGATCTTTGCCTACCACGCGCTGTATTTCTTCGCCCTGAAAGCCGCGCCGGCCGCCGAGGCCAGCCTGATCGCCTACCTCTGGCCGTTGCTGATCGTGTTACTGGCGGCCAGGGCCGGCGGCGAACCGCTGCGCGGCCGGCAACTGACCGGTGCCTTGCTGGGGCTGGCCGGCACCGCGTTCATCATGCAGCAGCGCGCTTCCAGCCAGGTCGGCGCGATGCCGGTGGCGGGTTACCTGGCGGCGTTCGGCTGCGCCCTGGTGTGGTCCGGCTACTCGGTGCTCAACCGCCGTTTCAGCAGCGTGCCCAGCAGCCTGATCGGTGGCATCTGCGGGCTGGTGGCGCTGGCCGGGCTGCTCTGCCACCTGATGTTCGAAAACCCGGTGCAACCGGACCTCAAGCAATGGCTGGCGATCCTCGGCCTGGGGCTGGGCCCGGTCGGCCTGGCCTTCTTCGCCTGGGACCACGCCACCAAACACGGCAACCTGGCCACGCTCGGCGCACTGTCGTACCTGGCGCCGTTGATCTCCACCCTGCTGCTGATCGTCATCGGGCAAAGCCCGGCCAGTGTGTGGCTGCTGGTGCCGGCGTTGCTGATTATCGCCGGGGCGGTGCTGGCGACGTCGGGAGCCCGTTCTGCCCAGGGTTGAGGAGCGTCCGATAAGCCCCACGAAGCCGCTCCCGCGCCCTTTTATCCGAAATTTCGTGGCACCGCATATCCCGCTGGAGTGCCCCGCGACAGCCATGGGAAGATGCGCGCCCCAACGCGCTCACTCTGGAGAATCTGCATGTCCCTGTTCGGTAAACACGCCGCGGTCCTGGTCCTCGCGGCGCTGGCCGGTTTCAGCACCCTGGAGGTGTCCGCGGCCCAGCCGACGAACAACAAGGCCAAGGTCGAGACCGTCTCGATGCTTGGCGGCAAGTTCAAGTTCAGCCTGCCCAAGGGCTTCATCGCCAACCCGCTGCCGGCCGGCGACGAAGCCAGCGGCACCGCCGGCGCCACCGGCACTATGTACACCAACGCCAGCACCAAGACCGTGGTCATCGCCGCACAGAACCTGATCCCCGATGCGGTGCAGGCCAAGGACAACGACGCACAGTTCCTCGACAGCGCGGTGTCGGGCTTCCTCTCGCAACAGGCGGCAGCCCTGCCGGATTTCAGCAAGCAGAGCGAAAAAAGCATGACCCGCGGCGGCCTCGGCCTGCGCCAGATCGACAGCACCGCGACCCAGGGCGGCGGCATGACCCAGAGCTCCACCCTGCTGGCCGGCTCGGGCAACCGCATGGCGGTGGTGCAGGTGATTTCGCGGATCGGCGACAAGGCCAATCACGACAAGCTGGTCAGCCAGATCGTCGGCAAGTAAGCGCAGCGGCACAGCGGCCGCGGCGGGTTCACGGCTTCAAGGGTTGAGGCTGAGCAACCAGCGGTTCAGGTCCTGGAGCTCGGTGTCGCTGATGGTATGACCGATGCCCGGGTAGGCATGGAATTGCGGAGCCAGGCCCAGGCCGCGCAACAGGCTGTCGGCCTCGGAGCCGTCGCTGTAAGGCAGGCGCATGTCCGCGGTGCCATGGGCGATGAAGATCGCCAGCCGCTCCAGGCCCGTGCCGCTCTTGAGCTGCGAGCGCAGCACCGGCAGGATCTTCCCGCTCAGGGCGGCAATCCCGCGGACCGCCTGGGGATGGCGCAGGCCCAGCTCGTAGGCCATGATCGCGCCCTGGCTGAAGCCCACCAGGAACACCCGGTCGGCGCGGGTGTGGTACTTGGCGAGCGCCTGCCGCACGAATTCGTCGATCAGCTTCGCACTGTCGGCCAGCTCGGCGGTCACCCCGTCGTAAGCGCCTTCGCCCTGCTTGTGAAACCACTGGTAACTGCCCTCTTCAACGGTCTGCGGCGCCCGTACCGAGAGGTAGGTGTAATCCGCCGGCAACCCATCCTTGAGGCCGAACAGGTCTTCTTCGTTGCTGCCGTAGCCATGGAGGAAAATCACCAAAGGCCGGTCGCGGGAATCGGCCGGGGCCTGTTCCAGATAGCGCAGCGGCAGGTCGTCGTGCAGCACCGTCTGCGCCTGGGCAGTGGCACCCACACACAGCAGCAACAGCGCCAGAAACTTGAACATGGGACGTCCTTGCGGGTGAGAGGAGCTCGCGGTCACCAAGGGCAAAAGCGTTGCCTGATGGTCTGGCCGCGGAGCGGCCATCGCGAGCCAGCTCGCTCCTATAGTGAGGAGCAGTGAGGAGCAGTGAGGAGCGGTTCGCTCAATCGTTGGTCAGCTTGCCGCTGCGGATCGGCTCGCGGCCGGCGACCTTGGCCTGCCAGATGCCCGGCTCGGTGTAGCGGCTGCGGTCCAGGGCGAACAGCACGCCGCTGGTGGCGGCGCGTACCACGCTGACAATGTCGTTCAACGGGTCGACCACCTCGAAGATCGCATCGCCCCGCTCCACCCATTCGCCAGCCTCGCGCAGGAAGCTGACCACCCCATGGTGCGGGGCGAACAGGTATTGGGTGCCTTCGAACGGCATGCCCTCGCAGCAGGCGTCCGGGGTCGCCGGCCATTGGCCGTCGATAAACCCTTGCTCGGCGAGAAAACCGAGGATCGCTTCGCAGTTGGCCTGGGCCTGTTCGACCCGGGTGTCGCCCATGCTGCCCAGCTCCAGGGTGGTGGCGAGGTTGGCCGGGGGAATCGCCGCCCGCGGGAAGTCGCGGGCCAGGCGCAGCCAGGGCGTGGAGCAGGATTCGTCGAACGAGCTGCCGCCGGAGTCTTCGCAGAGCAGCGCCACGCCGGCCTTCAGCCGCGCGGCCAGGGATTGCCAGCGTGGCCAGTGCTGAGGCAGTGCATAGAGGTGGATCGCCGCTTCGAAATCGCAGTGCAGGTCGAGGGTGATCTCGGCGTCGCAGGCATGGCGCAGCAGCAGGCGTTGCAGGGCCTGGAGCTGCGAGGTCGGGGCTGGAAGAGCGTCGAGGACGTCGCCCATGGTCTGGCGGATCAAGGCGACGTTGGCCGCCGCATCGCTGCCCAGGCGGTCACCGATCAGGTCGCCCACCGGGCCACTGAGTTCGACGAAGGCGCGGTTGAAGTTCTTCCCGCTGCCGCTTTCGAAACGTCCCAGGTGGCTGCTTTGCAGGTGCTGGTCGAGGCCGATGGGGTTGGCCACCGGCACCAGCTCGATCACGCCCTTGAGTTGCCCCTGGGCTTCCAGTTCGCTCAGGCGTTTTTTCAGTTCCCAGGCGGTGCGCATGCCCGGCAATTCGTCGGCGTGCAGGCTGGCCTGGATATAGACCTTGCGGCTGCCGCCGCCAAAACGGAACACGCTGAGCTGGCGCTGGGTGCCCAGGTGGCTCCAGGGCAGGGAATGGTCGATGCGTTGCATGAAGGGCTCCGGAAGAAAAATGGAGTTCGGCGGGGGCCGTAGCCTGAGGCATTTGCGCAGCCATGAAAAGGTCGTCGTCCACTGCCGGGTGGCGCGGGCTTCTGTAGCCGCTGCCGCAGGCTGCGATAAGGCCGAAGGTCTTCAGCGATCTCAAGGTCCCTGCGCCCCCTGCGGGGTCGATCACAGCCTCGCGGGCTCGGCAGCGGCTACAGGAGCGCCCCATCGCACGGGGTAAATAGCACTCATGAAAAAGGCGGCCCCGGTAAACGGTAGCCGCCTTTTTCAGCCCGGCGAATTACTCGCCGTAGACGTCGAACTTGAAGTACTTGTCCTGCACGGCCTTGTACTTGCCGTTGGCGCGGATCTCAGTAATGGCAGTGTTGAATTTCTCGGCCAGGGCGGTATCGCCCTTGCGCACGGCGATGCCGGCGCCGCCACCGAAGTACTTCGGATCGTTGTACTCGGGACCGACGAAGGCGAAGCCCTTGCCGGCGTCGGTTTTCAGGAAGCCGTCATCGAGGTTGACCGAGTCGGCCAGCAGCGCGTCGATGCGACCGGACACCATGTCCAGGTTGGCTTCCTGCTGGGAGCCGTAACGCACCAGGTTGATCCCGGCCGGCACCAGCACCTCGGTGGCGAAACGGTCATGGGTACTGGCGCGCAGCACCCCGACTTTCTTGCCCTTGAGCTCGGTCAGCGGGTCCTTGACCTCGGTGCCTTCCTTCATCACGAAGCGCGCTGGGGTGTGGTAGTACTTGATGGTGAAATCGACGTTCTTCTTGCGGTCGTCGGTGATGGTCATGGACGACAGGATGGCGTCGATCTTGCGCACTTTCAGCGCCGGGATCAGGCCGTCGAATTCCTGCTCGACCCAGGTGCATTTGACGTTCATCTGCTCGCACAGCGCGTCGCCGATATCCACGTCGAAACCGGTGAGCTTGCCGTCGGGGGTTTTCATCGAGAATGGCGGATAGCCGGCTTCGATACCGATGCGGATCGGCTTGGCATCGTCAGCCACGGCGGTCAGGGACAGCATGGACAGTGCCAGGGCACCGAACAGTACAAGCTTCTTCATTTATAACTCCCGTAGACGGAGGCTTTTATTGGCAGAAAGGTTCGATTGGGGGAAATCGAAGTGGCCAGCAGTCTAGAGCGGCGTCCGGGAGGCAAATTGTGTTTATGCGACAAATACTTATATAAAATCCACCTCCGCATTCAGGCGTCGGGCAAGCCGCCCTGCTGCCGTCGTCGGCGTACCGCGAACGGTTCGGGCGTGGGGAGAAGGTGGTCGCCGAGTGATGGGCCGAGCGGGAGAACGTCATCGCGGGCCAGCCTCGCGCCTACAGAAGCCTGTTTCGTTGGCGTGACTGAAGGGCTGCTCCCGTAGGAGCGAGCGGGCGGCGATCCGACTTGCCCGCGAAAGGGCCAGCTCAGCCCTCCTCAATCCTCGGGCTTGCGCAGCAGGTAGGTGTCCATGATCCAGCCATTGGCCTGCCGCGCCGCCTTGCGCACTTGCTGGATCTGCCCCGCGACCTCCTTGAGCCGGCCGGCGATCAGGATTTCCTCCGGCGTGCCGAGGTAGGCGCCCCAGTAGATCTCCAGGTCCTGGTCCGCCACCTGGCGATAGGAGTCCTCGGCGTCGAGCATCACCACCAGGCTGTCGGCATCGCTCACCTGCCCCGCCGCCAGGCGCCGGCCGGTGGTGATCTCCACTGAGCGGCCAATGCGGTTCAACGGCACCTTGTGCTGCGCCGCCAGGGCCTGGACGCTGGTGATGCCGGGGATCACCTCGAACTCGAACGCACAGCGGCCGCTGGCCAGGATCGCCTGCAGGATGCGAATGGTGCTGTCGTAGAGCGCCGGATCGCCCCAGGCCAGGAAAGCCCCGGTTTCGCCGTCCGCCAGTTCCTCGTCGATCAGCCGCTCGAAAGTGCGCTGCTTGTCGCGGTTCAGCTCGGCGACGCTGGCCTGGTAATCCACCTCGGCGCCGCGCAGTCGCTCCGGGCTTTGCGCTTCGACAAAACGGTAGCCGGGCCGCTCGATGTAGCGCTCGCAGATTTCCCGGCGCAGGTCGATCAGCGCGTCCTTGCTCTGGCCCTTGTCCATCAGGAAGAACACGTCGGTGCGATTGAGCGCCTTGACCGCCTGCAGGGTGATGTAGTCGGGGTTGCCGGCGCCGATGCCGATGATCAGGAGGGTTTTCACGTGGGGCAGGTCTCGATGGCGAATCGGAAATGGAGTATGGCCGGGTTGTCGCGGCGCGTCACAAAGCGGCCGCCGGGCGGCCTATCGCGAGCAATCTCGCTCCTACAAGGGGTTGCACTGTCTATGTAGGAGCGAGCTTGCTCGCGAAAAATCGCCAAGCCACGCCACCTCTAGCCCCGCTGATCCAGACGCAAACGCCAGCGCCCGTTGAAGCGCAGTTCGACCTGGGCCAGCGGCTCGACATCGATGGCATTGAAACTGGCCAGCGGGCACTGCATGACGTGCACCAACGCCGCGCGGATGACCAGCGGATGGGTCACCGCCAGCACATGCCCGGGCTGCTCGCACAGCGACGCCAGCCACGCCGCGACCCGCTCGCACAGCTGCGCCACCGACTCGCCGCCATGGGGCGCCAACTGGCTGTCGGCCAGCCAGGCTTGCACGGCCTCGGGCTGCTCGCGCTGCAGAGAGTCAATGGACAGGCCCTGCCAGCGGCCCATGTCACAGTCGCGCAACGCCGCCACCGCCTCCACGCTGGCGCCATACAGGGCGGCGGTCTGCCGCGTCCGTTGCTCCGGCCCGCTGAGCAGCCGCGGCGCCCCCTTGAACGCGCCGGCCCGCGAGCCCGCCAGCGCCTGCCAGTCCATCTCCAGCGGTTCGTCCAGCGGGAAACGCGCCAGCTTCTGGGCGACGGTCCGGGCATGGCAGATCAGGGTCAAGCGGGTGGCCGGCACGGGGAATCTCTCGACGTTGAATGGACGCAGTGGGCAATGTGGCTGCGTTTGTATCATGGGCCGCCGAGGGATTCCCAACTTGTCGCAGCCGAACCTAGGCGCTGGCGATCCCCGGCCGGGCCAGGTACAGCACCTCGTAGCGTTCGGCGCCGCGTGCGCTGTCGGGCGCGCTGGCCGACAGGGTGAAGCGCACCAGCTCCCAGGCCTGCAGGTCGAGGGCGACGAACACGGCGAAGGTGTCCGGGTCATCGGCCAGCCGCTGGTTGTGTTCGACCTGCTCGGCCAGCAACCTGGCCCGGTCCGCCAGCGGATCGATCGCCAGCGCCTCGCGATAGAGCGTCCGTGCCTGGTTGGCGCGTCCGCGACGCCAGTCCAGGGGCAACCAGGACTCGATGTGCGGCCGGCCGAAGGAGTCGATCACGCTGTCGAAACCGCTGCCCATGAGAAACCGTGCGGCGCCCGCCGGATCGGCCCAGAGGTAGATCGAGGCGTACAGGTTATGCCGCGCGCCGTGCACGCCCCGCTCCCGCCCGGCGAAGACTTTGAACAGCAGCCCGTCGACCTCGTCCCACAAGGGCCCGCGATCCGCGGCGCGGTGGCGGATCACGCCCATGTCGTAATCGGCGGGCAAGCGGTGTGAATACTGTTTGGCCAACATGGCGGTGCTCCTGTGCTTGAGGGTGTGGCCAGCTTGCGCGGGGCCAACCATTACAACAAGATATCGACACATATATCTGCGATAAGCATTCGATATGAGCGAACCCGTCAAGCCGCTGGACATCGACACCGTGCACGCCTTCGTGCTGATCGCCGACTTCGGCAGTTTCACCCGCGCCGCCCAGGCGCTGGACACCTCCCAGGCCGCCATCAGCCTCAAGCTCAAGCGCCTGGAGGAACGCCTCGGCTATCGCCTGCTGGAGCGCACGCCCCGGCATGTGCGCCTGACGCCGGTCGGCGAGCAGTTCATGCAGGCCGCCCGCGACCTGCTGCGCGCCCATGAGCGGGCCCTGGGCGACATGCAGGCGGCGCCGGCGCGACGGCTGATCATCGGCATCAGCGACCACGTGGCCGGCGCGGAACTGCCGCACCTGCTGAGCCGCATCGCCGCCTACGATCCGCTGCTGATCATCGAGGTGCGCATCGCCTCCTCCCGAGACCTGACGGCGGCCTTCGACCGTGAGGAGCTGGACGCGGTCATCGTGCGCAACGAAGGCGCGCGCCAGGACGGCGAAGTGCTGGTGGCCGAGCGCTTCGGCTGGTTCGCCGCGCCGGCCTGGCAGCAGGCTCCGGGCACCCCGCTGCGGCTGGCGACTATGGCCGCGCCCTGTGGCGTGCGGCATGTCGCCGTGCGTGTGCTGGACGACGCCGGCATTGCCTGGACCGAGGTCTTTATCGGCGGCGGCGTGATGGCCGTGTGCGCCGCGGTCAGCGCCGGGCTCGGGGTCGCGGCGCTGGCCCATCGGGTGGCGCCGGCCGGCGCGGTGGAAGTCGGTGAACGCCTCGGGCTGCCGGTGCTGCCGGTCAGTGAAATCATCTTGCTTGCGCGGCCCACCGACGCCCGCTCCGAGGAAACCCTGCGCGCCCTCAGCGCCGCTTTTCGCGGCACCCTGCCGCGCTGACGGCGCGCCCCAAAAAACCTCGACCCCCCAATAAACCCGGGCTTTCACGCCCCCTTTTGACGCATTTCAGGGGGCCTTTATTTTTCACTGGACATGTAGCGTAAATTACATAAATACTGTTTTCACTTTCAGTGAAACAAAAACGACATCCACTTGCGAAGGCGTTTTCATGCCGTCTCTCAGAGACCAGATCACCGACCCGGCCCTCGACCTCACGCCTTCGGAGCGCAAGGTCATCCGTGCCCTGCTCGACCATTACCCGCGCAACGGCCTGGGGCCCATGTCGCGGCTGGCCGAACACGCCGGCGTCAGCGACCCGACCATCGTACGGCTGGTGAAAAAACTCGGTTTCGGCGGTTATGCGCAGTTCCAGGAAGCGCTGCTCAGCGACATGGACGCTCGCCTGCGTTCGCCCAGCACCCTGTTGCAACCGCGGGCCCAGGTGCCCCGGGACGATGCCTGGAGCCACTACCTGCAAGGCAGCCTGCGCAGCCTGGAACAGACCCAGGCCCTGACCCAGCCCGAAGACGTGCGCATCCTGGTCGACTGGCTGCTGGACAGCCGGCACGCGCTGTACTGCTACGGCGGGCGCTTCAGCAACTTTCTCGCCAGCTACCTGCTCAATCACCTGCGCCTGATGCGCCCCGGCTGCGTGGCCCTGGACGACAACGCGCAACTGCCCGACCGCCTGTATGACGTGCAGCGCCAGGACATCGTCTTGCTGTTCGACTACCGCCGCTACCAGAGCCAGGCCCTGCGCGTGGCCAGCGCGGCCAAGGCGCGGCACGCGCGGGTGGTGCTGTTCACCGACATCTATGCCTCGCCCCTGCGGGAGCTGGCGGACCTGATCATCAGTGCCCCGGTGGAGTCGGCCTCGGCCTTCGACACCCTGGTGCCGGCGCTGGCCCAGGTCGAGGCGCTGGTCGCCAGCCTGACCCTGCGCAGCACCGACCTGGACCGACGCCTGGAGGGCATCGACGCCCTGCGCAACGAATTCGCCACTCACCTGCTGGAGGACAAATAAGGATGGTCTGCCTTCCCCACCAATCACCCCGCGACCTGCCATTCACCCTCGATCGCACCGCCCTGCTGCTGGTGGACATGCAACGGGCCTGGCTCGAGCCGCAGCTGGATCCGCATTTGCAGGTGCCGGACGCCGAGTACTTCCTCAAGCGCACCCGCGAACAGGTGATTCCCAACCAGCAGAAGCTCCTGGCGGCCATGCGCGGCGCCCGGCAGAACGTGCTGCACACCATTATCGAAAGCCTGACCGCCGATGGCCGCGACCGCTCGCTGGACCACAAGCTGTCGGACATGCACCTGCCCAAGGGCAGCCCGCAGGCGGCGATCATCGATCCGCTCGCGGCGCGGGAGAACGAAATCGTCCTGCCCAAGACCTCCTCCGGGGTCTTCAACTCGACCAACATCGACTACGTGCTGCGCAACCTGCAGACCCGTCACTTGATCGTCGCCGGCATCGTCACCGACCAGTGCGTCGACATGGCGGTACGCGACGCCGCCGACCGCGGTTACCTGGTGACCCTGGTGGAAGACGCCTGCGCCACCTACACCGACGCCCGGCACCAGGCCTGCCTGAACGCGATCAAGGGCTACTGCTGGATCACCGACACCCAGACCGTGCTCGGCCGCCTGCGGGAGATGCAGGCATGAGCCGGAACAGCGAGCCGTTGCGGCCGGTGGCCATGACCACCCTGCTCACCACCGACCTGATCGGCGTCAGCCGTGGCCGCTCGTTCCCCAGCGACGAACTGGACAGCTACACCAGCGCCGGCTGCGGCTGGGTGCCGGCCAACAGCGCGCTGACCCCGCAGGACATCATTGCCGAACCCAACCCCTGGGGCGCCCGTGGCGACCTGCGGCTGATCCCCGACCTGGCCAGCCGAGTCCAGGTCGGCAACGGCCCGGACGCCAGCGCCTCGCCGCTGGACTTCATCCACGCCGACATCTGCGAGACCGACGGCCAGCCCTGGGCCGCCTGCCCGCGCACCCTGCTGCGCAACGAGGTGCAGCGCTACGCCAGCGAGCTGGGGCTGCAGGTCACCGCCGCCTTCGAGCACGAATTCAACCTGCGCGGCGCCACCGCGCAACCGGAGCGCCTGGCCTTCTCCCTGCAGGCCCAGCGCCAGGGCGCGGACTTCGGCGGCTGGCTGCTCAGCGCCTTGCGCGCCGCGGGCGTCGAGCCGGAAATGTTCCTGCCCGAATACGGCAAGCACCAATACGAAATCACCTGCCGCCCGACCCAGGGCGTGGCCGCCGCCGACCGCGCGGTGAACGTGCGCGAGATCACCCGCGAGATCGCCCGGCAACTCGGCCATGGCCTGAGCTTCGCGCCCAAGACCGCGGAGCACGCGGTGTGCAATGGCGTACACCTGCACCTGAGCCTGCAGGACCTGGACGGCGCCCCGGTGCTGTACGACCCACAGAGCGCCGATGGCCTGTCGCTCCTCGGCCAGCGCTGGGCCGCCGGGGTGCTCAAGTACCTGCCGGCGCTCTGCGCCTTTACCGCGCCGACACCGATTTCCTACGCCCGCTTGCAACCCCATCACTGGAGCGCCTCCTACGCCTGCCTGGGCCAGCGCAACCGCGAAGCCTCGCTGCGCATCTGCCCCACCGTGAGCCTCGGCGGCAAGCCGGTGGCGCCGCAGTACAACCTGGAATTTCGCGCGCTGGACGCCACCGCCTCGCCGCACCTGGCCATGGCCGCGGTGCTGATCGCCGGGCGCCTGGGCATCGAACAGAAGTTGCCACTGCGCGCCGTGACCGACGAAGTGCCGGACGAACTGAGCGCGCAGCAGCGCCAGGACCGCGGCATCGTCGCCCTTCCGGCTTCGTTGCCGCAGGCGCTGGACTGCCTGCGCAACTGCCCGGAACTGCTGCAAGCACTGCCAGCCCCGCTGCTGGACACCTATTTCGCCGTCAAACACAAGGAAGTAGAACTGACCGAGCACCTGACCCCTGCCCAACTCTGTGAGCACTATGCACACCTGTACTGAAACCGCTGAACTGGGGCTGTACACCCAACCGGCCTACCGGCTGCTGCGGGAAGATTCCGCGCACCCGCTGATCCTCGTCTGCGAACACGCCAGCCGTTATATCCCGGCGGCGCTCAACGACCTCGGCCTGGACCCGGAAGCGGCGCGTGAACACATCGCCTGGGACCCCGGCGCCCTGGAGCTGGCGCAAAGCCTGTCGCAGACCCTCGGCGCCACCCTGCTGACGGCCAATTATTCGCGGCTGCTGATCGACCTCAACCGCCCGTGCCAGGCCCACGACAGCATTCCGTTGCAGAGCGAGATCTACCAGATCCCGGGCAACCAGCACCTCGACGAAGCCACCCGCGAGTACCGCCGCAAGCAGCTGTTCAGGCCCTTTCATGCGCGCCTGAGCGGGCTGATCGACGCACGCCTGGCCGCGGGCCGGCCGGTGCGGGTGGTGGGCATCCACAGTTTTACCCCGCTGTACTACGGCCAGCGCCGCACGCTGGAGATGGGCGTGCTGTTCGATCGCGCCGAGGGTTACGCTCGGCGCCTGCTGGAAGGCATGTCGGTCCACGACGTGAAGATCGCCGGCAACGAGCCGTACAAGATCGACGCCCTGGGCGACATGACCGTACCGGCCCACGGCGATGCCCGCGGGCTGGATTCGGTATTGATCGAGGTGCGCAACGACCTGCTGCGCACCCCGCAGGCCATACAGTGCTGGACGGATTATCTGGCACCGCTGTTGTAGAAAAAGCTGTACATCAGGATGGAGCTGTCGTTGTAAAAAAGCTGTTTGCTGTACCGGTACAACAACTATAAAAAACCGCCGTGGCGTGTCTTTAAACCTGCCAGGTTCAAATACATTGCTTGCCTCTGCAGGTCGTCCTTCGACCTCAGCGACAGGCTCCCGCCCCCCCTTTGGCTGACAAGGAGAACCTCTTCATGGAGATTGAAGAATTCGGCTACAAACAGGAACTCAAGCGCGGCCTGACGCTGCGCGACCTGGTGGTCTACGGGATGATTTTCATGATCCCCATCGCCCCGTTCGGGGTCTACGGCTATGTAAACCAGGAAGCACCGGGCATGGTGCCGCTGGCCTACATCATCGGCATGCTGGCGATGCTCTTCACCGCCCTCAGCTACGGCAGCATGGCCCGCGCCTTTCCCATCGCCGGCTCGGTCTATTCCTACGCCCAGCGCGGGCTCAACCCCCATGTCGGCTTCATCGCCGGCTGGCTGATGCTGCTCGACTACCTGCTGATTCCGCCGTTGCTGTACGTCTACGCGGCCATGGCGCTGAACCACCTGTACCCGGACATTCCCAAGGTCGGCTTCATCCTCGCGTTCCTGGTCAGCGCCACCTTCGTCAACCTGCGCGGCATCACCTTCACCGCACGGATGAACATCGTGTTCCTCCTGGCGCAACTGGTGGTGCTGGGGATCTTCCTGTTCTACGCCTGGAACGCCCTGCACGGTGGCGCCGGTAACGGCCAGCTGACCCTGGCGCCGCTGTACCACCCGGAGAATTTCCACTTCGGCATGCTGATGCAGGGCGTGTCGATCGCCGTGCTGTCGTTCCTCGGTTTCGATGCCATTTCCACCCTGGCCGAAGAGATCAAGAGCGAGCCGGGCAAGAGCGTCGGCCGCGCCGCGCTGATCACCCTGCTGGTGATGGGCGCGATCTTTGTGGTGCAGACCTGGATCGCCACCGACCTGGCCGCCGGCATGGGCTTCAAATCGGCCGACACCGCCTTCTACGAGATCGCCGAAATCGCCGGCGGCAGCTGGCTGGCGACCCTGACCGCGGTGGCCACCGCGCTGGCCTGGGGCGTGGCGGTGGCCATCACCTCGCAAGCGGCCGTGTCGCGCCTGCTGTTCGGCATGGCCCGCGACGGCAAGCTGCCGAAAATCCTGGCCAAGGTCCATCCCAGGCACAACACGCCACACGTCAGCATCTACCTGGTGGCCGTGCTGTCGCTGCTGATCTGCTACCTGTTCATCAACTCGGTGGACACCCTCACCTCCCTGGTGAACTTCGGCGCCCTCAGCGGTTTCATGCTGTTGCACCTGACCGTGATCAATCACTACTGGCGTCGCAACCAGTCGGCCCAGGTACTGCGGCATCTGATTTGTCCGGTGATCGGCTTTCTAATTGTCTGCGCGATCATGTACAACATGGGGGTCGATGCGCAGAAACTCGGTTGCATCTGGATCGCCATCGGCCTGGTCTACCTGTTTTTCCTCAACAAGCTGGGCGCCAATACGGCGCTGACCGATCCACTTTAATCAACACCCCCGGCCGCCGCGGCACCATGAAGGTGCTCCGGCGAATCCGAGTGGGCGCCGACAGGTGCCTGCGTGCCACCGCCCGCCCATGCGGGCAGTGGCAGTAATGCGTGGAAACCGACAGTGATTGTCAGGTTCGGCGCCCCGGGTTTTGCGACCAGGCGTCGATCATTTTGATACAGGAGTGCATCCATGCTGGTCTTACGCCCAGTTGCGCCAGACGATTTGCCGGAGTTGCAACGGCTGGCCCGTGAAAGCCTGGTGGGGGTGACGTCCCTGCCGGACGATCGACAACACCTTTTGGACAAGATTCTCGACTCCTGCGCCTCCTTCGCCGCCAACGTGCAGGCTCCGGGGCCGGAGAACTATTTTTTTGTCCTGCACGACCCGGCCAGCGGCCAGTTGCGCGGCTGTTCGGAAATCCTCGCCATGGCCGGGTTTTGCGCGCCCTTCTACAGCCTGCGCAACCGGCCCTTCGTCAGCAGCTCGCGGGAGCTGAACGTGCAGCACGGCGTGCCGACCCTGTCGCTGTGCCAGGACCTGAGCAACCACAGCCTGCTGCGCGGCTTTCATATCGACCCGGACCTGGTGGGCACGCCGATGGCGGAGCTGCTTTCCAGGGCCCGCCTGCTGTTCATTGCCGCCCATGGCTCGCGCTTCGCCGACACCAGCATCACCGAGATCGTCGGCTACAGCAGCGACGACGGCCATTCGCCGTTCTGGGATGCCCTGGGCAAGCACTTCTTCGACCTGCCCTATGTCGAGGCCGAACGCCTGTGCGGCCTGCAAAGCCGCAGCTTCCTCGCCGACCTGATGCCGCAGTACCCGATCTACATCCCGATGCTGCCCAAGGCGGCCCAGGACTGTATCGGCCAGGTCCACCCGCAGGGTCGCGAGGCTTACGAGATCCTGCTGCGCGAGGGGTTTGAAGCCAACCACTATGTCGACCTGTTCGACGGCGGCCCAACGCTGTACGCCCGCCACAACGGCGTCCGCTCCATCCGCCAGAGCCTTATCGCCAACGCCTGCCCGGGCCAACAGAGCGGCAGCGGCCGGGCCTGGCTGGCGAGCAACGAACGGCTGGGGCAATACCGGGCCGCCCTGGTGCACCTGGACGAAGCACCGGGGGACCTGGTCAACCTTGACCCGCAAACCTTCCAGGCCCTGCACCTGCAAACCGGCGACCCGGTACGGCTGGTCGCCCTATGAAGAACCCCGGACACGTTTGCATTCGCCGCCTGAACAGGCGCGCAGAAGGAGCTGCATCATGATCGTTCGCCCGGTACGCGTGACCGACCTGCCCGCGTTGATGGCCCTGGCCCGGCGCGCAGGCCTGGGGCTGACCAGCCTGCCGGCCAACCAGGAGCGCCTGACCCACCGGATTCGCTGGGCCCAGCGGACCTTTGCCGAGCAGGTGGAACGGGCCGACGCCGACTACCTGTTCGTGCTCGAGGACGACGACCAGCAAGTGATCGGCATCAGCGCCCTGACCGGCGCCGTGGGCCTGCGCGAACCCTGGTACAGCTACCGGGTCGGCATGACCGTCAATTCGGCGCCGCACCTGGGCATCCGGCGGCAGATCCCGACCCTGTTCCTGAACAACGAAATGACCGGCCAATCGGAACTCTGCTCACTGTTCCTGCGCCCCGACCAGCGCCGTGACACCAACGGCCGCCTGCTGTCCCTGGCGCGCCTGTTGTTCGTCGCCGAGTTCCCGCACCTGTTCGGCGACAAGCTGATCGCCGAGCTGCGCGGCAAGGGCGACGAGAACGGCTGCTCACCGTTCTGGAACAGCCTGGGCCGGCACTTTCTGCAGATGGATTTCGTCCAGGCCGACCACCTGTCCAGCCTTGGCCACAAACCCTTTATCGCCGAACTGCTGCCGCGCCAGCCGCTGTACACCTGCCTGCTCAGCGAACCGGCCCAGGCCGCGATCGGCCAGGCCCACGAAAACGCCGAGGCGGCGCTGGCCATCCTGCGCCACGAAGGTTTTGCCCATCAGGGCCATATCGACATCTTCGACGGCGGGCCAGTGATCGAGGCCGAGCGGAGCAAAGTCCGCGCGGTGCGCGAAAGCCAGGTGCTGCCGCTGCTGGTCGGCACCCCGGACGACGACGCGCCGACCTGGCTGATCCACAACCGCCGGCTGGAAAGCTGCCGCGTCACCCGCGCCCGCGCTCGCCTGGTGTCCGGCTGCCTGCTGGTGGATCGCCTCAGCGCCAAGCGCCTGCAAGTGCAGCCCGGCGATCTGGTGCGCGCCGTGCCGCTGCTGGCCACCCAGGCCAAGGCGGTCGCGGCCGAAAGCCCAAGGACGGCGCTGGCCGATGCCTGAGCGGCGCCAAGGGCCGCATCGGACTCATTCGAGCTTGAACCCGTCATCCAGCGGCACCCGGTAGCCGTTGGCCAGGCGATTGGTTTCGTTGGCCATGCCGACCACCGCCTGCAATTCACCGAACATCGCCTCCGTCATCCCCGCCTTGCGCGCCGCGGCGGTGTGCGAAGCGATGCAATACGGACAGTTGTTGGTGACGCTGACCGCGACGTAGATCAGCTCCTTGGTCAGCGGATCCAGCGCCCCCGGCGCCATGATCTCCTTGAGGCTGTCCCAGGTACGACGCAAGGTCGGCGGATGGGCCGCCAGGCATTTCCAGAAGTTGTTCACCTGGTCGACCCGGCGGGTGCGCATGATGTCGTCGAACACCGCCCGCACTTCCGGGCTGGCGTCGACGTATTCGGTGAGGTGGCTGCTCATTGAAGGCTCCGCTGTGGGGGACGAGGCTTTCGAGTATAGGCAGAGGGATCGCAGGCCCCCGCAGCCATTCCCTTGTAGCCGCTGCCGAGCCTGCGAGGCTGCGATAGGACCGCAGGTCCTCCAGCGGTCTCGAGATCCTTGCGCCTGCTGCGCAGTCGATCGCAGCCTCGCGGGCTCGGCAGCGGCTACAGGTCCGGCCATGCAGACAATGCAGTGCGTCTATTCCTGCAATCAGCGCTTGGCCGACAGCTCCATGATCATCCGCGCCAGCAGATAGATCCGTGGTGCCACGCTCTCGACTTCGGCGTATTCCTCGGGGGTGTGGATATTGCCGCCGACGATGCCGAAGCCATCCAGGGTCGGCGTGCCGACGCCGGCCGAGAGGCTGGAGTCCGCCGCCCCGCCGCTGCCCTCGATGGTCAGCTTGCGCCCCAGTTCGCCGTAGATGCCCTGGGCCATGGCCACCAGTGCATCGGACTTCTCGGTCTGCGGCATCGGCGGCAAACCGCGCTGCAAGGTGGTCTTGACTTCGGTGTCGGCGATCAGCTTGTTGGCCGAGACCCGCACCAGATCCTTCTCGATGCGGTCGAACTCCTCCGGCACCGCCGCCCGCACATCTGCCTTGGCGGTGGCCTGGTCGGGAATCACATTGGTCCGGTCGCCGGCCTTGAGCACGGTGAAATTGATGGTGGTTTTCTTCTCTTCATCCCCCAGCTTGCCCAGTTGCAGGATCTGGTGCGCCGCCTCCATCGCCGCGTTGCGCCCCAGCTCCGGTGCGACGCCGGCGTGAGCCGCCTTGCCCTTGACCTCCACCAGCGCCGTGGCGCTGCCCTTGCGCCACACCACCAGGCCATCGGCCGGGCGCCCCGGTTCCAGGTTCAAGGTCACGTCGTGGGCCTTGGCGGTTTTCTTGATCAGCTCGGTGGCGATTTCCGAACCGGTTTCCTCGCTGGCATCGAGCAGGAAGGTGATCTGTGCATAGTCCTTGAACTTGAGGTTATCCAGGACCTTCAGCGCGTAGATCCCGGCGACGATGCCACCCTTGTCGTCCATCACTCCCGGGCCGTAGGCGCGACCGTCCTGGATACGGAACGGGCGCTCGGCCGCGGTGCCTTCCTTGAACACCGTGTCCATGTGCGCCATCAGCAGGATCCTGGCCTTGCCGGTGCCCTTGAGCGTGGCCAGCACATGGCTGCCGCCGGCCGTGCCGTTGGGGACTTTTTCGATGCTGGCGCCAAGCTTCTTCAGTTCGGCGATGGCGATGTCGCTCACCTGGTCCAGCCCCGCCTCGTAGCCGGAGCCCGAGTCGATATTCACCAGGCGCTCCAGCAGTTTCAGGGCGTCGCCCTGGTATTGCTGCGCATCGTTCTGCACTTGTGGGTGGGGGGCGGCGCTGGCGTGGGTGGCCAGCAGGCCAAGGGCGAGGGTCAGGCCGATACGGGCGGCCAGCAATGAGCGAGGGGGAGTCTGCGTCATGAATCGGTCCTTGTTTCGTGTCGGAAGGTGCCCGCCCACCCTACCTGACAAATTCGCCCCCCTCCATGCTGGCGCAATGCTCTGCGAACGGCCTTACAAGGAGTTCAGCAGGACCTTCGACGAGCAGCCGCCGCGGCGGCAGCTGACCTTGTTGCGGCCGGTGGTCTTGGCCTCGTACAAGGCCTGGTCGGCATCGTTCAACCAGTCCAGGGCATCGCTATGGTCCGGGGAATAGGCGGCCAGGCCGATGCTCAGGCTGACCTCCAGGGCCGGGCTCTGCTCATAGCCCAATCCGCCGAAACGGCAACGCAAAGCCTCCATCAGTTCGGCGGCATGCTCCAGCGGCACGTCCGGCAGGATCACGCAGAACTCGTCGCCGCCATAACGCCCGGCCAGGTCGCTGATCCGCAGGTTCTGCTTGAGCAGCTTGCTCAGCTGGCGCAACACGATGTCGCCGGCGACATGGCCGTAGGTGTCGTTGATGGCCTTGAAATGATCGATGTCGATCAGCGCGATGGCGCCGCCCTGGTTCGGGTTCGTCCCCTGGCGCCGGCAACGCTGGAACTCGATTTCCAACTGGTCCTTCCAGGCCCCGTGGTTGAGCAGGCCTGACAGGCTGTCGGTGCGGCTCAGGGCCAGCAATTCGCGCTTGTGCCGGGACAGGACATTGGCCTGCTGGTAGCAGATAAACCCCAGGGCCAGCGGATACAGGGTCAGCATCGGCAAGCAGGCATAAAGTTGCAGCGCACTGGTCTGGGCCTCGAACCCGATGCCGAACAGCAGCAGCCCGAGCGCGACCCCCAGCATCTGCGCCAGACAACCGGCCAGGAAAAAGGGCACGCCACCCAGGGCGATATTGTTCATCGCCATCAACGACAGGGTGGTGGTGGTCGGCAGCGGGTTGAAGTGCATGGCCGCCACCCAGAACCCACCGAGGAAGGCATCCACCAGCAGGTTGTGATGCTCGCCGCGAAACGGCACTGGCGAGCAGCGCGCCCACTGGTACGCCAGGTGCGGCCAGATGAACGCGTTGAACGACATGAACGCCCAGACCCAGGGCGATGGATGCAGCGGGTATATGCCCGCGGCCACGCAGAAGAACCCCAGGGCCAACCCCAGAATTCGCGTTTTGTACAGCCTCCTGGCCAGTGAAAGTCCCTTTCCTCCGTTGTGCGGCGTCAAGGCCAAGTCGCCTCCGTTGAACGGTACGCAAGCCATGGAATGCGGTCGTGTTCAGAAGTCTATCAGCGCAACGGCAAATCGCCATCACCGCTCAGCCCCCGGAAAGCGCTGCGGGTTGCCTGAGTGAAACCAGCGGATGCCATCGGTCCAGCTGCACGTAGCCACCCTGCCCGCCTGCATTCATTTGCAGAATGAAGTCCGGAAGAAACTTCGTTTGTCAGCACACCCCCGCGCCAACCAGAATCAGGCCCAGCCAACACCGCTACCCTCTTTGTCTCACTACGCCGGGAATCCTTGTTTATGAGCCTGCAGAGCTTCGTCAGCCCAGACCTGATCCGCCAACGTTTTTCACGGGCGATGTCGGACATGTACCGCGAGGAAGTGCCGCTGTACGGTGCCCTGATGGAGCTGGTGACCCAGGTCAACGCCGGGGTCCTGGGCAGCGACGAAAGGATCGCCCGCCAGCTGCGCAGCACCGGCGAAATCCAGCGCCTGGACCTGGAGCGCCACGGCGCCATTCGCGTCGGCACCGCCACCGAACTGGCGACCCTGGGCCGCCTGTTCGCGGTAATGGGCATGCAGCCGGTGGGTTATTACGACCTCACCCCGGCCGGGGTGCCGGTGCATTCCACGGCCTTTCGCGCGGTGCACGAAAGCGCCCTGCAGGTCAGCCCGTTCCGGGTCTTCACTTCGCTGCTGCGCCTGGAACTGATCGACAACCCGCAATTGCGTAGCTTCGCCGAATCGGTGCTGGCCCGCCGGAGCATTTTCACCCCGCGCGCCCTGGCCCTGATCGAACAGGCCGAAACCCAGGGCGGCCTCGACGACAACGCCGCCGGGGAATTCGTCGAGCAGGCCCTGGAAACCTTCCGCTGGCACCACAGCGCCACGGTCACGGCCGGGCAGTACCAGCAACTGAGCGCCCAGCACCGGCTGATCGCCGACGTGGTGGCGTTCAAGGGGCCGCACATCAACCACCTGACGCCGCGTACCCTGGACATCGACCAGGTGCAAGCGCTGATGCCGGCCCGCGGCATCACGCCCAAGGCGGTGATCGAAGGCCCGCCGCGCCGGGAATGCCCGATCCTCTTGCGCCAGACCAGCTTCAAGGCGCTGGAGGAAGCCGTGGCCTTCACCGACCAGCCCGACAGCTGCGGCAGCCACAGCGCGCGCTTCGGCGAGATCGAACAGCGCGGCGCCGCCCTCACCCCCAAGGGCCGGGCGCTGTACGACCAGCTGTTGAACGCCGCCCGCGACGCCCTGGGGGACTTTCCCAACGAAGCCAATGCCCAGCGCTACAACACCCTGATGGCCGAACACTTCCGCGCCTTTCCTGATGACCACGAGGCCATGCGCGAACAGGGCCTGGCGTACTTCCGCTACTTCGCCAGCGAACAAGGCCTGGCCGCGCGCGAACAGGCGGATCGACCGACGAACCTGGAGGCGCTGATCCACGCCGGGCATGTGCGGGCCGAGCCGCTGGTGTACGAGGACTTCCTGCCGGTCAGCGCCGCCGGGATCTTCCAGTCCAACCTGGGCGACGATGCGCAAAGCCATTACGCCGGCCACTCCAACCGGCAGGCTTTCGAGCGGGCCCTGGGGCGCCCGGCCATCGATGAACTGCAGCTGTACGCCGATACCCAACAGCGCTCGCTCCAGGCATGCGCCGCGGCGCTGGGCCTGCCGGCGCTCTGATTCTCCGTCCCACAGCATCAGCCAGAACGGCTGATGCTGGCCCTTTCCCGCCCCCGCCACCGGGCAATGGCTACAGGGTGTTTCGGCAGCCCTGATCGACAACATGCCGATACGAAACAGCCCGCCTCGCCCACTCCCCTCCTGCTTACCTTTCCATAACCCCTTCAAGCGCACCGTCAGTCGCCTGAGGGTCATCACTCCTTTCAATATTGTCTCTATATGGATACAGTCCCTCATGGATTACGAGATCCTGCAGACGACCGCCTTTGCCCGATGGCACACCACGTTACGGGACCTGCGCGCCAGGATAGCCATCGCTCGGCGTATCGAGCGGGCTTCGGCGGGCAACCTGGGCGATGTGAAAAACCTCGGCGGCGGTCTCTCGGAAATGCGCGTGAATATGGGCGCCGGCTACCGCATCTATTTCACGCTTCGCGGCAATACGCTGATCGTCCTGCTGCTGGGCGGCGACAAGTCCACCCAGCCTGCCGATATCTGCCAGGCCCGTTCCCTGGCCAAGGAGTTCTGATATGTCCGACACACTGCTTGCCTTCGACATCGCCACCCTGCTCGACAGCGACCAGGCGATCAGCGAATACCTGTCCCAGGTCCTGGCCGATGGCGATACCGATGAACTGATCCGCGCCTTGGGCCATGTCGCCAGGGCCCGGGGCATGACGCAGATTGCCAAGGCCACCGGCCAGGGCCGGGCCAGCCTCTACAAGGCTTTTGCCCCGGGTGCCAAGCCGCGCTTCGATACCGTGGTCAAGGTCATGCGCGCGCTGGGCCTGCAGCTGTGCACCACCGTGTCCCGAGGCTGAAGCCGACCCGGGCGGCAGGTAATGAAACAACAGGCTGTGTCGGTAAAGAGTCTTGCTGGAGAGAGCCGAGAGTGCTTGGCAACCGCTGGCAACAGGCGTCGAACCTGCGCGAGTCGCATGAACGCAATGGCGGAAATGGTGGGGCGGAAACCCCGAAGAGGGTGTTCGCCCAGTGCTCTGGCCTGGCAATCCATGCACCGGTAAAGAGCCCTTGCACCGGGCGAACGAGAACTATTTTAATCGAACGACAAAAGAAAGTCCGTGCACATATTCTGAAGAATTCTGAACACAAAGCTGGCGGAATTTTTTTTATTTCGCTCACCTTCGTTCAACTCCCCGCACGGACCTCCCGAGATCCGCGCGCCGGCCGCCACAACGACCAGCGCCCGGTCTCAATCAACCTTCGTGCTGCGTCGTAACTTGCAACACATCGGTGTAGGTCACCACCACGCTCTGGCCGACCTTGAGGTCTTTCAGCCGGGCCTGGACTTCCGGTTTTTCCACGGCCAGGACCTTCTTGTTACCCGCCGGCCCCTGGAAGGTCAGCTGGTTGTTCTTCAGGTCGATGTCGGTGATCTTCAGTTGCACCTGCACCTGGCGATAGGCTTCGCCGCCCGGGTTGGGGTTGTCCTTGGTGGCGCGAATCACCCCGGTGCGCTCAGCGGAATCCGGCAGGCCTTTTTCCACATTGGTGTCCAGCACCGCCACCACCGCGTGAGTGACCCGCACATTGACCTGGTCGCCCACCTTCAAATGCCCCAGGTCCTTGGCCTGATCGCTGAGTTGCACATGCACCGGTTGGCCCTGCGCGCCTTCCAGCACCACGCGATGCTTGGCGGCATCCACGGAGAGCACCTTGGTCACCAGTTCATCGGCCTCCACGGTACCGGCCAACGGAATGTCGGCGGCGTAGGCATGCAGGCTGGCAGCAGACAACAGAGTGGCCAAGGCAACGGCTTTGGCCAGAGAGTGAAGCGGCTTCATAGAAGTTCATCCCTGTAATTGAAGACAAGACCCGCGCCGTTCAGGCGCGCGGTGCCGCTTGAGCATAGACGCGGTCCGGAACGACGTTGGTAACTCCCATCGATTTGTTGCACGCAGCCAGTCTCAGTAACCGGTCATTTCCAGATAACCGCTGCCGGCATGGCTGCCGCTCAATTGCACCGGCCCTTCCCAATAAGGAATGCGCAGGTTCATCCAGGCCTTGGGGTTGAGCGCCTCGGCATTGATATCCAGGCCGCGACCGGGAATGCGCAAACGCCAGCGGGTGGGCAGTGTGCGCCCCGCCACCTTGGAGTCCTCCAGCGGGGTGAGCTGGATATCGTCCTTGTGCAGGGTCTGGGTGCGGCCGTCGGGCTCGATCCAGGTGCCGGTGATGTAGGGCGGTTTGTGGTTTTCCCGCACGCGGAACAGCATCAGCCGTTCGCCGCTGTCCAGGTGCAGGGAGAACCAGTCCCACCCGCTCTGCCCGGCCGCCAGGGGCTGGCTGCTCCATTCGCGGTCGAGCCAGGCCGGGCCGCTGACCTGATAGGTCTGGCCGTCGATCTGCAGGCTGCCCTCGGCCTGGAAAAACGGCTGGCTGTAGTAATAGGACGCCTGGCCCTGTTCGGACTTGCGGCTGTAGCCCGCCTCGCCCTGGAGTACCAGGGGCCGGTCGCTGCGCAGTTGCAAGCGGTAGGCGAAACCCGCGCCGCTGGCTTGCAGTTGCATGTGCGCCAGCGGGTCGGCGTCGGCGGACTGGCTGCTGAAACTCCAGTCGTCGATCCAGGCCTTGAACGGCTGCGCGGTCACCCCGGCCTGCCCCACTCCGCCGCGGGCATAACGTTCGGCGGCGTGATGGGCAGTGGCCGAAGTCGCCGCGGCGTGGCCCAGCCAGACATTCGGCGCCTGCCAGCCGGGCTGGTCGGGTTCGGCGCGCAAGGCGCTGCGAAACAGCGTCCACTGCACGCCGAAGCGCTGGCCGTTGCTGGCCCTGAGGTCGGCGGTGAGGTACCACCATTCGATGCGAAAACCGTCATGCACGCCATGGTCCGCCGGGAAGCTGAACACCCGTCCCGGCACCACCTGGGTGAACGCCGCGGCGTCCTCGCCCAGGCCGGCGAAACCTTGCGCCGGCTCGTCGCCTTTATCGCAACCGCACAGGGCCAACACCAGCAACAGGCCAGGCAGCCGTTCAATCTTCATGGGCAAAGGTCCTGAGCAGATCCGCCGGCTGGCTGCGATACAAGCGCAGCAACGGCCAGGCCGATGCAAGCAAGGTGGCCAGCACCGCCAGGGCCAGCAGCTGCACCAGTTGCAGCGGGAACACCCGCAACGGCAGGCGCCAGCCGAAGGCCTGGACATTGATCACCGTGTCCAGGCACCAGGCCAGGGCGATGCCCAGGGGCAGCGCCAGGAGCAAGGTCAGCAGCGCCAGCAGCCAGGTCTGCCCGAGGTTGAGCAGCATCAGCTGGCGCCGGCTCACCCCCAGCGCCCACAGCGGTGCGAGCTGGCCGAGGCGACTCTGGCTCTGGGTCAGCAGGCTGATAAACAGCGCCACCCCGGCCACCCCCAGGGTCAGGCTGTTGAGCGCGGCGGTGGCGGCGAAGGTGCGTTCGAATACCTGGCTCGACCAGCCCTTGAGCTGCGCCTGCTCGACCATGCGGCTGTCGTCGAGACCGAAGCGCTGCTGCAAGGCACTGACCAGCGGCGCCACGGCGGCTGGCTCGATGCGCAGATTAAAGCGGTTGGGCGTCAACTGCGGCCAGTGCGCCAGCAAGTGCTCGGCATTCACCAGCAGATGGCCCCTGGGGTTGCCATAGTCGGCATAGATCGCCACCACTTGCGGCGCCCAATGCCCCCCGGGCACAGGGATATCCAGCCGATCGCCCAGCCGCACCTTGAGCCGGCGCGCCGTCTGCTCGCTGAGCATCAAGGTGTCGGCGCTGGACAGCTGGGTCCAGGGCTGCTCGCCCAGGGCTTCGAGCAAGGGCCAATGCTGGCGGTAGCTGGCATGCTCGATCACCCCGTACAAGTCCGCCGGCCAGCCTTGCAGTTGCAGCGCCACCTGCCAGACCGGCAGCACCGCGGCCACGGCAGGCTGCTCGGGCAGCCAGCGTTGCAGCTCCCGCGCCTGCGCCGGGGTCTGCGGGTTGATGTACAGCTCGGCGCTCAGGCGTTGCTCGAGCCAGTCGGCGAAGGTCTGGCGAAAACCGGCGGTCATGCTGCCGGCGCCGATATTGGCGGCGAGCGCCAGCAGCAGCGCCATCAACGCCAGGCTCAGGGCCGGCAACTGCTGCCGGCAATCGGCGAGAAACCACTGCCCGAGCACCGAACGGCTGCGCCCGAGCAGCGCGCTGAGCAACCCATTGAGCAATACCGGCAGGCCCAGGGCCGCGCCCAGCAGCAAGCCGGCCATCAGCACGAAACCGCTGCCCAGGCTGTCGCCCCAGGCCCAGGCCGCGCCCGCCAGTACGATCAGGGCCGTGGCGACCCAGGCCTGACGCCGCAGCCAGCGTGCATGCGCCTGATGCCAGGCCTGGGGATCGGCCAGCGCCAGCAACGGCAGGCGCGCCGCCCGCAGCAGACTGTTGGCCCCCGCCAGCAAGGCGCCGAGCAGGCTCAGACCGATGCCGCCCAACCACCACCCGGGGCTCAGGCTCAACTGCCCCGCCACCTCGGCGCCATACAGGCCGCGCAGGCTGGCAGCGACATCCGGCAGCAGCACGCTGGCCAGCAGGTACCCGCTAAGCACCCCGGCCAGGCCACCGAGCAAGGCCAGGCCACCGAGTTCGACACACAGGCAGGCGATCAGCATCCGCGCGCTGACCCCGCAGGCACGCAGGGTCCGCAGCAGGCCGCGCCGCTGCTCCAGGGCCAGGCCGATGGCGGCGTGCACGATAAACAGGCCGACCAGGAACGACAGGAAACCCAGGGCATCGAGGTTCAGGTGAAAGCTCTCGGTCAGGCGCGCCAGATCGTTTTCCTCACTGCCGCGCTTGAGCACCAGCAGGCCCTTGAACGCATCGGGCAAGGCCGGCGCGCTGGCGGCGAAATCCGCCGGCAACAGCAGCCGTGAGATCTGCTGCGGCAAGCCCAGCAGCGGCTGGGCAAAACCGATATCCACCAGCAGCAGCCCCGGCGCCATGTCCGCCTGGCTGTGCAGCGGCGGCAGTGACTGGCCGCTCGCGGTCACCGGCCGATCGCCTTCGCGGTAGCCGAGGGCTTCCAGGGTTTGCGGGGCGATCCAGGTGCTGCCCGGCGGGCTGACGAATTCGACCATCCGCGCGGAATCCAGCACCTGGCCGGCGACCGCCGCACCGGCCGGCAACGACAGCGGCTCGATCCCGAGCAATTGCAGGCGCTGCTGTGCATGGCTCTTGAGCGTCAGCCGGCCTTGCACCACCGGCGACACCGGCCAGCCGGCCCGGCGCAGGCCGACGAACAGGTCCTGGGAAAACGGCGCACCATTGGCCGTGGCCAGGCTGGCCTGGGGCGCGCCGCCGATCAACTGGCTGGCCTTGGCGTAACTGTCCCGCGCCTGGCTGTTGAGCGCCTGCACCCCGGTCAACAGGCTGGTGGCCAGCCACAGCCCGGTCAGCACACTGAAGAACTGCACCGGGTGCCGCCGCCAATGGCTGAGCAGCGCCCGCAGGCTGTGCCAGAACACCCGCACCTCAGCGCTCGCCCGCGCCGGCCAGACGCCCGCCATGCAGCAGCGCGATCCGCCCCAGGCGACTGGCGACGCGCTGGCTGTGGGTGACCATCAACAGGCTGGTGGGCGTCTCGGCCAATAGCTCCAGCAACAGCTGCAGCACGTCGTCGCTGGTGGCTTCGTCGAGGCTGCCGGTGGGTTCATCGGCCAACAGCAGCCGCGGTTTGCCGGCCAGGGCGCGACCCAGGGCCACCCGCTGTTGCTGGCCGCCGGACAGTTGTTCCGGGTAGCGCCGCAGCAGGTCCCCCAGGCCCAAACGCTCCACCAGTTGCGCCTGCCAACGCCCATCGAAACGCCCGGCCAGCCGCGCCTGGAACCCCAGGTTGTCCTCCACCCGCAGGCTGCCGATCAGGTTGAACTGCTGGAACACCAGCCCGACTTCGGTGCGCCGCCAGTTGGCCAGCTGGTGTTCGTTCATCCGCTCCAGCTGCTGCCCGCCGATGCGGATGCTGCCGCCATCGACCTTGTCCAGGCCAGCGATCAGATGCAGCAAGGTGCTCTTGCCACTGCCCGACTCGCCCATCAGCGCCAGGCTGCCGCCCTGCTCCAGGTGCAGGTCGACCCCCTGCAACACCATCAACGGGCCCTGGGGCGTGGCGTAGCTTTTGCGGACGGCGTGTACATCGAGCATGGGTGGGCTCTGGCAACGGAAGGAAGGCTCAAGGATAGCGCTTGTCAGAGCACGAGGGTTTGCGCGCGCAACTCCGCCCAGGGTTCGACCTGCGCTCAGCGGTATTAAAACGGACTGTTCGAACCGCGGATGGGCAGTGGCTGCCCATCCTGGCTAAAAGCGACCCATGGAAGTGACTGCGACGCCGCGGCGGCCTGCTGGGTGAACCCTGTCCGGCGCAGCGTCGTTCCCGCAGGCCTGCTCCATGAGCAAGCCTTTGTCGGGGGTCGTTACTTCGGTTGCTCCACGGTACGCAGATAGGGCTTCAACGTCTTGAAGCCTTGCGGGTATTTCTTCCGGGCGTCCTCGTCGGATACCGAGGTAGGAATGATCACGTCCTCGCCCGGGCGCCAGTTCACCGGGGTGGCGACGGTGTGCTTGGCATTCAGTTGCAGGGCATCGAGCAGGCGCAGCACTTCATCGAAATTGCGCCCGGCGCTCATCGGGTAGACCAGCATGGCCTTGACCTTCTTGTCCGGGCCGATGATGAACACCGAACGCACGGTGGCGTTCTCCACGGCAGTGCGCGCGCCACCACTGGCATTGGGGTGGATCATGTCGTAGAGCTTGGCCACCACCAGGTTTTCGTCACCGATCATCGGGTAGTTGACGGCATGCCCCTGGGTCTCCTGGATGTCGCCGACCCAGGCCTTATGGTCGCTGACCGGGTCGATGCTGAGCCCGACAATCCGGGTATTGCGTTTGTCGAACTCCGGCTTGAGCCTGGCCATATAACCGAGCTCGGTGGTGCACACCGGGGTGAAGTCCTTGGGGTGGGAGAACAGGATTGCCCACTTATCGCCGATCCACTCGTGGAAGTGCAGCGGACCTTCGGTCGTGTCGGCAGTGAAATCGGGTGCTTCGTCGCCAATGCGGATTGCCATGGTTGGTCTCCTTGCAGTGACTGGGAGGGGTAGTTGTCAGGGAACTGACGGCTGTTGCGGCGGCGTTCGGGTACGGCTGAACCTGTCGGCGCGAATGAGTATAGGAGACACATCAGGCAAGGCGAGCGCAGACAAAAAAGCCCGGCAGTGTCGCACTGCCGGGCTTTGGTCTCAGGGTAGGCCTTCAAAACCGGTAGTTGGCGCTCAGTTCCAGGGTGCGTGGCGCGCCCGGCGTGATCAGGTCCACCGAGCCATGCGCCGAGGCGTAATAGTCTTTGTCGAAGACGTTACGCAGGCGCAGGGCCATGTCCCATTTCGGCAGGTTGTACAGCAAGGCCGCGTCCACCGTGGTGTAGGCCGGCATGACCACCTGGTTGTCCAGGGCGGTGTAACGGTCATCGACATAGTTCGCTCCCATGCCGACACGCCACTCCTGGGTCAAGGAACGCACCAGCCACAGATTGGCGCTGTGGCGCGGGGTCAGGGTCGGGGTCTGGCCTTCGTTGGCGACCCCGTTGGTACGGCTGTTGGACTTGGTGATCTCGGCATCCAGGTAGGCGTAGCCGGCATAGACCTGCCATTTGTCGCTCAACTGTCCGCTGGCGGTCAGCTCCAGACCATCGGTACGCTGCTCACCCGCCAGCACCAGCTTGCTCGGGTTCGCCGGATCGGTGGTTTTCATATTGGTGCGTTCCAGGCGGAACAGCGCCGCGGTCAAGGCCAGGCGATTGTCGAACAGGTCCCACTTGCCGCCGATCTCGAAGTTGGTGGTTTCTTCCGGCTCCAGGTCCTGGTTGCTGGTGCTCAGGGCAAACATTTCCGCGGACGGCTGGTAGGAACGGCTGACCGAGATGTAATAGGACTGGATGGGATCAGGCTGATAAACCAGGCCGACGCGCGGGCTCCAGGTGGTGTCCGTGCGGGACAGGCTGCTGTGGGTCAGGTCGTCGGAGTATTCCTGGTCGAACACGTCATAGCGCACGCCCACCAGGGCTTTCCAGTGTGGCGTCAGTTCGATCAGGTCCTGCACGTAGAACCCGGCGGTGTCCTGGGTGTTGCTGCCCTTGGCGGTCTGCCGGTTGGCCTGGAACGGCACATCGACCAGGGCATCGCGATACACCGGCACCTGCGCCACGTTGGACTGGCTGAACACCGACTGATCCTTCACCTGGCGCCCCAGCTCCACCCCATAGAGCAGGCTGTGGTTCATCCCGGCGAGCACGGCCTGTTGCTTGAGTTCGGTCTGGTTGAACCAGCCGTCTTCCTTGCGCTGCACATTGCCACGGTTGAGCTTCACCAGCAGTTCGCCATTGGGCGCGGTGACAAAGCGCGTCGGGCTGGAGTCGGCGAGCGTGTTGTTGCGATCCAGGTCGTAGTGGTAGTAGCGGCTGGTGTTGCTCAGGCTGAAATCGTCGTTGATGCGGTAGTCGATACCGGCCGTGAACGAGAACACCTCGCTGCGGGTGTAATCGTCATCCGGGTCGGCGGAACCGAAGCGCTTGTCGCGGTCCACATCGACCGGGCGATTGCCGCGCGCCGGGATACCGAAGTCTATCAGGCGCTTGTCGTACAGATAGGTCGCGCCCAGGTTCAGCTCCAGATCGTCCGAGAGCTTGAAGTAGGCCGACGGCGCGATGGCCTTGCGGTCGATATAGCCGTCATCGCGGAAGGTGTCGCTGTTCTCCAGCGCCCCGGTGACACGGAAAGCCTTGTCGTTGTGCTGCTGGTCAGCCCAGCCGGCATCGAACTGCGTGCGCTTCTTACCCTCGCTGTCGAAACTGACCCCCACTTCCTGCTTGGGAGCAAAGTTGGGCTTCTTGCTGATGCTGTTGATCAGGCCACCGGATGAGCCGCGACCATAAAGCACCGCCGCGGGCCCCTTGATCACCTCCACCCGCTCGACATTGGACAGGTCGCGGAAATACAGGGCGTCGTCGCGTATGCCGTCGACGTACATATCGCCAATGGCACTGAAGCCACGGATGGTGACCTGATCGCGCTGACCATCGCCATTGGACAGGCCGACCCCGGGGACATTTTTCAGCACGTCCTCCATCGACTGCGCGCCCTGATCCTTGATCACGCTCTGGGGGATCACGTTGACGGTTTGCGGGATATCACGCAGCGGCGCATCGATCTTCAACGCACTCCTGCTCTCGGTCGGCATGTAGCTCTGCTCGCTGTACTCACTGTTCACAGCGGTGGCCGGAAGGGTTAGAGCAGACTCCGTTTCTGCCTGTAGATCAGGAACGACCAGAAGACCCAGCAACGACAGAGAGGCTGGGTAAATGCGCGATGAGACCACCATGGATACCTTTTTTTGTAGGAATTATCTGAAGATCGCGCGAATGATAACGATTATCTTTTGTAAGTAAATACAAACGATTACAATTTTTAATATTGACAGCGTTTGGGGCGGGCGTCTCGATTTGGCGGGGGCGCTGTTCAGCTTCAGCTCGTGCTGGTACGGCGCTTATTGCATAGGCAGGAAACTCATTGGTGGCAGGCTTTGCGCGTGGTTCAGGCCGAGGCGCCGGTGGTGTTCGTCGCAGCCCTGCCGGCTGAAACCCTCGAGGCCCATAGGCGGCCCCTGAACCAACGCCGCCCCTATCGGCCAGGGGCAACGAACTATTAGTATTGCGGCCCTTTTCTTCATCGCAGGACGCACAGATGAATTACACCCAGGCCCAACTGAAATACCGGCTGGCCATCGCCGCAGGCGCATTGCTGTTTACCGGCGCCTTGATCTCCACCGTGTTTTCCACCCTGAAAATGCTCCACTGGCGCCTGGACAGCTACACCACCGCCGCGGCGACCATCAACCGCCCGATCAAGAACTTCATGTTCACCGTCTACGAAAACACCCGCCCCCTGGACTGGTTCTGGGACAACAGCCCAACCCCCGACTTCATCCGCCTGAGCAACCCGCCCCACTGGAAATTCCTGGTGATCTACCTGCTGATCTTCATCGGCGCCGCCCTGTTCACCTGGGGCCGGACCCTGATGCGCAAAGTCGAAGCAGTCGAACCGCTGATCCAGGCGCGGCTCAATGCCCCAGCGGAGGAAGGTGTCGCGGTCATGACGTTGCAGCAACTGGAAGAGTCGACCCCGGTGGAAGCTGTGCCTTCGTTCTTTTCGCAGGTTCGGGTGCTTTGTGTGCTGCCGGTGGGGATTGGGGTGGGTTACGTTGGGGTGTTGTGGATGTTGCACATTCTGTGAGGCCGGTAGTGGTGGATTGAGGGCAATTCCCTCGCTGTTGCACTGGCAGACTTCTTTTTGGTCGGCATACATGCACCTCTAGCGACATGTTATGCCCGAACACAAAATTTCTGACAGTCTCCATGCTGCAATGATCATAGTCGGCAGCAAACGGCCGGCCCTAAGCGGCAGTCCGGCCAAAAGCAGTCGTTGGCGGGGGACTGCTTCCAGCTAAAAAAGTCGTTCTAATTAATCTACTTTCGACCCGAACTGGTCGGTCAACAGCGGCAGAAATCGGCCTGACATCGGCCACGGAAATACCGAAGGGAATTCCATGCCACACTGATATAGCTGCACTGCGGCTGGTCAATCAAAAATTGTCACGGAGTAACTCTGATGCCCATAGCCTTCTCAACAGCGCTCTACTACCCACACATCGACATAAAAAATGAGCGTTGGCTACGAAGTGCAGTGTTGTTCTGGGACTCTATCCGAACAATAGTCCCCGTTTCCCATCGTGAACCTTACTCGAATGATTTTGCTCGTGCCCTTTATGATGAAGGCGTACTCAATCCCGTTCGTGTCTCATCGGATATGGAGGAGGTGGAGGATCTTACCGAAAAAGTTCTCGAATTTCTTACGGACCCAGCCTCGGCCGGCGTGATGTTTGATACAGATAAATACCCGACTCGTAAAATTCATCCCGAGAAGATGTCTCGTGAGCTGCACGAGCTTGCTCATATTCATCCGGAAAAGCTGCCATACATGATCCGCTCAGAGCTTGAGCGTGGGCTTAATGATGACGGCTGGCTTCACGTCGCACCTGGCTTCGCAAATTTCTACATGACGCTCCTAGCCTCTCAATTAGCTGAGCGGCTAGGCCTGGGCTTGGTGACCGAGTCTTCCGCAGCAGACAATTTGGCAATCGCTGTGCGTAAAGGAAAGCCGCTTGCCCCCCTTGGCGATCGACGCGCTGGCCGCCAGTTTGACGCGTTTGGACAGAGGCGGTCGTTGCCAACAGATGTTGCCCCTAGTTTGCTCATTGATCTTATGGTGCAAGGAGTGTCTTTGCCTGAGCATCTCTCGGTGGATAAAATTCTCAAGTTCAAAAAGTATCACGTGGAAGAGCTGGCTGTATTCCGGCGAGAAATTTCACGTCTTACTGCGGACTTGCCTAAAGAAGTACCTATCGAGGCGCTGCGACAAGCAGTCTCAGACCAGTATCACGCCAACGTATTGCCAGCGATGCATAGCCTCCGAGAGTCACTGCGGGCTCAACGTTGGGATGCGGGACTTAGTGGCTTGTTAAAAGTTTCATTCTTCACAGCAGCCCCAACCTCAGCAGCAATCCTTGCTGGTATTCCAAACTCTATCGCTTTGGTCGCTGGAGTGGGAATCTCGCTGACAGCATCAGCGGTCTTATTAACAAATCAGAGGCGTCGTACGATAATAGATAGTCCGTATTCTTATTTGCTCTCAATGGAGCGCGAGTGGTGAGGCGCTAACAGATTTATGCTCTGTCCAGAGCAGTCTTTAGGAGAAAAGCTAACACTCCCCGCTGAGTGTTTTTTGCCTATAGCCTACTCACGAGAATGTCTATTTAACATTAAAGATTTAGGGGGGAGGGTTAGGGCTGGCTTCGGGCTGCCATAGGCCTTGGCATACTTAAATAGCATGTGAAAAAATGTGTTGTTAATGGCTTGGAGAGGCCATAAGAAACACGAAGGGATTGAATCCCTTTGTAAGGGTTGTCACGCAATGTTCAAAATGCTGGTCGTTGTTGTAGTGGTGATATGTGGAGGAATTTTGAATTCCTCCACAACACCTAAGGCGGTTGTTTTTTATTTATTGTGAGGCTCTGAATACATTGTAGTTAGGTTGACTGGGTCTAAGCTGTGAAAGCTGAGCAGCTTATTAATTTGCTCCGTTGAAATGCTATGGATATCAAATTTTTGTAGTTCCATAATGAACGCTCGAAAGTTTTCTTTTAGCTTGTTAAGCGAGCGTTTTCGCATGATCGAGACGTCATGAGTAAAGTTTCCGTGATACGAAAGTTTTTTGGTGGGGTGCACCAGAATTCTAGTGCATTCTGCTTCGCCGTAAACTTCTTCAAACCAACCGCAGTGCGTATTCATTTGGCCAGCTTCGTTTTTGTTTATTTCCACCCGATTCGATTCGACCTCGTTTTTGCACTCTAGAAATATATACTTATTAACCCCAATACACCAAAGGTTGTCAGGGCCTTTTTTTATTTCTTTGTCTGGCCTCTGACTTTCGAAGCCCAAGCCCAGGCCAAGCTCTTTAAGAGCTAGCTCAAATTTTTCTGAGGCTACACCAAAAGCAAGGTTGTCGAGTATCCCATTAGCAGAAAGTTGGAGCTCTTCGTGAGTGTTAAATGTTTTCAGCCAATTCTGGATTCGTGAAATTCGATTTTCATTAATAAATGATATTTTTTTGTAATTGACACCGGTTTTTGGTTTCAAAAGCTGGGTGTTTAATCTGAAGGCAGTACCTTGAATGGTATTAGCGTCTGATTTGCTAAGCCTGTAGGTGTATCTGGCTAACTGTTGTATATACCACCCTTTTTCGGCAGGTTCCTCCTGGAATTTATCTGATAGTTTCTGAATGATTTCACACGCCCGTGCTTCGTTGCCTGAGGCAAACGCTAATTCTGCATCGAACTCCATTTTCAATACGTCATACAAAGATGAGCTTTGGTTGGCTTTAACTATTTCATCCATTTCTTCGACATAATATTCTTTCCAACCCTCATCTCGACTAAGGGCTTGTTTCATGAGATCAATTAGGACCTCATACTCGTTTGGCTTAGTTTTGAGCTCTGCTTTTGCGTCTTCTGCAATCTGCAGGCCAATTTCAATCTGTTTTTTTGTTTGCGGGGAGAAATATTTGTGAGTGGATTGGCTTTTGATAAATTTTGTAAGATCGCCTCCAACTATCAAGATTACGCTGTAATCTTTTTCACCTCTTACACTGCGCCCCAAGCCTTGTTCTACTTTTTGCGCGATCTTTACATTCATAATATCGCTACCAGTACGACAGTCCTCTTCGTAACGGTCGAGAAGAGAGTCGAAGTAGGGTTTTGAGTCGAGGATAAGAATGCGGCAAGCGTCATCGGGCAGGTCTATACCATCATATCTATTCGCAAAAACCATGGACGAACTCGTTTTTCCAGTTTTCAACTGCTGAACATGCTCAAAAATTGTTTCGGTTTCAGCAACCGTCGCGCCCAAACGTTGGTACTGAGTTTTATTTGAGAAGTCAGGGGTTAAAAATACGATGCCGAAACTGCGATCTTTATCCGGCTTTGCAAGCCAGTCAACAATATTTTCCCTGTCTAAGGATGCGTCTATTAAGGTAGGAATTAAGATCATCTTCTCACCCGACCATTTTAGTACGTTGTTGGTGAGAGGGGTTTTAATTGCCTCAATGTCAAAGCCTAGTCCCTTAATCGAAAAGGAGTCATCTTGCGTAGTAGCTGACATTAAAATTCGGTGCTCTGCTCGAGCGAACGAGCCAAATGCATTTATGGGAATTAATATAGGCGATATTTCGAGGTAGGTTCCAGCTATGAAAGCTTGACAGTTCTCTAAATTATTTTTTATTAGCTCCCATACAAAGACAATTTCTTTATCGTCTTTATGGCTTAGTAGAAGCTGGATCATTTCGTCTTTTCGGTCTACCCATGACCAGTAAGGAATTGGCAGCATAGTGCTGTAACTGCCACTCTCAATTTCAAGGAAGCTGCCCTCCCCCTGCTCTCTTAAGTCTTGTTCGAAAAGCCTTATGAATTTTTCATAAAGAGGATGCTTTCGATCTATCTTGATAGTGAGCGCGCTTTTGATCGAGTCAATGCAAGCATGTGAGTCATCTAAAACGATGGAGCCAACTTCCACAGACTTGTTATTTAGTCCGAACTTTGTTCTTCCATTGAAAAGCTTTTGAATATGTGTGATTAAAAGCGTTTTTCCCGCGATAAACTCGTCGGGAAGCTCACGATCTTTACCAATTTCGCAGAAGGGTATCCCGAATTTTTTGGCTTCAGATGTTACTTGCCTTGCTAGGTAAATGTTGGGGCACAAAAAAACACATGGCTTTCCGGATTCATTTAGCTTCGATTGAAGCATCAAAAGTCCAATCAGAGTTTTGCCTTCACCTGTATGGAGTTTTACAACACTATCCTTCAAATCTCTTCGAGAGCTATGCCATTCTTTTAATAATGTTTCTTGAGAGGGGCGCAGCGGTCCTGCTTCGCTTCTTCGATCCAGTGAATCGTATATTTCAGTTGGATCTATCTTCTTTTCGACACTTTTGTTTTTTAGCTTTTTCTTGAAATCGACCATTTACTACTCCTTGTAATAGTTGAATCTTTAAAAGTACGTCTAGGTTATTTATGCAGCCAGAGTCCACGCCCAACCTTGAGTATGGTGCAGAATACTGCGGATTTTCCGAAAAAAACTACTTAGTCGGATCCTCACTCCCTACTAAGCGGCCTTGTCTGGTAGTTTTTCGCAGTCACGACCGTCTGCTTCTGGCCGACTCTGTTGAAAAAGTCTGATTTGCAGATCGGCTGAACTCACGCACGATCTCCACCGGAGAACCTACTCACCACATTGAGTAGTTTTCTGGCCCTTCGTTGAGCTTTGCAGCTCGGTTATTGGGTTGGTTTGAGGGTTTTTGCTTTGTGCAGACGCACCTATCCCGTGACCGGAGGCCCTTGAGAGGTAAATCTGGCCAGCCGTCGCAGGTTCTGCACCGCGGCGGCCAGCGTGAACTCATCGGTCGCACCACTCATGCCACGTAGTCGCAAGCGATCCAGTTTCAGGATGCGCTTGAGGTGGGCAAACAGCATTTCGACCTTTTTACGTTCGTAGCGAGAGCGCTGATACGCCGGCGTCGCTGCAATACGCCGAGCCACATCACGAGCGGCTTCATGGACGCTGCGAGCAATCTTGCGGAACGCAGTGTTCGGGCAGCACTTGGCTTTCATCGGACACGCTACGCAGTCCGTTTGCCTGGATCGGAAGATGATGGTGTTGGCTTTGGTGACGTGCGAACGCTCGTTCTTGAAAGCTCGCCATTCGCTGCGCAATACGTTGCCGGCTGGGCAGCGGTATTCCTCAGCCTCTTCATTCCAGTGGAAATCGTTACTCGAAAAGCTGTCGTTCTTGCGCTCGGTTTTGTCCCACACCGGCACATGCGGTTCGATGTCTTTTTCCTCCACCATCCAGGCCAGCATCGGCGCTGTGCCGTAAGCGGTGTCGCCAATGAGGCGCTGTGGCTTGATGTCGAACTGCGTTTCGACACGATCGATCATCGTCTTGGTGCTCTCGACCTCGGCTGTCCGATGAGCCGGTGTGGGTTCCACATCCACGATGACGCCGTGCTCGGT
Organism: Pseudomonas sp. GW821-FHT09E12; assembly: GCF_059416085.1. NCBI lineage: Bacteria > Pseudomonadati > Pseudomonadota > Gammaproteobacteria > Pseudomonadales > Pseudomonadaceae > Pseudomonas > Pseudomonas sp. GW821-FHT09E12. Next base: position 74,814 of record NZ_JBWKOM010000002.1, on the reverse strand, counting down.
ATCGATCAGATAGTTTGTGGAATAGGCGTAGAACGCCGGACCACCTGGAGCTGCGGTCCAGCGGGCTTGAGGATCCGTCAGCGATAGGCGCTTGGGTAGCGTTTCGGCCAAAGCCTCTTCATCGAGGCCTTCAAGGTACTCACGCACGGCGCGGCTGCTCAGGGCCGGATCGCTCCAGTCGACCGGCTCATCACCCGGTACGCCGCGCTGTCGACTCGCATCCGCTTTGATGATGCTGGCATCCACGGCAAAGCCTTCACCCTTGACCAAACCTGCATCCATGCAGCGACGCAGCACTTCATTGAACAACCAGCGAAACAGATCACTGTCCCGAAAACGGCCATGTCGACTCTTGGAAAAGGTTGAGTGATTGGGGACTTCATCCTCAAGGCTCAACCGGCAGAACCAGCGATACGCCAGGTTCAAATGGGCCTCTTCGCACAACCGCCGTTCGGAGCGAATGCCGTAGCAATAGCCCACGATCAGCATGCGGATCATCAGTTCAGGATCAATCGACGGACGCCCGATCGGGCTATAAAAATCGGCGAGGTAATGGCGCAGGTCGTTCAGATCGAGACACTGATCAATGCTGCGCAGTAGGTGATTGGCTGGGATGTGATCTTCAAGGTTGAACGAGTAAAACAGTCGATCCTGCCCACTCGATAACTGTCCCATCATGCTGTGTGCTTCCCTGCTGGCCAATGCAGAGATTTTGCCGCAGGCCAGACAGGGGAGCTACTTTTTCACCAGAATCGGCCGTAAGCCGCCCCCTCATGAACAGTTCTTTCGGCCAAAAACGGCCTCTCATATATACCCGTACAACCAAGTTTGATTCAGTTTCTAAGCTGCTGAGTTATAAACCTCATTCGTAGTAGAAAGCCTCGACTGGAGGTAGTCCGACGCAAATGAGTGTGCCAAGTCAGGGCAATTACTCACCCATCACTGTCGCTGCCAACTCTCCGACACAACCACTCAAACATCCCCTCCAATGCACGGTTGCGCCGCTCAAGCGCGGCCCCTATAGTTCGCGCTCGCGGCAAAATCCGCGAACGACCTTGGCCGGTCGAGCATAGGAACGCTTCAGCGTCCACAACACCTTTGCAGTCGCCTATCGGGTGCCCGCGACAGGATGTTATGACGGCTGTGCGCGGTGAATCTCCGGTCATCACATACGCATACAGCGGTCATTTTCTTCGTCGTCGGCAACACAGGTGATTGCTCCCTGTACAGGAGCTGTACCTATGATTGACCAGCCACTCTCGCGCTTCACCCCCGTCGATACCCACGACGCTGACTCTCCTGTTTTCTACCTCGATACCGACGCCCCCTTGAGCGACCTGGCGGCTAGCGCAGCCCATCGTTTCACCGTGGTGCGCGACCTGATGGACAGCCTGTCCACGCTTAACCTGAAAGACATTTCCGACTGCGACCTGGCGCGGGTGACCCGAGGGGTGCATTTGCTGACCCGGGAAGGTTGTGCGGTGTTGGAAGTGATTCAGTGGCGCACGGCGCAGGAGGCCTGAGCGCTATTGAGCCTGGGAGGCTGTTTGTAGCCGCTGCCGAAGAATGAGGCTGCGATCGGCTGCGCAGCAGACGCTAATTCTGCCTCCCGGCTTTACCTGTTACACCGCGTCGTCAGGTTTGGCGGGCGCTTCGTCGGAATGCCGCCCAACCCGATCGCAGCCTCATTCTTCGGCAGCGGCTACAGGGAGCGTCAACCCCAAGCCGCCGACTCAGCCTTCGCACCTTATGAGGAGATCCCCGTGCAATATCCCATCTGCATCGAGTGGGGCGACGAGCACACGGCTACCGGCATCCAGATTCCCGACATTCCTGGCGCGGTCACCGCCGGCGATACCTTCGAGGCCGCGTATAGCGCCGCCATCGAAATCGCCCACGTCATGCTCGAAGAACTGGCCCGTGAGGGACAAGCCATTCCCCTGCCCTCGCCCACCGGCACACACCGCGCCAACCCCGACTTCGAAGGGATGGGCTGGGGCATGCTGGATATCGATATCACGCCTTACCTGGGCAAAACCGAGAAGGTCAATGTGACCCTGCCGGGCTACGTGATTCAACGCATCGACCGCTTTGTGCGCGAGCACAACATCAAGAGCCGGTCGTCTTTCCTGGCGGATGCGGCGATGGAAAAGCTGGGGCGTTAAACACCCCGAAGCCCACATACAGCCCAAAACCCCAGGCCGGCCGGCAGGCCGCCGTCTTGCTTTTGCTTTGGCTTTTGATCCGAAGGCCCCGTTAACCACGCTGGCCGAACGCAGGCATTGAGCCGTGGGTAACCCGGCAGGGATGCCGGGTTAGCTGCCCCAGGCCATGGATGGCCTGTGGCGGCGGCCCACGGATCAATGCCTTCGTTCGGGCATGCCGAGCCTTAGCGAGGGACCGAGTGGTGGGGCAAAGCGTTTTGGTTACTTTGGACTGGGCCGGCTTCCGGATTTTCCAAAGTGACCCGCTGTAAGAGCGGAACCATAAGTAGCCGTTACCGCAGGAACGGATATGCACCCCGTCCAACATCACCAGCGAAACCACTACCGCTATCGCGAGCAAGCTTCGCTCCTACAAAAGCCCATGCAGCAACAGATATGTACCCAAGAAGATCACGGACGACAGCGCCCTACTGCACCGGCAAAAAATTCATCAGCAGCAGACTTTGCGCGTAGTTCAGGCCAATACGCCGGTAACGTTCGTCGAGCATCTGGGTCAGCAGGTCGAGGCGCGCCACAATCTTCCCAAACTCCACAGCAAAACTCAGATTGCTGCCCTCCTCCGAAATCTCATTGGAAAACAGCAACAGCTCCCCATTGGCCCCCTGCCGCTGGCTGAGCATCCAAGTAGCCTTTTCAATATTGCGCGCCGCGTTACTGACAAACTGCGGATCGATAGTGTCGGTCATAAAAAACTCGGTGCGCCCGCCATGGGCGGTCACCAGCATGCTGCCGATCGCATAGATAAAGGCCCCGACCCGATCGCCACGAAACTCCGGGCTCAGGGCATAACTCAACGCGGCCAGGTCGCGACGGTTGCCCAGGGCCGGCAAGGCCTTCTGCTGCTCGATGGCCTGGCGGATATCCCGCGCGGCACTGGTAGCGTCGGTATACCCCCACTCGCGCCACTGGTTGGGGTTGCGCAGGTAGAGCTTGTTCATCAGCAGGTACAGGCTTTGCAGGTTATCGCGCATGCTCAGGGTGGCCATGCGGTCGACGCTGGTCTGGAAGAACTCCTGGGGTTTGCCATTGCTGAACTGGTGGACCATGTCGCGCCCCTGCTGCTGGCTGCAGCCACTGGCGCAGACCATCAAGACAGCGGCCAGCCACAGTGGCTGGCGCGGCATGCGCAGGCAAAACACGCGCAAGGAATAACGAGAAAGCGGATAAACCATCGGCACCATTCTGGACTCTGGCCACGCGGGGAGTCGGCGCGGCCTGGCCCTGAATAGAACCGCAAAAACGCAAAAAGTGCGGTGGCCGGGCCAACCGTGTATCGCAGGCCAACCCCGCCGAAGCCCTGGCCGGCAGCGTGCAGGCTCGCCCCAAAACACCATCAAGGCGCCGACGCCAGCCCGCCAATGGCCACGCGCGCCACCCCGCCCATGGCGGCTCGCCGATACGGCTTCGACGACTGATGCAAAACCGGCGGCGGCCTTGCATACTGCGCGCCCCGCACACTGCCCAAGGAAGAAACGTGTTGGCGCCCGCCCCCTCTTTGTCGAACCTGCTTATCCGTCGCCTGTTCACCCTGTGCTCATGGATCAACGCGCTCCTGAGCGGCATCGCCGTGGCCGCCCCGCTGGCGGTGATGGTGATCACCGACCTGCAACTGATCGTCCCGCGGGACGTCAGCGGCACGCTATTTGGTGGGGCCATGGGCTTTCAGCTGTACCTCGGAATCTGGCTCCTCTGCGCCCTTGGCCTGGGCCTGGCCCTGCTCACGCGCATGCCCGGCGCCCGCCTGGCCTGGATCGTCGCCGGCCTGGTGCCGCTGCTGCTGGGCGCCTGGTGGCGGATCAATTACCCGGACGATGCCGACGGCAACCTGATCTTCAGCCCGCAATCCTGGGAGCTGGACTACGCGATGGCGATCGGCTGCGGCCTGGTCCTCAGCGGGCTGCACTGGTATCGGCGCGGGCGCCTCAAACCCCGGCCAGCCGCCACCAGCGCGGATGTACTGTTGCCCCGAATCGTGGGCGCGCTGATCCTGACCGGTGTGTTCATCCTCCCGGCGCTGAATTTCATCAAGCAACCCTTGCCCACCTGTGCGTTCAACAAGGCCGGGCAACAGTTGAGCGTGTGCCTGAGCGATGACCCGAACGAACGGGTGATTGTCGATTGAGGGACGGCGCTGGTCCCGCCAGCAAATTGCATTGCATCGCCTACCGTCGCAGGATGTCGCCCTGACCCACAACCGCTCAAAAGGACGTGCTGATGACAATTCGTGCTGTGGTTTTCGATTTTGGTGGCGTGCTGTTCGACTGGAGCCCGCACCATCTGTACCGCCAACTGATCCCCGACGATGCCCGCCGCCAATGGTTCCTCGAGACCATTTGCACCCAGGCCTGGAATACCCAGCAGGACGCCGGGCGGCCACTGGCCGAAGCGACCCGCAGCCTGCTGGCCGAACACCCGGAGCATGCGCCGCTGATCGAGGCCTATTACGGGCGCTGGCCGGAAATGCTCCGCGGCCAGCTGGATGACGGCGTGGCCTTGCTGGAAGAGCTGCACCAGGCGCAGATGCCGCTGTTCGGGCTGACCAACTGGTCCCAGGAGACCTTCCCCTACGCCTGGGACAACTATCCGTTCCTCCAGCGTTTTCGCGACATCGTGGTGTCCGGGCAAGAGCGGCAGATCAAGCCTGACGCCGAAATCTACCAGACCACGCTGCAGCGCATTCGCGTGCACCTGCCAGACGTGGCGCCGCAGGAGTTGGTGTTCATCGACGACCACGCGCCGAATATCGTCGCCGCCAAGGCCCTGGGCTGGAATGCGATTGAGCACCGGTCGGCGGCAGAGACGCGGCGGCAGTTGCAGGTCTTGGGGTTGGCAGTTTGAACTGACGCAGGCGCGCCAGCCTGTCAGGTCGCAGGCTGGTAGCGCGCGCGGTAGCGTCCGGGGCTTTCACCGGTCCATTTCTTGAACGCGCGGTGGAAGGCGCTGGGCTCCTGGAAACCGGTGCGCTCGGCGATTTCGCCGATGCTCGCGCGGCTCTGGCGCAGCAGTTCGACGGCCATGGCGCGGCGCACTTCGTCCTTGATCTCCTGGTACGACACGCCCTCGCGTTCCAGGCGCCGACGCAGGGTGCTGGGGCTGACCTGCACCTCGCCGGCGAAGGCTTCCAGGGTCGGCCACTGGCTGTAATGACTGCGACGCAGGCGTTGATAGACCTGGGTCGCCAGGCCGTGCTGGTTGCGAAAACGGATCACCAGCCACTGCGGCGCGCTGCGCAGAAAGACCTTGAGCGAGGCCAGGTCCTGGACCACCGGCAGGCGCAGGAAACGGCTGGCGAATTCGATTTCGGTGCGCTCGGCGCCGAAGGTCAGGTTCGGCCCCCAGAGCAAGGCATCGTCGCTCAGGGACAGGCGCGGATAACGAAAGTCGGCGCGGTCGATGGCAATGCGCCGCCCGCCGAGCCAGCACAGCAGGCTGATCATCAGCACCAGGAAGGTCTCTTCGCCAAAACGCCCGGCGGCGTCATCGCGAGGCTGGCTGTCGAGGCTCAGCACCGCGCGCTTGCCGCGCACGCTGAGGCTGCCACGGAAGTCGCGCAGGAACAGGCCGAAGTTGGCCAGGCATTGGCGCAGGGCCTTTTCCAGGGTCGGCTCCTGGATCAGCCCGCGGCAGATCAGGGCGAACGCCCCCGGCGGCAGGCCGTGGGAATCGAGCTGGAAAAACTCGTCGCCCAGCTCGCGGATCTGGATCAGCCACAGGGCCGCGAACGCGCTGGCCGGCACCCGCGCCTCGGGCTGGCCGAGCAAGGCCGGATCGATGCCCGCTTCGGCCAGCACCGCGGCCAGGCGCTCGGGCCGCTCACGCAAGGCGTGGACCATGACCTGCACGAAGTAGACCGCGACCGAATCCTTTTCCCGCATGGAATGACTGCTCTCTGTGGCTGTGGACATGGCAAAAAACGCCAGCGCGGCTGAGCGCTTTTGGCATAGGCCGGGGTCGGCGCGAGCACTAGACTCGCGCCTCGAAGGTTGCATTGCAAGACGCGCTCGCGCTGCGCTGCGACACGTCCGGACGAAGAAAGAGAAGCCAAGATGAATCTGCAGAATATCGGTGTGATCGGCGCCGGCACCATGGGTAACGGTATCGCCCAGGTCTGTGCCCAGGCCGGGTTCGAAGTGACCTTGCTGGACATCAGCGACAGCGCCCTGCAAAAGGCCCTGGCCACCGTGGCCAAGAACCTCGACCGGCAGATTGCCAAGGGCAGCCTGGACGAAGCGCAGAAACAGGCGACCCTGGGGCGCATCCGCACCAGCACCGACTATGCCAGCCTGGTCGACGCACAACTGGTGATCGAAGCGGCCACGGAAAACCTCGAGCTGAAACGGCGGGTGCTGCAACAGATCGCCGCCCAGGTTGCCAGCACCTGTGTCATTGCCTCCAACACCTCGTCGCTGTCGATCACCCAGCTCGCCGCCAGCGTCAGCGCGCCCGAGCGCTTTATCGGCCTGCACTTCTTCAACCCGGTGCCGGTGATGGGCCTGATCGAAGTGATCCGCGGCCTGCAGACCAGCGACGCGACCCACACCCTGGCCCTGGACATGGCCACCCGCCTGGGCAAGGTCGCGATCACCGCCGGCAACCGCCCGGGCTTCGTGGTCAACCGGATCCTGGTGCCGATGATCAACGAGGCGATCCTGGTATTGCAGGAAGGCCTGGCCAGCGCCGAGGACATCGACGCCGGCATGCGCCTGGGCTGCAACCAGCCGATCGGCCCGCTGGCCCTGGCCGACCTGATCGGCCTGGACACCCTGCTGGCGATCCTTGAGGCCCTCTACGATGGCTTCAACGACAGCAAATACCGGCCCGCGCCGCTGCTCAAGGAAATGGTCGCCGCCGGTTACCTGGGGCGCAAGACCGAACGCGGCTTCCACCGCTATGACTGAGCGTTGCTCGCGTTTTGCCGAAAGCCGCGACAAGGCTCTGGAGCTGTTCGCCAGCAAAGGGTTCGGCCAGGTCGGCATGCGCGAGCTGGCGAGCCATCTGGGGCTGACCCCGGGCTCGCTGTATCACCATTACCCGAGCAAACAGCACCTGCTGCTGGACCTGATCGAAGAGTTCTACGACGAACTGCTCGGCACCCTGGGGCGCATCGAACGGCGGCGCAAGGCGCCCGATGATCGCCTGCGCACCCTGATCCGCGCCCACCTGAAACTGCACCGGGAACTGCCCCGGCATTTCCGCCTGGTGGAGCGCGACAGCGGCTGCCTGAACCAGGACCAGCAGCAGCGCGTGCGCCAGCTGCGCGAGCAATATGAACGCCGCCTGCTGATGCTCCTCGGCCCGCTGCCGCGGCTCGGCGACGCGGCGCTGCTGGCCACCGGGCATGCCATCGCCAGCCTGCTCAACAGCGCGCCCGGCTGGCTGGACGAGCAGCCACTGACCGAGCACGAGCGTGAAACCCTGCTGGAACACCTGCTCAGCGGCGCCCTGGAACGGCTGTTGAACAGCGCGCCGCAGAGCGCCGTGGCCTGAACCGCGGCGCAACGGCAATCGCCGCCCACCCCACCGCCAAATCACCGCCCCTGCGACCATCGGCTGCCGACCGCATTCCCACAGACAACAACCGCCCCTGTAGCCGCTGCCGCAGGCTGCGATAAGGCCCGCAGGGGCTTCGGCGTCCGTGAGTTCGCCGCGAGCCTGCGGCTCGATCGCAGCCTGCGGCAGCGGCTACAGGTGAGCGGATGGCTGGGCATGTAAGTGGCGGCGCCTGCTTGTATTCATTCCTTGTAAGCGGTGGGTCGCTGATTGCCAAACGCGCTATAGGGCCGCGCCAGTTCCTTGTCCTGCCTGGATATATTTTTTCCCGATAACGGCTATTCAAAGTTATTTGTTCACCCTCGCGTTTGCCCCGTGCCCGGCCTGCTTAACTGCAAAAGCTGCCGGATAGCGCAGTCTCTACAACCTCCCACGGAAGGCAACGCCATGAGTTCATCCTCGCTCCACCCCGTCACGCCTTATGGCGTGGCAATTCAAGAAGCAATCTCCCTCGGCAACCTGCCGCAGATGAAGTCCCTGCTCAAACAACGCGATACATCCCAGAAAGAATCCAAGGATCTGAGCAGCGCTTACGAGCAGTTGGCACAGGAAGTCGCCCGTCTGGAACGGCGCTAACGCCGTTTCCATTTTCTAATGCAATGGAGGCAATCATGTCCGGTTCCACTACGTCCCCTGTTGGCCTGTTTCCCCTCAGCTACCGGATCGGCAATCCGATCCCGGGCGCGCCAAGCCTTGCTCTCAACCTGTTGGTCTACACCCCCGACCAGACTGTGCGCGGCACCTCGCTCATCACCCAGGCCGTCAATCCTCCCCTGGAATTGCCGTCCGATGTGTGGGGGCAATACACCTACCTGACCGTCATGCCGCCCAGCACGAGCAAGATCCTGGTGACCGCCCAGGGCAATCAGGGCGGACCGGGCTCCAACTCGGTCGTCACCTTCAAGATCCAGTTGGTGGTGGGCGAAGACTGGCAAAGCGGCGTCGCCAACTACCAGTACTACAACGGCCATCAATGGGTATCGGTCGAAAACGTTCCGGCCCATCTGGTCGGGCCGGTGCCCTCCTACACCCTGCAAACGCACCAGGAAACCGCTCCGGCCCTGCAGGCGTATCCACCAATCCATCCGCTGTATGCCGCGCCAATCCATGGTGCCATTGCCAGCGGCGACCTGGCCCAGATGAAAACCCTGGCCAGCCAGGCCCAGGAGCAACTGGAGCAGTTGCCACAACTGCGCAACGCGCTGGATGCAGCCAAGGACGAAATCGGCAAGCTCGAGCGCCGCTGACCGCCGCTCGCCCCTGACCCGACTTCCCTGAATACGAACAAGGAGTTGCACCATGCAAACTGGACTGTTCCACACCCGCCTCCACGTCACCACGGCGCTGCTGGGGGCCCCGGTTCTGACCCTCGACCTTCTGGTCAACACCCCGCAGAAAAAAGTCAGCGGCGTGGCCCGCGTGTTCAAGAGCACTTACCCGCCGGTGAACTTCTTCGCCGACGTGTGGGGTGAGTATTCCCAGCTCCACCTGGACCCCTCGACCGAAGGCCACATCATTCTAAAGCTCGACGGCAACCCCAGCGGTCCGACCAGCCAGATCGCCGAGACCTTCCACCTGCAGGGCATTCTCGGGCTCGACTGGGCCAGCGGTTCCGCCAGCTACCGGTACTACTACCAGGGCAGTTGGCAGGACGTGCAGCACGGCACCGTCAGCCAGGCGTCGATCCCGCACCCGGAACCCGTGCCGCATCACCCCATCCCGCTGTATGCCGTCGCGGTACAGCATGCCCAGGCCAGCGGTGACCTGGCGCAACTCAAGGCAGTGGTCCGCCAGGGCGAACAGCAGCTGGCCAACGGCGATGCGCTGCGTAGCGCCTTGCAGCAGTTGAACGCCGAGATCACCCGCCTCGAAGCTCGCTGAAAGGTGGCGTCCGGGCCTGGCCTTCCTTCCCCGGGGCCAGGCCCGGTTCCCCACTGGCAAACCCTTTGTCCGCCCGGGCCGGCATCGCCAGGGACGGCGCGGACATCCGCCAGGTTCGTGCCGCGCGCCTGTGTGCGCGCAAAGGACTGTCCATGTCAGCCAATCGCCCCGCCCGCTACCTCAGCGAAACCGACCTCAAGCGTTACGTACCGGTGCATGTGGTCTGGGAAATCACCCTCGCCTGCGACCTCAAATGCCTGCATTGCGGCTCGCGCGCCGGCCACCGACGCCCCAATGAATTGAACACCCAGGAATGCCTCGACGTGATCGACGCCCTCGCCGCCCTCGGCACGCGGGAAGTCACCCTGATCGGCGGCGAAGCCTATTTGCGCAAGGACTGGACCCGCCTGATCCAGGCCATCCACGACCACGGCATCTACTGCGCGATCCAGACCGGCGGGCGCAACCTGACCCCGGCGAAAATGCAGGCCGCAGTGGAGGCCGGGCTCAACGGCGTGGGGGTTTCGCTGGACGGTCTGGCGCCCCTGCATGACGCCGTGCGCAATGTCCCGGGCTCCTTCGACAAGGCCGTGGACACCCTGCGCCGGGCCAAGCAGGCCGGGCTCGCGGTCAGCGTCAACACGCAGATCGGCGCAGCCACCCTGCCCGACTTGCCGGAGCTGATGAACCAGATCATCGAACTGGGCGCCACCCATTGGCAGATCCAGCTGACGGTGGCCATGGGCAATGCGGTGGACCACCCGGAACTGCTGCTGCAACCCTATCAACTGCTGGAAGTGATGCCGCTGCTCGCGCGTCTCTACCGCGAAGGCCAGGAACGCGGCCTGCTGATGAACGTGGGCAACAACATCGGTTACTACGGCCCTTACGAACATATGTGGCGCGGCTTCGGCGACGAGCGCGTGCACTGGAGCGGCTGCGCCGCCGGGCAAACGGTGCTGGCCCTGGAAGCCGACGGCACGGTCAAGGGCTGCCCTTCGCTGGCGACGGTGGGGTTTTCCGGCGGCAATGTGCGCGACATGAACCTGCACGACATCTGGCACTACAGCGAGGGCATGCATTTTGGCCGCCTGCGCTCGGTCGACGACCTCTGGGGTTATTGCCGCACCTGCTACTACAACGACGTGTGCCGCGGCGGCTGCACCTGGACCTCGCACTCGCTGCTGGGCAAGCCCGGCAACAATCCGTACTGCCACTACCGCGCCCTGGACCTGCAGAAAAAGGGCCTGCGCGAACGCATCGTCAAACTCGAGGACGCCGCCCAGGCGTCGTTCGCGGTCGGTCGCTTCGACCTGATCACCGAACGCATCGACACCGGCGAGACGGTCAGCAGCGTCAGCGACAGCGGCCAGGTGATCAAGCTGGCGTGGATCAACCAGGGGCAGAAATCCCCCGAGGAAGGACGCCTGCCCACCCAGCTGGCGCTGTGCCGCGGCTGCTGGCAGTACATCCATGCCCACGAAACCACCTGCCCGCACTGCTCGGCCGATGTAGCCAGCGCCGAGGCCGACTACCTGGCCGACCGCGCCCGGCAACAGGCGATCATGGACCGCCTGACCGGCCTGCTGGGCATGCCCCAGACCCGGCTGGTGTAGCCACCAGCCTAGGCCCGCCGCCAACCGGGCGGCGGGCCTGACAGGGGGTGCCCCAAGGGTGATAACCCGCCACGGGCCCATGAGAAATCCGTCTAAAAACAAGCCCACTGCCACACAGGTTTAGGCTTTGCTAGTGAAGGCCTCACCCCATCAGCTTTTGCCAGCGGGCCGGCTCACCCGGCGCGCCCGCGGCCCCTGCCATCCGGGAGTCCCAGCATGAAAATCAATCCCTACCTGATCTTCAACGGCGATTGCGCCGCCGCCTTCAAGTTCTACGCCCAGTGCCTGCAAGGCACCCTCGAAGTGATGATGACCTTCGGCGAAAGCCCCGCTCGCGACCATGTTCCCGCCGAGTGTCACGACCTGGTCATCCACACCCGCCTACTAGTGGGCGACCAAGCCATCATGGGTTCGGACAGCACGCCCGACCGGCCATATTCGGGTATCCACGGCTGCTCGATATCGCTGAATGTCGACAGCATCGCCGAGGCCGAGCGGGTGTTCGCCGCGCTGGCGGACCAGGGCACTGTGCAGATGCCGCTGGAGGCCACCTTCTGGGCGGCGCGCTTCGGCATGCTGGTCGACCGCTTCGGCGCCTCGTGGATGGTCAACTGCGAAAAGGACCAGTGACAAGCGCCTGTCGTTAAGCCAAGGGGGCCGCGGCGATTCGCGGCCTCTCAGGCCTCGCCCTCGGCCTCCATCGCCTGCAGCGCTCCCAGGCGCTGACGTATGCCTTCGCTGGCCATCGGCCCGGCCTGGACCGTGCACGCCTCCAGCGGCACCGGGCGGCCATCGGCCAGGTCGGCCATCATCGGCCGCACCGGCCGGCCGGTGGCGCGCTCGACGATCTGCACGCTTTCCCCTTCCGGCGCGTAATGGCGATTGCCCCAGGCGACGAACGCCATCAGCACCACACGAAAATCCTCGCCCCGGGCCGTCGGCACATATTGGTAGCGCAACGGCCGCTGACTGTAGGCCTGACGCTCCAGCAAGCCGTCCTCGACCAGCGAATTCAAACGCCGGGTGAGCATGTTGGGGGCGATCTGCAGGCTGCGGGAAAACTCCTCGAAACGCCGCAGGCCATGCAGGGCGTCGCGCATGATCAGGATGCTCCACCACTCGCCCACCCGTTCCAGACTGCGGGCAATCGGGCATTCGTCGTGAAGGAGGGTCTTGCGTTGCATGGCGGTTCCTCGGATTTCGCAGTTGCGTATTTGTGGTCCTGGCATGTTACTTTCATGATGATAGTGACGTCCATAGAGCGACACACCCCACACGAGATGAAGGAGCACAAAGGTCATGAACAAACGCATTGTCGTCACCGGCATGGGCGCATTGACCCCGCTGGGCTGCGGTGTCGAACAGGTCTGGCAACGCCTGCTGGCCGGGCAGTCGGGTATCCGCCGGCTACCGGAAGCATTGATCGGCGACCTGCCGATCAGCATCGGCGGCCAGGTTCCCGACCGCACCGAGGACCCGCAGGCCGGCTTCGATCCGGACGCGCTGCTGGCGCCCAAGGAACAGCGCAAGATGGACCGCTTCATCCTGTTCGCCCTCGCCGCCGCCCAAGAGGCGCTGGCCCAGGCCGGCTGGGCGCCGCAGACGGCAGAGGCGCAGGAACGTACCGCCACCATCATCGCGTCGGGCGTGGGCGGTTTCCCGGCCATCGCCGACGCCGTGCGCACCACCGACAGCAAGGGGCCGCGCCGTCTTTCACCGTTCACCATTCCATCCTTCCTCAGCAATATGGCCGCCGGTCATGTGTCGATCCAGCATGGCCTGAAGGGGCCGCTGGGCACGCCGGTGACGGCCTGCGCCGCGGGCGTCCAGGCCATCGGCGACGCCGCGCGGATGATTCGCGCCGGGGAGATCGACGTCGCGGTCTGCGGTGGCACGGAAGCCACGATTCACCGGGTCAGCCTGGCCGGTTTCGCGGCCGCGCGCGCCCTGTCGAGCGATTTCAACGACACGCCGGAACGCGCATCGCGGCCCTTCGACCAGGCGCGCGACGGCTTCGTGATGGGCGAAGGCGCCGGGCTGCTGGTGATCGAGGAGCTGGAACACGCCCTGGCCCGGGGCGCCACGCCGATCGCCGAACTGGTGGGCTACGGCACCAGCGCCGACGCCTATCACATGACCGCCGGGCCGGAGGACGGCGACGGTGCCCGCCGCGCCATGCAGCAGGCGTTGCGTCAGGCCGGCGTCGAGCCGTCGCAGGTCCGGCACCTGAACGCCCACGCGACCTCGACCCCGGTGGGCGACAAAGGCGAGCTGGCGGCGATCAAGAGCGTGTTTGGCAACCACAGCGACCTGGCCATCGCCTCGACCAAGTCGGCCACCGGCCACCTGCTGGGCGCCGCCGGCGGGATCGAAGCAATCTTCACCATCCTGGCGCTGCGCGACCAGATCGCCCCCGCCACCCTCAACCTGGAAAACCCGGATGCCGGCGCCGAAGGCCTCAACCTGATTCGTGGCCAGGCCCAGCCGCTGGCGATGGAATACGCCTTGTCCAATGGCTTCGGCTTTGGCGGGGTGAATGCCAGCGTGCTGTTCCGGCGCTGGGGGTAAGCCGGAAAATTCTCGCCGCACAGAAGGAGGTTTCAGCACCGCTTCGCTGAAACCTCAAGGGCCCGGCGCAGTAAACGGCTGCGGGGCCCGCCTCACGGTAACCAAACTGTAATAAACCCAGATTTGTTGCGGCTTGATCCGCCTTTTTCCAGGACGATCGTGCCAATACCCGGCTGCCCGACCCACGCCTTCCAGACGAATGAGTAGCTTGAGCGCAGATTCCGGAGCGCGCAGTCACCAGGCTCCGAAATCCGAGCGAAGAAGAACAAGAAGACTTCAGCTCTTGTTTTTGTTCATGACTTTTTAGTTTGTGAGGGAAAACGAACCATGGCGATATTCGACTACAAGGGCCAAGACGGCCGCGTGCTGATTTCAGATGCCTGGAACCTGGCCACCTACACCAGCGGCGTAGCGACGGTAGGCGCGCTCTACCACTTGCCCGGGGCGGTCCTGGGCGAAGGCAACACCTTTGTCCTGCCCAAGGGCTGGCGCGAGATCAGCGCCAGCGACCTGGGCATCGACGGCAGTCACCTCGACCTGACGGGCAGCTTCAAGGGCGAAAACGTATCCGGCTCCCAGGCCAAGGTATTCGGCCAATACGATGAGAGCGGCAAGCTGGTGAAAATGGGCTTTTCGATTGCCGGCACCAACTCGCCGATGGACTTGCTGGGATACCCGGCAATGATCGACAACTCCTATATCCACGGTTACGACTACCTGCTCGACTCGATCAAGAACTACGCCACCAGCCATAACCTGACGGGCAAGGATGTGCTGGTCACCGGCTACAGCCAGGGCGGCTCCGTGACCAACAGCATGTACCTGGGCAGGGAAAACCTGGCCGACGGCTTTTTCAAGGATTCGGACTACTTCGGCATGGCGTCGCCAAAGGCCAGCAACAGCGACGGCATCTTCAACTTCGGCTTCGAAAACGACATCGTGCACCGGCTCATCGGCGAACAGACCGACCTGAGCGGCGCCATTCTCGCGGCCCTCAAAGGCAGTGATGCCAGCTACACCTCGACCACCGACAACATCGTGCTGTTCGACACGGTCTACGCTTTGCCCACCTGGCCCAACGGCCCCTTCTCCGTGATCAATCCCAACGGTTGGGTGGCGCACCTGGAAGGCGTTTTCATCAACCCCATCCAGCGCATCGGCCAGTCGACGTTCTACGACTACATCGAGCGTGACAGCACCATCGTCATCAGCAACCTCGACCCGGTCAGCCGCAGCTTTACCTGGGTCAGCGACAAATACTCCCCCACCTCCAACCACTTCGGCACACCGGCCTTTCTCCTCGGCACGGACAGCGCGGACAAGCTGCAGGACGGCAGGAACGACGACTTCCTCGACGGCTTCGCCGGCAACGACAGCTTCAGGGTCAGCACCGGCACCGACATCGTCGCCGGCGGCGTGGGCGACGACAAAGTCTTCCTGCAGGGTACGGTCACCAGTTACGAAGCCGTGCGCCTGAGCGATGGCAGCCTGTTTCTCAACGACACCAACGGACGTTACGGCCTCAAGGAGCTGCACGACGTCGAGCATGTCGAGTTCGAAGGCCTCCTGGGCCAGGCCTTGACCCCGGCCTTTACCGTGACCGGCAGCAAGCTCGATTTCGAAGGCCTGTTCGGGTCGGACAAGAGCTACGCCAAGGCCACCGAAGGCACACAGTTGGCAGACCTGCTGAAGGGTACCGCCTCCCGCGACCTGATCTTCGGCCAGGGCGGCGACGACCTTATCGAAGGCGGCGCGGGCAATGACCTGCTGCACGGTGGAAACGGCAACGACACCCTGCTCGGCGGCAATGGCAACGACGCACTCTACGGCGGCGCGCACAACGACATCCTGGTGGGTGGCCTGGGCAACGACACCCTCAGCGGCGGTGTGGGCAGCGATCTGTTTGTCTTCGACGTGGGCGGCTTCGGCCATGACGTGATCAGCGACTTCAACGTTCACCAGAACGGGTTCGATCAGTTGGTGTTCTCCAAATCCCTGTTCGCTTCTGCCGCCGCTGTCATCGGCGCCACCAGCCAACAAGGCAGCGACAGCCTGATCGTGGCAGGAGACAGCAGCATCACCCTGGTAGGGTTCAACCCCGCGCAACTGAGCGCGGACATGATCAGCCTGGTCTGACGCTCGACGGGCACACCCTCCATTCGTGGGAGGGTGTTGCCTCGACCGGCACTGGATCGACACGCCGCCCACTCTCCGCAGCCCATTGGCCCCTGGCTCGGAAAATCGACAAAAACTCGACTGAGGCTGACAGCAAAAGGCTTGCCCTGTTCCTACTATGGAACCGGTGACATCCACCCTCGAACCGGCCCCGCGGCTGTACCGGGCCACCTCGACCGCAAGTGCCCGGACCGAGCGCAAGCGAGCCCACAGGAGTTATCAAAGTGGAATGCATACCGGCAACCATGAAGACCTCTGCTGTCCAGTTGATTTACGACTGACCCTCTCTCGGGCCTATCGCCTGAGCTAGTGCTCCAGCACTTCCAATTACCTCTTTCAAGACCGCGCCCTCGGCACCGTCTCACGGCTCCCGCGATGGCGGGGTATTCATCCGCCACCTGGATCGGGAGGCGCGATCGAACGCCCACGCCGAACGGACGTGCGACGCCTTGGAATCGACTGTCAACGCCCAACCTTTTCTCGCCGGCCATGCCGGCACGCGGAGAACCAAAATGACTCAGGCGACGCCGTTTTCCCGTCAAGACATTGCTTTTCATCCGCTCACGGCTGCGCAGCTTGAGATCTGGCTCGACCAGATGCTGCAAGGCGCCGTGCCCCTTTACAACATCGGCGGGTATGTGCGGATCGAAGGTGTGCTCGACCCGCAAAGACTGGAACAAGCCGTCAACCTGGTCATTGGCCGACATGATGCATTGCGGACCGTCCTGGTTCCGGGGTTGTCGGACGCTCACCTGCCCAGGCAGCGTTTCATGGAAGCTCTGGACTTCCAGATGCCGGTGCACGATGTCTCGCAGCAAGACAACCCCGAAGCCGCAGCACAGGCCCTGATGCAAGCAAACCTGCGACAGCCGTTCGAACTTGAAGGACGGCCCCTGTTTCGCATGGAACTGCTGAAAGTCCGTGAAGACGCCTGTTATTTCTTTATGAACTGCCATCACTTGATCGCCGATGGCTGGGCCGTCGCCATGATCAGCCGCGCTGTCGGCCAGGCTTACACCGCCCTGGAACAAAACCGGGAAATCCCCGCAACGGCACCGGCCTACGTCGACTACATCAGGCAGGGCAAATCCCGCCGGGCATCGGATCAACTCCAGCGCCAGTACTGGCTGGACAAATACCGCACCCTGCCTGAACCCCTATTGCCCGCCAGATATCGCGATCGCCTTGAACACAACGTTTCCCCCAGTCGCAATCACGCATGGCGCCTGCCGCGCGAGTTGTATGACCGCCTCAATGCGCTGGCGAAGACGTCAAGCCGGTCGAATGCCTTCCATGTGATCCTGGGCGCGCTGTACACCTACTTCGCCCGCGTTACCCAGCGTGATGAGCTGGTGTTCGGAGTGCCGATCCTCAACCGTGCCAATGCCGTGCAAAAGGCAACGCTTGGCCTGTTTGCCGGCATGAGCCCGGTGCGGCTGAGCCTGGGCCATGCCCTTGGTTTCGACGAACTGGTCAGGAACATCGCCCAGGTCCTCAAACAGGACTATCGCCACCAGCGCTTTCCTCTCAGCGAACTGAACCGCGAACTTGAACTGCAGCGCACGGGGCGACGGCAACTGTTCGATGTGGTCGTTTCCTACGAGATCGCGGACCAGGAGCTCTGGTTCGGCCAATCGCGTGGACATCCGGTGAAACTCTGCAACGGTTTTGAACAGACTCCGCTGTCCGTCCACATACGTGAGTCTGCGCCGGGCGACGATGTCTGGATGCATTTGATTTACAACCAAGCCTATTTCGACGGCGCGGAGATCGAAGCGCTGCAACAGCGCATCATGAGCATCCTGCAATCTGTGCTCGAGAATTTCTCCCGGCCGGTCAGCACCCTCTCGTTACTGTCAGCCACCGAGCATGAACAGGTCGACAAGTGGAATCATACGGCCGTCGAGTACCCGGACGACCCATTGCTGCACACCCTGATCGAAGCCCAGGCCGCAGCCAGGCCCGATGCTATTGCCGTGCGATTCGAAAACCAGGTCCTGACCTATGGCGAGCTGAACCGGCAAGCCAATCGGTTGGCCCATTCGTTGCTCGCGCTGGGCATCCGTCCGGACGAGCGCGTTGCCCTCTGCGTTGAACGCAGCCTGGAGATGGTCGTGGGACTGCTCGGCATCCTGAAAGCTGGCGGGGCCTATGTACCGCTGGACCCCGGTTATCCGGCGGACCGCCTGGCCCATATGCTGAGCGACAGCACTCCACGCGCGCTGTTGACGACCACGACGCTGCTCGCGACCTTGCCCGAGGCGAGCATGCCGGTACTGCGACTGGATGCGGACCGCGAGATCTTTTCGTCAAGCCCGGACAGCAACCCTGATGCTTCGGCGCTCGGGCTGACCGCCAGGCATCTGGCCTACGTGATCTATACCTCGGGTTCTACCGGGCTCCCCAAGGGGGTGATGAACCAGCACGACGGCGTGGTCAACCGGCTACGCTGGGCGCAGCAGACCTATGGTGTCGATCATGACAGCCGCATCCTGCAGAAAACCCCGTTCAGTTTCGATGTGTCGGTGTGGGAGTTCTTTCTGCCGCTGCTCGCAGGCGCGCAACTGGTGGTAGCGGCCCCTGGCGGCCATCAGGACCCGCACTACCTGACGGACATCATGGCCGGCGCCGAGATCACGATGCTGCACTTCGTGCCGTCGATGCTGCAGCTCTTCCTCGATCAGGCCGACCCCGACCGCCTGCCCTGCCTGCGGCAAGTACTGTGCAGCGGCGAAGCCTTGCCTTACGCCTTGCAGGAGCGTTTTTTCGAACGCCTGCCAGGGGTCCAGCTGCACAACCTCTATGGCCCCACGGAAGCCGCTATCGACGTCAGCGCCTGGCATTGCCGTCCCGATGTGCATGAAGGCATCACCCCGATCGGCAAACCCATCGCCAATATGCAGATGCATATCCTCGACACGCACTTGCAACCGATGCCGCCGGGGGTAGAGGGCGAGATCTATCTCGGCGGCATTGGCGTGGCCCGAGGCTACCTGAACCAGGCCGAACTGACTGCCGAGCGCTTTCTCGATCATCCGTTGGGCAGCGCTGGACCCAAGCGCCTCTACAAGACCGGCGATCTGGGCCGCTGGTTGCCCGATGGCAGTGTCCAGTACCTGGGACGCAACGACTTCCAGATCAAGATCCGTGGTTTGCGGATCGAGCTGGGCGAAATCGAAAGCCGGCTGCGGGCCTGCGAAGGCGTCAAGGATGTGGTAGTGGCCGCCAGCCACGACGATGATGGCGATACGAGCCTGATCGCCTATCTGCTGAGCGACGAAGGTTGCGTCCTGGAGCATTCCACACTGCGCACCGAACTGCGCAGGCACGTCCCGGACTACATGGTTCCTCGACACTGCATCGAACTCGAGCGTTTCCCCCTCAATGTCAACGGCAAGCTCGACCGCAAGGCCCTGCCGGTACCGGATGCAGTATCCGGCGGCGAAGCCGCGGTCGAGCCGCGCAACGAACTGGAGCGCACCCTGGTCGAGCTGTTTCAGGAAAACCTGAAATGCGACTCGATCGGCATCCATGACAATTACTTCATGCTGGGCGGCGACTCACTGAAAGTGATCCGCTTGAAGGTCAAGGCCCGCGAACGCAACATCCCCCTCAACCTGGAGGACGTTTATCAGCATCCGGACATCGCGCAACTGGCCCGGCACCTCGAAACACAGGACAGCGTTGCCACAGACGCGGACTCGTTTGAGCGGGCGCTCCCGTTCTCGCTGGTAGCGCCCGACATCCGGCGCATCAACCAGCCGGTATTCGACGACATGTTCCCGGCGAGCCAGTTGCAGGTCGGGATGATCTACCACTCGATGATGCATCCGGATTCGGCGATCTATCACGATATCTTTCGCTATACCCTGCGCCTGAAGTGGGATGCCGCGGCCTGGCAACAAGCCTGTGAAGCCCTGATCCGGCGGCACCCGGCGCTGCGGATGTCGTTCGACATGGCCCATGCCGGCCAGCCGATGGCACGTATCCATAAAAGAATCCGCCCGCCGGTACGGACCGTCGACGTCCGCGGGCTGACGCCGGAGGAGCGCCAACGGCTCATCGCCGCCCATGTCGAGGAGCGCAAGCGTCTGCGCACCGACTGGAAACGTCCGCCGCTGTACCTTTTCTGTGTGTTTGCCGCGCAGGACGAGATCGACCTGGTGTTCAGCTTCCATCACGCCATTCTCGATGGATGGAGTGTTGCGACGCTGATGCGCGACTTGCTCGCCTTGTACACCGACCGCTCGGCCACGCTGCCGCTGCTCACCACCTCTGCGGCCGACTTCGCGCGACTGGAACAGCAAGCGATTGCCAACCAAAGCCACAGCGCATTCTGGAAAGGCTACCTGGAGAACGCCCCCGCCGCCGCCCTGGTCAACTGGGCCTACTGTGTTGCGCCAGACACAGTGACGCACCGGACGCTGTATCGCGAGATCCCCGCCCGGAAAGCGGCAGATCTCGAAGCGTTCTGCCAGCGCCACGCCCTGCCGCTACGCACCGTCCTGCTCGCTGCGCACGGGGTTGCCCATTCGATACTGTCCGGCCAGGAAGAGATCCTGTGCGGGGTCATCGGCCATGGTCGACCGGAGTTCGACGACACCGAGTCGCTGCTGGGGCTGTTCCTCAATACCCTGCCGTTGCGCTTCGATCGTCGCGCCGACAGTTGGCTCGGGATGATCGAAGCCTTGATGGAACAGGAACGACAGATCCATGCCCACCGCCGTTATCCATTCGCCCTCATCCACCGCCAAACGGGTGTGTCTTTGCATGGGGTGTTCAACTACGTCGATTTTTACGTGCTGGACCAGGCCCGGGAGCAGGATGAGCCAGTGCTCGCGCACTGGGAAACCACGGAGGCCAGCAACTACGATCTGCTGACCACGGTAGGACGACACCCGGTCAATGGATCGCTCTTGCTGAAGATGGACTACCAGACCGCCCGCGTTGCAACGAGCCAGGCGCAGCTGTATGCCGAATACGTCGTTCGCGTTCTCGAGGCGATGGTCGCGGCGCCGAAGTCCGCCCCTGTGATACCGGTGCGGCCAGCGACCGACAGCTCGCCGCCGGCCATGGGTTCAGTACCCTCGGTGTTGGCCTGTGACAATCTTTCGAGCCTACTGCAGGACGCATTCTCTCGGGGCGGCGAGCAGATCGCGCTGAGCGCGGGCGACACTCGCCTGTCCTACGCCCACCTGGCCGAAGCGAGCGCCCGGATCGCCGACTGGTTGCATCGCCAGGGCATCGGCAAGGGTGACCGGGTCGCGCTCATGCTGCCGCGCTCCCCGGACCTGGTGATCGCACTGTTGGGCATCCTGCAGGCCGGCGCCGCGTATGTGCCGATCGACCTTGGGTATCCGCAAGAACGCATTCAGCTGATTCTCGACGATTCACAGCCACGACTGGTGCTGATCGACGAAACCGTTGCGGAGCGCATCGACACACGACCGGCATGCACCTGGAAAACCTTGACCGAGCAACTGAGCGACGACCGCCGCGGCTGTCGACGACAGGTCGCCTCGATAGCCGCCGACCTGAGCGGCCAGGACCTCGCTTACCTGCTGTACACCTCAGGATCGACCGGGCGCCCCAAGGGCGTGGCGATGCCTCACCGCGCACTGGTCAACATGGTCCTCTGGCAGACTCGCCAAGACCTGCCAGCGCCCAAAGCCTGTGGCCAGCAGAAAACCTTGCAGTACGCGCCCATCTCATTCGACGTGTCGTTCCAGGAAATCGTCTCGACACTCATCTGCGGCGGCGAACTGGTGATGATCGACGAAAGCCTGCGCTACGACTTCATCCGGTTGCTGAAGTTTATTCGCACGCAGGAGATCAACCGTCTATTCCTGCCTTATGTCGCGTTTCAGGGACTGGCCGAAGTGGCCTCGCAGCTCGATCTCCGTCCGGCCTCGCTACGCCAGATCAATGTGGCGGGCGAAGCGCTGAAAATCACCGATGAGATCCGCAACCTGATCGACGGCATCGGCCAATGCGTCGTGGAAAATCACTACGGCCCGACCGAAACCCACGTCGTCACGCACTTGCGCCTGGAGGGGCCGGCCGCTTCCTGGCCAAGCCTGCCGCCCATCGGCAAGGCGATCGACGGCGTACGGGTGCATATCCTCGATAGCGCGGGCCAGCGTTGCCTGGCCGGTGTCGCTGGCGATCTGTACATCGAAGGTATTTGCCTGGCGAACGGCTACTGGAACCAGCCCGCCTTGACCGAAGAACGCTTTGTCGTGCGGACCCTCGACGGTCAGCCGCGACGCATGTACCTGACGGGCGATATCGGGTTCTGCCTGCCGTCGGGCGATGTCGTCTATCTGGGTCGCAGCGACACGCAAGTCAAGATCCGCGGCTACCGTGTCGAACCCGGCGAAGTGGAAATGGCCCTGTTGCGGGCCAATCATCAAGGCGTCGACATCCAGCAAGTGGCGGTCGTCGACCGGCAGGCTCCCGACGGTCAGAGTTTCCTGGTGGGTTTCATTCAGGTCGCGCCAGCCCAGGTACTCGACCTGGAACGACTCAAGGCTGGAATGCGCAGCCTGCTGCCCGCTTACATGCTCCCCGCCTCACTGGTCATCATTGACCGGATGCCCTTGGGGCCGACCGGCAAGATCGACCGTAATCGCCTGCGGCAGATGGAGGTCCAGGTTACCCGGCAACGATCGTTCACTGCACCGGGCAACCCTGAAGAGCAGCTTCTCCAGGCTTGCTGGCAGAAGACTCTGGGGATCGAAGACATCGGCGTGCATGACGACTTCTTCGAGATCGGCGGCAACTCGCTCATGGCCGTCCGCCTGATCGCGATGCTGGCCAAGGAGCATGGCCTGGAACCGCCGCTGTCCGACTTCATCCAGGCACCGACCATTGCCGAATTCGCTCGGGTGCTGCAACGAATCGACAGCGAACCGCACGACACCGGTGTGCTGGTCGACTTCAGAAATGCCGAACAGGCGCCCGCACTCTTCCTCATCCATCCAATCGGTGGCCATGTACTGTGCTATGCCGCGCTGGCGCGGGCCATGCGGGACAAAGTCCGCCTGTATGCGCTGCAATCGCCGGGAACCTGGGATGCCCGTGAACCTTTGCAGTCGGTTCAAGCCCAGGCGGCGTACTACGCCGACGCTATTGAGGCAGTCATGCCCCAGGGGCCGCTGAATGTCGGCGGCTGGTCCTATGGCGGCGTCGTGGCCTACGAGCTGGCCAGAGAACTGCGCAAACGCGGGCGTGAACTGCAGAACGTGTTCCTGCTGGACACAATCGTGCGGTTAAGTAAGGGCAAGGTAGAGATCGACCCTGGCGACTTCCTGAACTGGTTCATGTGGGAGTTG
The DNA here is from genome assembly GCF_059416085.1 of Pseudomonas sp. GW821-FHT09E12. Taxonomy (NCBI): domain Bacteria; kingdom Pseudomonadati; phylum Pseudomonadota; class Gammaproteobacteria; order Pseudomonadales; family Pseudomonadaceae; genus Pseudomonas; species Pseudomonas sp. GW821-FHT09E12. Next base: position 51,465 of record NZ_JBWKOM010000002.1, on the reverse strand, counting down.
CTCAGCGGCGACGGTCAACGCGAGTACGACTATGAAGCGCTCGAGTTTGCCACGCTCAGTGAATCGCAGGCCCTGGAGGCGATCCGCCAGCACGGCGTCGACAAAGGCATTTTCGATGCCTCCATGACACTGCTCGCCCTGGAGCGGATCTATCGGGTCTTCCATGCCAACTGGCAAGCGCTGGTCGACTATGAATTCCCGCCTCTGAACCTGCCGCTGACGCTGTTCGCGGCCGACACCGAACTGCCCGAGGTGTTGCTGGCCCCGCATGAGCTGGTCGGCACGGCATTCCGCGACCCGTACCGAGGCTGGCTGTCGGTTTCGGACAAGGTAGAGCGGATCGCTGTACAGGGTAACCACCTGACCATGATGCGCCTGCCGCATATCGAGTATGTGGGCAGCACCATCGCCACCCGATTGAAGCGCTCCTTGCCCAGGACAGGGGCACCGAAGGTGGAGCTGGCATAGCCACCCGTCGATCGACGAGGCCGCGTGGCGCGGTCTCGTTTTCTTTCCAGACCCGGACCGGTGCCGGGCCAACCAGGTTCAACAGATATGACTCAATCCAGAAAAGCGATCATTGTCGGCGCGGGAATCGGCGGCCTGACTGCGGCCATTGCCCTGCAACGCGCAGGGTGGCAGGTCGAGGTGTTCGAGGCCGCCCAGGCATTGCGCACCGAGGGCAGCGGCTTGTCCGTGATGTCGAATGCCATGGCGGCGCTGCATTCGATCGACGCCCACGGACCGGTGGCGGAAGCCGGCCAGGCGATCCGGCATTTCTACTTCAAGGACAAGAACGGACGCACCATCACTCGTTTACCCATCCATGAGGTCGGCGAAGAACTGGGACATCCCAGTGTAAACATCCAGCGCCCCCTGTTGCTCAAGGCACTGGCCGGACAGCTCACGCCCGGCACGATCCGCACCGGACGACGCTGTACCGGATATACCCATCTTGCCAATGGCGTCAGTGTCGCGTTCGATGGCGGCGCCTGTCACACCGCCGACCTGCTGATCGGCGCAGACGGCCTGAACTCGATGGTCCGCCGCCAGATGCTGGGCGAAACCTGCGTGCGCTCATCGGGCTACATCGCGTGGCTGGCGGTGACGCCATTCGAGGCACCGGCCACGACACCGGGCACGGTGGCCCACTACTGGGGCCAGGGTAAAAGGTTTGGCCTGTGCGATGTTGGCGACGGGCATGTGTACTGGTGGGGCACCTGTAACCAGCCCGATGCAGCCCTGGCGGCGCAGAGCCTCAGCAAATATGAAGTGCTGCAGGCTTACTCCGGCTGGGCACCGGAAGTGCTGGCCGCCATCGAGGCGACGCCGCCAGCCAGGATCCTGAAAGTGCATGCCCGGGACCGCGACCCCGTCACCCAGTTCTGCGACGCTCATGTCGCATTGCTGGGGGATGCGGCCCATCCGATGCTTCCCAGCCTGGGCCAGGGCGCGGCGCAGGCTATCGAGGACGCGGTAGTGCTGGCCGACTGCATCGCGCGAAACCCCGAGCTTCCCGCGGCACTGGCGACCTATGAGGCGATCCGCCTGCCGCGCGCCAATGACGTGGTCAAGGCCGCACGCTCGATGAGCGGTATCGAGCAGACGCAGTCCAGGTTTCTGTGCTGGCTGCGCGAGCGGTATCTGCGCCTGACGCCGCAGAGCAGCTTGCGCAAGAAGAATCTGGCCTTGCTGTCGTTCAAACTCCCCACCTAGGCCGCGACCGGGCCGGGCAGGAGCGACACGCGCGCGCCTGCCTGGTCAGCTCGCCGGCGCGCTACAGCATCCAGAGCCCGGGGTCGAGGCTCTGGTGCTTCGAGAACGGCGTGTAGACCGGCACCGTTCCGGACGCCGAGCCGGGAACCAGGATGTACTTGCAATACGTCGACAAGGTTCCGGAGGGGCTGACGTCCACATAGAGATTGGGGCCCTGCCGCTCCAGGATGGCCAGCGTTTCCTTGAAGTGAATCGGCTCCCTGAGCACCGCATCGAAATGCTCGGCCTCGTAGGCGCGGATAAGCGCTTTTTTCTGGCAGGAGAACACCGGCACCAAGGGGTGGCCCGGCGCGCTGTTCCCATATTGCTCGCGCAACGCCGAGCGGGCGGGATCGATGGCGGACGAATGAAACCCATACTCGACCGGCAAGCGGCTGGTGATATGGTTGCCGGCCTTGAGGTGCGCCTCGACCCGCTCGATCCGCGCGCGGGTTCCGGCGACCACGAAGTGCCGGTCAAAAGACACCGATGCGATCTCGCAGTTGTCGTGCAACAGCCGGTCTTCGTCGAACAGACTTGGCGGCGCGAAGACCGACAGCATCCCTCCCCGCTCGCAGGTCCGCGCCAGCACCCGGGCGCTGGCCGCCAGCAATTGGATGCACTCCCTGGGGCTCAGCGCCCCGGACACCGCGGCACACACGACCTCCCCCAGGCTCGCACCCAACAGCACATCGGGATAGATACCCCGCGATAACAGGGATTGGGTCAAGGCATATTCAAAACAGAAGACCGCCTGATTGGAGTAAAGGGTGGTGTCGAACGGGACCAGGGCACTGACCCGGTCGTCGAACACATATTCGATGAGCGACCCGCCGATTTCGGTTTCCACCCAGCGGTCAAGACGCTTGAGGCTGTCACGGAAAACCGTGTCGTGAACAAACAGGGTCTTGCACATGTGGAAGTACTGACACCCTTGTCCGGGGTACATGAAAATGGTTTTGCGTTGGGTCATGGGTTCTGACTCTTCAAGAAATGCACAGGCCCGGCAGTCGGCATCCGGACTGATCGGGCCAGACAGGTGAAATCGGCAAAATGTTCGCTGGCCAGGGGACAGATGCGCCGCAACAGCAAATGCGGCGCGCCGTCCCCATGCCCCGAACAGCACACCGCGGCCACATGCGTGAGGTTCGGCTCGAGCAGGCTGAAATGCCAGCCTGCGGCCTGTTGCGCGGGATCGTCGAACCGGCAGTCGATTCGCTCGTCGTCGGGCATCCGGAAGCCGAAGCAGTCGAGTGCCGTCGCCAGCCCCGCGCCGGTGGCCTTGACATAGGCCTCCTTCAACGTCCAGTAGCCGACATATCGCTGCCATCGTTGCACCGGCGCCAGACGATCGAGGGCCGAGACCTCGTCCGCGCGAAAACAGCGCTGGCCGATGGCGACAAAATCATCGCGTCGCTCATAGGACTCGGTGTCGACCCCCAGCTGGCCGCCTCTCATCACCCCGACCAGCACCACTCCCGCGCCATGGGAAATGTTGAACGACAGCTCACGCTCCTCATCGGACGGACACAGAATCGTCGGGCGGCCGTGCGCCGTCTTGCCGAACCGCCAATCCGCCGCGGCCCGCAGGCTGTAGCGCGAAAGTACACAACGCACCAGGGCACGGGTGATCAGGTATTGCCGACGATCATGGGCAAAATGAAAGGTCGACTCGATCGCCCTCTCCTCTTCGCAGAGCAACTCCTGGCGATAGCGTTCAAACAGCGCCGGCTCGATTTCGCTGCACGTTGCCATCCATAAGTGGATCTGCCCCCGGGGCAATTCCAGCCGCTCATGCAGGGCATCGACCTGACCGATATGCCTCATACCGTGACCGAAGATTGTGGTCCTTGAGCCAGCAAGGCCAGCAACCGCGGCAGAAACCGGCTGCCGAGCGCCAGTGCCCGTTGCTCCTGGACAACCTCCTGGAGTATCGACGCAGTCGTCAGCGGGTTTGCCAGCACCACGCGCAAGACACTGATCGAGCGGTTTGCCCAGCGCTCCGGCGTCAACCGGGTACGCGAGACAAAGGAGCGTCCGGCATCCCGTTGCCGCTCCTGGATATCGTCGTTCAGCGCATCCAGGCATTCCTGCAAAGCGTCCACCTTTGCAGCGTCAGCCTTGTGCAAGGCCTGCATGACCAGCGACGGGACATAACGATAAGTCAGCAGGCAGAGTTGCGGTTCGCTGAGCAGCTCGAAGTCGTCCTGCTGCTTGATCAGGTCGGCAAAGTAACGGGCGTTGTCGACGCCGTGATCGATCAACTGCTCATATCCCTGACGCCCAAGAAGGTGCAGGTTGGCGTACAGCAACATCGCCATCGCGCTGCGCGAGCCTTCCAGGGTATGGCGCCCCAGGTCCTTGGAGCCCTTGCGCACGATGTAATTGGCATGTTGGCTGATCGCGGCGGTCAGCGTCGGCTGCCTGAAAAAAACCAGGCCGGCCCCCATCGGCACATACAGCTGCTTGTGCGCATCGATAACCACCGAGTCGGCGCGTTCTATTCCCTTGAACAAGGGGCGTTGTCGATCCGACATCAGGCTCGCGCCCCCCCAGGCCGCATCCACATGGAAATGACAACCCGCCTGCGCGGCCACATCGGCCATGGCATCGAGATCGTCGATAGCCCCGGTTTCGGTGGTCCCTGCGATCCCTACAAGCGCAAGCGGCTTGATATTGTCCAGGCGCAACCGCTCAAGGCAGCGTTGCAAGGCATCGATGCGAATACGCTCGGCGCCATCGGTGGGCACGGCAATCAGTTGGTCCTGGCCAATGCCGAGAAGATCGGCCGCTTTTTTCAATGAATAATGACCGCGCTCGGACACCAGCAGGGCCAGGCCATCGTAACCGTAGTGCTTGAGCCCCTTGGCCAGCCCCTCCCGGGCAACGCCCGCGAACCCCTTGTCGGCGGGCAGCAGGTTATTGCGACTGGCCCACAGGGCCGTGATGTTGGCGGTGGTCCCACCTGCGCAGAATGCCCCCAGGGCATGCTCGCCGCTGTGCAACGTCTGTCGGTAGAAATCCTCGTCATTGCCATAGATCAGCCGGTGCAGCATCCCGAGTACCTGACGCTCCAGCGGCGTGAAGGCATTGGAGGTTTCCAGCTTCACCGGGTTCTGATTCAGCGCCGTCATGATCTTTGCCAACGGCAGCAGATACGACGGCAACGCGGAAGTCATGTGGCCGATGAATGACGGCGAGGCCGTCGGCGTGGCGCGGCTGAACACCTGGTTCTGCAGGTACTGGACATGCTCGTCGAAGCACACGGGCGACTCCGGGAGACAGACGCTGGAGAACGCCGACTCCAGCCCCCCCCGAGCGTCACTCCCGAACCCTGGGTTGCTGAAGTAGCCGGCTGGATGTCCCGCGATAGTGCGCTCCAGCTCCTCCAGTACCCTACCGTTGTTCGCAGAGGGACCGAACAGGCGTAGCAGCTGTTGCAAGCGCGGCGACATCGGCTCGCCCTGCCGCGTCCGGCCAGGCACGCTTCGCTCAAACCCGTGCTCTAGCTGCGTCATAGTATTTTCCCAACGAGCTTGGTCAGCACGTCGCCCGGGCCGACCTCCTTGAACCGCGTGACACCGGCTGCCCGCATGTTCAGCACCGAATCCCGCCACATCACCGAACTGCACAGCTGCGCGGACAGCCGCTCCACCAGGTTGCTGTCGCTATAAAAACCGCCATCGACATTGGACAGTACCGGAACCTGCAACGGGGAAAACCCGATACCCCTCAGGAAATCGGCGAACGCTTCCTTGAGCGGCGCCATCTGGCGGGAGTGGAATGCCGCGCTGACCTTCAGGGGGACGTAGACGATGCCCTGCTCGTCAAACAAGCCATAGGCTGCTGCCAGGTCGGGTTGCAGCCCCGCGATCACTATCTGCGAGTCCGAGTTGTAGTTGGCCACGTCGATGCCATCCAGCCCCCCCTGGTTCAGGCAGGCACGAAGCCTGTCGATGTCACAGTTGATCACCGCCGCCATGCCGCCACCGGAAGCACTGCTCATCAGTTGCGCGCGTTTATGGACGATGCGCAGACCATCATCGAAACCGAATGCTCCAGCGGCTAGAAGCGCGTTGTACTCCCCCAGACTATGACCGGCCAGGCATGCCGCGGGCGTGGGGTCGTCCTGAATGGCTTTCAGGTAACACAGCGTATTGACGGTAAACAGTGCCGGTTGGGTGTAGAGCGTGTTGTTGAGTTGGCGTTCCGGGTCGTTCAGGCACAACTCCTTGATCGAGTAGCCGAGGATGTCATCCGCCATGCGCGTATAAAAATCGAACTCGTCGAACAACTCGCCACCCATGCCCTGGCTTTGCGACCCTTGGCCGGGAAAAATGTAGGCTTTCATTTCCATGCACTCCTTTTCATTAGGGACCGCCGATTGGCGGCTCAGGCCTCGACCGATTGCGCCGACAGGTTTTTTGTCGACCCGGGCGTTACCCTGTCGGTCTTGGCATACAGCCCTTGGCAATAGCTGCCGATCTGGTCCAGGGCCGGTTGCGTGGACAGCATCAACATGTGACACAACGCATCCACCTCGACGACTTCAAGGCTCGGCATCTGCTGCTTCCAGCCTTGTGCGTAGTCGTCCTGCCCCAAGGCACTGTGTTCCCCGCGCACGAACAGATACGGTTGCAGACCACCGAAGTAATTGCCGCCACGGTTGTGCAGGTAATGGCATCGAACGGCCGCGGGATGAGGCAAGGGCAGTATCTGGAAGTTCGTGCTGTCGTAGGCCGACTGCACCTTGGCGTTATGCCGGATACGCTGCATCAGCTGTCCGACCGAAACATCCGAACTGTGCTGGCAGGCCTGCTCGGCGAGGGCCAGCAGGAAGTCATCGTCGCTGACGTCACTGTCGATCCGTTCCTGGTGAATCATGTTCTCCAGCGCCTGTTCCAGGTCGTCGCCATACGAGGCGCCGATGGCGATATTGGCGCTCTGCAGATAAAGCGTCTTGGTTGAAACCCCCGCCCCGCTCATGGCGTGACTGTCCAGGCTGTCGACCATCACCAGGCTGTCCACCGTTTCACCGAGCTCCTGCAACTGCCGCGTCACTTCATAGGCCAGGGCTCCGCCGAGGGAGTAACCGCCCAGGGAATAGGGACCGTCCGGCTGCTGCATCAGGATCAGGTGGCAGTAATAGGTCGCCATCGCCTGCAAGCCCTGGAGTGGCGCACGTTCACTCATGTAGCCGCGGGCCTGGATACCGAAGAACGGGCGCTCGATGCGCTGTGCCAATGCCTGGTAAGCCTCGACACCACCGATGCCGGCATGAATCCAGAACACCGGGCGCCCGCTACGGCCCTGGTTGAGCGCAACCAGCTCCGGGTAACGCCGGCTGAGGTGGCGTACCGGATGCGACTCGATCGAGGCAACCGGCTGTGCGTCCAGCAGGCGAACGATGTCGTTCAGCGTCTGGCACTCACGCAGATCGGCCAGCGCGAACTCGCCGAAGCTCGCACTCAGCCGCTGGTAAAACAGAATGAAGGTCGCGGAGCCCAGGCCGTACTCGCTCAACGCCCGGTCCTCGCGCCAGGTGGTCGCCGGCAGTCCGGTCACTTCCGCGAGGATCCGCCGAATCCTCTCCAGCAGCGGCCCTTGCAGCTTTTCCTCGGCCCATGGCTGCGGCCCCGCTTCTGCCGCCGACGGCGCCGCGCCGACCCAGCAGCGGACCTTGTCGAACGGGTAAAGCGGCAAAGCCACCGGGCGATGACAGTCACTGCCGTCCAGACGTCGCCAGTCGATATCAATACCGTTCGCCCACAGCGCCGCCAACGAGAGCAGATGCTTTTGCCCGACGGCGTCGTCGATCAGGCTGTCGGTGGTGCGATCCTGTGCCAGAGCTTCCAGCAATCGGCTATCGGGCGTCTCGACAGCCCCTGTAAAACCGACACCATCACGTTTCGACCAGTCCTCGGGGTCCGCGCAAAAAGCCTGCAGGCTCCGCATCAGTTCGCTCACGTCGGACACCACCATCGCCAGCCGGAAGTCCATGGCCTCACGCTGTTGGCGCAGGGCGCGCGCATAGTCGACCAGGCTTGTGGCCAGGCCCGAGCCCAGGGACTGCAGGTGAGCCGTCGCCAGGGACAGCAACGACGAGGGACTAGCGGCGGACAGCACGATCAGCTGCTCTTCGGTGGCCAGCGGTACCGGTGCCGGGCACTGCGGCTGCGCAATCTCGAACGCCTCGACGATGACATGCGCATAGGTTCCGCCTGCGCCAAACGAGTCGATGGCCGCCCGCCTCGGTACGCGACATTCCTTGCCATCGACCGTGAGGATCGGTTGTGGCCAGTCGCGCAGCGTCGATTGCAGTTCAAAAGGCGCCTGCCGCCAATCGATATCGCTGTTCATCTGGCCGATGCCCGGCGTTGGCAGCCACTTGCGATGCTTGAGTTGCAATAGCACCTTGGTCAGTTGCGATAGGCCGGAAGCGGCCTCGGCATGCCCGATGTTGGATTTCACCGTACCAATCGCACAGGCCACCCCAGGCTCGCTGAAGACCTTGCGCAGCGCCAGCATTTCCACCGCATCGCTGAGCGGGGTACCGTTGGCGGCGGCTTCGATGTAACTGATGCTGTTGGCCGCGACGCCGGCCTTTTCCAGGCTTTCCCGGATCAGGGCCGTCTGCGCCTTGACGTTCGGCGTGGCGTAATGGCTGGCCCCGCCGCTGTGACTGACATGGGTCGAACGGATCACCCCCAGCACTTCGTCCTGGTCGCGCAAGGCATCGCTTAACGGCCGAAGCAGCACGGCGCCCACTCCCTCGCACGGCAGATAGCCGCTGCCGTCGCTGAAACTGCGACTGTCGGGCGCGCTGCCCAACATGTTCGATGCCCCCAGGCCGATGTATTTCTTGGGGTGCAACGACAGATTGACACCGCCCACGATGGCGCCCGTGCATTCGCCCCGCAGCAGGCTTTCGTGGGCATAGTGCAAGGCCACCAACGACGATGAACACATGGTATCAAGCGCAAGGCTCGGCCCGCGCAGATCAAAAACATGGGAAACGCGGTTGGCGATCGAGCTGTAGGAGGAAATCGATACCAGCGACTCACTGAGCAGATCGCTGTCCACGGCGCTGTATTGCTGGTACATCGCGCCGACGAACACCCCCAGCTTCGACTGGTAACGCTCGGCGATACGCTGACGGGTCAGACCGGCGCTGTCGAAAAGGTGTTGAACCGTCTGCAGGAACAGGCGCCCGTTCGGATCGAGAACGCTGGCCTCCCGCGGCGTCAACTTGAAAAACGCCGGATCGAACGCCGCGACCTCTTCCAGGAAACCGCCCCACTTGCAGGTGCTCTTGCCCAACATCGGCGTGCGGGCATAGAAGTCGTCGGCATTCCAGCGCTCGGGCGGGATCTCACTGATGCCGTCGTAACCTTCGGCCAGGCACTTCCAGAACTCATCCACCGAGTCAGCACCGGGATAACGCCCCGCCACCGCCACAATGGCGATCAACGGCGGCTGTTCGGCGTCACCGGCCAGCCCATGCACGGACGCCTCGACACTACGCGGTGCCGGAGGCTGAACCGGCAATGCGGGCACGTCGGCGCAAACCGCGTCCTTGACCTCTCCTTGTGCAACCTGTCCCGGCGCAACCTGTCCCGGCGCAGGCCAGCGACGGGCCACGACCTCGGCATGCTGCGCCACAAAAAAATCGGCCAGTTCCGCCAGCGTCTGGTACTCAAAAAACAGTGTTTTGGGCAAGGAACCGAAATCACTTTCCAGCTGCGCGATCACCCTCATCATCATGACCGAATCGATACCGTACTTGCTGAGCAAGGCATCGACCTGAATCCGCTGTTCGGCAAGCCCCAGCTCCTGCGCCACCAATCGGGTCAAGTGCGCCAGCAGTGCAGGACGCGACCCGGCCCCGGTCTCTCCCCGGGCCACTGGAGTCGCCAGCGGTGTGACGTCCGGAGCCTCGGCCAACGGACTGAAACCATGCAATGTCGTCGCCACCTGACGTATGCGCCGGACATTGCCCTCGACCACCAACACCTGCTCATCGCCCTGGGCCAAGGCCTGATAGAAAGCCTTGAGGGCGTTTTCGGTGGACAGCGCACGCAGGCCGCTTTCCTGCCACATGCGCTCCACCTGCCGTGGCTCCATGCGCATGCCACCGTCCTGCCAATAGGGCCAGTTGATCGACACCGATCGGCCTGTCCCCTGCCCGGAACGCACCCGTTGCGCACGCAGCCGGGCGTAACCGTCCATAAAACCATTGCCCGCGGCGTAATCGGATTGCCCGGCATTGCCCAACACGCTCGATAGCGAAGAGAACAAGGCAAAGAACGACAACGGCAGCGTCCGGGTCGCCTGGTCCAGATTCACGGCGCCACGAACCTTGGGGGAAAGCACCTGTTCGAACTCACTGACTGACTTGTTCAGCAACAGGTTGTCGCGAATGATCCCGGCGCAATGGATCACCCCGTCCAGCCGGCCACAGGTCTCCAGTACCCAACCGATCAAGTTATCGACTTGCTCCGGATCGGCGATATCGGTACGCCGGTAACTGACCAGGACACCGGCACGCGCCCAGGCCTCCAGTTGTTTGCGCGCCTGTTCGTCCACGCTGGAGCGCCCGACCAGGATCACCCGGCTGTTGAACCCCTGGGCCAGAATTTCCTCGATCAACAGGCGCCCTACCGCGCCCAGCCCGCCGGTAATCAGATAGACATGCCCGGCCCTCCAAGGGCTGGGGCAATGATCGAGCAACGTCAATTCCTGCCAGTCCAGCGCATACCGCTGGTCATCGCGATAAAGGATTTCCACATGGCGATCGCCCGCCTGCGCGTTGCCGCGCAACTTCGCCGTGAGCGTTGCCAGGCTCTCCTGGGCATTGACCGCGATCACCTGCCCGCGAAAGCCGGGGTATTCACTGGCAATGGTGCGAAACAGGCCGGCAATGCCGGAGCGCTGGGCAAACTGCTCCTCGCTGAGGATCACCTGAACCAACGGCAGCTGCTTGTCGCCACGGCGCAAGCATTGATGGACCTGCTCCAGCAACGCCACGGACAGGCGTTCAAAGGACTGCGCCAGGGCAGCGGATGCCCCGTCGCTGAAGTCATGACACTGGGCATCGGGGTAATGCGCGCTCAGGGCGGTGAACGGCAACGAAGCCATGTGGCAAAAATAAATCTGGTGAGCTGAATGCTGCATGTTTTGTCCCTCGGACTTCAAAGGTTGGCCAGCGTCCACCGGGGACTCAGAATCACCAGTGCGTCGTCTTCCAGAGATGGCGTGGCATCGGCGGGCAATCCACGGGTTACCAGGCCGCGCAGCGACAGGCACAGGCCCCCGGCCTGGTCGTACACATCGATATCGGTTTTCGGCCCCAGGGCGTTGAACGCCGGTTGTCGCCGCAGATGCGCCCACAACATGCCGCGACAGGCCGCGAACAACTCGATGCTGTCCGCCGCGAAAGGCAAGGCTATCGACGGCTGTGGCCCGGCCGCCGCCGGCTCGAACAGGGCCAGTGCCTGCAGAACCCCATCGAGCACACCGGGATCGATCACATAACGCGCATCGGTATAGGCCTGCGGATCTGCGCTCAGGCCCACCAGCAAGCTGTCCGGCTTGCTCCCCAGCCAAGTCAGGGTACGCAACGACGCGCCGTACTCCAGGCCATGCTCGGCCAGTCTTTGGTAGAAATCGGCGGCGCCGAGCGCCAGCGGCGGATAGGCATCGCGCAGGCTGTCGAGATCAACCACGCTCCGGGCCTGGGCTTCAGGGAAGTCGATGCTGCCTTGACAATGGAAGGTCCCCTCGGCCGCAGAGATCGACTGCCCGAGACAAAATTGCAGGTCCGTGGCGGTGCGCTTGAGCACCAACTCCAGGCTCAGCGGCTGCTCGCCGCTGACCGGTGTCACCCACGCAAGGTCCCGTAGGCGCATGGGCATCACGCTATCGACCGCCTGCCCCAGCGCCGAGGTGGCCGCGCAACGAATCATTTCCACCTGCGCGGCAGCCGGTAGCAGACGTTGCCGGGCAACACGGTGATCCCTGAACAGGGGCTCGGAGCCATTGAAATGACTCACATAACGAACGCCCTCCAGGCCAGAACGGTTTTCCTGCAACAGCGGATGCAGCTGCGCGGGCGCCGCCAGTGACGGCAACAGCGCGACCGCCTGCGCCCCCAGGTCAAGCCAGAAGAACTCCTTGGCGAACGGATAGGTCGGCAAGCTCACGCGCCGACTCGGCCGCTCGGCATAAAAGCGCTGCCAGTCCACCTGCAAGCCCTTGACCCATAGGGCCAACAACTTGCCAAACTTGCCCTTTTCAAACCAGTGATCGATGGTCTGGCGCAGGTCCTCATCGCCCTGCAGCAGGCCCATGGCCTCGCGGTGATCCTGCACGGAGCCCTGGAACAGCTCGCCCCGCTCGACATCGCGCCCTTCGACAAACGCCTTCAGGGTTTCGCAGACCGCTTCCCGCGTCGAAGCGCCGAACGCCAGGCGATGCTCCATGGGTTCGCGCCCCACCTGAAGGGTGTAGGCCAAATCCCGCAGATCGACCTGAGCACCGCTTCCCTGCAAATGCGCCAGCAAACGTTCGGCGCGCTGACGCAACTGGGGAGCCGACTGCGCCGACAACAGGATCAATACCACGCCGGATGCAATGGGAGTCCGCGGTCGCAGGTTCTGGTACTCCTGAATGATCAGATGGGCGTTGGCCCCGCCGGCCCCGAATGATGAAATGCCCGCACTGCGCGCTACGGAGTGCATCTGGCCGTCCACCTCCACCGACAGGCGTTGCCACTCCTGCGCGCTGAGTTGCAGCTTGAACGGTGTGCGCGCGAAATCGATACGCGGGTTGCTGCGCTCGCTATGCAGCGTCGGCAACAGTGTGGAGTGCTTGAGCTGCAGCAGCACCTTGGTCACGCTGGCGATGCCGGCGGCGCTTTCGCAGTGGCCGATATTGCTCTTGACCGAACCCAGGGCGCAGAACTGACGCTCGTTGCCAGCGTCGGCAAATGCATCGCTGAGGCCTTTGATCTCGATCGGGTCACCTAGCGGCGTACCGGTCCCGTGCGCCTCGACATAGCTGATATGGCGCGCGGGAACTCCGGAGCGCCGCAAGGCCTCGCTCACCACCGCGGTCTGCGCCGCCGGGTTCGGCACCGTGAAACCGCTGGTGCGACCTCCGGCATTCATCGCACTGCCCTTGATCACCCCGTAAATGTGATCGCCAGCGGCCACCGCGGCCGACAGCGGCTTGAGCAGAATCGCGCCCACCCCTTCACCGTCGACGAAACCATCGGCGTCGGCACCGAAGGCCCGGCACTGATCGCTCTCCGACAACATCCCCATCAGGGACAGCCCCATGTAGTGGGTCGGACTCATGATCAGATTGACCCCACCGGCAATCGCGCTGTCGCACGACCCCGACAGCAGACTGTCGATTGCCAGGTGAATGGCGCTCAGGGACGAGGAGCACGCCGTGTCGACCGCCAGGCTCGGCCCCTTGAAGTCGAACAGGTAGGAAACCCGATTGGCGATCGACCAGTAGCTGGCGCCGTTGACGTAGTCGGCGTTCATTGCCCCGACAAACACCCCGACCCGGTTTCCGTTCGATAACGTACCGGGGGTGTAACCGGCCTCCTCGATGCAGGCATACGCCTGTTCGAGGAACAAACGGGACTGTGGGTCCATACGCTCGGCTTCGGTCGGCGATATCTGGAAAAACAACGGGTCGAACGCGTCGATATCGCGGATGAATCCGCCCCATTTGCTGTAGTGCTTGCCCCACTTGCCACGCTGCTCATCGAAATGCTGGCGCCAGTCCCAGCGTTTTGGCGGGATTTCGCTGATGCAGTTGCGCCCCTGGGACAGGTTCTGCCAGAACTCTTCCAGGTCGTCTGCCTGGGCATACCGCCCGCTCATCCCGATAACGGCGATGTCACAGGCGCTGCTCCGGGGATCCGTAACAGCGCTCGGCGCCTGCGGCCAAGCGGCCAGCGGAATCGGCGCCGGTGCTGCGAACGCTGGCGCCGGCGCGACGTCCGACGGCGTCGACTGCACCCCCAGCAATGTCTCCAACTCGAGCCGATGCTTGTTGATGAAATGCATCACCAGCGCGCGGATGTTCTGTACCTCGAAAAACAGTGTATTGCTCACATCGGCGAAGGACTGATTGAGGATCGCAACCAGCCGTACCGAATAGATCGAGTCGATGCCATAGCTGTCCAGCGGTTCGTCGACGTCCAGGCGCTCCACGGGAACCCGCAGCTCCTGCGCGATCAGGCGCTTGAAGTGGACCAGAGCGGCGTCGAGCAGTTGCCCTTCGTGTACCTGGGCGGTCTGAGCCGTCACCGGCGGCTGGCTCGCCTGCGGCGCGTGTTGTGCGTTGGCTGGCGAACGCAACGGCTGACGAATGACCCCATCGCTGACGGCTTCCAGCACCTCGCCGCTGACCGTATCCGACAGCTGCCCCATCACCTTGAAGCCTTCCCGATGCAAGGCCAGGCGCAGCTCGTCGGTGCGTCCATGGCTGGCGACCAACAAGCTTCCCTGGCGTTTGAGCAACACCTTGATGTGGCGCAACGTCAGCCGGAAATCTCCAGCCGCTTGCGCCAGGGCAATGACGAGATCGTATTCCCCCGGTTTCAGGCCTTGCCCGGCGATGTCACATTGCGGGTCGAAAGCCACCGCTTGCAGTCCGCCAACCTGCCCTTCCAGCCCGGCGATCATCAACCGCTCGGCATCGCCATCGTGGCTGCACACATACCGCTGCGTGGCTTGCAGATGCTCCAGTACATCGCCGCGCGCCGCGAAACAGCCCCCCATGTCCAGTATCGATACGGCGGCACCCGGGGTGGCGGCCCACTGGCGCCAGCGCTCGACAACGCTGCCATCGGGGCGGGCAGCCTGGTCCGAGTCACGGCCAGGCAGCCCGGACTGTGCCGCCAGCACCGTCAACTGTTCGTCGGAAGGAATCAGCGCGGGCGGGTTGCGGACCTTGTCCGTGACCTTGAGCAACGCCAGCTGATCGAGGTCGTCGCCAAACAGGTAGTTCAACGCTTCCATGCCATCCACCGGCTCGATGGAGGCAATGCCGTTACGCGCCATGAGTTCACGGTAGTGTGCGGAGGCCGCGATACCGGTATTGCCCCAGAAGCCCCAGTTGATGACTTTGACCCGGCTCGGCAACTCCCGCGCCAGCTGCTCCGCCAGGGCATTCTGGAACAGGCACCCGGCGCTGTAGTTGGCCTGGCCCGGCGGCGGGGTGAACACCACGGTCGAGGAGAAAAACAGCAGGAACTGCGGGGGCGCCTCTCGCAGTGCGATCCCCAGGTTGAGGCTGCTCTGGAGCTTGGCGAAGTACACCCGACGCAGTGTCGCCTCATCCATATTCGCCAGCGTGCTGTCTTCGAGCAGCAACGCCGAATGGATGACGCCATGGATGCTGCCGAAACGCTGGCGAACCTGCTGCAGGCACGCCTGCAGAGCCTCCAGGTCGCAAGCGTCGGCCTGGTAATAGACCGGCGCACGCCCTGCCTGGGCACAGCTGTCTATCTGTCGTTGAATATCGGCATCGAGCGCCCGCCGCCCCAGCCATATCACCTGCGCATTGCAGTGGCCAATCGCGTATTCGCTCCACGCGGTGCCCAGCCCGCCTGCCCCGCCGATCACCACATAGACACCGTCCTGGCACAGGTAGTCGCCGCGTGGCGGCTGCTGGAACTCGGTCTTGAGCCATTGGCGGACGTACCAGTGGCCGTTGCGCCGCACTCGTTGCAGGCCCAGAGGGTCACAAGGCTGGCGGAGGATATCCTTGAGGGCTCCCACGCTGTCGCGCTCGATGTCGACGCTGCGGACCCGCCAGCGCGGCGACTCCTTGGCCATGGTACCGACCAGGCCATGCACGCCTGCCTGGGTAAAATTGCTCGCCTGCCCGTCGAAGCTGCTGGTCTCGTACTGCACCACGGTCAACTCGAACACCGTGCTGGCAACCGGCATCTGCTGCAAGGCCTTGAACAAGTTGAACAGGAACATCACCCCGCCCTGCTGCGCCTGCAGGATCGCGGCCTGATCGAAAGGCGAATGCCTGCCGCTGGGGGCCAGCCATATCAGATGCTCGATATCCCGACCTTCGAGCAAGGCCAAGAGCTCGGCACTGCCGCTGTCGGGGCTGACTTGCAGGCAGACCGCATCAGGCTGGCCTTCGACGATTCGCGCAAGGTCTTCCTGCCGGCTCCCCAGGATCAACAGGCGCCGCAGATCATGGGACAACGGACTGGACTCCGGCTGCGCCAGGGTCCACTGCGGCAACAGATAGACCTTCTGCTCGGCCTCGGTCGTGGCGCGGCTGGCCAGGGTGTGCGGGGTTGAGCCGGGGGTGGTCATCGTGGGCCCGGTTGTATCGCCCGACTTGAGCCGTAACGAGCTGAACCCCTTGATGGCGACACAGACATTGCCCGCGCGATTGCACAGATCGATGTCGAACCGGGTGATTGCTTCGCTCTGCGCCGGCTGACGCCGGACGTACGCCCACAGGGTGTTCTCACAAGGGCCGTACAGTTCCAGGCTGTCGATGGCGAACGGCAGGGCCACCGAGAAACCGGCGGGCGCGCCGGGCAGCATCAACCCCGCGCTCGCCTGCAACGCACCGTCCAGCAACGAGGGCGGCACATCGAACGGTTTGGCCTGGCTCGCCTCTCGGGCCTGCGGCATATGCAGTTTGGCAATCACATAGTCATCGCTACCCCACAGCGTCTCGATGCTCTGGAAAGACTCGCCATACTCATAACCGGCCTCCCGGTAGCCTTGATACAGCTCGGCGCCGCTCAGATGGCGACTGCAGCCGGCGATCAATTGCTCGACGTCATGCCGAAGCGAACGCGATGGGCAATCGGCGACAGTGGCCTGGCAATACACACGCTCAGGGTCTTGAGCGTCGACACACCGCAGGTGCCAGTCAGCGGTATCGGGCTCACCCTGTACCTCGATGTCCAGCCGCAGTTCAGCCGTGCGCTGCCAGATCGGCTGCAGCCAGGCCAGTTGGCTCAGGCGTAGCGCAGAACCACCGCGCCCCTGGCGATGACTGAGTTTCGCCGCCGCCGTGAACATCTCGATGGATGCCGCGGCAGGCAAGAGTTTCTCCCCGTTGATGCGGTGTTCGTCGAGAAAAAACTCACGGCCATCGAAGCGGCTGCTGAAGCGTTGCAGGCCGACGCAGGAAGTGTTGCTCTGTACCAGCGGATGCAGTGGCCGCGTTGTCGGCCATTGGCCGGCGCGACCGGCATCGGCCAGCATGGCCGCCTCGACCTCGTCCTCGACCCAATAGCGCTCACGGGCGAACGGATAGGTCGGCAGACTGACTTTTTGCGGGTACGGCTGTGCATACGCCGTACGCCAGTCCACCTCCTGACCCGCGACCCAGGCCGCGACGGCGGCTGGCAGATCGGTCGCGGCGACACTCGGCCCACTGGCCGACGCGGCGCTGACCGTTGCACTTAACAGGCCCGCCGCAACCTTGTCGCCTTGCAACCAGGCCTCCAGTCGAGTCCGCAGCTCCTGGTGAGAGCTCACGCATAGCGCCAGGCGTTCGCTCATCGCTTCGCGTCCGACCTGCAGGGTAAAGGCAATGCCAGACAGGTCCGCTGACGACAATGCCGGGCTGGCCAGCGCCGCCGCCAGCCGCTGCACGGAAAGATGCAGGGCGGTTGCGGTTTTTGCCGAAAGCACAATGGCCACGGGCATTGACCTCGCCGTATGCGGCGGCACGCTCGAAGGCAGGTACTCCTCTATCAACAGGTGGGCGTTAGCCCCTCCCGCCCCGAAAGACGAGATCCCCGCCAAGCGGGGCCAGGTCTTTTCAACGGCGTGCTCACTCAGCGTCGGACGCTGCCACGGCGTCAGGCTGCGCTGCACGTAGAATGGGCTGCCGGCGAAATCGATGTTGGGGTTGAGGGTCGCCGAGTGCAGCGAAGGGGCCAGTTGTCCGTGCCTGATCTGCAGCAGCACCTTGCTGATCCCGGCAATCCCGGCAGCACTCTCGCAGTGACCGATATTGGACTTCACCGAACCGATGGCACAGAAGCCCCGGTCCTGGGTTTGCCGGGCAAATGCCCGGGACAGCCCGGCGATTTCAATCGGATCGCCAAGTGGCGTGCCTGTGCCATGGGCCTCGATGTAACTCACCGCACGCGCCGGAACCCGGGCCTGGGCCAACGCCGCCGAGATCAGTTCGGCCTGGGCCAGTGGATTGGGGACCGTGTAGCCATTAGTCTTGCCACCGTGGTTGAGCACCGAAGCCTTGATGACGCCGTAGATCTGGTCACCATCGGCAATGGCCTGACGTTTGCGCTTGAGCAATACCGCGCCCACCCCCTCGCCCGGCACATACCCCTCGCCACCTTCACCGAAGCTCTCGCAGCGGCCCTTGGCCGACGCGAAGCCACCCTGGCCCAGCATCAGATATTTGTTGGGATGAATGGACACATTAACGCCACCTGCCAACGCCATTTCGCACTCGCCGTCGCGAATGCTGCGACAAGCCAGGTGCAAGGTGGTGATGGAGGACGAGCACATGGTATCGAGCGCGATGCTCGGGCCTTGCAGGTTGAAAATGTAGGACACCCGATTGGCGATCGAGGCCGGATGCCCCGGAACGGCAAAGGGGTAACCGCGCTCAGTCGATTGAGCGCCGAACAGCTGGTACTCCTCGTACATGACCCCGACGAACACCCCGACACTGCGTCCCTTGCCGCCGCCCGGCGCCGCCGGAAGGCTGCTGCGGGTGTAACCGGCATCCTCCAGCGTCTCATAGGCGCACTCCAGGAACAGGCGCTCCTGTGGCTCCATGCCAATGGCTTCACGCGGCGAGATGCCGAAGAACAAGGGATCGAACTTGTCGACATCATCGATGAAGCCACCGTGCTTGCAGTACGTCTTGCCGATGGTGTTCTTGGCCGGGTCATAGAAGCGCTGGTGGTCCCAACGCTCGGCTGGAATTTCACGGATCATGTCCTGGGCGTTCGCCAGGCAGCTCCAGAACTCCTCCATGTTGCGTGCCCCAGGATAGCGCCCCGCCAGACCGATGATCGCGATCTCCTGATCATCGTCTTCATTGGCGGAGCGCATCGGTGCCGGCGCTTCGGACGCGACCACCGAGGCAGGAGTGACGCCGACTGCCGCGGGGGGTGGGGTCTGGGTTTCCGGCTCCAGTATTCCTTGCAGTACCGCTGCATGCTCGGCCATGAAGTAGTCCGTCACTTCCCCCAGCGACTGGTACTCGAAGAACAATGTCTTGGACAAACGCCCAAAGGTCTTTTCCAGCTCATCGGTCAGGCGAATGATGATGATCGAGTCGATACCGTACTGCTCCAGTTGCACCTGCTCCTGGATGTCGTCTTCGTTCAGACGCAGGATCCGCGCGAACTGCTGGCGAAAGTAGGCGAGCGCCGCGTAGCGCAGATCCCCGGCCGGCGCGGGTGCGGGTGCGGGTGCGGGTGCGGCAGGGGCTTGCGCCGGCCCTGTGGAAGCAGCGCTGCTGGGCGCCAGCACACGCGAGGCCAATCCGTGCAACAGCGCCACGGGCTCGCCCTCGGCGTCGAACAGATCGATATCGATCAACTGCAATGCTGCCGAACTCCCGGCTCCCGGCTGTGGCCGCAGCCAGGCCCAGCATGGCGGCGCCGATGCGCGCAGCAGTTCGAAGTGCGCAAGAGCGAAGGGAACGCTCGCCTGGCCCGCGCCCGACACCTGCATATTCAGCCCCAGGGCCGCTTGCAGGGCCGAGTCGAACACTCCCGGATGGACCAGAAAGTCCTCCTGCGCAGGCTCGGTGGGCTCAGGCGCGCGGAGCTTGACCAGAACACCGAAGTCACCGACCCACAGACGCTCCATACACTGGTGGCCAGGACCGTACTCCAGCCCCATGGCGGTCAGTTGCGGATAACACTCGGCTCCTGTGAACTGGCTCTTGGCCTGTTGCTCAAGCGCCGGGATGTCCAGGCGGCTGGCCGTTCGCAAGGGAGCGCAGACCTCAGCCTTGCAGTGCACCACCCATTGACCGTCAGCCGCTCGCGAGCGGACCTCGAGCTGTTGCCCACGCTCGCCCCCCGCCCGCAGAAGCACCTGCAGATCGATCCCGGCGGCATCCCCCCACATCGGTTGCAACCAGAGCAGGTCGCGCAACTGAAAGGGCGCGGCCGGTTGCCCCGCGGCGCGCAGCGCACGGCTCAACAGTTCGATGTACATCATGCCTGGCAAAATCGCCCGGCCATTGAGTCGATGGTCAAGCAGGAAAAACTCGTTGCCGCTCAAATGCGCGTGATGCGTGACTCCACCTTGAGGCTCGGCCTGGGCGAGCTGTTCCGGCTGCGCCCAATGCCGTTCACGTTCGAAGGGGTAACCCGGCAGGCTGGTCCGGCGTACCGCTTGCCCGGCCCAGAGCCCGGCCCAGGGTAGCGTGACTCCGTCGACCCAGGCCCTGGCCAGGGACTCATGGCTGGCCTCGCGGGATTGCTCGACGCTCCATTGCTCGACCCGGGCGCGCTCGGCAACCCCGCTCCAGAACGGTGGTTCAAGCGCTTCGGGCGACTGCACATAGTCCTGGAGCCGGGCAATCAACTGCGTCATGGACACCGCCAGCAACACCAGACGGTGCGGCAAGGCTTCGCGGCCGACCTGGAGCGTATAGGCAATATCGGGCAGCGCCAGATCCGGCCGGCCGAGCACATGCTCGAGCAACTGTTGCGCCAGTACTGGCAGAGTCTGCGCTTGCAACGCCGAAAGCACGATCAGTTGGTCATCACGATCATTCATCAGCAGATTCCTTTGAGAATTCTTCGAAAAGCAGGTGAGCGTTGGTTCCACCGATACCGAACGAACTGAGCCCGGCCATGCGTGGACGCGTGGAGTCGATCAGCCAGGGACCGCTGTCCTCGAGCAGATAGAACGGGCTGTCCTGCAAGTCGATGTAGGGATTGGTGCGCGCACAATGCAGGTTCTTCACCAGCGTTTTGTGCTTGAGGCACAGCAACAACTTGATTGCACCGGCGATCCCGGCGGCGGCCTCGAGGTGGCCGATATTGCTTTTCAAGGCCCCCAGGGCACAGCGCGCCCCGGATGCGGGCTGATACCCGCCGCGCTGCCAGGCTTCCTTCAGCGCGTTGATTTCAATCGGGTCGCCAATCGGAGTCCCCGTGCCGTGGGTCTCGATGTAACTCACCTGATCCGGGCTGATCCCCACACGCTGGTACAACTGGTGCACCAGATCGGCCTGTGCCTGGGGATTGGGGGCGGTCATCGAATTGGCACGGCCACCGTGATTGACCGCACTACCGCGAATGACGCCATGGATCTGATCGTTATCGGCCAAGGCCTGCTTGAGCGTCTTGAGGACCAGCACCCCGGCCCCCTCGCCTCGCACATAACCATCGGCATCGGCGGCAAAGGTCTTGCAGCGCCCCTCGGGGCTGAGCATCTTGGCCTTGCCCATGGCCAGCGTGATGCGCGGCTCGAGCAAAATATTGACCCCACCCACCAGGGCCCAGCGGCAATCGCCATTGCGAATGGCCTTGACCCCCTCGTGAATCGCCACCAACGAACTGGAGCAGGCGGTGTCGATCGCCACGCTCGGCCCCGTCAGGTCGAGCAGGTAGGACACTCGGTTGGCCAGCATGCTGTGGCCATTACCGAAATTCGCCAGCGGATCGACCTCGCCGTTGATCATCAGCTTGCCGGCGTAATCCATTGAACTGACCCCGACAAACACGCCCACCTCACGCTCGGGCAATGTACGCGGCGCATAACCGGCATCTTCCAGGGCATGCCAGGCCGACTCGAGGAACAAACGGTGCTGCGGGTCCATGAATTCGGCCTCCAGCGGCGACAGGCCGAAGAAGCCGGGGGAAAACTTGTCGACATCGTTGATAAACCCTCCCCAGCGCAAGGCGGCGCCCCCCGGCTGGTCGGCATAGTCCTGCCAACGCCAGCGGGCAGCGGGGGTTTCGCTGACCAGGTCGTTCCCCTCATACAACTGCTGCCAGAAACGGCCCAGGTCATCGGCGCCGGGGAACACCCCGGCCATCCCCACCACCGCGATAGGTTCATCGAGGGCCGCCGAGGTCGGTACAGGCTCACGAGCCTCATCACCGGAGGGCAACGCCAGGCTGGCCAGCCACTTGCGCGGCGTGCCATGGCGATAGAAGTCCGCTGGTGAGCTGTTGACGCCAAACGCAGTGTTCAAGGCGTCGGCCAGGAGTACGAAACGGAATGAATCAAAACCCAGTTGGTAGAAGTCCTGGTCAAGGCTGAGCTCGCTGGCCGCCACCTGCAGGACTTGCGCAATGGCCTGCAGCAGGCGCGTCGCGTTATCGCTGCCGATTTCCGAGTCCGGGCCGCCAGGCTCGTGTTGCGCGTCGTAGGGCAGCAAGCGAGCCCCCGCCGCCGAGAGGCTCAACCGGTCGACTTTGCCACTGGCCAGTCTCGGCAGTTGCGCCAGCTGATAGAAGCGATTGGGGATCATGTGCCGCGGCAAGATCCGGCCAAGGTGCTCACGCAGGGTGCGACCATCGAGCGCTTCGCTCAGCGTCAGAAACGCTTCCAGTCCCGAGTCTTCACCGACCTGCTTGACCAAGGCTTCCAGGACACCGGCATGCTCTCGCAGCGCGGCTTCAATCTCGCCGAGCTCGATTCGCTGTCCCTTGACCTTGACCTGCTGGTCATGGCGCCCCGAAAGCACCATCTCACCATTCGCCAGCCGATACCCCAGGTCGCCACTGCGAAAGTACCGCCGGGGCCCCGTGGCATCGAGATCCAGCAGCGCAAAACGCTGTTCGTGTTCGTCATCCTGGCCGATGTAACCCAGGGCCAGGGCATCTCCGGCGACCAGCAATTGCCCTGTGACGCCGATGGCGCAGTGACGATCCTGCTCGTCGACGATGACCACGCTCACGTTGTCCAGCTCACGGCCGATGTTGATCTGCTCTTCAGCCCCCGGTGTGACGCGCTTGAAGGTCGCGTCCGCGCTCATTTCGCTGGAGCCGTAGATATTGATCAGTTCGGACTGCGGGCAAAGAGCGAAGAAGGTTTTTGCCAGATCCGCCGACAAGGGTTCGCCGCTACTGAAGCAATAACGCAAGCTGCCGAGCGCCGTAGCGGCCGAAGGCTCCTGCAGCATCGCCCGCAGCAACGACGGGATCACCACCATCCGAGTGATCCGATGCCCCTCGAGAGCCTGGAGAAAAGCCGCCGCGCCACGTTCGCGCAACCAGTGGTCGGGAAGAACCACACTCGGTACGCCCTGCAGCAACGGAGCAAAAAGCTCTGCCACATGGTCGACAAAATTCAGTGAGGTCTTCTGGCAGCAGCACTCCTGTTCTCCATAGGGGAAGGTGTTCCAGCCCCATTGCAGACGGTTGAGCGTGCCACGCTGGCTGCCCTTGACGCCTTTGGGACGGCCACTGGAGCCGGAGGTATAGATCACGTAGCAGAAATCCTGAAACCGGCTGCTCACGCCATCGCTGACATCTTGAGCGTCGATCTGCGCCTGTCGGGCATCAAGGTCCAACTCTGGCACGGCCCATTCCAGGGTTCCCTGCAAACGCTGTCGGGCGGCCCCGTGACTGACCACCAGCAGGCAGCCACTGTCGGCGACCATGTAGGCCAAACGGCTGGTTGGCAGTGCCGGGTCCAGTGCCAGATAGGCCAGGCCGAGTTTCCAGACGGCCAGCGCAGCGGCGACAAACGCCGGCCCCGGCTCCAGCAACAGGCCGATCACGACCTCCTGTTCGCCATAGGCTGGCAGCGCTTGCCGGATCTCGCGGGCCAGTTGATTGGCGCGCTGATTGAGTCGCTGGTAGTCAAGCTGCTGGTCGTCGCAGATCAATGCCACCTGATGAGGCGTGAGCGCCGCTTGCCGTTCGAACAGCGCCGCCAGGCTGGGTTGTGCCGCTGGCGCCACGGCTTGGGGAATACCCTGCGCCGCGGCCAACGCTGGCAGCGTGGCCAACAGCTCCAGGTACTGCCGTTGCAGTTCCTGCATCATCGCCGGCGGATAAATCGCCGCGTCGAAATGACAGAACAGCGTACTCCCCTCCTCGCCTTCGAAAACCTCGAACGCCAGCGGGAAATCGACTTGCTGCTGGATCTGCAGCATGGGCTGCAGGTGTCGTCCACTCGATGCCAGTCGACGCTGGGTCGAGCGCACCCAGTTCTGGTACATGAACACCGCGTCGTAAAGCGGCTGTCCCGGACGCGCCAGTTCCTGGTGCAGGCGCGGGTACGGATAATGGCCATGCTCCAGTGCCTCGAGCAGCTCCTGCTGCAAGGTCGGCAACCAGTCCCCCAGCGCGGACTCCTCGGGAACATCCAGGGGCATCACCAACAAATTGACGAAGTAGCCCACGAGGTCTTCGAACTGCGTATGCGGACGGCCGAAAAAAGGAGTCGCTACACGCAGTTGCCTGGTCGCCCCCAGACGTCGCAACAACAGGCCAAAGGCCGCCAGCATCAAGCTGTAGCTACTCACGTTGTGCTGTTCGGCCATCCGTGCCAACCCTTCAAGGGTACGGGCCGGTAACGCCACCTTGAGCATTTCGGGCTGCCTGTCGCGCCCTTCGCCTGGCTGCTGGCCACGCAGCGCCAGCGGCATATGCGGGGTACTCAGCCGCGAATGCCAGAAGCGACCGGCGCGCACGCCCTCCTCACTGAGCAGCCAGCGCTGCTGCCACTCGACAAAGGCGGAATAATTGCTGCGCGGTGCCGGTACGTCGGCCTCTGGACCTTGTTCGTAAAGCGCCAGGAAGGTGCCCAGGAAGATCGGCAACGAGCTGCCGTCGAACACCGAGTGATGGAACGTCAACATCAGGACCGTGCTGTCCTGGTCGGGTGCCTGGACAAACAGATCGACACGCAATAACGCATCGCTCTCCAGCTTGAACGGCTTTCTGGCAATCGCCCGCATGGACGCTTCCAGTGCCTGATCGTCGGCGCCCTGGTACTCATGAACCGTGCATTGCGGACGTGGGTGGGCGTTGTTACGAACCCACAGGCTCTCGCCTCGCAACTCGAAATTTGCGCCCAGCAAGCTGTGGCGGGCGACGGTTTCTTCGGCGGCAGCGAACAGCCGTCGGGCGTCCACCCGGCCATCAAGCCGGAACGCATAGGGGATGTTGTAACCGGCCTGTTGTGCGAAATACCGTTGCTCGGTCCACAGACCTTGCTGGCCGACACTCGGCGGATGCTCGGCCAGCGCCGACTCGCGAGGTTGAACAGCGACCGTCGCCGGGACCTGGGGCAAGCTGCGGGCCAGCTCGGCGAAATTTCGACAGTTCAACAACTGCGGCAGCCCGGGCCGGATCCCGTAGTGCTCGAGAATCCGGTTCTGCAACATCACCGCGGTCAGCGAGTCGACACCGTACTGCGCAACAGGCCGCTGAAAATCCAGCTCATCGGGTTCCAGTTGCAACAAGCTGGCAAGCATCAGCCGCAACTGAGTTTCGGCGTCCTGCGGCGCGTCGCCGTCATGCCTTACCCGCTCGGCCTCTCTCGGCGTGGCGGCACGGCCTGGGGCCGACAGGTTCGGCATGCTGAAGCCGTCCGTGTGGGCGGGCAGTTTGCAGATGCGTTCATCAAAGACGTAGGCCGGTAGTCGCAGCCCAGGCTGCTCGCTCAGGGCCGGATCAATGTCCAGGGCCACGCCGCAGCACCACAGGCTCGCCAGCCGAGGGTAATCGCGCTGCTCACGCACCCCCTGCAACAATGCCGCGCCCGAGGGGCTTTCAAGCAACTCGTGCAGGGCCGGCGAACGGTTGCTCTCATCACCATAATGACAACCCGGCAGAGGCCCCGCTTGTCCCGGCTCGCTGGCAACAAAAGCACGCAAGTGGGTGACGGCTTCCTGAAGAGTGCTCACGACCATCGCCAATCGCACCGGCAATGCGGTCTTGCGCCAGAGGGCGGCGGCCAGTTGCGCCAGGTCCAGGGCTGCGTTGTTTTCCAGAAAGTCCAGCAGCGCTGCCGCACTGCGACGCAACGCCGGGTCCTGCTTGGCACTGAGGACCAGCAACTGCCGCTCGCCTGCCTGGCTTGGCCACGCACTGGGTTCATGGACATATTCTTCAAGCACGGCAAATGCATTGACCCCACCAAAACCGAAGCTGTTGACCCCGGCACGGCGTGGGTGGCCGCTCGCCGGCGCCGGCCAGTCGCGCGGCTGCGCGGCAATGCTCAAGCGACTATGGGCCAGCGACAGGTGCTCGCTGGCCTGCGAGAAACCGGGAACCCCCGGGCGCAGGCGGTTGCGCAAGGCCAATGCGGTTTTTATCAGCGCACCGATCCCCGAAGCGATTTCGGCGTGGCCAATCACCGGCTTGAGACTGCTCAAGACACAATCTTCCGGCGCCGCCCCATCGTCGAGGGTCGACTTCAGCGCTTGAATCTCAATGCTGTCGCCGATTTCCGAGGCAATGCCGTGGGTCTCGACATAGGACAGGGAGCCGGGCTCCACGCCAGCACGGTCCAGCGCCTGGACGATTGCCTCCTTCATGCCCTGGGCATTCGGGGACGTCAGCGAAACCCCTTTGCCGCCGTGGGCCACCCCACTGCCCTTGAGCACCGCGTAGATATCGTCCCGGTCGGCGATCGCCTGTTCCAGGGATTTAAGTACCAGTACCCCCACGCCTTCGGAACGGACAAAACCGTCCGCGCCGGCCTGGAATGAACGGGACTGGCCATCGCTGCTGAGAAAGCCCACGGCCCCCAGGTTGATCGCGCCCAGGGGCGACAACACCAGTTGTACCCCGCCGACCAGGGCCTGCTCGCACTCACCGTTGGCCATCGCCACCAGTGCCCGGTGCAGAGCCACCAGCGAGGACGAACAGCCGGTGTCGTAGTGCTCGCTCGGCCCGCGCAGGTTGAACAGGTGGGAAATCCGGTTGGCGACCATCGCCGATGAAATCGACGACGCCACCAGTGGATTGCCCACCGGCAATTGCACGGTGTACGCATACTCGGATGCCCCGACCGCCATGAACACACCGGTTTTCTTCGCGGCAAACCGCTTGAGCGCGACACCGGCATCCTCGATCGCCAGCCAGGCGTGCTTGAGCAGCAGGCGCTGCTGCGGGTCCATCAATGCCGCTTCATAGGGCGACAATTCAAAGAACAGCGGATCGAAGTGGTAGACATTGTCGATAAAGCCGCCCCAGCGTGACTCGGTGCGGGGGGTCGCGCCGTCGCTTTTACCAAAGAACTGCCGCCAGTCCCAACGCTCCTCCGGGATCTCCTGGGTGCAGTCGATTCCCTCCTCGATGTTGTTCCAGAACGCCGACAGCGAATTTGCCCCGGGAAATTGCGCGCTCATGCCGACGATGGCGACATCATGAGGGCGAGGCTTGTGGCTCGGCGTCAGCACTTGGGCCGGCTGCCGGAGAACCGGCGGCGCGACAGCGGCGCAAACCGGCTCGACGGCAGGCGCAGGCGTGACCCTCGACTCGGGCAACAAGCCGGCTACGTGGCTGGCCAGCAGGTTCAGGGTGTTGAACTCGAACAGAACCCCCGCCACCAGTTCCACGTTCAGTTGGGCATTGATCTGCTGTACCAGCTTGACCCCGATGATGGAGTCCAGACCGTAATCGCCCAGAGACTCGTCGCCATCGATATCACTGGTGGGAACCCCCAGGGCCTGGCTGAAGACCTGCGCCAGGGTGCTGCGCACCTGAGCGAACGCCGACGATACGGCCACCTGCGCCGGAGCGGCCTGGCAGGCAACGGTACGTGCCAGCGCCGCACCTGGGCTGGCTGCCGGGGCATGGGGCTGTGCCGGGGCCGTAGCTTCGGGCGCCTGCACCGATGTCCAGCGGCGCGGGGACTGCGGACCGAGACCGAACCCGCTGCTGCGGCCGACGACTACCTGCAGGTCGCTGCGCTTGAGGGCTGCACAGGGAAAGCTGACGCGATCGAAGGCTTGATCCAGCAAGACGCTGCGCCAGCTCGCGGCCGACAATGCCGGGCCATAAGGCATCCGCAACTCAGGATCGGTGAAGCGCCACCAGCCCTCAAGCAAACCGAACGTCAGGTGGGAGAACAGTGAGTTTTCAGTCAGCTCCAACAGCAGGAACTGACCATGAGTCTTCATCAACGACTGGATATGGCGCACCGAGGTGCGAATGTCCTGAGTCGCGTGAATCACGTTGGCGGCGATCACCACATCGTAGTGTTCAGGCGTCATCCCCTGGGCTTGCGGCTCTTTCTCGGCGTTGAAAATCCGCGTGGCCAGGTACGGATGCTCGGAGCGGTAGCGACGCTCGGCTCGCTGCAGGAACAACTGCGACAGATCGGTGAAGCAGTATTCGCTGATATTTTCGGCAAACGGCTTGAGAGCGGCCAACACATGCTCGGTACAACTGCCGGTGCCGGCGCCCACTTCCAGCAGGCGAATCCTGGCGTCCGGTTGTCGAGCCACAATCGCCTCGATCTGGGCCGCGACCAGCTTGCCGACCACCGAACCGTAGTAGTGGACGACGGGGTTTTCCTTGTAGATGGACTCCACCAGTGCCATCGAACTGTTGGAAAAAAACACGTCGGTGGCTTTCTTGCGCGAGCCCAGCACATCGGGAGTGGCTTGCAGCGCCACGTCGATAAAACGGCTGACCGATGCCAGGAACGGATCTTTTTCCAGCTCGGCCTTGACTGTCTGCCAACGCTCCCAGCTGCTGTCGACCCGATCTTCCAGGGCGCTGGACAGTATGATTTGATCGCCTGAAAGGGTGATTTCCTCGCAGTCTTCGAGAATGCGCAGGCTGGCGTTGAGCCAACGCAGCAGGTAGTGACCGTCGCTGAGCGCCGATTGCAGGTGCTTCAATGAATAGCGGCCGCGACGGTTGCCCGAAGTCAGACCCGCTTCGCCAAGGAACAGGTCGATCTGTCGCCACATCAACGCCCGTAGCAGCGGTGCGATTTCATCCAGCTGGCCATAGGTGATTTCAATCAAGCGTTGCGCCTGGTCCAGCTCGAGCGTCGTCGCAGGCACCACGTCGGCAGCACAGGCCTGCTGCTTGGCGTACACGCCGAAACCGCTGAAGTTCAGCTGTTGCAGCTTGGTTTCACTGGTCAGCCGCAAACTGGCCATGTGCGTGAACGGCTGCGCCAGGAAAGTTTCGAGCTGGGCCATGCCTTGCTCGACAGGCAACACCCCGAACCCCAACCGTGCCAGGTGCTGCCGGACACCCTGGGAGTCCTCGCGCAGTTGCGCGGTCTCCCAATGCGGCCAGTAGACGACTTTCGCGCAACGATCCCTGCGCTGATTGAGCTGGTCGGCCAACGCGCCGATGAAGCTGCCTCCGGCGGCGTATGCACAACTGTTGGGGGCCAGGTAGAAGGCGTTGATCGATGAGAAAAACAACAGGAAATCGAGAGGCTCTTCGCTGAACAGCTGTGCCAGGTTCAGCGCGATGGCAACCTTGGTATTGACCTGACGTTCGAAGTCTTGCGCCGTCTGCTGCTGCAAGACCTGATTCTCACGCACCATCGCCGAGTGCACGACACCGTGAATCCGGGGAAAGCGCTGGCGAATGGCGTCACAGGCCCGCTGCAATTGCTCCAGGTCCGTCGCATCGGCCTGAACATACAGCGGCGCGGGGCCCAGGGCCGCCAGCCGCTCGATGCTGGCCTGCACTTGTGCGTCTGCCGCGCTGCGACCGATCCACACCAGTTGCGCCTGATAGTTGCGCAGCAGGTAAGCGCTCCAGTCCTGCCCGATAGCGCCGGCGCCGCCCACGATCACATACACCCCACCCTGGCGGTACCTCGACCCGGCAAGCCGATCGGGGCTGCCCAGGCTGTCGTCCAGCAGGTGCAACGAAGGCCGGAACCAGTCGCCCGCGCGGTACGCCCAGGGCCTGCCGCTACGCTCGAAGGGCAATGCGGCGAAGGCTGTCGTCCACACCACGCCAAGGTCCTCGACATCGACAATCCGCGCCTGCCAGTGCGGGTGTTCCTTGACCACCGTCCCGACCAGTCCATGGGCCCCGCTGTGGGTGGCCACCAGAGGGTCCTGGTCGAAAATCGCCACGCTGCGCCGGGTCACTACCGTAAACTTGAGCGCCTTGCCGGGGTAGCTTCCCCCCAGTGCCTGCAGCAAGGTGGCGCCCCATAACACCCCTCGGTGCTGCTCGGCCTGCATGCCCGCCAATGTACCGATACGGTCCTCGGGCAGTAGCCAGATCAGGTGTTCAAGGTGCGCGTGCTGTTCGAACAGTGTCGCCAGGGCGGCCTGGTCGCTGAAGACCCGAGGGTCGATGTGCAGCATCTCGCCCGGTGCGCCGGGCAAGTCGAGCGCGTCGCAAACGATCGCCGTCCTGCCGCCCTGCTGCGACTCGCCAGCGGGTGAAGGCTCGCGGACCCAGCAGACAGTGCCCTGCAGGGCATGGCTGGCCGTTCCGGCCGGCGGCGCGGGAACGGGCTGTGGAACAGGCTCGACAGTGTTCTGCAAAGTGGTCGGCATGCTGTGCCTTTCGCGGTCAGTGATGAAGGGATAAGTCGGGAGGTGAATGCGCCGTGGCGGTCTGTCGCCGGTTGGCGCTTGGTAGCCCTCGAGGTGGCCACCCTGGACCCAGTGCAAGGCAAGGCTGTGTACGTCGCTCGCAGCGGAGGCGAGCCCTTCGCGGGCGGCCAGCTGGCGACTCGCCCGCCCTCGATGCAACGCATCGTCGGCACGCCCTTCGATACAGTTCGCCAGGGTGCGGCAGAGCTCGTTACGGTCGCTCACAACCATGGCAATACGCTGCGGCCAGGCTTTGCGGCCGACTTGCAGGGTGTAGGCGAGATCGCCGAGATCGAGTGAGGGAGCGCTGTTTTGCACAAAGGCCAGCAACTGCTGCGCGGCCACCCGGCACTTGTCCTCGGTCTTGGCCGACAGCAACACCAGATAAGGGCCCGAGCCCACGGACGCCGGACGCGCGGGCAAGTCGTCGGCGCTGCGGAACAACGCATGGGCGTTGGTACCGCCCACCCCGAAGGAGCTGACGGCCGCGTGCCGTGGTCGCCCCGGCTGCGCCGGCCACGGCCGCAAGCGGTCCACCAGAAAGAACGGCGAGTGCTCAAGGTCGATCTGCCGGTTTGGCGAGTCGATATGCAGTGTCGGTGGGATCTTCTGGTGGGCCAGGCTGAGGATGGCCTTGATCGAGCCGGCGAGCCCCGCAGCCGTGTCCGTGTGCCCAATGTTGCTTTTCACCGAGCCCAGGCCACAAAACCGTAGCGCTCCGGCGCTGCTGGCGTAGGCGTCGCTGAGCGCGGCGAACTCCACGGGGTCGCCCAGCGCGGTGCCCGTGCCGTGGGTCTCGATGTAACCGACCTCTTGCGGCTCGACACCCGCCTTGTCCAGCACGCGGCCGATGACCGCCGCCTGTCCCGCGACGCTGGGGGCAAAAAAACCGGCCTTGAGGGCCCCGTCGTTATTGACCTGTACTTCCTTGAGCAAGGCGTAGGTCGGGTCGCCATCGGCCAGCGCCAGGCTGGCGCGCTTGAGCAAGAGCATGGCGACGCCCTCACCGCTCACCATGCCGTCGGCTTCGGCATCGAATGCGCGGCACTGGCCGCTGCTGGAAAAGTTCAGCCCGGGCTGATGGAGATAACCGGCCATCGACACCGGAAATACCGTTGCCGCGCCCACCAGGGCGTAATCCGCGGCGCCGCTGCGGATACTGTCCAGCCCCGCCTGCAATGCCACCAGCGACGACGAACAGTTGGTCTGCAGGAATACGCTGGGCCCCGACAGGCCGAGCTTGTAGGAGATCATGGTCGGAATGCTGCCGCCCTGCCCCATCAGCCAGCGGACATACTCATCGGCGTCTTCGATAAAGTACGCCGCGTCCGCCGCTCCCTGCTGGCCGCTCATGCTCTGCCCGGCCGAGATATATACCGCCGTGCTCGGGGTCTGTTCAGGGATATAACCGGCATCTTCGAACGCCCGCCAGGCATGCATCAGCAGGTGCTTGAACGCCGGACTCATGAAGCCCGCGTCCCTGGGCGAGAGTCCGAAGAAGGTCGCGTCGAACGCATGCTTATCGTCCAAGATCGCCTTGACCGGAACGAATTGCGGGTTCCGGATCATGGACTCCGGGACGTTCAGCTCACGCAGCTGGGCATCGCTCCAACGGGTGACGCAGGCGCGGCCCTGGCAGAGATTGTCCCAGAACGCCTCCAGGTCCACGCTTTGTGCAAACTGGCAGGACATGCCGATGACCGCCGCGGCCCCCTCCAGCGCGTCCGGCAAGCGTTCGGGCGTCTGGGTCAGGCTTGCGTCCGCCGTGCTCGGCGCGCCATCGTCGCTCAGGACCGGTGCCAGTTGATTCAGCGCCGCCCCCAGAAGGCTCACCGTTGGGTATTGAAACAGCAGCGTCACCGCCACCTTGTGCTGCAACCGCTCACTCAGCAGCTGTGCGACCTGCACCGCGCTGACCGAATCACCGCCGAAATCGAAAAAGCCGGTCTCGTCATCCTCCACGGGATAACCCAGTACCTGCTGCCAGGCCTGCCGGACCTGCTCTACCCTCTGCGGCTGGCTGACTGGCGGTACTGTCGTGACAACCTTGTCCGGCGCCTTTGGCAACATCCGCGCCATCAGCGCCTTGCGGTCGACCTTGCCGTTGGCAGTCATGGGCAGCGCCTGCTCGCAGACAAAGCGCTGCGGCATCATGTACCCGGGAAGGTGTTTGCCCAGCTCGGCCTTGACCGTTGCGATCAGTTGCTGCTGGTCGATAGCAGCACTGTCGGCCTGCAGGTAGGCCACCAGCATCGAGGCGTGCTCACTCGCCTGATGCAGTACGACGACCGCCGACCGCACCGGGCACTGCGCGACGATGCAGGTCTCGATTTCCTCGACATCGATCCGATGCCCCCGCACTTTGACTTGCAGGTCCTGGCGTCCCAGACACCGGATCTCGCCGTCCTCCAGGCGCAACGCACTGTCGCCGGTAAGGAACATTCGCTGCCCCGGGCGAAACGGGTCGGCGACGAACTTGTCCGCCGTTTGTTCAGCCAGTCGATGGTAACCCGTTGCCAGCCCGGCCCCGGCAATCGCCAGTTCACCCGGCACGCCTATCGGCTGCAGGCGTCGATACTGATTGAAAACATGCAGCTGGGTGTTTGCGATCGGGCCGCCGATGGTCACGCCCTTGGCGTGATCGAGACGCTTGGCGCTGGACCAGATCGTGGTTTCGGTCGGCCCATAGAGATTCCAGACCTGCGCCGACGACGCCTGAAAGCGTTGGAACAACGCCACCGGCATCGCTTCTCCGCCGCACAGCACTTTCAACCGCGAGGAAGGCTGCCAGCCGACCTGGAACAGCAATTGCCAGGTCGTCGGTGTCGCCTGCATCAGGCTTGGATCGCTGTGCTCGATCAACGCCTTGAGGCGCTCGGCATCACTGGCCACGGCGGCATCGCAGAGGACACATTCGGCACCGCGAACAAGCCCGAGAAACAGCTCCAGCCCCGCGATATCGAAACTGAAGGTGGTCACGGCCAGTAAACGGTCGCGCTCATCGACCTGCAGCATCTCAGCCATGCCGTGGAGGAAGTTGTTCAGCGCGCTGTGGGGCACCATCACGCCCTTGGGCTTGCCGGTGGAGCCCGAGGTGTAGATCAGGTACGCCAGATCGCTGTCACTGCGGACCTTGAGTTGCGGTACCTGGCTGTCGGCATACTCTGCGATGCGGGCGCGCTGCTCGTCCAGGCACAGGACGTCACAAGGCACGGGCCAGTCGCGGGTGATCGTCGACTGGCTCAACAACAGACTGGAACCGCTGTCTTCCAGCATGTAGCGCTGGCGTTCGCCGGGATAAGTCGGGTCCAGGGGGACATAGGCCGCGCCGCTGTGCAGGACACCCAGGATGGCCAACGGCAGATCCAGCGAGCGCTCGACACAAATCGCAACCTTCGCCCCCGGCCCGATCCCCCGTGCGTTCAAGAAGTTGCCCAGCGCCTTCGCGCCTTGCATCAGCGCGCGGTAACCGAGCTTGTGTTCCTGATACCGAAAGGCTGTTTTTTCCGGGTCACGCTCGGCCTGTTGCTGCACCCATTCCAGCAGGCTCGCGACCGCCGGCACCTTCAGGTCAGTGTCGTTACAGCGTTGCAGCAGTGCCCGCTCCTGCGCCGCCACAATGTCGTGGTCCGCCAGCGAACGCTGCGGGTCGGCCAGGACCCCTTCCACCAATTGCAGGTAGTGCGCGAGCATCCGTTCGATGCGTGCCGGTTCAAACAGAGCGGTGGCGTATTTGAAGTTGATCAGCGCACCCTCGGCGCTTTCGATGATCTCGAGCTCCAGCTCGTATTCGCCTTCCTGGCGCAACTGCTCGACCATCGTGATACCCAGCGGCGTGGTGTATTGATGCTCGAGGTGCTGCAGCCAATGACTGCTGGCGAAGTTCTGATGGGCGAACGCGATGTTGAACAGCGGGCGCTGTCGATGGTTGCGGGGCACCTTGAGTGCCTTGAGCAGCGTCGGGAAAGGATAATCGCTATGGTCGACGGCATCGATCATCGTCTCTTG
Organism: Pseudomonas sp. GW821-FHT09E12; assembly: GCF_059416085.1. Taxonomy (NCBI): domain Bacteria; kingdom Pseudomonadati; phylum Pseudomonadota; class Gammaproteobacteria; order Pseudomonadales; family Pseudomonadaceae; genus Pseudomonas; species Pseudomonas sp. GW821-FHT09E12. The sequence continues at coordinate 17,193 of NZ_JBWKOM010000002.1, read as the reverse complement.
CAGGCGTCGCAAATAGTCACGCGCGCTACCGCTTTCGATATCGCGGCTGCGAATCGGCACCATGTTCATGAAGTAGCCGATGCTTTGCCCAAAACACTCTTTGGGGCGCCCCAGCGTCGGCATGCCGACAACGATGTCCTGTTGCTGGGTGTACCGGCTGAGCAACCCATTGAAGACCCCCAGGAAAAATACCGCCCTGGTCAATCCATGTTCGGAGCAAAAGCACTCCAGACGTGCATTCAGTGCCTCAGGCACCGACTGGCGAAGACTGCTGCCTTCGAACGACACCGTGCTGCTGCGGGCGAAGTCCGTCGTCAGCTCCAGGGGCGGCGGTACTTGTTCCAGCGCGCCTTGCCAATAGTCGAGCAACGGCTGTGCGGCAGGCCCCGCGAGCATTTCGTTTTGCCAGGCGACAAACTCAGCGAAGTGCGCGGACGGTTGCTCGACGCGCGGCGGCAGGCCGCTGACAAGACTCTGGTAGGCATCGAACAAGTGATTCAGAAACAGCAAGGCAGAAGTGCCGTCGAAGACAATGTGATGAACCCGGAACAACCCCCACCATTGCTCGTCCGCCTGGAAGACATGACCATCGATCAACGCAGTCCCTTCCAGCGGCAGGGGCTGTTTGCTCAACCCGCGCAACCTGTCCAGCACCTGTGGCGTGGGCATCCCGCGAACGTCCTCCAGCACCAGGCCGAACCGTGAAACCGCCTGCGGTCGCAGGCTCGGCTGGCCCTGCACCTCATGCAGAACGCTGGTCAGCAACGGATAGCTGGTCAGGACACGCCGGTAAGCCTGTTGCAGCGCCTCGAGGTCCAGTGCTCGGTCGCAACGGAAACACAAGGGAATCTGATAGGCCGTGATGTCCGGCAGCGTCTTGTGCAACGCCCACAACCCTTTTTGCCCGGCGGACAGGGGCATGGGTTCGGCGGCAAATAGCAGACTCTTCAATTGTGCGGTCGAAATTTCTCCCGCTTTGTACGCGGCCAGAAGCTGTTCTTTAGTGGCGACTGCATTCATTTCAACAGTTCCTTAACGTCGTCCAGGGATTTCTCGTTTTGGATAATCTGATCGAGCATCGCGATGACTTGTGCATCCTGAAACGGCGCAACCTCGCTCCCGGCCCCATGGGCGAAGTCGGGGTGCTGCTGGATATGCGCATTCAGCGCCGCCAGCGATGGGTTCTCATGAAAGGCTCGCGCGGAAAGTCGCACCTGGAAACGCTGCTCCAGGGCGTGGGCGAGCTTGATGGCCAGAACCGAGTCCATGCCGTACTGGCGCAGCGGTTTGTCCACCACCAGTTGCGCAGGGCTCAGCCCCAGGTGTTGTTCGAGGAATGCCAGGATGAAGGCATGGACATCCTCGTTAGCCTGGCGGGAAGGTTCCGCTCGCACCGGCTGGGCGATCGGGTCGGGCAAGGTATTGGCCGACCAGCACGGGGTCCGCAGGAAAGCGGTCAGGGGCAACGAGATGCGCCGGCCTTCAAGCGCAGGGCGAGCCGGCATCGGTGTTCCCTCCACCCAAGCCGCGGCCAAGGCATGCAGAGCGTCACTGCTCGGCGAATCGGGCCAGGCCGCGGGCGCCAGAGACTCCAGCACCGGGTTATGGCCGCGATACCCCAGCGATACGTCGTCGAAACCGGCCAATACCGTGCGCAATTCGTCAAGCGAATGCACCACCCAGGCGGCACGACACTCCAGCGGCTCGCGGCCCTGCATCAAGGTGAACGCAACGTCCTCGAGCCGCAGCTCAGGGTTATCCGTGATCTGCTGCAACAAACACTCGGCGAGTTGCGCCAGGCGCGGTGCATCCGGCGCAGACAGCAGCACCAGGTGCGCTGTATAGGCTGGCGCGGGTGCCGTCTCGCAAGGCTGTGGGGCTTCCTCGATCAGGACACAAGCATTCGAACCATTGATCCCGGTGGTGCTGACCAGGCCGCGGCGACGCTCTCCTGGTGCCACCTGCCAGGATTGCCGGCTGAGTACCGGAGCAATGCCGGACCGGTCGAAGCCAATGTATTCGTTGACCTGTCGCAAGCCTTGCAACGCAGGCTTACAGGCATGCCGCAGCGCCATCAACATGGCCAGCAGGTCCACGACCCCCGAGGCGGCGAAGCTATGGCCCAACCCCGGTTTTATCGAGCTCAGTGAACAGGGCTGCCGGTTGTCCTGAGCAAATACCTGCTGCAACGCCTGTACTTCGACCGGATCGCCCAGGTGCATGCCGATGCTATGGGCCAGGACCAGCTGGATCTGCCCTGGCTCAAGCCCTCCGGTGGCAAGGGCCTGAGCGAAGAGTTCGGCCTGACGGGCCGGATTCGGCGCCAGAATGCCGTTGGTACGCCCGTCGTAGTTCACCGCACTGCTGCGAATCACGCCGTAAACCTGATCGCCATCGGCCAGCGCCTGGCTCAACGGCTTGAGCACCACGGCAGCCACCGCTTCGGCCGGAACCAGGCCGCTGGCGTCCTGATCAAACACCCGGCACGCAGGCTCCTGTGCCAACGGCATGACATCGGCCAATACCCCCAGCTCCCTGGATGAAATCATCAGGCTGACGCCACCAGCCAGGGCGATGGTGCACTCACGGTTATGCAAGGCGCGGCACGCCTGATGTATCGCCATCAGACCGGAGGAGCATGAAGAGGTCAGGCTGTAGTTGGGGCCATTGAGGTCCAGAGCGTAGGCAATTCGCGCCGACAAGGTGGCATTGCGGTTAGCGTTGATGCGGCCTGCATCTGCCAGTTGCTCGCCGTAGAAACTTTCTTCGGCACCGACAAACACACCACACTGGCTGCCACGGATCGAAGCGCCGAGGTAACCGGCGTCCTCGAACGCATGCCAGGCGGCTTGCAGGAACAGACGTTGCTGGGGATCGATCACTGCCGCTTCATGGGGCGAGAGTTCGAAGAACAGCGGGTCGAACGCCTCCACGCCATCGATAAAACCTGCGTAGAGCCGGGACTGCGTGGCAAAACCGGCGCTCTCGGCCCGCAAACCGCGACACGCCGAGGCGGCTTGAATCGCCGATGTGCCCTCGACCCAGTTCCGCCACAACTGCTCCACCGAATCCGCACCGGGGAAACGACCGCTGACGCCGATGATCGCGATCGGCTCATAGGTTTCGGGCGTGTTCGACGACGCCGATTGCGGCGCCATGTGCGGCTTGTCTGCCGGGACAACTGGGGGACTTTGTGGCGCCGGGTCGCGCGTCAGGAAAGCCAGCAGATCATCGACGCTCGGATTAGCAAAAAAGGTCGCGGGGGTCAGTGCGCAGCCCAGTCGTTGCGACAGTTGCTTGCCCAGTTGAGCCAGCTTGATCGAGTCGAAACCCAGCTCTGTCCAGTTCAGGCTCGTCCGGACACGCTCCGCCGGCAGCTTTATCTGCTCTTCGATAGCCTCGAACACCCATTGGCGCACCTGCCGCGCGTCGACCGGGGCCGACGACGGTTGAACCGGTATGGAAACGCCCGGTGCAGGCTCCGCTGCCGGCGCATGGCCCGACAGGCGACGCTGCAATGGGTTGTTGCCACCTACCAGAACGATCGCCTGAGGCACGGCCGAGGCGAGAATTTGCTCGAAAAGCGCCAGGCCGTCGGGGGTCTCCAGATAGTCCTGGCCACTACCGTCCAGGTAAAAGCGTTCTTCGCGGCGGCTGTTGAGCCCCATTGCCCCATCGCGCCACAACGGCCAGTTGATGACGATGTGGCGCGTCTGACTGTCGAGGTTCTTGGCCAGGGCAAATGCGCTCTGGTAACGGTTCGCCACGGCATAGCTGCAGGAACCGAAGTCCCCCAGAATCGCGGACGACGACGAAAACTGCACATGCCAGGTCAGCCCTTCAGGTTCGAACACCCGGGACAGGACGCGCGTTCCTTCGACCTTGGCCGCGAGCACGCGCTGGAAGTCAGCCAGGTCGATCGCCTCCAGCGTGGTGGTCGGTGCAGCTCCCGCCGCATGGATGACCCCATGAACCTGCCCAAAACGCGCTTTGGCTTGCTGTACGGCGCGACGCAGGCTGATTTCATCGCTGACATCGGCCTGCACATAAAGCAGGCGCCCGACACCTCGATCCAGCGCCTCGATGTCCCTGACGAGGGCCGGTGTCAGCGCTGAACGCCCGGTAAGGACCAGGTTCGCTCCCTGGGCATGCAGGCGACGCCATAGAAGCTGCGCCAGAGCCCCCATCCCGCCGGTGATGAACCAGGTCTTTCCCGCCTGTTCGACCCGGGGGCTGTCGACCAGCGCCAAGGCCTCGGTAACAGCCACATGGCGAATGCCATCCCGATAGAACACGCTGTCCTCTTCAGCGGCCAGCGCCTCTGGCAACACATGAAGGGCGAACCAGTCCGCCATCGACAATGCACCTGTGCCGGGGGTGTCCTGGCAGGCCAGCAGGCTGACCCGCGTCTGCGGCATGACCATCGGCAGCGAACGCACAAACCCCATCCAGCTCTCGACCTGGGCCTGCAACCTCGGCAGTGGATAACGAGCCAGCAGGAACAGTCGATGGACCGGTAACTGTGCCGCCATCATTGCCTGGATGCTGTACAGCAATCCTTCATAACGCTCGCAGTAATAGAGATCGCAGGCGCCCAGTGCGTGGTAGCAGATATCCACGTCGGACCAGCGTTGGCGCACCTGTTGAAAGGCCGCGGTGAAGCCCTCCAGGTCGTCACGGGCGAGCGCCACCCCATTGCTCAGGCCAGTGGCTTCGCCGTCGCAGACCAGGAACATCACCGCGCAACCCGGGTGCGCCTGTTCGATGACCAGGTTCAGCGCCTGGCCGCGCTCCGCACGATCGACCAGACACAGGACTCGCCGCACCTGCGCCGACGAATGACGGTTCTGCCGTTCCTGTGGCTGCCAGACTTCCCGGTAAGTCAGCACCGGTTGCTTGGCACGCGCCTCCACCTGCGCGCTTTCCCTGAGCGGTGAAGACGAGTTCCCTTCTGCCGTCGGAGTCAGGCGGCGCAGGTCATGGCTCGGTGCAAGCCAATAGCGGTCACGACGGAACGGATAACCGGGCAAACTCAGGCGTTGCGGTTGCCGGACATGGCACTGCGCCCAATCCACCGGGTCGCCCTGCACCCAGTTGTCGATCTGCTGTTGCAGCGCCTGGCTGGTCCATGGCGCTGCGCTATGCACCGGCGGCAACGTGGGCTTGCTGCGGGGCGGAGTATCGCCGATGGCCAGCCAGGCCAGTTGCGACCAGTCGGTATCCAGTATCTGGCCCAGGCATTGGCTCAAATGGGCCATGTCCCGAACGACGAACCCCAGGCGCCACTCCAGGGTCTCGCGGCCTGTCTGTAATGTGAATGCCAGACGACTCAGGTGAGTGTCGTCGAGCCTTTCGTTGTGCAGGTGCCGCGACAGATCGTCGACGCGTTGCCGCAGTTGTTCACGGCTTTGCGCCGACAACACAATCGCACTCACGACAGCGCCAGGCATGTGGGCTGGAGCCTGATCATCCTCGGCGATCAACAGATGGGCATTGGCCCCTCCTGCCCCGAAGGAGGACAGGCCGGCAATCCGCGGCACCAGCCAGGTCTGGCCGTCCTGTTGCCTGGTCCGACGCTCCCAGGCTTGAGCCGTCTCCACGAGGTACAACGGCGTCTGGCTGAAATCGATACGCGGGTTGCATGGGTGGGCATGCAGGGTCGGCGCCAGCATGCCGTGTTTCATCTGCAGCAATATTTTGCTCAGGCCCGCCATGCCGGCGGCGCTTTCCGCGTGGCCGATATTGGACTTCACCGAGCCCAGCGCGCAGGTCTGGCCGGATGCCGTCAGCCCCGTATAGGCACCTACCAGCCCCTTGATTTCAATCGGGTCGCCCAGGGCGGTCCCGGTGCCATGGGCCTCGATGTAACTGACATCCTGGGCCGCGATTCCCCCACGCTCGAGCGCTTTGACCATGAGCTGGGACTGGGATCGTGGACTCGGTACGGTGTAGCCCGACGTGCGTCCCCCGGCGCCGATCATGCTGCCCTTGATCACCCCGTAGATATGGTCGCCTTCTCGCCTGGCCTGCCCCAGGGATTTGAGCATCACCACGCCCACGCCTTCACTGGCGACGAAACCGTCCGCCCGATCGCCGAAGGCACGGCAGGCATCGCCGTGGGAGAGCATCTGCATGTAGGACAGGCTGGAGAGATGCACCGGGTCGGTAATCAGGTTGACCCCGCCCACCAGGGCGCTGGCGCAGCTGCCGCAACGGATGCTTTCGGCAGCCAGGTGCAGCGCACTCAGGGACGAAGAACAGGCCGTATCCAGCGCAATGCTGGGACCTCGAAAGTCAAAGACGTAGGACACGCGGTTGGCGATCGACCAATAGCGCGAAACCAGCGGATAGTCGCTGTTCATGACGCCGACAAACACCCCGACATCCCCTCCGTTCGAAAGCCCTTGGGGGGTGTAGCCGGCATCCTCGATGCAACTGTAGGCGTGCTGCAGAATCAGCCTTTCCTGCGGGTCCATCAACTCGGCCTCGGCCGGAGAAATATGGAAAAAGACTGGATCGAATTCGTCATGCCCCTCGATGAAACCGCCCCAGCGCGTATAGCAGCCGCCGATCAATTCGGGGTCGCTCGAAAAGCCGGTGCGCCAATCCCAGCGCTGCGCGGGAATTTCTTCGATGCAGTGCACCCCCTTGAGCAGGTTGTGCCAGAACGCGGGGAGATCGAGCGCCTGGGGATAACGACCGGCCATGCCGACAATCGCGATATCGTCGTCACGGTTGATTGTCAGCATCGGCAACCGCGGTGCCGCAGACGAGGCCTGTACTGAAGTCGCTGCCCCCTGCTGCGGTGTCTCGAGCAATGGGCCTTGAACGCGGTTGGTGTCGCTAACGTCCGTCTCAGCCCCGAACAGCCTGGCGCAGGTATCGGGCTCGTGAGCCAGGAAATAGTCCGCCACTTCGTCGATGGTCTGGACATCGAACAGCAGGCTGCTGTCGACTTTACCGAACAACTCGCCCAGGGCATTGGTGATGTACACCGCCGAGATCGAGTCAACTCCATAGCGCACCAATGGCGTGCTGTCATCGAGTTGATCGAGCGGAACCTCCAGGGCATTGCTGACCAGGGCTCTCATGCGCAGCACCGTATTGCTGCGCAAATCCGCGCCAGACGACACCGCGGGCTGGCTGCTGGCGGAGGGAGGATCCTCGGCCGTCACACTGCCGAAAAGCCCTGCGTAGACCTGAGGCTGAACCGAAAGAAAATGGTCGGCCAGCTCTTCAATCGTCTGCAGGTCGAACAACAAGGTGCCATCGACCTTGCCGAACACCTCACCCAAGGCGTTGGTGATGTACACCGCCGAGATCGAGTCGACGCCATAACGCACCAGCGGCGTACCGAGATCCAACTCGTCAACAGGCACCTGTAGGGCCTCACTGACCAGAGTCTTCATATGAGCCAACGCCCTGTCGCGCAGATCACGCACCGGCTTTGCCGAGTCTCTCGCTGGCAACGGCGCCAGCCCCCCATTCGCTTCGGCGGGCAACGACGCAGCCAGGGCGGCGACCTGAGGTGCAACGGCCATGGCCGCGCCCAGGGGCTGCGGCAGCAGTGCCTGCATCTGCAGGTCCGCGCGGGCCAGTACCCCGGCCACATCGCTCACCGTGGCGTACCGATCGCCGATTTCCAGCGCACGATCCAGCAGCATGCCCGGCAAGATATTGAGCGCGTTGAAATCGAGCATGCGGATGAAGCCCAGTTGCGAAAGCGAACTGCGCAGCAGGAACTCGACGGCCGCGATGCCCTCGGCGGTATCAATGCAAGCAACGCCGATGTTCGCCATCCGCTGACGATAGTGCTCGGAAGCACCCGCGCCGAACTCGCCCCAGTAGCCCCAGTTCATGATCTTGACCGGGAACCGGCAAACGTTGCGCAAGTGATGGGCAAAGGCATCCTGGAATACCGACCCTGACGTGTAATTGCTCTGCCCCGCGGTCTTGAGGAAGGCCGCCAGAGAGGAGAAGAACAACATGAAGTCGAGCGGTTCATGGCCGAACACCTGCGCCATGTTCACACTGCTTGCGACCTTGGTGCCTAGCACCAGGGCGAACGTTCGCTCCTCCATGCTCAGGACACTCTGATCGTGGAGCACGATGGCCGAATTGATCACGCCATGAATGTGCGCAAAGCGTTGCTTGATCTGCCGATAGGCCTCGGCAAGCGCCGCCGGGTCGGTTGCATCAGCCTGAAAATAGATCGGCACATGAGACAGGTCGCGGAAACTGTCCAGTTCCGCGGTGATGCCTTGCTCCAGGCTGCGCCTGCCAAGCCAGATCACGTTGGCGCTGTAGTGTTCGATCAGATAACGGCTCAGGGCCTTGCCGATGCCACCGGCGCCACCGAGGATCACATACACCCCATGCCGACGGAACGCCCAGGCCTCTTTCGCCAGCGGCTCATGGCACGCCATCAGGCATTGCCGGTACCAACGGCCTGCACGCAAGGCCCAGGTTTCCCCCTTCGAGTCGAAGGGCAGCGTCAGCAGTTGCTCCACTGGCCAGGGGCGAGTCCCGTCCAGGTCAATCATCCGGAAACGCCATTTACGCATTTCCTTGGCAAGCACCCCTACCAAGCCGTGGACGGAGGCATGGGCGGCAAAGACCGGCTCGGCCTCGTGCACCGATTGAGCCTGGGATGTGACCAGCGTCAATGACAACTGACGGGTATGGCAGTCTTGCGAAAGCAGCGCCTTGACCAGTCGGAACAGGTTCATCATGCCTGTTTCCTGTTCTTGTATCAGGTCGGCTCCAGGCGTTGGAGCAATCCACAGGATTTCATCGAACGCCCCTGCGCGGGCCAGCAGGCGATCACACGACTCGCGACTGGCCAGCTCCTGATGGTCGGCATAAACACGCTGCGGCAACAGCCTGGACAGCTCGGCTTCGATTCCATCCTGCGTGCCGATCTGCAATACCTTGAGAGGCGCGGGTGCTGGCGTGGCAAGCCATTCACAAGGTTGCCACTCGACCGCCAAGGACACATTCCTACCCGGCGTGACAGCGACCGGGGCGACCTCGACCGGGACACGTTTCGCCGCAGAGAAATCCTTGATCGTCAATGCGCTGAACAGCGCGCAAAGCCGCCCGTCGACATCGAGCAGTTGGATATCGAAGACCTTGCCGTCCCCTTGCGCCGCATGCGAGACAATGCACCACATCTCGGATGAACAGGCACGATGCAGATCCGCCCGTTCCAGGGCAAAAGGCACCGGTAGCCAGTCGCTATGATCGGCCCCCAGATAAAACCCGATGATCGCCTGGAACGCCCCATCCGCCATTGAAGGATGGAGCTGGTAGCTTGTGTCGAATGGCGCCAGGTTCAGTCTGGCAACTACGTGGTGCGCTCCGCGGTGCAGGTATTCAATGGTCTGGTGGCTGCGCCCGTAGTCCAGACCGATGCTCGCGAAGTGGCGATAGCACTCAGCCCCCTCATACCGCCGATGACAGTGCTGGCCAATGAATGCCGGTACATCGAGCGCTGGCGGTGCGGATTGCTGCAGCCTGCCGATCGTGCCCCTGGCGCATGTCAGGTAGTCACCCGAGGCGTCCGTGCTTTCAATGATGAATGACTGATGGGCGCTGTCTTGGACGCTCAGGGTAATACGTGTGTCGAGTACTGCGTCTGCCACTTGTGCCGGCCTGGACCAGAGCAGTTTGTGCAGGCTCAGTGGCGCCTTATCGGGCGTCAATGCCTCATGTGCCGCTCTGGCCATCTCCAGATAGGCAACGGCCGGCAGTATCGGGCTGCCGTTGACTTGATGATCGGCCAGGAAAGGCTCCTGACCGCTGAACACTGAAGAAAACATCAGTGTTCCAGACTGATGCTGTCCGAGCAGGGGATGGGCATGAGGTCCATCTACCACTGGCGATGGGTAAGGTGAAAGCCGGGTATCGGTTTTCAACCAGAGCTTGTTCCGGGAAAACGGATACGTCGGCAGGCTGACGCGAGCCGGACGAACCTTGCCGTACAGGTTCGCCCAGTCGATATCCGCGCCATCGATCCAGGCGCGCAGGCATTGCTGTGGGTCAGCGCCGCCATGGGTGTCCCCGGGCACCGCCGGACGGGCTGTCGATTCGTTTATCCTGCCGTGCAGAATATGGGCAACCTGCTCATGGGCCCCATCGAGGAACTGCTCCAGTGACGCAATCGCCGCATCCACATCCTGGGCCACGAATCCGAGGCGCCAATCAAAGGCCTCCCTGCCCACTTGCAAGGTGTAGGCACACTCAAGCAGCTCCTGGGAGGTAGCGGCACCGCCCGCCTGGAAGAACTGCAACAACTGCCTGGCCTGGAGCTGCAAGGCCACCTGGTTGGGTGCGGACAACACCAGGACTGGAGGCACCTGCGGGCCTTGCTGAGCGACCGCCTGCGACGGCAGATACTCCGCAATGATCAGGTGGGCATTCGAGCCTCCGGCGCCGTATGAAGACAGGCTGGCCATGCGCGGACGCCGACGGCCCTGCTCGTCGACCGCACACGGCCATGCCTCCAGATTCCGCTGCACATAGAAGGGAGAGTCGGTGAAGTTGAGATCGGGATTGATTTCATCGGCATACAGCGAGGGTGCCAACTGCCCATGTTTCATCTGCAGCAGGATTTTGCTCAGCGCCGCAACACCGGCGGCGCTTTCGGAATGGCCAATGTTCGACTTGACCGATCCGATTGCACAGAACTGTTTATCCTGGGTATAGGCGCCAAAGGCGGTGCTCAGTCCTTGTAACTCGATCGGGTCGCCTACCGGCGTGCCGGTGCCATGCGCTTCGACATACTGGATGTGCCGGGGATCGATACCTGCCTTGTCGATGGCCTCCCTGATCAACGCCGATTGCTGCTCGGCGTTGGGCACGTAGTAACCCGTGGAGTGCCCGCCGTGATTTATCACACTGGCCTTGATGACCCCATGGATTCGGTCACCATCGAGCACAGCCTTGGCCAAGGGCTTGAGCACCACGACACCGACACCTTCGCTGGGAATATAGCCATCCCCTCCCCTGGCGAAACTGCGACAGCGCCCCTTTTGCGAAAGGAACTTGTTGTCCTTGAGCAAGCGGTACTTGTTGGGGTGCAAAGAGAGATTGATACCACCGGCCAACGCCACTTCGCACTCTTGCAATTGCAGGCTCTGGCAAGCCAGGTGGATGGCGGTAATCGAGGACGAACACATGGTATCGAGCGTCAGGCTCGGGCCATTGAAACCGCAGAAAAAACTGACCCGGTTCGCAATGGATGCGGCCACACCATTCGCCGCCGTGCCATCGCTGACCAATGAAGCTTCAACTCCGTAGAGTTGATACTCCTGATACATGGCTCCCGCGAAGACCCCCACCCGGCTTTGCCTGGAATGCCGCTCGGCCACCGACTTGCCCAAGGTCCTTCGGGTGTAGCCGGCGTCCTCGATGGCAGCATAGGCACATTGCAGGAAAAGCCGTTCCTGCGGATCGAGCTTGGCGGCATCCCGCGGAGTGATGTTGAAGAACAGCGAATCGAAGCAATCGACATCCTTCAGGAAACCGCCCCAGGTATCGCCAGAGTGCTCTCGTTGCGGGTGTCCCTGTTGCCAGCGATCTTCGGGCAGCCTGGATACACAGTCGCGACCTGAGGCCAGGTTGCGCCAGAACTCATCAAGGTTTTCAGCCATGGGATAACGACCGGAGACGCCGATGATCGCGATGTCCTGAAAGTCCGCCTGGGGACCGCCGACCTTCTCGTTATCTGGAAAAAATGCTGGTGTATTCATGATGCCACCCGAAAGTTATTCAAATAGTAGGAGGTTGAGGTTTCCATCGGGCACAGGCCGCCTATACCACCAGGACGGGCCACAGTCGGGCTTCATCCAGAGGCAGGGTTAATGCGACGTTGATTCCGGTTTTGGAACGACGACCTCTTGGCGTGAACTCAGTCAGCCATCAGCGGCTCGCGCGCCCAGTGGTCGAGCACCTTGAGTTCGCCGCTTTCCCAGGCCTGGCGACAGGCTTTGCGGCGGACTTTGCCGCTCGATGTCCGCGGTACCTGGCCGGGAGATACCAGCACCACGGCTTGCGGATTGATTTCGTGTTTCATCCAGACTTCCTTCTGGATATCCATCATCATGTCCTGCAAATTGCCATGGCGTTGCGTGCGCTCGACTTCGGCGACAATCACCAGGCTTTCCTGAACGTCATGCTCGCTGACGAATGCAGCGCAGCCATTAGCGACCACCTTGGGCTGACTCGTTACGACCGACTGCTCGATGTCTTCCGAATAGAAGTTGCGCCCGGCGATGATGATCATGTCCTTCAAGCGACCGGTCACGTACAGCTCCCCTTCATGCAGAAATCCAAGATCACCGGAGCGAAGGTAAACCTCTCCCGCCTGATCGCTGACGGACTGGAACGCGTGGTTGCTGGCTTGCGCCTGCTGCCAATACCCACGGGCAACGCTCGGCCCCGATACGCAGATCTCACCGACACAGCGCTCGGCGCACGGCGAGGCCGTCTCGGGATCGACAATCAGTAACTTCTGCTGGCCGATTACCGGTCCGACGCTGACCAACGAACGCCATACCGGACTGTCCTGGGCCTGTGGAGTCTCGAATTGCTGGTTGATGATTGCGTGCTTTTCATCCTGCAGAATCTGCCGGTCGACCAGCAGACTGGAAGGCTGTTTATCACCGGCATAGCCGGTAACGATCAATGTGCTCTCAGCCAGTCCGTAGCACGGTGCAAAAGCGAAGGGGTCGAAGCCGCTGGCAGCAAAACGCGAGGAGAACTCAGCCATGGTCCGGGCCCTGACAGGCTCCGCGCCATTAAAAGCATGCCGCCAACTGCCAAGATCCAACGTAGACAATTGCTCATTGCTGATGCGCTGACAGCACATGCTGTAGGCAAAGTTGGGAGCACCGCTGATCGTCGCTCGATACCGACTGATCGCGTCCAACCAGACAAACGGGCTATGGGCAAAGGTTTCCGGTGGCATCAACACGCACGGATAACCAGCCATGACCGGCGCCAACAGACCCGCGATCAACCCCATGTCGTGGTAAGGCGGAAGCCAGCTGACCATGACCTCACCAGGCTTCCCCCCCAGCCATTCGTTGAGCATCCCCAGGTTGTGTTCAATATTCCGGTTGGAAACCATCACCCCTTTGGGGTTTCCCGTACTTCCTGAGGTGTATTGCAGGAATGCGGTGTTTTCAGGAAGTTGAACCGCAGGTTCGGGCAGCCCCTCGACGTATCGCTCACTTGCCTCAATAGTCAGCAAGGCGGAGTCGGGGACGCCCATTTCGGAAAAAAACTCACCGTAACGCCCCATCCCCTTGGCGTTGCAGAGCAACAAGGAGGCCTGGGCATCGTTCAAAATGCTGACGACGCGCGAGACATGCAAACGATTGCGCGGCGGAAATAAAGGAACGGCAACAGCACCCGCATAAAGACAGCCAAAAAACGCCGTGACGTACTCCGGCCCAGGTTGACAGAGAATCAGGACGCGTTCCCCAACACCCGCTCCGGCAGCCTTGAGCATGGCTGCCACTCGACTTGCGGAACGCTTCAGTTCCGCGTAATCCAGAACCTGCTCCGACACACCCTTCGACGACAAAAATTCGAACGCTCTCTGTGAGGAAGAAGTTCTGGCGCGCTCGCAAAGTTTATCAATGATCGAACTCATAAGTATCACCCCCTTCAGGCAACTATTAAGTAGGTACTCTCGGCACTCATCACTGCTATCGATTTTTTTGGGCAACGACAAACCGTCCATCGCTCATACCAAACGATGAATTAGGCCCAGCTCTATCTCCGTCGCAATGACAGTTAAAAATCACAAGATCATTTATTCACTACAACCAGGGCGCGCCGACTTCCAGATTCAATGAAGACAAGACATCAACAATGGAAGTTACCATTGCATGACATAGTCAATGCCAATTGATGTTTTCAGACGAACCCCACCCGCCAGTCGAACTCAAGCGTTACTCGAGTTAAACTTTATAATCTTTATCGTGAAATTAATCGTCGTTCAAGAAGCGCTAATGAGATCACCCAGCGCAACACTGCCTCAATTACGGCAAGATACAGGTATAGAGGCATCCACTCCCAGAACCGGAATGAAAGACAAACCACTAGATACGTAAACTTATCGGATTTTACCGGAAGCGAACCGCTTCCAGCAGGCAGGAGGTAGCAAGGAGCGCTAAAGGGAGAGGCGTCGATGGCGAGCGGATCATTTGCATATTCATGATCTATCGTCACATTCATTGACAAGGCACTAATGGCCTTACGAGCAGGGCATTTCACTTTGCAGCAATACGTCGTTAATCCGCTCCCCATGAAGTAACGCTGAACCAACCCGCGCTGCCACTTCCATGCTACATGCGCCACAGTCAGGACAGCATTTCCATGGTTGATGAAAAGCACCTCAATACCCTGCCTACAACCGGAAAAACGCCTACGCTCAGCCATAACCACTCGAGCGAAGCCTGTATCATACAATGCGTGCAACTGCCCAGGCACCACAACACGAACAAGAGTCCCACGATGCAACGGTTTAAAGCCCTCTACAGAAAGGCTGTAGATCCGATGTATCAAAGACAAGATCAAAGCCCCGTCTCGATAACCATCAGGCAGATGGGCTTTCATAGGAAACCCCTGAAATTACATCCCTGCATATTTCATGATTCCATACCAGTTAACCGTTGACAGGCATGATAGCGCGACTTCATCAATCTTAAGCCAGTCGCATACTTTTCATACGCCATCGTTTTTCAAATCAACCACCAACGACCCAACTCTATCAAAGATACTCTTCAAGACCTTATATAAATCGGCGTTTTTTTATCATTTTTAATCAGTGCTCGCGTCGATACACTCTCATATCTAGACACATCCTCCAGACAGATGGATCGACATATTACGCCTCCGCACTCAACGCGGACTCCTTGCACTGCCGGGAGCGACTTGGGGTACAACCGAATCGACGCCGGTAGCTCTGGGTAAAGTACGACTGACTGGAAAAACCACTTGCCATCGCAATATCCACAATGCTCAGCTCGCTATTAAGGAGCAAATGATGGGCATGCAAAATTCGTCTCTCACTGATCCAGGCCCTGGGAGAGACGCCATACACAACTCCAAAAAGATCCTTGAACGTCGTCAAGCCCATGCCAAACTCCCTGGAAAACTGACTTATCCGCCATTCCTTCAGGAAGTACTGCTCCATAAAAAGCTGCAATCGCTCGACGTTCCTGTTGCTCTGCTGACGCAGTAATGACATCAACTCTGCGCCTTGAGGACCAAAGACAAACAGAATCAGCAACTCTTCCACCTTCAACGATGCCAGCATCGGTGGGTGCTCGTGCACAAGCAAATTCTTCAAACTTTTTACACAATCAGCGAGCAATGGATTGCTCTCAAAAGCGATAATATTTACACCTGATTTTTCCCTCCGCTCAACCTCACCCAGCAATGCGCCGAAGCGCTGGATAAAGCCTTGCAGGAACTGATCTGACAATGGAATCCATAACAAGTCACTTCGCTGCTCCCCAGTTCTCACCAGATAGCTACCCCGCCTGACAACCAATAGCTCGCCAGCTTCAATGTGCCTTGTTACGTTAACATCTCGAATTGTCAGCTCCCCCCTCATCAGAACATAAACACCTTCTACAGAGATGGATAGTGACTGAAACGCAGGAATACACCATCGACACGAAGATACTTTCTGATCAAGCGTGTTAGCACCTTGCATATCATTATAACCCCAACTTGTACAGCACCCCTATGCCGCCATGCTTAAACAGCATGCCAACATCACCCCTATATACTATTACAATTTTTTTGCAGCGCATCATCAACCTGGGCCGACTACGCGTATTCATGATTTAGTGCAATAGCTCTTATTACCCCAGCAGCCGGCAGCGGTGTATATCTTACGCACAAGCAACTATAGATTATTAACCTTTTGGGTAGTACAGACAGGAAGCAGACAGGAAGGCCTTGGACAAATATTTAAATTATTATTGACATTCAACCTGCTCGAGATTATTACCAAACCAGCAGATAGCATATAGCCATCATCGCCCTTGACCTTAGCGGCTCCTCATAAAATGCCAAGCACCATCTAATCATTAAGCGCAGTCTCGCAAGCCACTCCTCTTTTGCCTCTCAGCCAACTAAATCTGGCAACCAAGAAACTACTGCGCCCACCTCTTGTCCATTGAATGCTAACACGCAAGGTACGAAGCACTTTGTCACTGACAGACTTATATTTTAAAAAAAAAGCCACATCTACTCGCAGCCTTTCTCATGAAGTAATCACAAAATCTTACAATGAATCCATCTTATAACTTCAAACTAGCGCTTGATGCATGCTTCATGCTTTACAAGCGTACAGGCTCCCTCTCCACCCAAGCCAAGTACCCCATTGGTAAAGACCCTCTCCCTGGACGGGCCTCCGAACACCCCATTTTTACCCCCAACAAAAGTGGTTCATCGATCACCCTACCCCTCTGCTATCGACAAGGAGAAAACCGGGGCTCGAGCGAATGCCTGCCGATCATCCTGCTCTGGTTCTTCTGATCCGCGTCCTCCCCTCGTCTCATCGCCGCGCATGACATGATGCACCGCCCACCCGGGATCAGACCATGAGCCTCTCCCTCTCTTAAACTCCCCACAAGGCCCTACCTACGCGCAACGTTCGGTTGGCAAGCGCAGCGCAGGATTCGACTGCGGGGACAGGCATAGATCTACGTCGAGGCGAGGGCAATTGATGAAAAATACAGTCGCCACCACAACGAACACCATAAAGGAGACCCACGATGGCGCGACAACCGACACCGGTATCTGCCAAATGACAAATCAACGATGAGGTACAGAGACGCGTCACAGAGCGGTACCCCAGGAAAAGATCCAGCAGCAGGGGCCATGACGCCTGGATTTGCTGACGTCACGCAGCAGAAACCAACTCGGCGACCAACAAAGTCCACGAACCTCATGAAAACCTGTATTCCCGCCCTGGCGGAAGGATGAGAAAGAGAATCAGGTCATGATTCAGCGAATGCACACCACAACCAGGAAGAATGTGAGGATTGCAGAGCAAAGGCCTGAAGAGAGAGGATCTTCACTCCTGCGCGGGGGGGGGGGGGGGGGGGGGGGGGGGGGGGGGGGGGGGGGGGGGGGGGGGGGGGGGGGGGGGGGGGGGGGGGGGGG